>CAUWDH010000004.1:0-145783 GCA_963557775.1 uncultured Sarcina sp.
AGCCCACAACGGACTTTCACCGTCAAGTTGTTGTTCATGCCGGGCACACAATAAAGGGGATATGTCCATAGCTTTGGCATACCCCCTTTTTTTATTCTTCTTTTTTCGCAGAACACTCTTCACATATTCCTTTCAATTTTAAATCATGCTCCATTAACTTAAACCCAACTTTTTCTTTTAGCATTTCCTCAATTTGATTCATAGGACATGGTATTTCAACTTTTTTATGACAAAGACTACACTCTAAATTATGCTTATGACTTTCTCTCTTTATCCTATAATTTGCCTTATTATCTCCTAAAAATATTTTATCTACTAAATTTTTATTTTCAAATAAATCTAAAGTTCTATAAACAGTTGATAAATTTATATCATCTTCCTTTTTAGCTTCTCTATATATATAATCAGCACTTAAGCTATCCTTACTTTTTAGTAAAATATCATAAATTATTATTCTAGATTTTGTTATTTTTATATTATTACTTTTTAATCTCTCTTTTATATCCATAATTAAAACTCCTAACATAGTATGTTATTTATATATTATATCATATAAATAAGTATCTAAATTTAATATTTTATAACAGCTTGTTTACGTGAATTGTAACTTCTTATCATTCATATTAATTTATATTAATTATTTTTCTTTCTATATTTTATCCAAATACAATTAATATTTTTCTAAAATTTATATTGATTTACACAATAAAATATACTATATTAGTTAATGAAGTATGTTTTATTTTAAATAGTATACTATATATCATTTTTAAATAGGAAAGGAAGTATTCTAATGAATTGTATAATAGCTCAATCTGGTGGACCTACAACGGTTATAAACTCTAGTGTCTACGGTGTAATAAAAGAAAATTTTAACTTAAATTTATATGAAAATGTTTATGGTGGTATTAATGGTATAGAAGGTATTTTAGCTAATAAAATAATAAACCTTTCTTCCATTGATGAAGATAAACTAGAAATTTTTAAAAATTCACCTTCCTCTGGATTAGGCTCCTGTAGATATAAGCTTAAGGATTTTTCAGAAAATGAAGAAGAATATAAAAAGCTTATCTCTATTCTAAGAGAATATAAAATTTCTACATTTTTTTATGTAGGTGGTAATGACTCTATGGATACTATAGCAAAACTTAGTACCTATGCTATAGCTAAGGATATAAATATTAAGTTCATTGGTATACCTAAAACTATAGATAATGATTTAAAATATATTGACCATACCCCTGGTTTTGGTAGTGCTGCAAAGTTTATTTCAACTTCAGTTCTTGAAACTTACTTAGATTCTAAAGTTTATAGTAACAATGGTATTTTTATATTAGAATCTATGGGAAGAGATACAGGTTGGTTAGCTGCTGCAGCTTCTCTCGCAAGAGTTAAAGGGACTAGCTGTGTAGATTTAATTTATCTTCCAGAAAGCTCATTTTCTTTAGCTAAATTTATAAAAGATGTGGAAAAAGTATATAATGAAAAGCATTCTGTATATATAGTAGCTTCTGAAGGACTAAGAAATGAAAATGGAGAATTCCTATCATCTACTAATGCAGAAACCCATGATAATTTTGGACATAGCCAATTAGGCGGAGTTGGTTCAATATTAAAAGCTGCAATATTAAAAGCTAATATTACAAAGAGAGTAAAAGTTCTTGAGCTTGGTGTTTTACAAAGATGTTCTATGCACTGCGCTTCTGAAACTGATTTACATGAAGCAGAACTTGTTGGAAGATATGCCTTAAGAAACTCTATAAATTGTTCTAATGGTCTTATGGTATCAATTAAGAGAATTTCAAATTCACCATATAAATCTGAACCTGTATTTATAGAAGCTAATAAAGTTGCTAATAACATAAAATATTTTCCTACTGAATGGATAAATGAAGAAGGTAATGGTGTAACTGAAAAAGCTTTAGCTTATTTAGCACCTCTTGTAGAAGATTTAAATTCTACTAATACATTACCAATATATGAAAGCTTTGCTATATAACAAATTGATAATAAACTTCTTAATTTAATAAGTAAGGACTATCTCAATCTTTGCATTTCTTTTTGAGATAGTCCTTTAAATAATACTCCCCTAGGTCATCTTTTAACATTTTTTCGAAATATCTTCTAATACACTTAAAAACTTATTTATTTCCTCAAAGTCGTTATACATAGCTAAACTAGCTCTAATCATTCCAGGCCTTGGAATAGTCGGATCCTTAATATATTTATAAGTTTCTTCATCAGTCATTTCTAATAATCTTTTTGCGTAGGGTTGTGCACAAAAACATCCATGCCTTACTGCTATAGCAGCTTCTTCATCTAATTTATTAGCAAGATCTTCATGATATATTCCCTCCATGTTAAATGATACTACACATAATCTATGAAGTACATTTTTATTTCCATAAACTATTATCTTCGGAATCTTTTCTATTTCAGTTAAAAGATAATTTTTTAATTTACATTCATGGTCCATTATCTTTGAAAATCCAACTTGATTAATTGTTTTTAGTGCAGCTACTAAAGCAACTACACCTAAAAAATTTGGAGTTCCTGCTTCAAACTTTGATGGAGCATCATGCCAATAAACCTCATTATCAAAGACCATATCTACTGCTCCACCACCCTTTAGCATTGGTTCTTTACTATTTAATTCTTTTTTTAACCCTACTACTACTCCAGTTCCAAATGGAGCATATACTTTATGAGCTGAAAAAACTAAAAAATCAATATACTCATCTTCTTTAGACCCTTCCATTTTTATTGGTTCATGAGCTACAAGTTGTGCTGCATCAACGACTATCTTAGCACCATAACTATGCGCTATTGATGCTATTTTGTTTATAGGATTAATAAATCCAGTTACATTAGAAGCTCCTGTTATAGTCACAAATTTTATTTTTCCATTAGCCTGTTTTAATTTCTCTTCAATGTCATTTATATTTATTTCTCCTCCCTTATTTACGTCTACATATACTACTTTTGCTACATTCCTCCAAGGTAAATCATTAGCATGATGTTCCATTTTTGTGCTTAAAACTTCATCATTTTTTGATTCTATCAAAACATTTGCTAAAAGATTTATTCCCTCAGTAGTGTTTTTAACATAAATTACTGTATACTTATCTTTATTTTTGATATTAAAAAAATCTAAAATTATATCTCTTGATTTTTCATAAAGATTAGTACATTTATGACATTTTATTCCACTACCTCTGCCAATAGATGCATAATAATGCAAATACTCATTTACATAATGCTCTACTGATTTAAATGCAGGAGTTGTAGCACCATTATCAAAATTAATAGGAATTACTTTAGTTCCGTTTTTAAGTGGTACATAATCTTCTATTCCAACAAATAAATCTCTAAAATCATTTCTATAAAAAAACATACTACCTACCTCCACTATATTTTATTCAAAATAGCCTCATATAGTTAACATTTATAAAATTTCTCTTATTGACTTTCTAGTAATTTGAACTTAAGATTCTTTATTAGTATAATTATTAAGTAATATATCTTTAGTTATTTTATTTACTAGCTATTCTTAAAATATATTTTTAATAAAGCTATAATATTTTATACCAAAAGAATATTATTCTATTAAAAAATATAAATTAAAATGATTTAATTTATATTAAAACTTATAGACTTTATATAATTTGAGATTTAATTTAGATTAAACAGTCTCACATTTCTAGATAATGCTTACTAAGCCTTGAGATGGAATCAAAACTCCATCTGAGTTAAGCCTACATTTATGAATTAAAGTCTTATGTTACTAAGTAAAAATCTCTTAGAATTTAAAGGAGTTAAATATATTATGATAATTTTAAGTTGTAAAAATATAAAAAAAAGCTTTGGTATAGATGAAATTTTAAAGGATGTAAATTTTTCAATCAATGAAGGAGATAAGGTGGGGTTAATTGGATCTAATGGTGAAGGTAAATCAACACTTTTTAAAATTCTAACTAAAGAACTTGATTTTGATTCTGGTGAACTTTTTATAGATAAAAATAAATCCTTAGGTTATTTATCACAAAATCTTTCTTTAGATAATAGCAATTCTATATATTCTGAAATGCTTTTAGTTTTTGCTGATTTAATATCATTAGAAGAAAAACTTAGAACTTTAGAAGTTAAAATGGGAGAACCTTATGATCCTAGTAAAGAAGCTTATCACAATAAACTAATAAAGGATTATACAACTTCTCAAGAACTTTTTGAACATAGAGGTGGATATACATATAAAGGTGAAATTTCTCGTGTTTTAAAAGGTTTAGGCTTTAAAGAAAGTGATTATGATAAAGAAATTTCATTACTAAGTGGTGGTCAAAAAACAAGAGTTGCTCTTTGTAAATTATTATTATCTAAACCTGATATATTACTTTTAGACGAACCAACAAACCACTTAGACCTAGCTGCCATTGAATGGCTTGAAGAATATTTAAAAGCATATAAAGGTACTATCCTTGTTATCTCCCACGATAGATTCTTTTTAGATGCTGTAACAAATGCTACTTTTGAATTAATTTCTGGAAAGGTAAATACCTATAATGCTAGCTATACAAAATTTTTAGAGCTTAGAGAAAAAGATATAGAAGTTAGATTGAAAGCTTATAACCTTCAACAAGCTGAAATAAAAAGACAAGAAAAGATAATTGAAAAATTCCGTTCTTTTAATAGAGAAAAAAGTATTAGGGCTGCCGAAAGCAGAGAAAAAGCTCTTGAAAGAATGGAACTTGTTGAAGCACCTGAAATAATAAGAAGAGCTTCTAATATAAAATTTGAAGTTCCTATAAAAAGTGGAAATGATGTATTACATGTTGAAAATCTCTCAAAAAGTTATGGTGAAAAGGTACTATTTAAAAATATCTCTCTTGATTTAAAAAGAGGAGATAAAGTAGCCTTAATAGGTGAAAATGGAAGAGGTAAAACAACTTTATTTAAAATATTACTAGATAAAATAAAAGCTGATTCAGGAAATTTTTCTTTAGGTAAAAATGTTTTTGTTGGCTATTATGATCAAGAACAATCAGATTTAGATTTAAATAAAACAATTTTAGATGAAGTCTGGGATAGCTTCCCAAAAATGACTACTACAGAAATAAGAAATGCTTTAGCATCATTTTTATTTACTGGTGATGATGTATTTAAAACTATTGATAAATTAAGTGGTGGGGAAAAATGTAGAATAAATTTATTAAAATTAATGCTATCTAAATCAAACTTCCTTCTTCTTGATGAGCCTACAAACCATTTAGATATAATTTCTAGAGAAGCTTTAGAAGAAGCAATTTTAAGTTATGATGGAACATTAATGGTTATATCCCACGACAGATATTTCTTAAATAAGGTTATATCTAAAATACTAGAACTCTCTGAAGATAATATTACAACTTATTTAGGAAATTATAATTATTATTCAGAAAAAAAAGCAAATCCAAATAGATTTGAAACCTTTAATGAAGAAATTAATAGTGGTAAAACTAAAACACAAATTCAAGAAGAAAAAAAGAAAAGAAGAGAAAAAGAAAAACAAGCTAAATCTCTTTCATTAAAAATAAAAAACATAGAAAAGGAAATAGCTTCAAAAGAAGAAATTTTACTAAGTTTAAATGAAGAGCTTTGTAAGGAAGAAATTTATTCAAATCCTAAAGAAAGTGAAAGAGTTCACGGACTAATAGCAACTACAGAAGCAGAAATTCAAGATTTATATACTCAATGGGAAGAAACAACTCTTCTTTTAGAAGAATAATACTTAAGAAACTTCATAAAATCAACACCGTAATTTATATTACTATCAAACAAAGTAATTTTGGAAACTTTAGTAATTATTATAGGAAAAATATTAGAGCTTCTTTACCCATGTTAATGGTCACAAATGCTGAATTTATATAGCTGAGAGGCTAGATAAAAGACAGAGAGGATGTATCTAAATTCCATACATCCTCTCTTTAACTAATAATATAAACTTGAACTAAGTATTCAAATAAATACTTTTTACTTTGTTCCAGTAGTTCCAAAGCCTCCACGGTCTGAATTTCCAAAAGATTCAACCTCTTCAAACTCAATTTCAGGCATAACTTCCATTATTCTGAATTGTCCTATTTTATCTCCTTTCCTAATCCATGACCCCTCTTCTTTAACTCCATCTACAACTCTTACATCCTTACATTGTAAACAATATACTGGCATATGCCATTGATCATTATCTCCGATGTATGAATCATCAATTACACCAACACTATTACTAGTTATTACCTTCCATGTTTTAAATGTTGAACTTCTTGGTGCAAGATGTCCTTCCCATCCTTTAGGTAACTCTAAAGCAAATCCTAATGGAATCATTGCTCCTTCTCCAACCTTTACAAAAACATCTTTATTAGCAAATACATCAATCCAATTTCCCTTAGCTATTTTCTCTAATTTAGTTGCACCGTCAAAATACTTTATTCTAATTTTCATATGTATTTATGCCCTTCCTTACTATAAAATTCTTTTTTCTTTTAAATTATCATTATAACATATTCTTTTTTAAATCTAAATAAGGGAAGATTACTATCTTCCCTTATTTAATTAAAATTGTTTTGAAATCTCAAACACACAAAATTATTATTATCTACATCTGCATTTACAGCAGCATATAGCTCTTTTAACAGCTGCATTAACAGCTTTGTTTATAGCTCTCATAGTACATTTATCTACTAATCTTCTTCTCTTATGAACTATAACCATTCTTTGATTTCTATGGCCTGGTTTTATAGCAAAATGAGCTGATGGGTAATATTGTGCACATTCAAATAAACATGGGTCTAAGTCTTGCTCTACTCTGTATATTCCGTCTTCTAAGCAAGTAAATGTTGCTGCACCGTTTCTATCTGTTTTTTTAGTTCCTACTAATTTTTCACAGCCATCATCTACTCTATATAAGCTAACTGGAGCATTTTCTAATGGTTCTCCTTGAGCACAATCTAATCTAGAAACAAGATTTAAAGTACCACTTTGTGGAACTGGTCTACATGGATCTGGTCTCCAAGTTTGTTCACAATCTAATCCATTATCAATATATTCTCCATCTTCATCACAAGGGTCTTCATCATAATCATTATCGCATTTGCAATTGCATTTGCATTTACAATGACGGCTATTGTTATTATTATTGTTGTTGTTATCATTTTCCTCAAAATCGTTGTTTGGATCTTCAAAACAAGGGTCCATTGCTCCAAAATCATTATCTAAAAATCCATCGTTATCATTATGGCAATTCATATATTCTTCAAAATTCATCACTATACCTCCTAAAGCACTTTATTTGCTTTACTTAATATATATATATGTCATTGCCATTCATTTAGTTACCCATTTATTCAATTTTTTATATTTTTTTACATTATTTATTTAAATCATCGACAATTTCTTCACTTAATCTTCTATAAAGGTTTGCTTTTGTAGCTAAAATAGCTGATAATGCTAAATTCTTTTCATATTCATCCCTAAATTCCATGTTATCCAATTCTTTAATATAGTTTGTTATTTCTCTTTCAAATTCATCTACTTGCTTTAATCTAATGCTATTTATATTGTTATAAACACCTTCTAAATTAAAGTTATCTCCAGCATTTTCAATGTCTTCTACCATTGGTTCTAATAAGCTCTGTATATCATTTATAGATAATATACCTTTTAATTCATAAATTAAAGAAATTAATAATATATGCTCCTTACTATACTTTTTTTTCTTTACGGGCATCAAAAGTTTACCCTTAACATAATTGTTTATCATTGTTTTAGTTAGTATTTTATCTTCTTCTTTCCTTTTCAAATCTTCTAATTTACTATCAAACAATTGTATTACTTGGTCCATATATAAATCTATATTTGGTATCTCATTTAAATCTATATTACTTACTTTATTTGCTTTTTTCATTAAGTTTCTTATATTTTCCATTTTAATCTCCTATTCTAAATTAAAATTATCTTAATAAAATAATTATATACTATGTATTTATCTTTACAATATAAAGTTTTTAAAACTTATTTATTAATTTATAAAATACATATTGACTTTATATAACTCTAATAAGATAATATAATTATAATTATAAGTAGTTTTAAAAACTAGATATTTTGAAAAAATTAGGAGGATTTTATGAATAAGATTTTTAGAGAACCTATAAATGGTCTATCCCACTTGTTTGGAGCCATTTTGTCCTTAATAGCTCTTTTAACAATGATAATAAAAGTTTCATTATTTGGTTCTAACTTAACTTTAGAATTTATATCTGTCTGTACCTTTGGACTAAGTTTAATATTATTATATAGTGCATCAGCTACTTATCATCTTACTATCGCCTCAGAAAAAGTTTTATTATTTTTAAGAAAATTAGATCATTCTATGATTTTTCTTCTTATAGGTGGTACTTATATACCTTTTTGTCTCTTAGCTCTACATGGTACTCTTAGAGTTGCTTTGACCTCTATAATCATTATACTTACTATTTCAGGAATTGTATTTAAATTATGTTGGTTTAAGTGCCCTAGATGGCTTTCTACTTCTCTTTATATTGGAATGGGTTGGATAGCTATTTTTATCATATATCCACTTTATAATTCCATTTCTCTTTTTGGAGTATTATGGTTACTTTTAGGTGGAATATTATATACAATTGGTGGGATTATTTATGCTCTAAAGCCTAAATTCTTAAAATTTAAATTTTTAGGTTTTCATGAAATCTTTCATATTTTTATATTGTTAGGAAGTCTATGTCACTTTATATCCGTATTCTTTTATTTACTTTAATTCACAATAACTTTTATTAATATTATTTTTATAAATATTTATCTTTATCTATAAGTAAATTTTTATAATCAAAAGTTTACTCTTATATTAATAATTAAAATATAAAGAGGATACATCCTTAATTTTGGATATATCCTCTTTTAATATTATTCAAATTCTTTTGATTTTTTTATAAAACTACATATAGTTTCTGATAAAAATTTATCTTGGTGATATATTAATTTAAAATCTCTTTTTATATTTTCTTCATTTATAATATTAAGAACCTCTATATCACCTTTTTCTAATTTTGATGAAACTGCTCTAAAAGGAACACATGATATTCCAAGACCTACTTCTACTAATTGTATTATAGCCTCTACATTTCCAAGTTCCATTGAAATTTTATAGTCTATATTTTTTGAATTTAAGTAGTTTTCTATTATCTGTCTAGTTCCACTGCCCTTTTCTCTCATTATGAATCTATTTAATAAATCATATTCATTTTTTTCATTTGCACCTTTAAATCCTATGAAAACAAGCTCATCTTTCCAACTGTAATCAACTATTAACTCCTTAGATAAAACATTTCCTTCGATAAATCCAATATCAACTTCATTATTTAAAAGTTTATTTTCAACTTCTTCAGAATTTCCTATAGTTATAACTATATCTATATTTTTATTCTCATCTAAAAATTCTTTTATTATCTTTGGCAAAAAACAAGACCCTATAGTTGTACTTGCACCTATTCTTATTCTACCTTTTATATTGTTTTTACAATCATTAAGTAAAGTAAGTGCTTCATTATGTAAATTCAACACTCTATTCACATATTTTAAATACAACTCTCCTTCATAGGTTAAATATAATCTTTTTCCTATTCTATCAAAAAGTCTTGCACCTGTTTCTATTTCAATTTCTTTAATAGCTTGACTTACTGATGGTTGGCTTATATAAAGCTTTCTTCCAACCTCAGTCATATTTAATGATGTAGCTGTTTCATAAAATATTTTTAACTTTCTAAAGTTCATATGACAAGCTCCTATTATTTTTTATTAACTTCTTCGTAGTCTACATCTATTATAGGCCCATTGTAATCATTATTTTGTTTATTATTATTTCTTTCCTCACCTTTAATATGTGTATTATAATAAGTAGTCTTATTATTTTGGTTTTCAAATTCATTCATCTTTTTTAAAATTTTTCTCTTAGTATATGCAATATATCCCCATATACCTAATCCTATAGCCACAATTCCTATGATTATATATGGTAATACAAAGACAAATATCTTACAAATCACTATTATAGCTATAATAGATATTATTATATTCAATGCATTTTTCATAAAAATCCCTTCATTCATATAATGTTTTTATTTATTATATCATAGGAATATTATTTTTAAAATGATATTAATTTTAATAAAATTTAAATCTTAAGAGAATAATAAATTTAAAAGTTTATTTAAAGGTGTGGTTTTACAATGTTAAAAAAATTATCAATATTTATTTTTTCATTTTTTTTTATTATTTTTAATCAAATAACTTATGTTTATCCTCTAGAAAATCAACCAAAAGTAATTTATTTAACTTTTGATGATGGTCCTAGTAGTAATACTGATAAAATTCTTGATATTTTAAAAGAAGAAAATGTTTGTGCTACATTTTTCTTAATGGGGAAACTTATTAATGATAGTCCTACCACTGTTAAAAGAATATGTGATGAAGGTAGTGCTATAGGTTTACATTCTTTTAGCCATGAAAGATATATATATAATTCTAAAGAAAAATTTTTAGAAGAAATGCTTAAAACACAAAAAATAATTGAAAATATAATTGGCGAAAAAGTTTATATAATCAGATTTCCTTTTGGAACAAATAATATGTCCTTTAAACTGAAAGAAGATTGGGTAACTTTACTCCATGAGAATTCCCTTAAAATTTATGATTGGACTCAAGATACTGGTGATGGAACCAATGTTAACCTAGCACCTAATCTAATATTCAAAAATTCTATATCTAAAGATAATAATATTGTTTTACTAATGCATTGTGCTGAAGCTAACAATAATTCTGTAAAAGCTTTACCAGAAATAATAAAATATTATAAATCTAAAGGTTATGAATTTAAAACAATAACTCCTGATACTCCAGAATTATATAAAGTAAAAAAATAAAATAAAATTGTTCTTATGTATTATTTATAAAATTAAATATAAAAATTTTATAAATAAAGAAGTATTCCTAAAGTAAAATTCTCTTTAGGAATACTCTTTGATTTTTTATAAGTATTATTTACTAGCAATAGCTTTCACTATATTAGTTGCTATAGCATTGAGTTCATCTTTTCTACACCGTTCTATTGATTCATCAAAGAAAAGCCTTATTATTATAGTAGGCATTTTATTATGTGATATCAAATAATTCTCACCTAACTTTACACCTCTATCATAATAATTTAAAATCGAAACTTCTTTTAATATTTTTTCTGCAAATTTGAAAGCTTTTCCACAGCTACTAACCCAACACTCTATAGCTTTTTTATGATATAAATGAAAGGAAAGTTCTAAATGCAAAGAGGAATTCAATTTATTTATATTCCTTACTCTATAACTCAGAGAATCTCCTATAAAATTAAATTTTTCATTCCATGGAGTACAGTCTATAGCCTTATATCCCAATGCATTTAATTTTTCAATTACTAGATTTAATACTTCCTTTGTATATTGCTCTTCTAATCTGTTACCTATAGAATCAGCATTTGGATAGCATTTATATCCTGCATCTAAACTTATTGTTGCTCCACTTACTAAATGCATACTATCCCTCCTAGCGATTTTAGGACTTTGTTTATATACTATAGTATGCATAAATGTTCTTTAAGGAGCCATTTAATTTTACATCATTTTACTAATTGACATTATATTATTATTTATTTCATAAACAAAGTTTTTATTTAAAGCATTAACAAAAGATTTTATCCAAGCATTTCTAAGCTCGTAGAAATTACTTACATCTCCACCTACTTTATCCCAAAATACTTTGTGTAAACATCTTTGAGCTGACCATTCTATTTTATCTTCTGATGAGCTTAAAATTTGATTTATTCTATCACAAGGCATTCCTTCTAATATATAATCATTCATAGCCTTATAAATTTCTTCTGCACTTTCTACATTAGAATTATTTTCTATATAGCTTTTAGCATTCTCTATTCCTTTATTTGTGTATATTTCTAGTAAATTAGCTTTTAACCCTTCATTTGCTTTTAATATTTCAGTAGTGTAAAAAGCAACTCTTCCTTCTGCTGAATTTATAGCTTCTTGTAACCAACCATGTATATTACTTTCATCTATTAATTTATCTAAAGGTTCGTCTTTAAGTTTTTCTCCAAATCTTTCATTAGCCTCTTTAACTAATTTATCTATATCAATTGAATTTGCTTTTGCTAAAGCTAAAGTATCCTCTTCTAACCCTTCAAACCATTTTATTTTTTCAAATAACCAAAAATGTATTTTACCTAAAAATAGACTCATAACTTATTCCTCCTCAGTCTTTCTATGAAAAATTTATGTAATAGCTATATTTTTAATATTAAATAGCTATAATTATTGCTTTTATCAAAATATTATACTTACTTTAAAGTAAATTTAGTTTTCTTTTTGCATTTTATATTATATACTATAAAGCTTTTTTATTCCGTATCCTTTGTTACCAAATTATTTAAGTAAGACTTATTTTTAATAACATATAAGTATAACTTTAATTTAGGTAAGACTTTTAACTTAATCCTTCTATATAACACCACTAATCATTTAAATGGAATCAAAATTTCATCTCAATTAAGTCTACACTTATTTTCTACTATAAATAATATATTTGCAATCCCTAACTCTTAAATAAATTACTATATATTAGTTTAAAAGTAAAAAGGATATATCTTTAGCTTCGATATATCCCTAAATTTAATATATAAATTTAATTATTCTTTATCAACTTCTATTGTACTTTCATTAAATTCATCTTCTTGATTTTCTTCTAAAACTTCATTGTTTTTCTTATCATAAGCAATAGCTGCAACAAAAGCAGTAGCTGCTGCTAATAACATTATTGCTTTACCTTTTTTTATTTTAAACACAAGCTTCACCTACCTTAACTAAATAAATATATAATCTATAGTTCTTTAATATTTTAGGTATTTATTATGGGCTTATACTCTAATAATATTTTATCTAATAGCTACATACTATATCTTTTTATTTATATATAGTCTTAACATTTTAGATGAGTTTAATTAATTCAGTATAAACTCAAACTTAATTCAGATAAACTACCAAGTTTTACTTTATACTTACTATTATACCCATTTGAGCTCTTTTATTCTATTCTTTTATAATAATTTTTTTGATTTCCATTCCATTTCATTCATCATTGATGATATTTTTTCAAAACACATTTCTGGATGTATTGTCTTTTCATGTGCTATAGTTAAAACAGACATTGATATTGCAAACTTAACTATTTCTTCTATAGGAAGATTATTCATATAACCATGTCCCATTCCTGCCACAAAAGAATCCCCTGCTCCTGTAACATTAACAACATCTACTTTTCCTGTTCCTATTTTTCCACAACTATTTTTATCTCTATAGAATATTCCATCAGCATCTAAACTTATAAATACTCTTTCAATTCCAAGTGATAAGAAATAATTACTTGCATTTATTAAATCTTCTTCATCTATAATTGGAAATCCAGCTAATATTTCAGCTTCATGTCTATTTGGCTTTATTGTATGGAAATACTTTATTAAATGTTTCACATTCATAGC
The DNA here is from genome assembly GCA_963557775.1 of uncultured Sarcina sp. Lineage (GTDB taxonomy): Bacteria > Bacillota > Clostridia > Clostridiales > Clostridiaceae > Sarcina. Next base: position 13,622 of record CAUWDH010000004.1, read on the forward strand.
TTTTTCTGCTGAAACTGGATCTAATATAAACTTAGTATTTTTAAATTTCTTAACCATGTATTCCACTATTTCTGGATTATCAGAGTCAAGAACCACATATTCTGCATTTTCTATTATTTCTGCTTTTTCATCTATAAAATCAGTACACATCTCATCTATACTTTTCATATCTGCTATAGCTGAAACCATTTCTCCATGTTCATCTAATATAGCTAAATATGTTGGTGTTGATTTACCTTTTAAGATTAATGAATCTGACATATCATAACCATGCTCTTTTCCATGAGCCATTATAGCTTTTCCATTTTCATCATCACCTACAATAGATATAAATTTGACATTTACTCCTACTCTCGCCATATTTTCTGCTATGTTTCTACATACACCTCCGAAAGACATCTTTACTTGCCCAGGTGTTGAATTGTAAGATCTATATTTAGTCTTACTAAATCCAAATATGTCTATTATTGAAGCCCCCAAAACTAATATATATGGTTCTCTTCCTGTGTTCATTAACATTCCCTCCAAAATATCTAATTTATCAAATATCTATTATTTAAATTAAATTTAATATTATTTAAATTGATTTAAATCCTCATTATATTCAAATCCAGCTTTCCCTAGAGTCTCTTCTAATTGTTTTCTCTCTATATTATTATCTTCACATAAGCTATCTAGAGAACCATAAAAATCTCTAAGCTTTAAGTTTATAATACTATATAACATTAAGGGATCCATTTCCTTAAAATTATTAATTTCCATTTCGTTATCCTCCAATTAGAACTTTAATTTATACTACACATAAGCAAAACCGTAGTTTTATTTTTTAAATTTAATTTTATTTATTTTCTATTATATATTACTTCAATAACTTCTACAAATATTTTATATTTTTTTATTAACAAATTTAATAAAAGGACATATATTATTATTATCTAATTGCTTTTTATTCTCAAAACTCATACTATCACTTGTTATTTTATTTTTCTCAAAGAAAAGGGCTATGAATCTACCATAGCCCTTTTTCCTTTTACTTAATTGCTGAAATCTTATTAATATTTATTTTACTTCTTTTATTGTTTTTATTATTTCAGTTTCTATTAACTCTGACTTAGAAAATCCCTTTTTAAAACACCTTATTTGTTTGTATTTTATTCCACCCATTTCAAAGTCTAAAACATCAATTCTATCTCCTTTATAAACTACCTTTTCATTTTTATCTTTTAATTCTATAATTAATTCCATTTTTATTCTCCTATTTCCTTATCTTTTATTTCTAATTATTCTAAAACCAATTAAGATTCCTAAAATTATTAATGAAACCAAAATTACTATATTTGCTTCATAAAAAAAATATACTAAAAGTCCTATTATTAATCCTATAAATCCTAATGCTGTAGGCCATATATATTGCTTAAATTCTCCCAATACATCAACACCTCTATTCTAAAATTTTAAAGAATTCTATTCCATTATGCCATTTTTATTGATATATTTGAATAAGAATATTAATTCTAGGAGGTTATAGAAATGACTTTAAATTTAGCCCATAGAGGATTTTCTTCTAAATACCCTGAAAATACAATGAAGGCTTTTATAAAATCTGTGGAGGAAGGATACTGCCATGGTATTGAATTAGATGTCCAATTATCTAAAGATAATGTACCTCTAATACTTCATGATGAAACTTTAGATAGAACAACAAATGGAACTGGCTTTCTTAAAGATTTCACTTATGCTGACTTAAGAAAATTAGACGCTGGTCAAGGAGAAAAAATTCCTTCCTTAGAAGAATTTTTAGAATTTGCAAAAGATAGTAATATTTATATAAACTTAGAACTTAAAAATAGCATAATTAATTATGAAAACCTTGAAAATATTATACTAGATAATATATATAAATTTGGATTAAAAGAAAAAGTGATTATTTCTTCATTTAACCATTTATCTATGATGAAAATTAAAGACTTAGATAAATCTATAAAAACAGGTCTACTTTATGATTGTTGGCTTAACAACCCTGCTGATTATTGTCTTAGTTGTGGTGCAGATGCTCTTCATCCACATTATTCCTCTATTCTTGATAAAAAATACCTACAATCTATACTCAATAGAAATATTTCTGTTAATTGTTATACTGTGAATGATGAAGAAGATATGTTAAAACTTATAGACTTAGGTGTTTCTTCCATTATTACAAATAACCCTGATAAATTAAATCAACTACTTAAGAAAGGCCTTTAATTATGTTTGATTTACATTGTCATTCCAATAATTCTTTTGATTCAAAAGAATCTGTAAATAACATGGTCCTTTCTGCTTTAGATAAAAATGTTAAATATTTAGCATTTACAGAACATTACTCTTCAAATAAAAATAAAAAAACTTATGGACACTTTAATAAAAAAAAATTTGAAGATGAAATCCTAAATGCTTCACAAATATCTAATGAAATAACTATATTAAAAGCATTAGAAATTTGTGAACCCCATTTAGAAAACTTAAAAGCAATTGATTTAAAAAGATTTGATTTCATCATTGGCTCTATTCATAATGTAGGGGCTTTAGGATTAAGAGACTTATGTAGTAGACATAATAAAATAGATGCTTATAATCTTTATTTTGAAGAATATTTAAAAATGGTTTCATCAGGTGGTTTTAATATTGCTGCACACTTAGACTTAATGAATAGATATGCCTTTGATACTCTAGGTAATTATGATTTTAATATTCATAAGAACATCATAGAAAAAATCCTTAAACAAATTATTTCTAAGGAAATAGCTTTAGAAGTAAATTGTTCTGGATTAAGAAAATCCCTTAACTCCTTACATCCTTCTATTGAAGTTTTAAAATTATATAAATCTTTAGGTGGTAATCTCATTACTATAGGTTCTGATGCTCATAAAGCTAGTGATGTATTTGGTGGATGTAGCTATGGATTAGATATAATAAAAAATTTAGGTTTTGATTATATTTATACCTTTGAAAAATTTCAAAGAAAAAAACATAAGCTATAAAACTATTAGTCTTTTCAAAATATATCATTAATAAAATATGAATTTATTTCATGTTTGTATGATTAAATTCATATTTTTTAAAGGTTTTTATAGAAATATTGTTAAAAGAAAGCACTTAAATATATATTTTGATAAAAAGTTTTTTAAATTTTTATTATTTATTATTTTTTTTGCACACAGAATTGAAATAAAGTGATATAATTAAAACGCATTATTCATACATATACAAATTAATTTTTATGTACGGAGGTTTATGATAATGATGAAAGTTGGAGTTTTAATGGGTGGAATATCTTCTGAAAGAGAAGTTTCACTAGATAGCGGAAATAATGTTATTGAACATTTAGATAAAAGCAAATATGAGGTAATTCCAGTAGTAATTGATAAGAAAACAGATGTAATAGAAAAAGTTAAAGATTTAGATTTCGCTTTATTAATGTTACATGGTAAATTTGGTGAGGATGGAAGAGTTCAAGCTATACTTGAAACTTATGAAATACCATACTCAGGATGTGGCGTATTAGCTGGTGGTTTAGGTGTTGATAAAGATATAACTAAACAAATCTTACGTTACAATAACATAAGAACAGCTGACTGGTTTGTTGTTAAATCAGTAGAAGAAATAGATTACGCTAAAATCGAAGAATATGGTTATCCAGTAATGGTTAAACCAGTTAATGGTGGTGGAAGTGTTGCTACTTTCATAGTTAAGAAAAAAGAAGATGTTGAAGCTGCTGTTCTTGATGGTTTAAAATGGGATGAAGAAATCATGATAGAAAAGTTCTTAACTGACGCAACTGAAATAACTTGCCCAGTTGTAAACGGAAAAATGACTTCTGTTATAGCTATAGAACCAAAAGGAGAATTCTTCGACTACGAATCAAAATATACTGCTGAAGGTTCAAAAAGATATGTTGTTGAACTTCCAGAAGAATTACACAAAGAAGTTGAAGCAATGGCTGTAGGAACTTATCATGCTCTTAAAACTAGCGTTTTAACAAGAGTTGATATGCTTATAAAAGATGGTGTTCCTTATGTATTAGAAGTTAATACATTACCAGGAATGACTAAAAACAGCTTAGTTCCTGTAAGTTTAAAACATTTCGGTATCGAAATGGGTGAATTCTTAGATATGGTTATCGAAGAATCTATGAAAGTTAGAAAAAAAGCATATGACTTAGATAACGCTAGAAATAACGGTGTTGAAGTTATAAAATAATTTTTTAGCATAGGAGGATGTATCGAATTACAGATACATCCTCTTTGCCTTTTATCTAGCTATATAGGTTCACCATTTGCGACCACTCACCTACGTAAAGAAGCTCTAATATTTTTTCTATAATAGTTGCTAAAATTTCCAAACTCACTTTGTTCAAACAATGGAAATTTTTCCACGCAACTATTATTCAAAAATAAATAGCTTCTAGTACTAGTTCAATGATCACAGCATTTTGTACCTATATAGCTATCTCGACAGATGAAGAAATGTATTTATAAAAAAGATACTGATTTGTACAGCTCCTTTTTCTTTTTAATTAGTTATATCTTCGTTATTTCTTATTAAATAGAACTATATAAAAGATTATTCCCCTTTAATATTTTTATTATTCTAAAAATATTTCTTTTACTTTAATAAAAAATATTAAATCCTTCATAATAGAAATTAGTTTCTAAAAGATATCTTATAAACTCTGGATCATCCGTAGCATAAACTCCATTCTCTATAACCTCATAAGCAATTCCGCAATAAATTAATGCTCCTATTGGTATTGCTTTAACAGGAATTGAGTTTAAACATATAATTGCTGTTCCTGTCCCTATTATGCTATAAATAATGACTCTTTCCATAGTAATATATTTTTTAATTTGTTTCTTTAGCCTTCTAGGTGTAGGCATAGTAATTGCTTTAACTATCATACTTAACATTCCATATTTACATACTATCTTTAAATTATATTAATTCAAGATATTAATTAAGAACAACTTCTTTAAAATAACTATGTGATAAAATTAAAAGGCAGAGTAAATGTATTTTATAAATTTTCTACATTACTCTACCCTCTTAAAACTTTTAAAGTGCTTTTATCTCTTCTAAAGAAAGTCCTGTTTTTTCAGCTATTACAGCTGGTTCTAAAACATCTAAAAGATTTTTTGCTATTTTTATTTTTTCTTTTTTCGCTTCTTCTTTAGCTATTTTTTCATACTTCAATTCTGTTACTGGCTCAAGTAAGCTATCTTTATTATAGAAATCTAAGTAAGAATAATCTTCTCCATCTATTTGCCATCCAAGTATAGAATCAATACTTACATTTTGAGCTGCTCTAAATATAGATTTATCAACACCATTAAAATTCTTTTTGAATTCTTCTATCATATCTTTTATTTCAAATCTCTTATTTCCTATTTTTTTAGCTGCTACCATACAAGCACAGTTAAGAGGCCAAATTCCTGATCTTTGAGTAAAGTTCTTTATGTATTTTTCTTCTATGTAATACATAGGTCTTATAAGCTCTATATCATCAAAGTTTGTAGCCTTTAATTTTGGTAACATGGTTTTAAAGTTTCCACTATAAAGTATGTTAAGCATTGTTGTTTCTATTACATCATTAAAATGATGTCCTAAAGCAAGTTTATTGCATCCAAGCTCCTTAGCCTTTGCATATAAAGAACCTCTTCTCATTCTTGCACACATATAACACGGATAGTCTTGAGCTATTTTATCAACTACTGTAAATATTCCTGAATCATAAATATGTACTGGTATATTTAAATAATCACAATTATCCTCAAGAAGTTTTCTAATATGTGGATGATATCCTGGGTCCATTGCTATAAATTCAACATCAAATTTAACTTGTCCATGCTTTTGTAGTTCTTGAAATAATTTTGCTAAAAGTAAAGAATCCTTTCCTCCAGAAATAGCTATAGCTACCTTATCCCCTTCTTCTACTAAGTTATAATCCTTTATAGCTTTTATAAACTTTGACCATATTTTCTTTCTATATGATTTTACTATACTTCTCTCTATATCTGCTAAGGGTATTCTTTCATTAAAAGGAACTAAAACTTCGCATCCTTCACCTGCTATACCGCTCATGTAATCACCTCACTGAATTTCTTTTTTAAACTTAGCTTTTATTATAGCAATTATAATTTTAATTTACAATAAAATGAGGACTAATTTGAATTCCCCTTATTATTCTAAATAAAAAATATACACAATTAATATATATAATCCCTATTATTTTTTAAATTCCTCAACTTTATTGATATATTTAATCCTTTAAATAATATTTTCATAGGTATATTATCATACTAATATTAATCTATATTTATAAAGTTAAAATTCTATGGTAAAATATGTAATTATAAAATATATAAAAAAATTGGGGTGTTATTTATGAAAGCAATAGTTACTGTTGTTGGAAAAGACAGAGTAGGTATTATTTTTGAAGTTTCTAAAATACTTTCTGAAAACAATATAAATATTTTAGACATAAGTCAAACTATATTAAACGGATACTTTACCATGATGATGATAACTGATATTTCAAAATCATCTAAAGACTTAGACTCTATAAGAAGTATTCTAAAAGACTTTTCTAAAAAAGCAGCTTTAGATATATCAATTCAACATGAAGATATATTTAATTCTATGCATAAAATTTAAGGAGGGTTATAAATGATTACACAAAATGAAGTACTTGAAACTCTCTCAATGATTAAAGAACAAAATCTAGATATTAGAACAACTACTCTTGGTTTATCCTTGCTTGATTGTGCTAATGATAATATAGACAAGCTTTGTAATAATATTTATGATAAGATTACAAAAACAGCTGAAAATCTTGTTAAAACAGCTGAAGATATTGAAAAGGAATTTGGTATACCAATAATAAATAAAAGAATTTCCGTTACTCCTATTTCTATAGTTGCAGCTTCAACAAAATCAACTTCTTATGTTCCTATAGCAAAGGCTATGGATAGAGCTGCAAAGGAAGTTGGTATTGACTTTATTGGAGGTTTTTCTGCCTTAATACAAAAAGGATTTACTGAAAGTGATTTAACTCTTATTAACTCTTTACCTGAAGCTTTAAAAGAAACAAATATTGTTTGTTCATCTGTTAATGTTGGTTCAACTAGATACGGAATTAACATGGATGCTGTCAAGCTCCTTGGAGAAACTATAAAGAAAACATCCAATATAACTCCTGATGGTTTTGGTTGTGCTAAGCTTGTTGTCTTTTGTAATGCTGTGGAAGATAATCCATTCATGGCAGGTGCTTTTCACGGTGTAGGTGAAGCTGAAAAAGTTATAAATGTGGGTGTTAGTGGCCCTGGAGTCGTTAAAAGAGCTCTTGAAGAAGTAAAAGGAGAAAACTTTCAAACTGTTGCTGAAACAATAAAGAAAACTTCTTTTAAAGTTACTAGAATGGGACAACTTGTAGCAAAAGAGGCTTCTAAGCGCTTAAATATTCCTTTTGGAATAGTAGATTTATCCCTAGCACCAACCCCTGCTGTTGGTGATTCAGTAGGAAGAGTATTAGAGGAAATTGGATTATCAAACTGTGGTACTCATGGAACTACAGCAGCTCTAGCTTTATTAAATGATGCTGTAAAAAAAGGTGGCTTAATGGCTTCCTCTTCAGTAGGAGGATTAAGTGGTGCTTTCATCCCTGTATCTGAAGATGAATGTATGATAGAACAAGCTAAAAATGGCTTCTTAACTTTAGAAAAACTTGAAGCAATGACCTGTGTATGTTCTGTTGGTCTTGATATGATTGCTATTCCAGGAAAAACATCAGCTAGTACTATCTCTGGAATAATTGCTGATGAAGCTGCCATAGGAATGATAAATAATAAAACTACAGCAGTTAGAATAATTCCCGTTCCTAACAAAGATGTAGGGGAAATGGTTAAATTTGGAGGTTTGCTTGGTAGTGCACCTATAATTAAAACTTCCCCTGGAAATTGCGATTTATTTATAGAAAGAGGTGGAAGAATTCCTGCACCACTCCACTCTTTAAAAAATTAAATTTCTACTATGCTTTTTTATAAAATGCTTTTATGTTATAATACAATGTAAAAGCGTTTTATAATGGCTTATTAAAAAAATAAACATTATACATATGAAAGGAATTGAAGCAATTTAATGATTACGGTAACTAATGTAAGTTTAAGATTCGGTGAAAGAAAATTATTCGAAGATGTTAATTTAAAATTTACTCCAGGAAATTGTTATGGTGTTATTGGTGCTAATGGTGCTGGTAAATCAACATTCCTAAAAATATTAGCTGGAGAAATTGAAGCTAATACTGGAGATGTATCTTTAGCTCCAAACTCAAGAATGTCTGTACTTAAGCAAGACCATTTCCAATATGATGACTGCGAAGTATTAAAGACAGTTATGATGGGAAATGAAAGATTATTTCAAATTATGGAAGAAAAAGATGCCCTATATGCAAAAGCTGATTTTTCAGATGAAGATGGTATAAGAGCTTCTGAACTTGAAGGTGAATTTGCTGAAATGGGTGGTTGGGAAGCTGAATCAGATGCTTCCTCATTATTACAAGGTTTAGGAATCGGAACAGAACTTCACTATAAAACTGTTGGTGAATTAACAGGTGATGAAAAGATTAAAGTTCTTCTAGCTCAAGCTTTATTTGGTAAGCCTGATGTACTTATCCTAGATGAGCCTACTAACCACTTAGATATTAAAGCTATAGAATGGCTTGAAAACTTCCTTGCTAACTTTGAAGGAACAGTTATAGTTGTATCCCACGATAGACACTTCTTAAATATGGTATGTACTCATATTTGTGATGTTGACTTTGGTAAAATAAAACTATATGTTGGAAACTATGATTTCTGGTATGAATCAAGTCAATTAGCTTTACAAATGGCTAAAGACCAAAATAAGAAAAAAGAAGAAAAAATCAAAGAACTTCAAAACTTTATTGCTAGATTCAGTGCTAATGCATCTAAATCTAAACAAGCAACTTCAAGAAAGAAACTTCTTGATAAAATAACTCTTGATGATATTCAACCATCAAGCAGAAGATATCCATTCGTTGGATTTAAACCAGAAAGAGAAGTTGGTAACGATGTTCTTATGGTAGAAGGTTTAACAAAAACAGTTGATGGAGTTAAGGTTTTAGATAATGTTAGTTTCATCTTAGGAAGAGAAGATAAAGTAGCTTTCGTTGGAGATGAAATAGCTATCACTACTCTATTCCAAATCCTTATGGGAGAAATGGAGCCAGATGCTGGTTCATATAAGTGGGGAGTAACAACTTCACAATCATATTTCCCTAAAGACAATACTGAATACTTCGAAAATTGTGATTTAACTCTTGTTGATTGGCTTAGACAATACTCAGAAGAAAAATCAGAAAGTTATTTAAGAGGATTCCTTGGAAGAATGTTATTCTCTGGAGAAGAAGCTTTAAAACAAGCTAAGGTATTATCAGGAGGAGAAAAAGTAAGATGTATGTTATCTAAAATGATGCTTAGCTCAGCTAATGTTATTATCTTAGACCAACCTACAAACCACTTAGACCTTGAATCAATAACAGCAGTAAATAACGGTCTTATGGATTATAAGAGTGTAATATTATTTGCTTGTCACGATCACCAATTCGTTGAAACAATTGCTAATAGAATAGTTGAAATAAACGATGGTGCTATTAAGTTCAATAAAGAATGTACTTACGATGAGTACTTAGAATTAAAATAAAAAAAAGGATGCCTTAGGCATCTTTTTTTAACTTGAAAAGATAAACTTAAACTTATAACTCTATCTAAATACTTAGTCCTAGTTATCTAGAAGCGTGAAACTGTAATACTTAGTCCTCTTTATTTAAATTTATGAAACTACTTTCTAAGTAGCATTACTATGTTAGTTTATTAATTAATCCTTTTAAATATATACCCTTCTGAACTAAAATAATCTATAATGTCTGGAAGCATTTCTACAGTTTTTTCTTTTCCTTCTCTATCATGCATAAGGACGACTACATATTGTTTACCTTTAGCAGTTTTCTTTACATAATTTATCATTTGTTCTTTAGTATATGGCTTTCCTTCTGCATCTCCATTTAAAGAATTCCAATCTATATTTCTTATATTTTCTTCTTCAAATTTCTTATTAAGTTCTGGTAAATTAGGATCATTATAATACTTTCTACTTCCATATCCTCCTGGCATACGTATTAATATATTTTCACAATTTCTTTCTCCAATTAATTCTTTTAAAACTTCTTCTGTTTTTTTAACTTCATCTAAAAAGGTACTTACTTGTACTTTATTATTTTTGTATATTTTTGAAAAATCATGACTATAAGTATGATTACCAATACTATGACCTGCTTCATATAATCTAAGTAAGCGGTCCTTGTTTTCTCCTAAGCATAATCTTTCTCCTACAACAAAAAATGTAGCCTTTACTCCTTTTTCATTTAATATATTTATTATTTTATCAGTATTGACACTTGGTCCATCATCAAAGGTCAAAAAAACAATTTTTTCGTCTTTTAAAGGGCCTTCATAAGAATTTTTCAGCATTAATTTTACATCATCTACATCAATAGTTTCATCTACTACAGGTCCTCCACAGCTAGTACTTCCTTCTGAAAAAAAATCATCTCTTTTCAATGTGAAATTTTTGTAATTAAAATTTAAGCTACTAAGAATAAATCCTACACATAAAAAAATAACTGTACTTATTTTAAATTTGTTTTTATTAATGAATTTACTAATCCTCTTCACCTTCTATCATAAAAGTCATTAACTATACTTTTTTCATTTTATCTACTATGTAGTTGCTACTTTATGTTCTATTAAGTAAAACTAAAAATCAATAATATTCCTACTTTAGATAGATTATCCCAATTTTTATATATTATAAATTAGGTCTCATTTTATTATTTAAATAAAAGGCTAAATATATTCAATGTACTTAAATGTATTTATTGGTAAAAAAATTAAGAGTAGAAATGCTAACTATAAAAACTATACTAACATTTCTACTCTTTAATATTATTCTTTAAAATCCATTCTCTTTGGAAACTTCTTTTATCCAATATCCTGATCTTTTTATTTTCTTTTCTAGTGTTTCTAAGTCTAAAGATATATATCCATATCTATTTTTATAAGCATTGCACCATGACCAACAATCTATAGGTGTCCAAAGGTGATATCCAAAACAATTAGATCCTTCTTCTATAGCCTTATGGAGCCATATAAGATGTTCTTTTATAAACTCAATTCTATAATCATCCTCTATTACTCCATTTTCATTTTTAAATTTTTCTTCACCTTCAACACCCATTCCATTCTCTGAAATATACCACTTTATATTTCCATAATTTTCTTGGATATTTTTTGCTATATCATAAATGGCTTCAGGATATATTTCCCAACCTCTATGCTTATTTATTCTTCTTCCTGGCATTATATAATTATCAAAATATTTATCAGGCATCCAGCCTAAAGAAGTATCAATACTTTCTTCTTTAGCTTTAACTCTTCTTGGTTGATAATAATTTACACCTAAAAAGTCTATAGTAGATTTCTTTATAACCTCTAATTCTTCCTTTGTACTTTCCCAAAGTACATTATCATTTCTTAATATTTCAATAAGCTCCTCTGGAAATTCTCCCTTAATAGCAGGATCTAAAAATAATCTATTAAAAAATAAATCAGCAACTTTAGCTGCTTTTAAATCTTCTTCACTATTTGATCTTGCATAAGATGGGGTTAAATTAACTATAATTCCTATCTCTCCACCATAATTTCCTTCTCTATATTCTTTTATAGCTAAGGCTGAAGCTAAAGCAATATTATAAGCTACTTGAACTGCTTTTTTTCCATCAACTATACATGGATAATGAAACTTGTAAAGATATTGTCCTTCAACTACCACTATAGGTTCATTAAAGGTAGTAAAATATTTTACCTTATGACCAAATAAATCAAAAGCTGTTTTAGCAAATTTACCAAATAACTCTACAACCTTTTTAGATTCCCAACCACCATATTTATTGTATAATTCTATTGGCAAATCAAAATGATGTAAGTTTATAACTATTTCTAAATTATTTTTTATTGCTTTATTTATAAGATTATTATAAAATCTTACTCCATCTTCATCAGGTTCCCCAGTTTCAAAATCCTTTATTAGTCTTGTCCATTGAATAGATGTTCTAAATGAATTAAGACCTATTTCTTTTATCATATCTAAATCTTCATTATAGCTATTATAAAAATTAGAAGCAATATTTGGACCTACTCCATTAAAAAATATTTCTGGTTCCTTATCAAACCAATAATCAAAAACACTATCATGTTTTTTATTAAATCGTCCTTCTGCTTGTGGACCTGATGTTGCAGCTCCCCACCAAAAATTATTTGGAAATTTATAATTCATCATTAAGCTCATCCTTCCTATATTGAGTACTAAATGAATTATAATATAAAAACATTCCCTATTTCATTTTATGTATAGACAATACTTTTTACTCATAATTAGTATCTCTAAACTTCTTCATTCTCTTATAAGAAAATGAAGAAATCTATCTTTATTAAGTACAAATAAACCTAAACTTAATTTTAAATTGAATTTTTACTTAATCTAAATCTTTGATAATCTCATCTACTATTGTCTCCTTTGCAAAAACTAGAATTATTATATTCTCTAAAATAACATATAAAACACAAGCCTAAATCAATTAAATTTACCTTTAGGAAACTTCTATTTAAATACAACTATTGTATATACAGTTTTTAACACTTATAATGAATTTAGGGGTGATTTTAAATGACAAGCAAGGAAATTTGTAAAGACATAATTGAAAGTATTGTAAGTGGCGAAATACCTGAAGGTTCTAAACTTCCATCTGAATCTTCACTTTCATTAAAATATAATTGCAATAGACATACTATTAGAAATGCCCTTCAATATTTAATTGAAAGAGGTTACCTTTTAAAAATTCATGGTAGCTCCACTTATGTAAATAAAGTTCCAACAGAACATATATTGAGTCTTTCTTCAATGTTTGACCTACATGGAGCAAAAGCTTTAAAAAGTAAAGTTTTTTATTTTGGTAAAATTAAGCCTTCACAATTTATATTAAATAAATTAGCGCTAAAAGAAGGTCAAGAAGTTTTTAAAATAATTAGAGGACGATACATAGATAATACTATTCATCATCTTGAAGAAATTTATATGCCTTATTCTCTTTTTCCAAAATTAAAAGAATCAAATTGCTATGCTAGTTTACTATCTTATATTGAAGATCAATGTGGTTATGAAATAACACATAGTATAAAAACAATTGAAAGTGCTACATTAAGCAAGGAAGAGGCTGCTCTTCTTAACTTAGATCAAAGCAAACCTATATTGCAAATTTCTAACACAGGTTACTTAACTACAGGACGAATATATGAGTATTCAATAAATAAACATATAAATAAAAAAATAGAATTCTTTGCAAAACGCTAGTATATATAAATAAATGATAGCTATATTCTTAAATAGAGGAGTATATTTATAAATGTTACTTTAATATACTCCTCGTCATTTTAAACTCTTTCGTATTTTAATCTTCCATTTAATACTTTAAATCTATAAACTATAAGAACAATAAGACCTTTGGCTACACTTGATATAGAAATACTTAACCATATTCCATTTACTCCAAAATATTTCATTAATATAATTGCTACAGGTATTCTTAATAAAGTACAAGTAACACTTATAGTTGCAGGAATTTTAGGAAGACCTATTCCTGTAAACATACCATTAGATATTATTTCTATAGCTCCAAATACTTGTGATAATCCAACTATGATTAAATAATCTGAAGCTATATCTAATGTGGTATTGCTATTACTTATAAAGACCCCTGCTAGTTGTTTTGAAAATGCAACAAATATTAAAGTTATAAAAAGTCCATAGGTAACCCCTACAAGTAAAGTTTTCATATATCCTTCTCTTATTCTATGTATTTTCTTAGCACCATAATTTTGTCCTGTATAACTTGCCATGGCACCATTTAATCCACCCATTATTCTTAAGTTTAAAGTTTCTATTTGTATACCTACCCTTTGAGCTGCTATAGCATCTGCTCCATAGCTTGATATAAATCTACCAAGTATTATAGTTACTAAAGTAAATAATGTTCTTTGAGTGGCTATAGGTGTTCCTAAACTTATAACATTTTTTATTTTTTCTTTGCTCATTCCTGCATCTCTATAAAATCTAAATGGAGAACCTTTAAATATTAAGTATAAAATAAACATTAATAAATTTCCTGCTAATGTTGCAATAGCTGCTCCATAAACACCTAGATTAATACCATAAATTAAAATAGGATCTAATATTATATTTAGTATAATTCCTACAGAACTTATTTTAAGAGCTAATTGGTTGTTTCCAAAACTACTTAAAATTCTTGAAAAGAGCATATTAAAAAATGATAAGATAAGTATTGGTCCATTTAAAGCTAAATAAATATAGGCATGTTCTCTAACATTTGCATCTCCAAAATCAAAAAATGCTATTAAATACTTTCCAAAAACAAAAAGTACTAATGCATAAATCACACCTATTAATGTAGTTAAAAATATAGCTACATTCATATATTCATTTATCTCATCTTGCTCCTTTGCTCCAATTGCGTGAGCTATTTTAGTGCCAGCTCCCACCATAACTAAAGATGAAATTGAATATCCTAAAGCAACAAAAAAGCTTGATGTTCCAACTTCAGCAATAGCATCACTTCCTAGATGTCCAACCCAAAACATGTCTATAAGACCGTAAGACATTTGAAGTAGAGAACTTCCCATAATGGGTAAAGCTAAGGCTATAATAACCTTAAATACATTTCCAGTAGTTAAATCTACTTTTTTCATTAGTTAAAACTTCCTCCAAACCAGAACTTAGTTCAGATGTAAATTATAATTCCTTACTTAGTATATAGGATAACTTAATAAATTTAAAATACCTAAAAAATTTTCTAAACTAAATTCTATTTATTTTCATCTAATGATTAACATTCATTCTATAAACATAGACTTAATTGAGCTAGAGGATTAACCACAACTCAATATCTAATGTTACTTATCTAGAAGCCTATAACTGTTTACTCTTACTTATAAATAATAAAAGTATTTTTTAGCCTCTAACTGTTTAAATAAACTATAAGTAAACGAACATTTATCATTAAATAACTTAATTTTTAATTCATACAAATTAAGTCTACATTAAATAATAATACGAAATTAATAATAAATCAACAATATATATTTTTTTATAGAAAAAGAGGTTACTTACTACGTAACCTCTAACTTTTTTCATATTATTTAAAATCTTTAAGTAAATCTGCAAATGGATTATTTATATCTTCTTTGGCTTCCTTTTGCATTTTCTTCATAATTTTATTTACTTCTTTTTTATTTACTTTTTTATTATCTTCAAATCTTTTCTTAAATACAGATTCCTTTTCTCTAAAATTACAATTTTGTCCTGGACAAACGAATATTTTTCCTTCGCCTTGTCCTCTAAGTTCAAGTTTCTTTTTACACTCTGGACATCTAGCATTTGTAAGTAAGGATACTCTTTCTCTATGACCACATTCTCTATCTTGGCAAACTAACATCTTACCTTTTTTATCTTTTACTTCTAGAAGGTATTTTCCACACTCTGGACACTTAGTTCTTGTCATATTATCATGAACAAATTTAGAGTTATCTTGTTTAATTTCTTCAACTACTGCTACTGCATAGTTTCTCATTTCTGTTAAGAAAGTTTTTGGTGATATTTTTCCTTTTTCTATAAGTCCAAGCTTTTGTTCCCACTCTGCTGTTAATGTTGGAGTTTTTAATCCACTAGGAACTAAATCTAAAAGTTGTTTTCCTTTAGAAGTTAAATAAATATCTTTACCTTTTTTCTCTAAAAGGAAGCTATTAAATAATTTTTCAATAATATCTGCTCTAGTTGCAACAGTTCCAAGTCCACCAGTTTGACCTATAGTTTTCTTAAGAGCTTCACTTTCTCCAGACATATACTTAACTGGATTCTCCATAGCTGAAAGCAATGTTGCTTCATTAAATGGAGCTGGTGCTTTTGTTTTTCCTTCTATTAATTTAGTAGCTGTTAATACTACTTTTTCACCCTTTGAGAATTCTGGAAGTGTTTGTTCTCTTATATCATCTCCATCTTCCTCTTCATTAAAGTCTGCGTAAAGTTCTTTAAATCCTTTTACCTTTATTACTTTTCCCTTAGCTTTAAATCTCTCATTATTTATTCCAAGTTCTAAAGTAACCTCATCATACTCACAAGGAGGCATTAGAACACTTAAAAATCTTTTAACTACTAAATCATAAACTTTTCTTTCTTTATCTGACATATGAGAAAAGTTTGGACTTTGTTCTGTAGGTATAATTGCATGGTGATCACTAACTTTAGAATTATCAACAAAAGTTTTAGTTCCCTTTATTGGATTTCTCGCAATATTTGCTGCAAACTTACTATAAGACCCAACTCCACAAGCCCTTACTCTTTCTTTCAAAGTTCCTACCATGTCATCTGTTAAGTATCTTGAATCAGTTCTTGGGTAAGTAAGAACCTTATGATTTTCATATAATCTTTGCATTATTGATAAAGTTTCTTTTGGTGAATAAGAAAACATCTTATTACAATCTCTTTGAAGTTCTGTTAAATCATATAATTTTGGAGCATAGGACTTTTTAGCACTTTTATTTAATGATATTATTTCACCATTTTTTCCTTTAATAGAACTTAATATATTTTCAGCACTTTCCTTAGAATATAATCTACTATTATTATTTTTATCTATCCAAGTAAACTTAATTCCTTTACCTTGAGCTTCTATAGTATAAAAGCTCTTTGGCTTAAAGTTTTTAATTTCTTTTTCTCTATAATCAATAATTGCTAAAGTAGGGGTTTGCACTCTCCCTGCTGAAAGTTGAGCATTATACTTACAAGTTAAAGCTCTTGTTGCATTTAAACCAACAACCCAATCTGCTTCTGCTCTTGCTGCTGCTGCTGAATATAAATTATTATATTCTGATCCATTTTTTAATTTCTTAAATCCATCATTAATAGCTTTATCTGTTACTGATGATATCCATAATCTCTTTATAGGCTTGTTATTTCTTGCTTTTTCTAATATCCATCTTGCAACAAGTTCTCCTTCTCTTCCTGCATCAGTTGCTATTACAATTTCTTTTATATCTTCTCTATTTATTAAAGACTTAACTCCGTTAAATTGTTTCATTGTCTTCTTTATAGGGATAAGCTTCATATGTTTAGGTAACATAGGTAAATATTCCATCTCCCAATGTTTCCATTTTACATCATAATTTTCTGGTGCTGCTAGAGTAACTAAATGCCCCATAGCCCAAGTTACAACATATTTATCTCCTTCTAATCCTACACCAATATTCTTCTTACATTTTAAAACTCTAGCAATATCTCTTCCTACTGAAGGCTTCTCTGCTAATACTAATATTTTATTCATAAAAATTCCTTCCTCACTGAATTATATAGTTATTTTTTCTTTTAGTTCATTAAACAAATTGTCCTCTAAATTTTTAGCTTTAATATATTCAAGTCTTCTCTTTGAATAAAACTCTATTTTATAGTCACATATAGATTTTCTTTTTTGAAATACATTAACCCTTTTATTACATTCTAATAAACTGTATTTTTTAATAAAATACATTCTTTTTGTAAAGGAGCCACAACTTATAAATATTATGTTTTCATCTATACAAAGTCCTGAATTTTTTTTCACCAAAAGTCTCCATATAAAAGTTATTAAAACAATCACAAGTCCTATTGGTGATTTAGTTAAAAGAAATATTATTAAGGCAAAAAGACTTGCCCAACTAATCCAAGATGTATAAAAATTATTTTTAGCTCTTTTAGGTGGTTTTTCTATCTTATTTTCTACTATAAATTCAGGAAAAAGGTCTTTAAATATTTTCCTTAATCTGCGTTCTCCACATAAGGGAAATAACACATCTTCTTCCTTATATCCATTTCCATATCCAACTGCTGAACACTTTATAGTATATAAATTAAATAATTGACTTATAATATTTTGTTCTAATGTTATGGCATGTATATTATTTAATGCTATAGAATAATGTTTTCTAACTACTAAGCCATATTCTATATAAATATAATTGTTTTTTCTATAGATTTTATATTTATAATATTTACTTATTACTCCAAACAGTGATGCTAACATAATTATTAATGTTATTATGACCATTATTAAAAGGGTAAATAATATTACCATTATTAAATTTTTACCTTCTAAAATCTTATTTTTTATAAGTTCTAGTATAATTTCTTTTAATTGCCTAGACATTTTTTCATCTGCATCATTTAATAAACTATACATGGTATATATTATACCTGCACCTAAAATAAGATTACTCTTTAAAGTTAATAATAATGGCAAATCTAATTTTGTTATTTTATAAGTCAATTGTCCACTTACATCATAATTTTCAGTAGTAGAAAAGTGCTTTTTATAATTAAAAGCTTTTTTAAATTTTTCTCTCTTATCTACACTAAAAACCATTATTATATTAAAATTTCTATCTTTAGGTGATATGCTCTCTATTTTTATTCTACTTAAACCTAAAATCTTATGAACTATATTTCTATCAAATTCCACTACAGAAATATTCTTAAGTGGTATTGTTAATTCTTCTCTCTCTAAAATACCTTTTTTATATATCAAATATTCCCCATTAACTATAATATATTCATTATTCCATTTTAAAAAAGTAAGTATCCCTATTAAAATCATAATAAGCCAACTCAATTTAATTCCATAAGCTAAACTCGGAACTATTATAGCAACAATCATAGGCCAAACTTTTCTTACCAATTTATAATAATACGAGAATATCATATACCAATGATTTTTTGAATAGTATATCATTACTCTGCCACCATACTTTTTAATCTTATAGCTTTACAAACATCTTTTGCCATAGAATAATTTAAGCATCTTATAGATCGTTTTCTTGCTGGAGTATAAATATTAATTCTACTAAGCCCTAAAAAGTAATCTATAGGGTCTCTAATTATAATGGCATACTTTACATGCTCCATTGGTATATATATGTGGTTTCTAAAAAATACTCCATAATTAATTTGTATATATTCTTCTGTTATTTCATAATTATAAGCAAAATACTCTACTATAGGAAAAATAAAAATTATTACCAATCCTAAAAAATTCATTGCTTCTACTGCTCTAAAAGCAAGCATAGAAAATTTTTGGGGTATTAAGTGATTAAAAGTTCCATAAAGAATATTTATGATTTGAAGAGAAAAAAACCTTACAATGATTATTTTTAATATATATAACTTGCTTAATTTATACTTCCTCATCTTCCCTCCGCTTCTAGATAAACACTTATTATATTATACAATAATATCAATGCACTTAACAATTAAGAATTAATACTGTTATTTTTCTTAAAAAACATCTATTATTTTAAACTAACCTTATATCTAAAAAAACAGCATCAAAGGACTTATATTTACTGCATCCCTTGATACTGTATTTTCAAAATAATAATATAATAAAATATTTTATTGTCATGAAGTTAAAACTAGTTTTTTCTAAAACTCTTTTTATTAGTATTTGGTTTTACTTTCTTCTTTACATAAGGTTTCTTTTCTATTTTATCTACTATTTTACCTTCATAAATATATTTCTTTTGAACCTTTATACCTAATCTTTGAGTATAAGTCTTTATTAATTCTTCTTCCCCTTCAGTTGCTATAGAATAGGATATACCTGACTTTCCTGCCCTTCCAACTCTTCCTGATCTATGAAGATAACTTTTTGGGTCCACAGGAATATCAAGATTTACAATATAATCTAAGCCTTTTATATCTAAGCCTCTTGCTGCTATATCAGAAGCTATTAATACATTAAGCTTACCTTTTCTAAAATCTTCAAGTGCCTTTTTTCTTTGTTCTTTTTTTCCTTCACCAATTAATGATTCTGCATTTATTTTAGTATATCTTAATTTTTCTAAAGCTATATTTACATCATAAGCGCCATTTAAAAATACTAAAACTTTTTTTCCTTTTAATGCATGTGTTAATTTTCTTAATTGCTCTAACTTTTCTCTTCTTTCAACTATAAAGTAATTATGCTCTATATCTTTATTAACCTTATTTTTTTCTTTAACCTCTACATATTCTGGATTATCTATTACTTTTTCTGCTATTTCAAGAGTTTTTCCTGTTAATGTTGCAGATACTAATAATTTTTGGGTATCTCTCATAAGAGATTTTTTTATAGCATTTACCTCTTCTATATTTTTAAAATGAAGTAATTTGTCTCCTTCATCTAAAACTAATATTTTAACAGTATGAGCAGATATTTTTCTCTTTTGAATAAGTTCTAAAATTCTACCACTTGAACCTACTATTATTTGAGGTTTTTCCTTTAACTTTTCTATTTGTCTCTTTATGTTCCCACTTCCAACGATAGTTGTTGAACTTACTTTTATTTTTGATAAATTTCTTATTTCAACTATTACATTATTTATTTGTGCTGCTAGTTCATGTGTTGGAGCTAATATAATAGCTTGAGTTTCCTTTTTATTTTCATCTATTTTTTCTATTATTGGTAATAGATATGCTAAAGTTTTACCTGTTCCTGTTTCTGATTGGCAAATTAAATTTTTCCCTTCTAAAACTAAAGGAATTGTTTTTTCTTGTATAGTAGTAGGCTCAGTTATCCCCATTTTTTCTAATGCATCTATTACTTCAGCCTTTAAACTTAAGTCTCTAAAATTTTTCATTTTAATCTCCTTATGTAAAATTTATAACTAAAAAATAGACTGTATCTATTCTGATACAGCCCTTATTATTTATATTTTAACATAGATTTAAAAAATTTGCTTAATTATCTTTTTAGTACTCTTTAGCACTTTCTTCATTTAGAACCTTATCACTTTCCATTCTTTCATAGGATTGCATTTTTTCATCAGTTAATTCTTCTTCTGGTTCTTTCTTTGTGTCATCAGCAGGATAATCATTTTCTACTATTTCTTCATGATTTTTTTCTTCTTCTTTTATTGCTGGTTCATTTTTTATTACTGACTCATTTTCTTTATTATTTTTTTCTGCCTTGTGCTCTTGTTCTTCCTCTTCATTAAAGTTTTCTTTTTCTTTAGGTTCTTCTTCATCTTTATCCTCTTTTGCTCTGTAAGTAAAAGAATTATCTTCTTTTTTTAATTTTTTATGATACCCTTTCATCTTATCCATAAACTCCTTACTATCTTCACAAGCTTTATCTATAGCCTTACCAATTTTAAACATTGCATCTATTTCATCTTCTGCTGCTTCAATTGCATCTCTTCTCTCTTCCTTAGTGAATCCTGTACCATCAACTAATATTTCTTTGTATTTATCAATTCCCATAAATTTAACTATATCTTTTAAATAACATGAGCTGTGGTCAAGCATTCCTTTAAAAAGAACAGGAATATCTCCACCACTAGATTGAACAAAATAAAATTTTCTTTCTTTATCATCTAATAAGCCCTTACATTTCTTTTCAGAAATATCTATAGTTATGCCATTTTGAATTACACAATCTAAATATTGTTTAAATGGTGCTGGGAAAAATAAGCTCCACATAGGTGATGCAACTACATAAATATCAGCTTCTTTAAATTGATTAGCTAGCACTTTTATTCTATCAATTTCATTTCTTGCTCTATGATTTAGTTCTTCATAATCTTCATCATTACAAAGTGTATTTCTTCCACAAAAATATTCGTGAGTTAATGTTGGAATATGTTCCTTGTAAACATCAAATTCTTCAACTTCTACTTCACAATCTTCATATTTTATTATTTTATCTATTAATTTTCTAGCTACAGTCTTTGATGTTGAATCTTCTTCTAATTTTGAGTTTACTGATATGTACAATAACTTTTTCATAATTATCCTCCTCATGATTACCAAATTAGATACTTCTATCCTTTAATATAAACATACTTTAAAAGCTTCTTAATCTAGTATTTTCATAAAGATTTTTAATTATTCTCTTATAATTTTACCTTATTTTCCTTAATTATCTTTTCATAAACTTCTTCTAAGTAACTTATATCTATATTTTTCTTTTTAAGTGAAGTTATTCTCTCATTAATACTTTCTCCAATTTCTTTAATTTCTTTTTTATTTCTTCCCTTTGCTAAAGAATTAAAATAAGTTATTAAATAATCTAACCTAGTAACTTCCTTAGCTTCCTTTTCTTTATTTTCATTCATTAAAGAAACTAATAAATTATAAACTTTAGGTGATGTATTATCTTTATATGTATTTAAAAAATCATTATTTTTACTTGTTTGCTTAGCCACTTTAAAAGCCTCCTATTTTAATTAATAAGTCTTATTTATTCTATTTACTACTTAATATATAGTATATTTTTTTCTCTTACAAATCAATAACTCATCATTCTCTACTATATTTATATAATTTTACTTAAATTTTTATCTTTAAAAATTTCCATTAGTAATCTATCTCTTTACAACTTAAGAAAGCTCTATTATCACACCAAAAATTTTAATTTAAGTATATGTAATAATATATTGTTTAACTTTTATAAATTTTTAATTCTATATAACACCAAAATAGTAAAATAATATACAATTAATTATATTTAAGTTAATTTTTATATAAAAAAGGGGAGGAAATTATATGCTTCTTGAGGGAATTGGGTTTTTAATTATATTTTTCATAATTTTATATAAAGTTATAAAAGCTACTATTAAAGATGGAATTAAAGAAGCTCTTACTACTAATGATGATAATAAAAAATAAGACTAGTAATTTAAAGTCATATAGATTATAAATATAAGCTTGAAAGGAAATAAATATGAAAAGTAAACTTTTAAACTTAATTATATTTATATTAAGTATGATTTCCTTAATAATATCTATTAAATTATTTTGGAGTATGGGAATTTATCTTGATGAATATAATACTAATTCAAGCATTATAACTGGTGGAGATTTTTGGACTTATATGGCTTGGCTTCAACTAGGCTTTAATGCTCTTATATGTATTTTATGATGAATAAAAATTTAGCTGGAGTTATAACTCCAGCTAAATTAAATTCTTTTTTATTATATTCCTTGTTCTAACATTGCATTTGCTACTTTTAAAAATCCAGCAATATTTGCACCTACTATTAGATTTCCACTATTTCCGTATTCCTCAGCTGCATTTTTTGAATTATAGTAAATATTTTTCATTATATCTTTAAGTTTTCCATCAACCTCTTCAAAAGTCCATGACATTCTTAAACTATTTTGACTCATTTCTAAAGCAGATGTTGCAACTCCACCTGCATTAGCAGCTTTTGCTGGTGCAAATAGAATTTTGTTGTCTATAAACAGTTTTTGTGCTTCTAAAGTTGAAGGCATATTAGCTCCTTCCCCTACAGCTATTACTGAATTTTCTATTAATATTTTTGCACTATCTGCATCTATTTCATTTTGAGTAGCACAAGGAAGTGCAATATCACATTTTATAGTCCAAATTCCCTTACATCCTTCTATATATACAGCTTTTGGTCTATAATTTAAATATTCTTTTATTCTTCCTCTCTTAACTTCTTTTATTTCTTTTACTACTGCTAAGTCTATTCCTTCTTCATCATAAATATATCCTGATGAATCTGATAAAGCTACAACTTTAGCTCCAAGTTCTGTTGCTTTTTCAGTTGCATATATAGCAACATTACCAGAACCTGAAATTACTACTCTCTTATCTTTTAAATCTATATTATTATCTTTTAACATCTCATTAACAAAGTAAACTAAGCCATAACCAGTAGCTTCTTTTCTTCCTAAGCTTCCACCATAAGTAAGCCCTTTACCTGTTAAAACTCCATTTTCAAAGGCATTTCTTAATTTCTTATATTGCCCATACATATATCCAATTTCTCTTCCACCAACTCCAATATCTCCAGCTGGCACATCAACATTTGGTCCTATATGTTTACTAAGTTCAGTCATAAAACTTTGACAAAATCTCATTATCTCTCTATCTGATTTTCCTTTAGGATCAAAGTTTGAACCACCCTTTCCTCCTCCTATTGGCAATGTAGTTAATGAATTTTTAAATATTTGCTCAAAGCCTAAGAATTTTATTATACTTAGATTTACAGAAGGATGTAATCTAAGCCCACCCTTATATGGTCCTATAGCACTATTAAATTGTACTCTATAGCCCTTATTAACTCTAACCTTTCCACCATCATCAATCCATGGAACTCTAAACATTATAACTCTTTCAGGCTCTACTATTCTTTCAAGTATACCTTCTTCCATATAAACTGGATTTTTTTCCACTACCGGTATTAATGAATTTAGAACTTCATAAGCAGCTGCATGAAATTCTACTTCTCCTGGATTATTTTTCACTAAATCTTCAATTACTTGTCCAACATATTCTTTTGCATTCATTTTTGGTAGCCCCCTTTTTTCATATATTATAATTATATCACTATTTTAATTTTAATTTAATAAAAATTCCATATTTTTTATAATTTTTCTACTCTATTTGGTTGTTAAATTGCTATTATCTTATAAGATTATTTTACTATCTCTTTTAAATTAATCTGCTTTAAAACCTATGTTTTATTAACTACTTTATATTTTATAAAAAAATAAGATATAGTTTTTACCTACATCTTATTTTTATTAGAATTATTTTATTTTATTTGCTAGCTCTACTGCTTCCACTACATCAGTAGCTGTTAAGAACCCTTTATCTTCTAATAGTTTTTTATTAGAATTATTTAATCCGCTTAAAATAATTTTTATTCTTTTTTTATTACATCTATCTCTTATTACTTCAATTTTATTTATAACTGTGGCATCTATATTACTTATGTTTTTTAACCTTAAAATTAGAACTTTTGTATTATCTTCTTTTACTTCATCCAAAGCATTCATCATTATCTCTACAGTTCCAAAAAATAAAGTTCCCTTTATTTCATAAACTAATATATCATCTGAAATATTTAAGTTTTTTAATGGTTCACTTTTTATTTCTTTTATTTCTAAATCTTTAGACATTCTTCTCATAAAATCAGCCATAGCTATAATCATTGCAACTGCAACTGCTATAGGTATACTTGTAAGAGGTATTAAAATAGCTGTTATTATAGCTAAAATAAAATCTATTTTAGGTCCTTTTAATAAACCTCTAAATATTTTTATTTTCAGCATATTGTATCCTAAAACCATAATTATTCCAGATAAAGTTGATAAAGGTATGTACTCTGCCAATGGCATTAAAAAAATCATTATAAAAAATAAGAAAATAGAATTAAATATTGCTCCAAAAGGTGTTCTTGAACCATGTGTAAAGTTCGCTGTAGTTCTAGACACAACTCCAGCAACTGGTGTTCCTCCAAATAAAGCTGAACCTATACACGCTAGTCCCTGTGCTATTAATTCTGTATTTGAATCATGTCTTTCTCCGGAAAGTCCATCTCCAACTAGGGCTGCTAATAAAGATGTTATTGACCCTATTAAGGCAATAGTTATTGCTGGTTCTATAAGCTTAACTACTAATGGAAGTGTAACATGTGGAATCATAGGCATCGGAATAGAAGATGATATTTTTCCAAAAGAACTTCCTATAGTACTTACATCTAAATGTAGAAATAAAGCTATAGGTGATGTTACTATTATAGCCATTAAAGAACTTGGAATAGTTTTATTTATTTTAGGCCAAAAAAGTACTACTATTACTGCCAATATAGCTATTAATAGAGCTTCTATATTTATAGTCTTTATGTTTTCTATATATGCAATCCATTTTCCTACAACATCATTAGGGATATTATTTATTCTTAACCCTAAAAAGCTTGGTACTTCTGTTGTTATTAAAAGAATCCCTATTCCTGTAGTAAATCCTACTGTAACTGAATAAGGTATGTATTTTATTACGGAACCCATTTTTAAAAATCCCAAAATAACTAAAATTATTCCGCCCATAATTGTTGCAATAGCAAGACCAGAAATTCCATATTGTTTAATAAGTCCAAAGGATATAAGAACAAAACCACTTGTTATTCCAGTTATTTGAACTCCACTTCCTCCAAATATTGCAGCTATTAAACCTCCAATAATAGCTGTAAATATGCCCACCTTAGGTGAAACTCCAGATGATATTCCTAAAGCTATGGCTATGGGTAAAGATATTATAGCAACATTTAATCCACCCTTTAAATCATTTTTTAATTGTGCCTTAGTAAAATCACCACGTTCTCCATTTAAAACAGAGACTAATCTTGGTTTAAACATTTTACCTTCTCCTTTGTATAAATTAATTAAATTTACCTAATTTCTATTATTATTTTTCTTAAATAATTTTTAAATATTCCATCAATTACTTCTTAGATAAATCCTTGTTATATTGTATAACTTTTTCAAATATTTATCTACATTTGAATATATCTTACATTAATATTTTATAAATTTTCAAAAGAATAAAAAAAGTTCTTACACCCATTAGCAGAAAAGAAAAAATTTTATAAAAATACTTTCAAATATTTAGATAATTATACTTGTAATTTTAATTGTATTATTATATTACTTCCATTAAACTCCTTAACTCTTATTAACTTCCAATTAATGTAATATAATTATTTTTATGCTATAATTACTTTAAAATCATTAATAAAAAAGGGGGCTTTTTTATGAGCAAAGAAATTAATATTGATTGGGGCAACTTAGGATTTTCTTACATTAAAACAGATTATCGTTATGTTTCTAAATGGAAAGATGGAAAATGGGATGATGGAATCTTAACAGAGGACAATATGCTAACAATAAGTGAAGGTTCTCCTGCTCTTCATTATGGACAACAATGTTTTGAAGGATTAAAAGCTTATAGAACTAAAACAGGAAAAATTCAACTATTCAGAGTTGATGAAAATGCTAAAAGGATGAATAGAAGTGCAGCTAATCTTCTTATGCCTGAAATTCCTGTAGAAAAATTTATAGATGCCTGTAAGAAGGTAGTTAAAGCAAATGAACACTTTGTTCCTCCTTATGGTACTGGAGCAACTCTATATATTAGACCTTTTTTAATAGGAGTTGGTGACAATATTGGAGTTCATCCTGCTAGTGAATATATTTTCTCAGTTTTTTGTATACCTGTTGGGCCTTATTTTAAAGGTGGCTTAAAACCAGTTAATTTCATGATTGCTGACTTTGACAGGGCTGCACCTAGGGGAACTGGAAGCATAAAAGTTGGAGGAAATTATGCTGCTAGTTTAACTCCTCACAAAATAGCTGTTGAAAAAGGCTTTGCAGACTGTATTTATCTAGATCCAACTACTCAAAGTAAAATTGAAGAAGTTGGTGCAGCAAACTTTTTTGGTATTACAAAAAATAATGAGTTTGTAACACCATTTTCTCCATCAATTTTACCAAGTATAACTAAATACTCTTTAATTCATATAGCTGAAAATTACCTTAATTTAAAAGTATTTGAAAGAGATGTTTATATAGATAACTTAAATGAATTTGCTGAAGCTGGTGCTTGTGGAACTGCTGCTGTAATAACACCTATAGGTGGTATAGAATATAAAAATAAATTACATGTTTTTTATAGCACAGAAGAACCAGGTCCTATAACAAAAAAATTATATGATATTCTATATGATATTCAATTTGGAGATATTGAAGGTCCTGAAGGTTGGATTTTTGAAGTATAAAACATCCTTAAATGGATATAATAATAGGTGGACTGTAATTATGAACCTAAAAATATGCACTTAATTCACATTAAGTTGCTATTTTTAGGTTTTTATTTTTACATAAATGTAGACTTAATTAAGGTGGAGTTTCCTTTAGAATATAAGAGTGTTACAACATCTAGCTATGAGATAAACTTTTTTAAAGTAATGTATATAACTACTATAGAAGCAATAGTTAATAATAACCTCATGTAATTTATATTTATTAAATCATAACTAACTAAAGCTTCTAATGCTATAGATGGAATTTTTCCTATGGTTGTAGCAATAATAAATTCTTTTATATTTATATTACTTATAGATGCTGCTAATGTAACAAATCCAGAAGGTATAAATGGTAGTAATCTACTTTCTCCAACTAATATAGCAGCTTTTTTCCCTTCACTCTTTACTATGCTTTTTAAAAGCTTATATTTATCCAATTCTTGTTCTTCTATCTTTTTTTTAAATCCACTTCTATAAATATAAAAACTAACATAAGCTCCTATTACTTCCCCTAAAAGTGAAATGAAAAACCCCTTTATAGGTCCAAAAAATATTATATTTGCTCCCGTAACAAAAAAAGAGGGTAAAACACCAGCCACTGCAATAATTATACTAACCATCAAGCTTATAGGAATAGCTATAAAACTATAAGTTTCTAATATGTTCAAAAAATCATTTATTATAAAATTTCCACCTTTCCATTAATAATTATTATATCTTTTGTTAATCCTATTAATAATAGTACTTTTCTAAAATTTTAATTAAATTTATCTTATTATATCATTATTTAAATTATTTAATTATTAATTTTAAATAAAATAACATTTAAATAAATGTAATTCTTATTAATTTTCAGTGTTATTTAACTAATTATTTCTTTTACTAGAAATTTTTATTATATATTTGTTAACTTTTCTTATACTTTTTTTAATTTAATTGAATTTATCTTAAATATGCTATATTATTACTTTTATGAACACATAGAAAGTTGGTGGATAAATTGAATGAGGCATTAAACTATGATTCTTTATTTATACTTGCGGTTGTTGCCTTTATAACACCCTTTTTAGTATCAAAACTAAAAAAAATAAAAATTCCCTATCAAGTAGGAGAAATATTTGTAGGAATTATTGTAGGAAAAAGTTGTTTAAATATAGTTAATCCTGATATTACTATATTATTTTTATCTAATCTTGGACTTTCTTATTTAATGTTTCTTAGTGGTCTTGAAATTGACTTTAGTGATTTAAAGTCATCAGATAAAGAAACTTCTCCTTTGTGGCTATCAGTAAAGATGTTAATTGTATCTTTTATTGTAGCTATCCTACTTAGTTTTTCCTTAAAATTTATTGGTATAAACAAAGGAATGCTTTTCTTCGCTTTAATCTTTATGGCATCTGCTCCTGGTTTAGTAGTACCTATATTAAAAAGTAAAAATATGATTAAAAGCACTTTAGGGCAAGTTGTTTTAATTTTTAGTATATTCTGCGAGCTTACAACTTTAATTGGAATTACTATTATTTCAGCTATAAATGCTAATGGTATTTCTTTTAAGAGTTTTGAATTTATTTTAATATTCATTGCAGCATTTATATTATACTTACTTGCTAAACGCTTCCTTAAAATAAATGATTTTTCAGCTGCAGCTTTTAAAAATTTAAATTTAAGTGTTAGAGCTGCTTTTGCTTTAATTTTAATATTAGTTGTAGTTGCTGAAAAACTTCATTCTGAAATAGTATTAGGTGCCTTCTTAGCTGGTATGATTTTTTCCTTACTGGTTGGAAAGGCAAAAGAAGAAATTTCTCATCAATTAGATGGTATTGGCTATGGCTTTTTAATACCTATATTTTTTATAATGATTGGTGTTAATGTTGATGTAAAATCAGTACTTCAAAGTCCCAAAGCATTAATTGAAATTCCTATGTTTCTTCTAATATTCTTCCTTGTAAAGATAATTCCTTCTTTACTTTTAAAAGGAAAGTTTGGATTAAAAAATGCTTTATCAAGTTCAATGCTATTAACAGCTCAACTTAGTCTTGTAGTTGTAGCAGCTCAAATAGCTCTTGAATTAGGCTATATAGGAAAAGCTGATTACTCAGCCTTTATTTTAACAACAGTATTATCTTGTATAATTTTCCCTATATTATTTGAAAAAATAATAGATTCTAGTCAATGGGAAGAAAGTACTGTGGAAGAAGATAAGATTATAGTAAGAGAAATAATTCTTTTAAATGAATATTATTCTGGTAAGGCACTTAAAGACTGTAAATTCCCAATTGGTTGTAGATTATTTACTATTATAAGAAATGGTGTTGAAATAATGCCTACAGCTACTAGTACTTTAGAGTTAAATGACTTAATAATACTAGCTGGAGTTAGAGAAGCAGTTTATGATACTATGAACTTATTGACAGTTTGTGAATTAAATCCAAAATCACTTTAAAAAATTTTATAAAAAAAGGATGGCTTATGCCATCCTTTTTTTTTTAATTTCTTATTTCTAAATCAGCATCTTCTAACTTAATTAATTTAGTTTTATGCTTTATTTTGTAATAAATATATGGAATTATAAATATAGGTAATCCAATATATGATGAAATTACTCCACCCCATTGTATAGGACCTGTTGTATCAAAGTATGAATATCCTTGACCTAATACAATAGCTACACACATAACTATAGCTAAAATAGTTCCTAGTGGATATAATTTTGCTTTATATTTTAATTTAGATAAATCTTTTCCTTGAGCTATATAAGCTTTTCTAAATCTATAATGACATAAAGAAATACCAAACCATGCAACAAATCCAGCAAGTCCTGATGCAGATACAAGCCATGTATAAACTAGTCCTGAACCAAAGAAACTTGTTAAGAAACATGCACATGCTACTATTGTTGTAAATATTATTCCATTTACTGGAACACCTCTTTTATTTACTTTTGCAAAGATCTTTGGTGCCATTCCTTCTTTTGCCATAGCATATATCATTCTGCTTGATGCATACATTCCTGAATTTCCAGCTGAAAGCACTGATGTTAATATAACTACATTCATTACAGATGCTGCACCAGCTATACCCATTCTCTCAAAGACCATTGTAAATGCACTTGTTTGTACTCCTGCTTGCTTGTAAGAAATAAGAGCACCCATAACTAATATTGTTCCTAAATAGAATAATAGTATTCTCCAGAAAATTGAATTAACAGCTTTAGGTACATCTTTTTCTGGATTTTCACTTTCTCCTGCTGTTAGTCCAACAAGTTCAGTTCCTTGGAATGCATATCCAGCAGCTAATAAAATTAAGAAGAATGATTTAAATCCACCAATAAATGGCCCACCACCAGTAAAATAATTTTTAAAGCCTACTGCTTTTCCTCCTATTATTCCCCAAATCATAAGTACTCCCACTACTAGGAATATTATTATAGTTGCAACTTTTACAACTGAGAACCAAAATTCTGATTCACCATATGATTTTGCTGAAAGTAAGTTTAAAGCTACTACTATTACTAAAAATAACGCACTAAAGTAACCACTTGGCACATGTGGAAACCAAAACTTCATCACTAAAGCTCCAGCTACTATTTCTGTAGCAATTGTTATTGCCCAGTTATACCAATAGTTCCAACCTAAAGCAAATCCTAATGCTGGGTCTATAAATCTATTAGCATAGCTTCCAAAAGATCCTGTCTCTGGTAAATATGTTGCCATTTCTCCAAGACCTGTACATACAAAGTACACCATAACACCTATTGCTAAATATGCCATGAAAGCACCACCAACACCTGCTTGGTGTAAAGTTCCTCCCATAGCTAAGAATATTCCTGTTCCTATGGCTCCTCCCAATGCTATCATGGAAAGGTGTCTCGTTTTTAATTTTCTTTGAAGTTGTTCGCCATTTCCTTTTTCTTTTGATTGTTCCATCTTAAGTTCCTCCTCTTATGGTATTCCATAAGTTTCTAACTTCGGCAAGCAATAAAAAAGACTCTAAACTTCATCTGTGTTTAGAGTCATAATATCAAATCTAATATTTATTAAATATCTATAATTGATGATAGCTCAACACAAAATATACATTTGTGACAGTCATACATATATTCTATGTATGCCCAACATATAACCTTAAGCTAAGAATTATACATTTCGGCAACATTTCCTTTCTTATTACTTCACAGATAGCTTAAATCTCCATAATAATACTTTTAAATATTGCTCCTCTACCGTCGTTATTAACTTCTTTATAATTATCTAATATCTTTTCAAATTTGTCAATTCATTTTATTAATTTGTATATATTTATGTGATATTTTATTCATAAATCCTCTTTTAAATTAATTTAGTAATTGTATTTTCTATAAATAATAATTTTATATCTTCACAAACAAAGACCTCTTTAAATTAAAAGTATTTAATTAAATAAATATATAGATTGTTATTATAAACAAGTTAAATAAAATATTTTATTATTTAAAAATAAAACAATAGCTATCTAAGATTCCTTAATAATCTTAGATAGCTATTAAGTTCTGATAAAATTTATCGATAGCTAAAGGTTGTAATACTCTTGGTTCTATAAACAAAAGATAATTCAACCTTCCTCTTCTAAATAAGAGTAACTACTTATTGATATGTAATCAAAACTCCATTTGAATTAAGTCTAAGGTTATTTTATAACTCCTTTATTAAGTCTTCACTTAATTCATATAATTTTCTTAAATATTTATATACTTCTTCATAGGCTGAATCTCTATATTTTTTTACTTCTCTTAAAGCTTCCATTCTAAAGGTATGTATTTGTGCCGTTGTAAGACCTGCTTCTCTAAATTTCTCTTCATAGTTTTCTACTCTTGCCATAACGACATTACAAAGTTCATTCATTTTTCCTTTTAATTCTCTATCATTTATATCAGCAACTTTTTTACTTAAAACTGAAGCTGTAAATCCTAATTTCATAAAGTTTTCTAAGTATTTTCTATATTCTAATGTATTAACTTTATTTTCCAACTTAGGTAATCCTTCTTGTCTTTGTTGTTCTCTTATTCTTTCTAAGGCTCTTTCAGCTGGATCAACTCTTCTTACTACAACTGGTTCTACTTCTTCAATTTCTATACTTTCTTTTTCAGTTGCTATAGGTTTTACTTCAACCTCTTCAATTTGAATTTCTTCTCTTTTCGAAATTGGTTTAACTTCTTCAACATTTAATTGTATACTTCTTCTTTTCTTTGGTGCTTCTTCTAAAACTAAAGTATTTTCTCCTATATTTTCTTTTCTATCTATATTAACATTGTTAGCTTTA
This sequence comes from uncultured Sarcina sp., assembly GCA_963557775.1. Classification (GTDB taxonomy): domain Bacteria; phylum Bacillota; class Clostridia; order Clostridiales; family Clostridiaceae; genus Sarcina. Next base: position 46,783 of record CAUWDH010000004.1, read on the forward strand.
TTACTTCTAGTTTCATTCATCACTATTGTTTCTACTCTTGATTCTCTTTTAACTTCAACTTTTTTATCTTCACCATTACCTTTTAATAAATCAACAAATCTAACTATATTTCTTTCTATTTTACAAATTGGTCTACTAAAAACAATTTCTAAATCTATTTCCTTATATTCTTCTTTTAATGAAGCATACATTGAAGCTAATACAGAATCTGATCCTTCTAAAGCTACAAATATTTTTTCATTATCATCTTTTACTATTAAAAACATATAAATCAACCTTTCTAAAACTCACTAACAAACTATTTCATTTAAAATATTATTCTCTACCTTAATTATTTTAATTTATATTTACTCTTTATACAAGATTAATAATATTAGTTTTCATGTTATCAATTAACTTTTTACAAATTTCTTCTTAAAATTCATCAAAAAAAGAACTATCTCTAATAGAATAAAATTCCTTTTTAGAGATAATCCCTATATATATAAATAGTATTTAAAATTTTACAGCTTGTACTCATATGAAGCATAACTCATTATGAGCTAACTACCTTTAATATCTACGCTCTTGTTTTATATTTAATTTGAAAGCTTTTTTAGATACTATATTTTTCAACAATTTGTTTAAATTCATCTTCATTTAATAATATCCAACTTTTAAAAATCATATCTCTTGCTTTAACTGCTTTTGCAATTTCAAGTAACATATCTACTACATTTTCTTCAGCTATATCTGCAATTGTTTTTCCTAACTCGGTATTCCCTAAAGAAACATGTCCTCCTACAGATAATTCAAAAACATTTCTTGTTTCATCATTAACCCTTTTCTTTTTCCCTGCTAAACCTATTGAACCTATTTCATGTACACCACAAGAATTAGGGCATCCTGAAATATAAATTCTAGGAAGTAATCCTTCTTCCACCTTGTTTTCCTTTAATTTCGCAACAATCTTATGAAGCAATCCATTACTATCTAAAATACCTATTTGACAAGTAGTAGCTCCAATACAAGAAACACTCTGTTCAGCTATTGTATCTCCACCTTTATTCATTGTTATATTTAGAATCTTTTCTGCTTCATCACCATTAAGATTTCTTATATACATTCCTTTTTCCATTGAAGTTCTAAATTCAATAAACTCCATATCTTTAGTAGCTTCTAAAATTTCATCTAAATCTGATATTTTTAAAATTCCTCCAATAGGTTGGAAATAAACACTATAAAGCCCTTCTTGTTTTTGTTCTATCAATCTAACATTTTTTACATTAGTTGCTTTTCCAGCTTTATTTATAACTTTTTCAATTACATTAATAGATAAATCATTATTTTCTTTAACTTCTTTTAAATGTTTATTATAGCAATTTATGAACTCTTCTTCACCCATTCTTGCTAACATATATCTAACTCTAGCCTTACCATGGTTCTCCCAGTCACCTTCTACTTTAAACATACTTACCATAGCTTCAACATAATATAATATATCTTCTTTTCTTATTTTTTTTGAAACTATTACTCCTTTTTGAGGATTTCTTCCAAGACCTCCCCCTGCATAAACTTCAAAATATTCTTCACCATTATTAGCTTTAGCTACAAAACCTAAATCTGATACTGTGCAATGCGCTTCATCATTAGCAGTACCTGAGAATGATACTTTTAATTTCCTTGGCAATTTATAAGATGTTATTTGATTTAAAAAATATTTATTTACTTCTAAAGCATAAGGAGTTACATCAAAAGCTTCATCCTTATGAACTCCAGCTAAAGGAGATACTGCTACATTTCTAGGAAAGTTTCCACCAGCCCCTCTTGTATAAATTCCTTTATCTATGCCTTTCTTCATCAAGTCACATACTTGATCTATAGTAATATTATGAAATTGAATTGCTTGTCTTGTTGTTAATAAAATTGTATCTAAATTACATTCTTTAGCCCACTTTGACATAGTTGAAAGTTCTTCTCTATTAGCTACTCCAGACATAATTCTAAATCTTACCATAAAATCTGACGCCCCTCTTTGTGCATAAGATCCCATTCCACCTGATAATTTTTTAAATTGTGGTACAGTAAGTTCTTTATTTAAAAATTTTTTTCCCTGTTCTCTATATTCTTCTATTTCATTTAATAATGTTTCTTTTAGATGTTCCATTTTTATCACCTCATATAATTTAAACTTAATTTAAGTTTTTAATGTAATTTATTTAGGATTTATTAGCATTGGTTTATATCTATAAAAACTATTTTTATTTCATTTGTCATCATAATATAATAAACCAATTTTAATTATATATTATATTAAACTTATTTTCTGTGATATTTGTTAAATGTTAATCAATTAACAAATCATAATATAGTATAGAATGACATGAAAATCTTAAATAAAATAGATTTTATTTACAATTTAATAATACTCTCTTTTATTATATAATGAAAATACCTTTTTAGTTTTATATAAATAGGCTATTACTTATATATATTTTTTACCTTTTCTGCTTCTTCATATAAATTTTCAGTCATTCTCACTAATAAATTGTTTAATATCTCTTTTTCTTCTTCAGAAAAACCTTTTACCATTACATCTGAATTGTAATTTAAAATATCTATAAAAGCTTCTTTAATAGACAAAGCTTTTTCTGTTGGATATACTTTATGCTTTCTTTTATCATTAATATCCTTTTCCTTGTATACATATCCTTTTTCCATTAATGACTTTATAGATTTAGCAACCCTAAATTTATCAATTTTCAAAATATCAGCTATATAATCTTGACATATACCCTCATTTTTATAAATTTGTATTAAACATTTATATTCACATTTACTTAAATCATATTTACTAAGATTTTTTCCTAAACAATAAGAATGATACCTTGACACTATAGTTATAAGTCTTCCTGGAGAAAATCCTTCCGTTAATCCATTATTTAGATCTATATTATTCATTCAGTTAACTTTCCTCACATTTCTCTAAATTATTTAAAAGTATTATACTTACATTAGTTGCAAAACACAACTAATATAAGTATAATATTAGTTGCATTTAACTAACTTTATTTTAAATAAAATAAATACTAAATTCAAATTTAAATAACAAAGGATAAAAATATGAATAAAAGAGAATTTTTATTATCGTCAGAAAAAATTCCTAAATCTATTTTATATTTAGGTATACCTACTATTCTGACTTCAATGTCAAATGTACTATACAATATAATAGATACTATTTTTATAGGAAGATATGTTGGGTATATAGGTATTACTGCCCTTGCTATATATCTTCCTATTCAAATGTTTATATCTGCTTTAACTTTATTATTTTCTTCAGGAACTGGTTCACTGATATCAAGAAGTCTAGGTAAAAAAGATTATGAAAAAGCAAATAAAATATCTTCTAATCTTTTAGCTACTATATTTTTAATTTCTATAATAATATTTATTTTAGGTTTTAGTTTTACTAAATATGTAGTTCAACTTTTTGGTGCTAAAGGTATAGTTATACCTTATGCAATAGAATACGCAAGACCAATGTTTATAGGTACCTTAATTTCTCCGCTTTGTGTTGCTTCTAATAACATCATTAGAGCTGAAGGAAATACTAAATACAATATAAATGGTGTTATTATTAGTCTTATTGTAAATATAATATTAGATTATCTCTTTATAGCTATATTAGGACTTGGAATTGCTGGTTCTGCTTATGCAACTGTCTTTGCTAAGCTTAGTAATTTTATATATATACTTTATTATTTTAAATTTAAATCATTTATAAAAATTAAAATTAAAGATTTAAAAATTAATATAGCAATAATTAAAGAAATTCTTCCTGTAGGACTTTCAACCTTTGCTAATAAAGTAGCAGCAAGCTTTGGAATGGTCTTTTTAAACCATGCATTATTCTTCTATGGTGGTAATGATGCTATAGCAATCTATGGAATAATATATAGACTTACTTCATTTATTCAACTTTCAACAGGAGGTCTTGCAAAAGGTATTCAACCTCTTGTAGGTTTTAATTTTGGAGCTAAGAACTTTAAAAGAATAAATGATACTTTAATTGTTAGTTCAATATTTGCTTTAATACTAGCTTCTATATTAACTATAATAATGTTTGTATTTTCAAAACCATTAATTGAAGTTTTCACTACTAACACAACCTTAATTTCTAGTGCTAGTAGAGTTCTAAAAATTTCAATAATATTTTCACCTATACTAGGTTTATATTTTATTTCAATGAGTTTTTACCGTGCTATAGGACGAGCAAAAGAAGCTTTTATTTTATCTTTATTTAGAAGAGTTATTTTCTTCATTCCATTAATTTTAATATTACCATTAATGGACAACTTAAAATTAACAGGACTATGGCTTGTGCTTCCTTTATCTAATCTTTTATCAGTTATCTTTGCTATAGGTTTTTTAATACATTATCTAAAAACTTCTTCAATGTTTTCACTTAAAGAAAATAGAGCTGCATCTAAATAAGATACAGCTCTATTTTTTATTTCAAATATTAATTATCATATAAATTTATAAGCTTAAAAATTTATTAAATCTTTCTCTTACTTTTTCCTCACCTAAGATTTGCATTATTGTATATAAATCTGGTGTATTTGTTCTATGTGTTAAAGCAGTTCTTACTGCCCCAGCAACATCTGATACCATTCCTTTGAATTCTTCAGGATTTGCTTTAAATTTCTTTCTATCTGTTGCATAACCAAGCTCTACTGCAACTTCTTTTAAGTCATCAAACCACTTAACATTGTCAGTATTAAAATCATAAGCCTTTGCATAAGCTTCTATTATTCTTTTAGCTTCTGCTAAATCCACATTTTTTGGAAGTTCAACATTCTCTACTGTTTCTTCGTAGAATAATTCATCAAAGAAGAAGAAGATTTTTTCCTTAACTTCACTCCATTTACCAAAATCTTTTCTTGGTTTTGCTACTTCTCTATCTATGTTGAATAGATTTTTTGAAAATTCTTCATCAGCTGATATTAATTTAAACATCTCTTGATCATATTCTTTAGCCCAAGCTGAATAAAGATCATAAACTTCAACTGCTGACATTTTTGAAATTACATCTTTACTTACATCATGTAATTTAACTAAATCAAATAAAGCTCCACTTTTGCTCATTTTATTTAATTCAACTTTATATTCATGATAGTCAGTTTTGGGATTAGCAGCTCTCCAATCTTCAAAAGCTGAGTTTATTATGTTTAATAAATATTCAATAACTGATACTGAAGGATATCCTTGTTCTCTGTAATAGCTTACTGCACTTTCTGGATCTTTTCTCTTTGAAAGTTTTCTCTTTGATCCTCCATCTACTTTCATAACTGATGGCATATGTGCATATTTAGGTGCTTTAAGACCAAGAACTCTAAATAATTGAAGATGTATTGGAAGAGATGCAAGCCATTCTTCTCCTCTTGTTACATGAGTTGTTCCCATTAATGAATCATCAATAACATGAGCAAAGTGATAAGTTGGAAGACCATCACCTTTTATTATAACTACATCTTGAATGTTTTCTGGGAATGAAACTTCTCCCTTAACTAAATCTTTAGTTACAGTTCTTTTGTTCTCATCTCCAGGTGATTTTAATCTTATTATATATTCTTCTCCAGCTTCTATTTTCTTCATAGCTTCTGCTGGATCTAAATCTCTATATTTAGCAAATTCACCATAACATCCTGGTGTAAGTTTTTCTGCTATTTGCTTTTCTCTTAACTCATTTAATTCATCTGCTGTCATGAAACAAGGATAAGCTAATCCTTTTTTAATTAAATCCTTAACAAAAGCTCTGTATATATCAGCTCTTTCACTTTGCTTGTATGGACCGTATTCACCTTTTTCAGTAGTTTCTCCTGTTATACCTTCATCAAAATCCATACCGAATGTATGCATTGTTTTTAATGTATCATCAATAGCTCCTGAAACTTCTCTTTTTTGGTCTGTATCTTCTATTCTTAAATAAAATACACCTTCACTTTGATGTGCTAATCTTTCACTTACTAATGATGAAAACACTCCACCTATATGTTGGAATCCTGTTGGACTTGGTGCATATCTAGTAACCTTAGCACCTTCCTTTAATTCTCTTTTCTTAAACTTTTCTAAGTAATATTCTGGTGTTTTATCAATATTAGGGAATATTAATTCTGCTAATTTTTCAAAACTCATTTTTTCACATTCCTTTTCTCTTAGTTTTGCTGTCTTTTCAGTTGACAGAGAACAATTAACTTAAAAGTTAACTCTTCTATATTAACTGAAAAAAAACCTCTCATCCTAAAAATAGGACGAAAGGATTAATATCTTCTCGCGTTACCACCTAAATTAACAAACCACATCGTAATTTGCTCACTCATTAACTCCTTAAGGGAAGTACCCATAAACTTACTTCATATTGGTTTTCAGTTTATTGCTCCAAAGCTTCCTTCTATTAAATAAATTTATTAGGCTCTCAGCTTATACCTTACTCTCTGTGGAAATTTAATTTAATGTACTCTTCTTTTTCATCGCATATTTATTAAGTTATATATTTATTATAGATATTTAGTCCTATATTGTAAATATTTATTTTCTTAATTCATAGATTTTTTCCAACATTAATTTCCTTCTCTTCATTTTAAATATACTTTTTCTTCTTCTTTTACTGTGTAATAGCATATTTTTTTCTCCTTCACTTTAAATTATCATTCATAATATGCTTTTACTTTTAATAATGTTCTCTATAAATTTTTTATAATTAAAGTATTAGTTTGCCTAACTCCACTAGTGCACATCCATCTAAAGCTCTTATATTATTTTCGTTACAGTAATTGCTAATAGCTTCACTTCCAGCTCCAGGTTGTATTAAAACATTTTTTATTCCAAGGTCTTTTGCTTCTCTTAAGTACTTTAATCCATCTATAGGATTTATACATAAGTCTATAGCTTCTATTTTAAAAGGAACCTCTTCAAGTGTTTTATAAATTCCTTCTCCACCTTTTGGATGAACTCCCTCTACAACATATCCACTATTTTTAAATTTATTATATATTCTTTTTGCATATTTTTTTTCGTTACTAACATCACCAATTACTACCCATTTATTAAAACTTGAAATTAAATCACTAGGTGTCATTAAATATTCCTCCTTTGTTTTATATTAAATATATTATTTTCTAATTATAAGAAAGTTATGTTATTTAAAAGTAGTTATTTTTTTCTTTCTAGTACTTATAACTCTTTACCTATAAAAAAAATCACATAAAAAATATATTTTTAAACTAAATATACTTCTCTGTGATTTTTCCTATTAATTTTTAGCTATTAAAAATTTAATTTTTACTCCCTTTGAAGAAAACATTTCTTCATGTTCTGTTACTATATTACCTTCAAAATCACTATTATGAAGGTCTCTTGTTATATATGTTATTTCAAAACCTGTTTCTTTAAAATATTCTATAGATTCTTCAAAAAGTTCATCATCATCTGTTTTAAATCTGATTTCTCCACCTTTTTTTAAGAATGTCTTATAATTATTTAATTGTCTTGTATGTGTTAATCTTCTCTTATTATGTCTGTCTTTAGGCCATGGATTGCAAAAATTTATGTATATTCTATCGATTACATCTCCATCCCCAAAGGCCTCTGTTATTAGATTTATTTCTTGTGCCATTATTTTAACATTGTCTATACTACTTATTCCAGCTTCTTCAAAAACTTTTTCTATATTTCTTTTAGCTAAAACAATAACTTCATCTTTTATATCAATTGAAAGATAATTAACATCTTGATTTCTTGAAGCTAACATTGCCATAAATGTTCCCTTTCCTCCACCAAGCTCTAAATGAAGTTCTCTATCAGGATTTTTAAATAAAGTTTTCCATTTACCTTTATTTTCTTTTGGATTTATTACGAAAAAGTCACAACTTTCTAACTCTGGTCTAGCCCAAGGCTTTTTTCTCAATCTCATATTATTTTTATCACTCCATAATCGTTTATTCAGCATTATTATACAGATTTCTAATCTTTCTATCAACTTTATTGAAAATATTTCTTTTCTTATATATAATTAGGCTAAGTTAACTATTAAAAAACAAAAGAAAGGATTTTTTATATGAAAACTGCAGATTACTTTATAAATAAACTTCAAATGCTTCCTCATGTAGAAGGTGGTTTCTATAAAGAAATTATTTCTTCTGAGGAATCTATTAAAACTTCTAATAATGAAGAAAAAAAACTTTTTAGTAGTATTTATTTCTTATTAAGAACAGGAGAAGTTTCTCACTTTCATCAACTTACAGCAGATGAAATGTGGTATTATCATGCTGGTTCAGCACTTACTATTTACATGATATCTCCATCTGGAGAGCTTATAACTAAAAACCTTGGATTGGATATAGAAAAAGGGGAACAACCTCAAATCTTAGTTCCTAAAGGGTATATATTTGGAAGTACTTTAATCAATGAAGGATTTTCTTTAGTTGGATGTATGGTTGCACCTGCCTTTACCTTTGATGATTTTAAATTATTTTCTCAAGAGGATTTACTAAAAAAATATCCTAAATATAGAGATATAATTTTAAAACTTAGCAAGTGATTAAGATGATTATATTTGATAATAAAATTGATAAAAAAACTTTTATCTCTAAAAGCATCATATATGTATTAGCTATAACAACCTTCTTTGCTTTTTGGGATTTTTTAGGTGCAGATAATGCTTTTGTTGGTGTTGCTATTGTTCATGGAGCTACCATGCTTTTTGATACTGACTTAACAGCAAGCCCTTTAAAAAATATAGCTAAATTTTTTGTTATATATCTTTATATAGGTATTTTTCCTTTTTTAGCTTCCCTTAACATCTATATAGGGTTATTTATAAACTTTTTTGCTTTATTTTTTATTACTTATTCTCTAGTTTATGACTTAAAAAAATCAATTTGGGCACCATTTGTTCTTGGTTACTTATTTTTACTAATTAATCCTATACCAATAACAGCTTTGCCCAAAAGATTAATAGGACTATCTTTAGGTTCATTATTTCTTGTTCTTACTCAATTAATAATAAATAGAAATAAGTCACAAAATAAACTAAGAAAAACTTTAAAGCTCTTAGTTGGAGAAGTTTCTAAAAAAATCAACTTATTAATTGAAAATAAGGAATTAGATCAAAATGATTCTAATGTAAGTACCTATATAGAAACTATTGTTAACACTATAAATGAAAGAAAATCAACAAATTTATACATAAACAATATTGATAATATTAGACTCAATTTTGCTCTTTATATTGAAAGATTAAATTATTCCCTTTGTGATCTTGAACATAATTTAGATGATGATTTATATAGAGCATTTTTAATAGATTTATCTTTATTACTAGAAGATTTTCTTCTATTTATAGAAGATGATAAAGCTGATGAAAAGCTTATACTAGAAATTGAATTATTTACTTCTAGTTATGAAAAGTTACTAAATTATAATTATTCAACCTTTGAAATTATTCAGAATATGTCTATGCTTAAATTTTCTATAAAAAACTTTAATGATTCAAAATCTAAGGATAAAAATTTATTTAATTTAAATACTTATCTTAATTTACCAAAAAAATTAAAGTTAAAGAATTTATTTAAGTTTGACTTTACAACTACTTCATTAAGATTTACCTATGCTTTTAGACTTTCATTTTTAATATCAGTTTCTTGCTTTATTGTTGGATTTTTTAAAATTCCTTTTGGAAATTGGATAACTATGACACTTTATGCAGTGGTTCAACCCTATGCTGAAACTTCGAAGGAAAGATTTACACAAAGGTTTATTGGAACTGTTGGAGGTATAGCACTATTTGTTATAATAACTTTAGCATTCCATTCCCCTTATATTAAAATTATTTTGTTCTTAGCTCTTTATTACATATATATGTTTTTAAAAGACTATGACAAAAAAATCATATGTATTACTGCTATAGTTCTTGGAGTATTTTTTATGCTTGGAAAAAATCCATATGAAGCTGTTTTATACAGGTTTTTATTTATGACCCTTGGAATAGTTATAGGCTATTTAGGGACTAAATATATTATGCCTTTTGATAATAAAACATCTCTTAGAAATTTCACTAACCAATATTATAAATTAAGTGAAGATATGCTTCGTTTAGGTCTTAATCATAAATGTGATTATGAACTCTTAGAACAATTAAGTGATAAGATATTTGTAAGTAAGCTTTTAGAAGATAAAATAATTTTAAATAACAGTAACTTAGATATAGAAAATATAAATCAATTTATATATAATCAAAGAACTTTAAATAATAATATTTATTTTCTTTTCTTTTATCTTTTCAATCTTCCTAACAAAGATAAAATAATAAATGACTTTAAAAATAAACTAAACTTTATTTATGAAGTTAATATAAAGGAAGAATATGATGAAGATATTTTTGTTAAAGAATTAAAAGATAAAATTAAAACTAATTTTGATTCTTTAGAAGATTCTACTTATAAAATAATTTCTATAAATATTTACAGGATTCTTTTAAGATTCAAAATTTCAAATTCTCTTGAAAAGAAAATACGTAATTCCTTAAATTAAAAAAAGCCATGCATCGCATGGCTTATAATTATCTTCTATTTTGCTCTTTTTTAGCTTTTCTACAAGCTGGGCATCTTTTTGGTTCGTTATCGAATCCTTTTTCTTTGTAGAACTCTTGTTCTCCTACTGTAAATACGAATTCTGATCCGCAATCACAACAAACTATTTTCTTATCTTCCATTATAAATTACCTCCTTGTTAAAGATTATAGGATTCATAAATTCTCTAACAATGGAGAAACTTATTTATCTTTAAAATCTTTAATCTAATATCTCGCTATTTCTAGCTTAATTAAAGTATACTATAATTAAATATAATATACAACTATTTTTTAACAAATTTAAATTTATTATATTTTTTTCTTATTTTATGGTTTAATTGATATGTATACTATTACATAAAGTAAAATTTAATCATTATTTTAATTGTTTTTTCAAACTTTATTAATTTAATTCTAAGGATTCAAATAAAAAATTAGTATATTTATTCAAAATAATAATAATTTTTGAAAACTATTTACTACAATTAAGTCTTAATATGATTAATAATTTAAATGATTTCTATTAAGAATTCTTTAAGCTATACTTTTATTTATCTTCAAAGTAAAAATATTATAATCAATAGTCAAATAAAAAATAATTCATAGCTATATAAAGTTTTTCTATTTATAATAGAAAGATAAGCAGTTTAAAATTAAATTATAGCAAACTTAATTCAGATAAAATTTTGATTTTAAGTGAATTTTAGTGAAGTTATTTAAGTACCTATGTCTATTTGACTAGTCATGAGAAAAATTATGCATAAGGAGTGATTTCAATGACAGTAAAACACGGAGCTAATATATTTGATTTAAGTAAAGATTTAGGGCTTTCTAAAGATTCTTTATTAGATTTTAGTTCTAATATAAATCCTTTTGGTGCCTCAGAAAAAGCACAAGAAGCCGTAAAAGAAAATATTCATATGGTTTCTATGTATCCTGACCCTGAATATAAAGAATTAAAGGCATCTATTGCCTCCTATTGTCAGTGTAATAGTAACAATATAATTTTAGGAAGTGGAGCAACAGAGCTTATATCTTCATTTATCAAAACTATATCTCCACAAAAAGCTTTACTCTTAAGTCCATCTTATTCTGAATATGAAAAAGAATTAAATAAAAATAATTGTATAACAGAAAAGCTTTTTGCAACAAAGGAAAATGATTTTGTAATAAATGTAGATGAATTAATAAACTCTATTAATCAATCAGCTTATGATTTGGTAATAATTTGCAATCCTAATAATCCAACAGGATTTGCTTTTACTTCTCTTCAAATAGAGAAAATTTTGAAAAATACTAATAGCTTTATTATGATAGATGAAACTTATATTGAGTTTACAGACTTAAATACATTTTCATCATCAAAGTTAATAGATAAATATAAAAAACTCTTTGTTATAAGAGGTACCTCTAAATTCTTTTCTACTCCAGGAATAAGACTTGGCTATGCTCTTAGTTCACAAAAGGAATTAAAAAATGATATTTCTAAAAATATTGACCTTTGGAACATAAACATCTTTGCTACCCTAATGGGAGAAATTATGTTCAAAGATACTGAATATATAAAGAATATCTATATAAAATTAGAAAAAGAACGTAACTTTTTACTTGATAATCTAAAAAAATTTAGTTCTCTTAAAGTTTTTAATAGTTATGGAAATTTCATTCTTTGTGAAATAAAAGACCAAAGTATAAGTGCTACAGAACTTTATAATAAGCTTTTATCTAAAGGAATAATAATTAGAAACTGTTCTTCTTTCCCTACTCTATCTGATTATTTCTTTAGAGTTTGTGTACTTAAACCAGAACATAACGCTTTACTTATAGATAGCTTAAAAGAATTATTAAACTAATCAAATAAAATAAGAATCAGAGTGGCTTTTAGCTAACCCTGATTCTTATTTTATTTAATAGTATTTAAAATTTCATAATCTAATATTATTTTATTTGCCTCTTCCTCTAAATATTCTATAATAGCTAAAGACAAACTTTTATTATCTAAATTTGAATTTTCAAATGTTTCTTGAGCCTTAATTATATCTTCTATAAAGCCTATTATTCGTTCTTCTCCTTCTTCTGTTTCCCCTACTATTATATAAGATTTTTCTTCCTTTATTAAAGCATCTTTTCTTAATTCCTTTAATCTATCTTTAAAAAAATTTTCTATATTATCTTTTATAATTAAATACTCTTCTTCTGTAACTGTATGAGGAATTTTTTTACTTTCTTCAAATAAATCTATATCATTTTCCTCATCCATAACTCTAGCTAAACTTTGGAAAAATTCATATTCCATAAGCTTTTCACATTCTTTTTTACATTCTTCTGATCTATTTCTATAAGAATTTAACCTTTTTTCTATTCTACACCCTCTTATTAAAGCACTTTCTATACCAGTTAAGTTTATATCTTGATTTCTCATATATATAGAATCATCTATGTAATCTGAAAATTTTTCTTCTGTTTCTATATCACTTAATACTTTATCTACAACAACGCTTCCTACAGCTTCTTTAAGCATTTGCTCTATTTTCTCTTTATTTTCCTCTTCATTATCATCTTCAAAAATATTATCTCCCTTAATTTTATTAGGAGCTATTACTTCTATTCTTATAGATTTTTTATTAGTGCCACTACCAAAAATCTCATCAATCATTTCATTAACTTCTGTATTCTCATCAGAAAGAGATTCCTCAAATAAGCTTTCTATAACTGAATTATCTATTTTCATTACTCTACCTCTTTTGATAAATTTATTATATATTTATATATTATCATAATTTTTTTAATTTAAATATATATTTTTCCCTTATTATACACCTAATATAAATGTAGACTTAATTCACATAGAATTTTGACTCCATCTGAATACTTAGTCATAGTTATCTAGAAAAGTAAATCTCTTTACTTCTTACTTATGGCAATAGAAACATTACTATTTTTGTCTATTAAATAAATTATTAAGCTTTATATTAAAATTAAAAAAAGAAAAACATTACAGCTAAAATAAAGTATATTCCTATTAATACCAGTCCCTCTAACCAGTTTGATTCTCCATCAATAGATACCTTATTAGCTATAATTACTGCAGAAATAAGCGCAATTAATTCAAAATTATCAAAAATTATACTCATAGGTTTAAAGAATAAACTTACAAAAACTAATATAGGTGTAACAAATAATATTATTTGCAAACTAGATCCAATAGCAATTTCCATAGCTACATTCATTTTATCTTTAATTGCCATTATAACTGCTGTACTATGTTCTGCAGCATTACCTATTATAGGTATTAAAATAAGTCCTACAAAACTTTCACTAATTCCTATAATTTTTGTCATTGGTTCTACAGCACTAACTAATATCTCACTTTCTATAGCTATAAATATAGTTACTATAATAAGAACAAGTAAGGCAACCCATAATGGCCAGTGTTTTTTTCCTCCTTCTATTTCTTCTCTTTCTTCTGCCACACTTTCTTCTACATAAAGGTCCTTATGAGTTATCATTGAAAACACAATAGTTGCTATGTAAATTAAAAATAAAATTATAGATATTACTATGCTTATTTTTTCTGTATTTACCAAAAGGTTTTTTGAAGGTAATTCCTCAAAAAATGCTGGAACCGTTATAGCTATTATAGAAAATAAAAGCATAGTTGATGTAACCTCTATGGCTTTTTTATTGAAAGTTTGAATAGTAAACTTTATTCCTCCTGCTAGCATACTTGCCCCTAATACTAACAATATATTTCCTAATATTGAACCAGCTATAGATGCTTTTACCACTGCAAAAAGTCCTTCTTTTATAGCTAAAATAGAAATAATTAGCTCTGTAGCATTTCCTAATGTAGCATTTAAAAAACCACCTATTCTATCTCCTGTATAAACTGAAATAGCTTCTGTTGATCTTCCTATATAAGCGGCTAATGGAATTATAGCTAATGCTGATAATATAAATATCCAAATAGGTGATAAATGCATTATTTCTGCAATTATACTTATAGGTATAAATATCAGCATTATATTTAAGTATTTCATTTTTTCACAACCTCTCTAATTTATTAATTAGATTTATCTTAAAAATCCAATAATAACTTAATTTTAATAATGTAACTATTGGTCTTTATGATAAAAATTCAATTTAGTTGATTTCTTAAGTTTAGTTTAAATATTTTTTATATAAGAAACTTAGTACTTAAACTAAATTTAATAAACTTATTTTCTAAATTAATTCTCATTTTATTATTTCTATATGTGCAAAAATTTATCCTATTAAATAAAAAAGAGAGAAATCAAAATAATAAAATTTTGATTTCTCCCTTTTTATTGAAATGAATTTAAATTTTTTAACATTATTGCTAATGATTCTTCTAAAATCTTTATATTTTCTCTTTGTATACCTTTAAAGATTATACTTAAAAACTCACCACTAGCTTCTTCTAAACTTTCTATTAGTTCTTTAGAATCTTCTGCAATTTTTAGTCTTACTACACGTTTATCTTTTTTGTCTTTTTCTAATTTTATTATTCCTTTATTTATAAGCCCATCTAAAGTTCTTGATACCATTCCTTTAGAAATACCTGAATATTCGACTATATTTTTCGCAGTGTTATATTGACTATTTCTTTTTAAAAACATTACTATTTCTATTTCATTTTGTGATAATCCATATTGTGAAGTACTTTCTTCTAAAAACTTTTTATAAAGTTTTTTAGCTTTTCTAAAGTTTATTATTAACTCATCCCCATCGCCTTTATTAATATTTCCTAAATCCATAGATATTCCTCACTAAAAAATTGTTTTTAAATTATTATATAAAGATTTTTTAGATAAATATAATTAAAATTTTTATATTCTTTGAAAAATTTGTTAAACTATTTTTATTATATCATGGATTCTTTACTTTTAAATTAATTGTTTTCATTTATTATATATCTATATTCATTTAATCCATCTGATATAATAGGTGACATTTCTAATTTGAATTTATCATCTTTATTACATCCTGTAAAGTTTATTATTGTAACATTCATATTAGGCTTTCCTACTATTTCTACTGGTCTTCCATTATTAAAGATAATAGGTCTTTCTTTAAATGCTCTTACTGCTGCTCTCATTATATCATAAAAGAAACCTTTCCTTATTTCTCTTGAAATTCCTAAACCATGAACATTTCCAACTGGTATTATTCCTATAGTCATATTACTTTTAGCCTTATATAATGCTCCATATCCAATAGTTTCTCCAGCTTTTACCTTATATATACTATCTACTTTTGCGTAATAATCATAGGCTTTCTTAAATCCATTATTTAGCCCTATATAACCATACATAATATTTCCGGCTCTTACTGCTGTAGTAAATCTTGCTGCTTCTCTTAATTTTGAATTTAATAATCCACTTGAAGCTAAACAATGTAAATATTCTACTTTTTCCTTATACTTTTCTGTAAATTTTCTAAATAATTTTATCTGTGTTAAAGTATATTCTACATCATGACATTTATGTAAATGAGTATATATACCTTCTATTTTCACATTTCCATATTCTTTTTCTAACTTTTCAATAAAACCATCAAGCTTTTGAGGCTTTATTCCCATTCTATTCATACCTGTATCTACATATATATGAACTCTATATTGTTTTTCTTTATCTATATAATTAAGAGCCTCTTCATTATCCAATGTTAAAATTATATTTTCTTTTGGATTTTTAAAAACTTCTCCTTGAGATAAAGGTGATAATAATAGTATATCTTTTTCTAAATGACTTATGCTTTCAGCGTCTCTTAATTCTCCTACAGCTAAAATATCTACATTATCTTTTATAAAATTAGCTATATTATCTCTTCCAAGTCCATAAGCATTTGCTTTTATTACACCAATTACTTTTTTATTTCCTGATAATTCTTTAACTTTATTTATATTATGTTTTATTCTATCTAAATAAACTTCACACCAAAAACTCATAATAATCTCCTTTTTTCATTTGTCCTTGACATATTCCATAAAACAATATATTTTTTAACTTACTTATCTATTATACCAAAAAATTTTTTTAATTCACTATAATAATAAGTTTAGTTTTAATATTTGAGTTTTTTAACTATGAATTCACACTATACTTTATTTTACTTCTATTATTTCTATAAGCTTTTTTATCTTATTTTTAATATTTACATCTATATCCTTTTTATAATTTATGTAAAAGTCATATGTAAAATCAAAGTCATCATAATCTATTTCTATAAATTCACCTTCTCTAATTTCTTTCTCTATTGTTAATTTTGGTAAAAAAGCTATTGCATCTTGTTCTTTTAAATAAGCTTTTATAATATTAATAGAATTAGTTTTTAATTTTACATTTTTTAAAAGCTCTCTATTCATTAAATTTTCTAAAAATTGCTCATCATCATAAAGAATTATTGGATATTCTTTTATTTTATTTTTATTTATGTTCTTTCTAGAAACTACTATATATTTATCACTTCCTAAAACTTTTGAATGTAGATCTTTATCATTTATAAGTTTTTTTCCTATTATAATATCGAAATTATTATTTATTAGATATGCTTGTTCATTTTTTTTGCAACTACTATCTATGTTTATGTTGTATCCCTCAAATAACTTTGAAACTTTTAAACAATGCTTAGCAAAAATAATATTTAATTCTGAATTTGTAACAGCAATTTTTATTTCTTTATTTTTATTTTTCTTATTTTCTATCTCTTCTATTAAATTACCGTGATAATTTAATATGTCCCTCGAAAATTGAAATAACATTTCACCATACTCAGTTAAATTAACTCCCCTATTACTTCTTTCAAATAACTTAACACCTAATTCTAACTCTAACTTTAAAAGTTGATTACTTAAAGCTGGTTGAGAAATATGTGATTTATCTGCTACTTTAGATATGCTTTTTAACATAGCCACTTCTGAAAAGTATCTTAAGCTTTCTATATTCAATCTATTCTATCCCCTTTAAACTTAATTAGCTAAAACAAATTCTGTATTAATCATTTTAAAATTATCTTTTATACCTTCAGTAAGGTAGACTTTTTTTTCTTTACTTACAAATATGGCTTCCACATCTTTAAGTTCTTTTAAAAATTCAAGACCTTCTTTTATACCTTTTGTAAATATCAATGTTGAAAGTGCATCACCATCTATTGATTTATCTGTTATTAATGTAACTCCTGCTATTTCACTTTCATATGGATAGCCTGTTTTAGGATTTAAAATGTGGTGGTACTTTTCTCCATCCTTTTCTATGTATCTTTCATAAATTCCACTAGTTACTATTGATTTATCTTTTATATCTATAGTTCCTACAACATCCCCTCTATCTTCAAAAGGATTTTGAACACCTATTTTCCAAGGCTTATTTTCTTCTTTTTCTCCTAAGGCATAGATATTTCCACCTAAATCAATTATAGCTTTGTTAACTTTTTTACTTTTTAATATTTTTACTATCTCATCAGCAGTATATCCCTTAGCTATACTTCCTAAATCTAATTTCATTCCTTTTTCTTCTAAATAAACTTCTTTATTTTCTTTATTTAATTTAACTTTATTATAATCTATTTTTTCTAATACTTCTTTTATTTCATTATCTGAAGGAACCTTTGCTTCAGGTAGCCCTATACTCCATAATTTCACAAGTGGTCCAATAGTTAAGTCATATCCCCCCTTAGACTGTTTAGAATAATCTAAAGCTTTTTCAATAATTTCAAAACTTTCATCACTGACTTTAACTGCCTTTATTCCTGCATTATTATTTATTTCATCAAGCTCTGTATTAGTTTTATTTATACTTACTAAATCCTCAATTTCCCTAACTCGCTTAAAAACATCATTGAGAATTTTTTCATCACTACTATCATAAATACTTACTTTTATTACAGTTCCCATAATCAATTCAGTTTTTGATAAAGTACTTTCTTTTTTAACTTCTTCTTTTTTACTACAACCACCAATAATAGTTAAAAGAAAAAGAGGAAAGATTAAAGCACCTAATATTTTTGCTTTTTTATTCATTATTCCTCCTTCATTAAACTTAAAATCAAAATTTATCCAACATGATTATATAATAATTTTATTGACTTTCTATGAATTTCCTCATTTATTAACAATTTTTTTATTCTTTTTACTAAAAAAAGAGTCGCTTTCGCAACTCTTTTTTTCTTCTTAACTCTTAAAATTTATTTAAATTCTTATTCAACTAAAGCTATGTCAGTTTTACCTTCTTTAGCATTGTTTATTGCTTCAGCAGCTAATTTTTTAGCTAAAGTACTTGAGCTTGTAGCATTTGTAACACCATCTATTTCTGCACTTTGTTTTTCAACAATTTGCTTCTCTATAGCTGGTTCAAATTCAGCTGGGCTTGTACCAGCTTTTTCTTTCATAGATTTATTGTATTCTTCATTATCTCTTTTATTTTCTTTCTTCTCTGCATTAAACTCATTGTAATTAACGTCTGTTATTTTTCCATTAGCATCAACTTTTACTACTATTTTAGCCTTGTTTCCTCTATCATCAGCATTTTTAGTTTCAGCTTCATAAGTTCCTTCTTTTAATTTTACTTCTTGCTCTTCAGCTGGTTTACTAGCTGGTTTCTCAGCTTCCTTTTCTTCTCCCCCACAAGATACTAATGAAAATACCATTAGTGATGCACATACTGTAGCTATTAACTTCTTTTTCATAAACTTTCCCCTTTCAACAAAAAAAAGCATTATATTTCTTTTATACTTGGATTATACAGCCTTTTGTTTAATTATTATCCTATTTTTTAGTTATACTGCATAATATTTTTGTATAATAAAATTAATTTTTTATACATGTTCAAATTCTATCTAAAATATTATAATGATTACTGAGAAACATCTCAAAATTTGTATTTTTGGAGAATTTTGTTATGAAAATTTTAAGGAAATGTGACATTTTATTAATTTTACTATTAATCCTTATATCTTTTTTACCTTATTTTCTATTTTTAAAACATATAAATAAAAATTATAATTCTACATATGCTGAAATAAAAGTTGATGGTAAATTTTATAAAAATATACCTTTATCATCTAACAAAGATAATCATAACTTTATAATAAAAACAGCCTATGGCAATAATAAAATATCTATAAATAATAATTCTATTGCTATTTCCGAAGCTGATTGTTTAGATTCTCTTTGTATCAAACAAGGCTTTATAAGCAAAGTTGGAGAAACTATAATCTGTTTACCTCATAAGGTGGTTATAGAAATAAAAGGGGAGGAAAGTGATAATACAGATGACATAATATTATCACATTAATATATATGAAAAAAAATACTACAAAACTAGTATATATGAGCTTACTTGTTTCTATGGCTTTAATTTTATCAATTTTTGAATCTATGATTCCAGTGCCATTTATAACACCCGGTGCAAAACTTGGGCTTGCTAATCTAGTAATAATGATTTCTATTTATAGCTTACCTAGATATAGAGATTCTTTTGTGGTTTTATTCTTAAGACTATTTTTATCTACTTTATTTGGTGGTAGCTTTTCCATGTTAATTTATAGTGCCTCTGGTGGAATACTTAGCTTTATTATAATTATTTTATTAAAAAAATTTTTAGGTAATCATTTATCCATTTTAGGTGTTAGTGCAGCTGGAGCTGTTTTTCATAACATTGGTCAATTATTAGCTGCTGCTCTTATTCTTGAAAATTTTGGAGTTATTTTATATCTTCCTTTTCTTTCTCTAGCTGGAATAGTTACTGGTATTTTTGTTGGTTTAACAGCAAATTATATATTAAACCATCTGAATAAAATACCAAATTTAAAAAAGAATTTATTTATTTATAAATAAATTAGAATACTTTTAATTTGTCCCAATATAAATTTAGTGTATATAAATTTTATATTGGGGTGTTTTTTTGATTATTTTAACTACACCAAATTATCCTGGTAAAGAAATCAAAGAAATTAAAGGTTTAGTTTCTGGAAGTACAATTCAGTGTAAAAACTTTGGTCGTGATATTGGTTCTGCTTTCAAAAACTTAGTTGGTGGTGAAATGATAGCTTATAAAGAAATGTTAGATAAAGCTAAAGAAGTAGCTATTGGAAGAATGGTGAAGGAAGCTGAATCTCTTGGAGCTAATGCTATTATTTCTTTTACTCTCTCTACTTCTTCCATTATACAAGGAGCTGCTGAAATAATTGCTTATGGTACTGCTGTAATAGTTGAATAAAAATTTGCAATTTATTAATAAGATTTAAAAAGGATTTATCATATTTTAGTTGAATATACTCTATGTACTACTATAAGGGGGTTAACTAAAAATGATAATATTGACTACACCAGATTATCCTGGAAAAGAAATTAAAGAAGTTAAAGGACTTGTATGTGGAAATACTATACAATGTAGAAATGTTGGTAGAGATATTGGCTCTGCTTTTAAAAATTTAGTTGGTGGTGAAATGGTAGCTTATAAGGAAATGCTTGATAGTTCTAGAAAAATAGCTATTGAAAGAATGTTAAAGGATGCTGAAGCCCTTGGAGCCAATGCTATTATTGGATTCCAACTTTCTTCTTCTGCTGTAATACAGGGTGCTGCTGAAATAATCGCTTACGGTACTGCTGTAATAGTTGAATAAAAAAATTCAGAGGTTGGGTTTAACACAACCTCTTTTTATCTAATGTCCCTAGCCCCTACAATCTTTTGAAATAGCTAATCTCACAATTCTAGATAAGCTTAACCAAGTATTAAAATATTCCTAATAAACTTCACCTAAGTTAAAATTACTCTTATTGCTTTTATTATCTATTTTTATAAATTATAATAATAAGGTATTATATCTTTGCAACTTCCATCCTTCCTCAAAAAACCTTTGGGTATAATATCCAACTTAATAAAACCTAACTCTTCATATAAAGATAAAGCAGAAGTATTTGTATTAACTACTTCATTAAATTGCAAAATTTTAAAACCAACCTCTTTAGCCTTTTTTATAGAATCCCTTGCTAAAGCCTCTTCTATATGTTTTCTTCTTTCATTACATTTAATTGCATAGTTTACACTACATATATACCCCTGTCTCCCAATATTATTAGGATTTAATATATATAATCCTATAATTTTATTGCTTTCCTCTTCAATCGCAACACCTGTATAAGATTGATTCAAAAAAAAATCTATTCCCACTCTTTCATTTAACTTTTCTATTTGCGGAAATATATTTCCACTTTCTACCGTATAATTCCATATTATAATGGCATCTTTAATATCAGAATTCATAAATTCTCTTACAATAACCCCCACTTATTCCCTCCTACATAATTAAGTGCTATATACAAATAGGAAATAAACAACTTTATATACCTAAACCAAGTCTATTAAATGTTGATCTAAAGTTAAACCTCTTAAGTTAAGTATACTTTCATATAAATATTGTATATCATAATATTTAAAATAATGCCTATAACGTAGACTTAATTCAGGTGAAGTTTTTAACTCCATCTAAATACTTAGTCATAGTTATCAGATAAACTCACTTTTCATAAAAAAAGAAAATAGGAGCACATTAAAATGTCCTATTTTTAAGATTAAAATTCATTATATTTAATTAATTTATTATAGACTTTTAGTTCCAAATTTCTTTTTGAAGTTTTTTTACTAATTCCTTATTCATAGATTCTACACCTTCTAGTCTATATTTTATTCCTAATCCTTCATATTTATTTACACCCAATACATGGTAAGGTAAAAGCTCTACCTTTTCTACATTTTTTATTTTATCTACATAATTTTTTAAATTTATCAAATATTCTTTAGAATCTGTTATTCCCGGGACAACTACTTGTCTTATCCAAAGTTTTGTATTGCTCTTTTCACAAGCTTTTAAAAACTCTAAAGACTTATTTATATCTCCTCCTACAAGTTCTTTATAACCCTTCTCCTCAATATGCTTTACATCAAACATAACTAAATCAACATATTTTAAAATTTCATCATACTCTCCAAAACCAACCCCTGCTGTATCTAATGTAGTATGTATATCATTTTCTTTGCAAAGTTTAAGACACTCTAATAAAAATTCTGGCTGCAAAAGAGGTTCCCCTCCTGAAAAAGTTACTCCTCCTCCTGAAGCTTTAAAGTAATTTTTATACTTCTTTATTTTATCGACAAGCTCCTTAGCACTAACTTCCTCTCCATTTTTACAATCCCAAGTATCAGGGTTATGACAATAAGCACAACGTAATTTACATCCTTGAGTAAATATAACAAATCTTATTCCCGGTCCATCTACAAGACCCATAGTCTCAATTGAATGAATTCTACCTTTAACCATAATTTCCCTCCATATTTAAAATGGAGATGTATCATTTTTTTGATACACCTCCTAAACTTATTTCTTCACTTTATATTTAATTTTTATAATATTCAATTAAAATATTAAATACTTCCGTGGAATGTTCTACTTATTACTTCTTGTTGTTGCTTTCTAGTTAATCTAGTAAAGTTAACAGCATATCCAGATACCCTTATAGTTAAACTTGGATATTTTTCTGGGTTTTCCATAGCATCTATTAATGTTTCTCTATTAAATACATTAACGTTTAGGTGATGCGCTCCTTGAGCAAAATAACCATCTAATAATCCTACTAAGTTTGTTATTCTTCCTTCTTCATCTTTTCCTAATGCATCTGGAACAATTGAGAATGTATTTGATACACCATCTTCACAAACTTCATGATATGGTATTTTAGCTACTGAGTTAAGACTTGCTAAAGCTCCACTTGCATCTCTTCCATGCATAGGGTTAGCTCCTGGTGCAAATGCTTCTCCAGCTTTTCTTCCATCTGGAGTAGATCCTGTTTTCTTACCATAAACTACGTTTGAAGTTATAGTTAATATTGATAATGTGTGCTTAGCACCTCTGTATAATGGATGTTTTTTAAGATCTTTAGAGAATCTTGTAACAACTTCTACAGCTAAATCATCAACTCTATCATCATCATTTCCGTATTTAGGGAACTCACCTTCTATTTCAAAATCTACAGCTATTCCATTTTCTCTTATTGGCTTAACCTTAGCATATTTAATTGCACTTAATGAGTCAGCTACAACTGAAAGCCCAGCTATACCAAATGCCATTAATCTCTCTACTTTTGTATCATGAAGTGCCATTTGTCCAGCTTCATAAGCATATTTATCATGCATGCAGTGAATTACATTCATTGTATCAACATATATTTTAGCTACTTTATCTAAAACCTTCATGTAGTTTTCTTTTACTTTATTAAAATCTAATACTTCATCAGTTATTGGCTCTATGCCTTCAATAACTTTCTTTCCTGATTTTTCATCTATACCACCATTGATAGTGTATAATAACGCCTTAGCAAGATTTGCTCTAGCTCCAAAGAATTGCATTTGTTTACCAACATTCATAGCTGATACACAACAAGCTATAGCATAATCATCGCTATACATTGGTCTCATAACTTCATCATTTTCATATTGAATTGAGTCAGTTTTTATTGATACCTCAGCACAGAATTTTTTGAATCCTTCTGGTAATCTGTCTGACCATAATACAGTTAAGTTTGGTTCTGGAGCTGGTCCAAGATTTATTAAAGTATGAAGATATCTAAATGAGTTCTTAGTTACTAAGGATTTCCCATTTATACCCATACCTCCAATTGACTCAGTTACCCAAGTAGGATCTCCAGCAAATAAATCATTATATTCAGGAGTTCTTAAATGTCTTACAAGTCTTAATTTAATTATTAATTGATCTATCATTTCTTGAGCTTCAGCTTCAGTAATTATACCTCTTTCTAAATCTCTTTCAATGTATATATCTAAGAATGTTGAAGTTCTTCCAAGTGACATTGCAGCACCATTATTTTCTTTTATTGCTGCTAAGTATCCTAAGTATACAGCTTGTACAGCATCCTTGGCTGTTTCAGCTGGGTTACTTAAATCTACTCCATACTTAAGTCCCATTGACTTAATAGCTTGAAGTGCTCTTATTTGTTCACTAACTTCTTCTCTTGATTTAATTAACTCTTCTAGCATATCACCTTTTAAGTTATCTAAATCTTTTTTCTTTTCTTCTATTAAGAAATCTATTCCATATAAAGCAACTCTTCTATAGTCACCTATTATTCTTCCTCTACCATAAGCATCTGGAAGTCCAGTTAAAAGACCTGCTGATCTTGCTGCTCTTGTTTCTTTTGTATAAGCATCAAATACTCCTTGGTTATGAGTTTTTCTATATTCATTAAAGTGAGCTTTTATTTCTGGATTTAATTCATATCCATATGCATCTAAAGAACTTTCAACCATTCTCATTCCACCATATGGATTTACAATTCTTTTAAGTGGTGCATCTGTTTGAAGACCTACAATGACTTCATTATCTTTATCGATATATCCTGCTTCATAGTTATCAATTCCTGATACTCTATCAGTAGCTACATCTATTATTCCTTTTTGGATTTCTTCAACTATTAATGCCTTTGCCTTTTCCCAAACTTTATCTGTTTTTTCAGTTGTCCCCACTAAGAAATCCTTATCCCCAGTATATTCCTTATAGTTTTTTTGTATAAAGTTTCTTACGTCTATTCCTTCTGTCCATGAACCAGTGTTAAAACCTTCCCATTGCTTGTACATAGCTAAAAGCCTCCTTTAATTTAAGAAAATTTATGAAATTAATTGTTAATTATTATCAATTAATTAATATTCTTAATTAATTTGAATTATTATTTAATTTTACTTTATCATTTCACTTATCTATTGTAAATATAATGAACAAAATTCTTACTTTTTATTAACAATTAATTTTTATTTATTAATTTTTATTAATATTTAAATATTTACTTTATATTTTATTTATTTATTAATTATAACACCCTTTTTGGTTATTTTTTACTTTTCTGAAAATTTAAACTTTTTACTTCAACTTTTAATGCTAAAATATATTATTTTCAATTAAAATACATTAAATTATTTTAATTAATTTATAAATTATTTTTATATATTATTTTATTTTTTAAATTTTTTCTAGGAATATTAAAACAATTAATTATCTTCTTAATTTGAAAAGTATTCTCAAAAATAGTATATAAGTATGTATACTATATTTTCTGAAATATATAGAAATACTTGCTTAGCAACAGAAAATGCTGTTTATACAACTTTAAGTTTTGTTGAAGATATAGGTAATGCTAAATCTAGAAATAAAAACTATAATATTCCAAGTAATTGAACATTTAATCAAATTGGTGCTAGTGCAATAAACGGATTAGGATTTAATGATACAATAGACTAAATTTTTTAAATGGAGGTATTAAATGATTATAGAGAATAATATAAAAATATTATGCAAAATATAATTTAACCAATGAAGTATTTAATTATTTAGATGAATGCTTTCGTTTCTATGATGAGCATAGATTAACAGAGCTTATAGGTTATACAAATGAAGTAATAAAAAATAAAATCCCTAAAATTTATAAAGGTGACTATTTTGGAATATTAATTACAGATGAATATATCTGATTAGAATATTCTGTATTTAATGGAGAATATGAAAGATTAGAATATACACATCCATATACAGAAGAAGTATTATTAGATTTAAAATCTAACTTATGTATAAAATTAGAACATAAAAAATTTTTAAAACTAATTTTAGAGATTGTTTCTAAGGAAATTTTAAAAATTATTTCTTCAGAAACAGAAGAACAAAATTCATCAAATATCATTAATGATAAAATTTATTTCTGGAAGCATCGACTTTCTTTTTGCAACTTTATTCATGATAATATAGATAATTTTATATTTGAAAAATAATAATTTATAATAAATTAAAATAGTTATTTTTAACAATAGCCCTTTTTCATTTATAGAACATAAAATGTATCTAATATTAATAATGAGGTGATACTAATTAATAAAGAAGTAATAGGTTCCTTTATAAATCTATTAATCGCATTTTGGGGCTTTATTTAGGTAATTTTAGATTTGATTATAATTATTTAATAATAACTTTTTATGTATTATGAATCAAACTCACAACAATTAAGTTATATTTATTCAAAAAAATGGTATGTATACTCATTAATACATACCATTTTTTGACATTTATTATACTATAATCTTTCCAGGATTTAATATATTTTTCACATCTATACCTTTTTTAATATTTTTCATAACACTTAAATTAATAAAATCATTTGAATCTTGTAAATATTGTTTTTTTGCAAATCCAATTGCATGTTCTCCTGAAACTTTACCATTAAATTCATTAGCTTTTTTGTACATAAGTTCCATAGCTCTATTTAATTTTTCTTTCCATTGGTCACAATCTAATTGGTCTCTTAATATATAAATATGAAGATTTCCATCACCAGCATGTCCAAAACTCTTTATTCTTATTTTAACTTCTTCTTGTACTATTTTAGTATACTTAACAAAATCAGCTATTTTATTTCTTGGAACTACAACATCAACCTCATCCATTTCTGTTGTTGAACTTTGAATAGCCTTTAAAAATGAACCTCTTGCCTTCCATAGTTGTTCTTGTCTTTCCTCTGTATCAGCTATATATAAATTCTTAGCTCCCGCTTTTAAACAAGCCTCTGCAATTTCTCTATATTCTTTTTCTATAACTTCTTTTAAATTTCCATCAACTTTTAATATTAAATAAGCTCCTGCATCTTGTACTGGTATTCTAGAGCCTAAATACTCTGCTGAATCATTTAATATTTCACTTTCTACAAACTCCATTGCTGTTGGAACTATTTTTGATTTTATAATTTTAGGTACAGCACTTATAGCATCATCTAAACTATCGAATGGGACCATCATGCTAATAACTTCTTTAGGTAATGGTAGTAATCTTAAAATAACTTTAGTTATTATACCTAGAGTTCCTTCTGATCCTATTATTAAATTACCAAGTGAATATCCTGAACTATTTTTAACTACCTTACCACCTACATTTATTATATCTCCAGTAGGAGTAACAACTTCAAGACCTCTTACATAATCTCTTGTAACTCCATATTTTACAGCTCTCATTCCACCTGCATTAGTACTAATATTTCCGCCTATAGTAGCTGTTTTTTCACCTGGATCTGGTGGATAAAATAAGTCCCTTTTTTCAACATAACTATATATATCCTTTAATAAAACTCCTGGTTCTACTGTTAATGTTAAGTTTTCTTCATCTAATTCTAAAAATCTATTCATTAAAGATAAATCTATAACTATTCCTCCATAAACTGGAACAGCACCACCAACTAGTCCTGTTCCTGCACCTCTTGGAGTTACTGGAATTTTATTTCTATAGGCAAAAGTCATTACTTTAGATACTTCCATTGTATTCTTTACCTTAACTACTAATTCAGGCATAGATTGAACTGTATTTAATTCATCATGACCATAATCACTGCTTATGCTATGTCCATATAATACCCTTTCATTATCTTTAATTATAAACTTAATCATTTCATAATCTGCTTTAGTGACTTTTTTATAACTCATCTTACTTACACCAACTTCCTAATTAATTCTATCTAACAATCTTGGAATAATTTCATACAAATCTCCTATTAATCCGCAATTTGCTAGTTTAAAAATAGGAGCTTTACTATCTGTATTTATAGAAATAATATATTCTGATTTATTCATAGCGTCTGTAAATTGCATTGCTCCTGAAACCCCAACTGTTATCATAAGTTTTGGCTTAACTGTAGTTCCACTTATACCAACTTGATTAATATGTTCTCCCCATCCCATTTGTACTAGTGGTCTTGTAAAAGCAACTTCACCACCTATTACTTTTGCAAAATTTCTTACCATATCTAAATCTTCTTCTTTTTTCACGCCTTTACCTGCTACAACTAGAATTTCAGCTTTATCAATGGACATTTTTTCTTCAAATCTACTATATTCGATTATATTTAAAGCTTTTTCAAAGATACTATTATCTATTTTTTCTCTATTTACATTAGCATTTTTATTTTCAATTTTATTATTTATTTTAAGCTTTTTAACATTTATTGTGGCAATTGATATTTCTTTATTCCTATGCTCAAATTCTATATTATTGTTATTTATATTTTTAACAGTAATTAAATTTCCCTCAGAATTTATATCTATATTTTCACAATTAGTAAGTACTGAGCTATTAAAATATCCAGCTATTCTAGAAGAAATGACTTTTCCAAAGTCATCATTATTCATTAATAAAAACCTTGGCTTATTTTTATTAATAAATTCTTTTAATATATCTGAATACATATATTTATTTATTAATTTTTTTTCATCATTTTCGTATATTAACAATTCATCACAATAACTTGAAACTTCATTTTTTAAATTCTCATCTATATGATTGCCTATAATAAAAGCTACAACTTTCATTTCTTTATTTATAGCAAGTTCATTAGCTTTTTTCACTAACTTTATTTCTAAGTCATTTTTTAATAAATTTTCTTTATTTAAAATTACCATTACACTGCTTTTGTCATTTAATATAGCCATTTTTAATCTCCTTTATATTATATAATGTCTAACTTTTTTAAAGTTTCTTCCAAAACTCCTACTAATTCAGAAGTAGTTCCTTCATAAACTTTGTTTTCTAGCTTAATTCCTTCTTTTGTTTTATTCTCTTTTTTTGAATTAACCTCTTTTATGCCTTTGACAACTATATCTGATCCTAAATAACCATATTCATTTTTATTTTTATTTAAGTTTATTTTTTTTATTTCTGTCTTTTCAGCTCTTAAAACATCTATATAGTTTGGAAATCTTGGTATTACCTTAGATTCTCTAACAGTCAACAAAACAGGTAAATTAGATTGAACTTTAAAAATATCATTATCAATAGAACTTTCTACTGTTATTTTATTTTCTTCTACTTGAATTATTTTTGAAACATTTTGGATAATATTATAGTTTAATTTTTCTCCAACCATTCCACCTAAAACTCCTGATATACTATCTGAAGCATATTCTCCTAATATTACAATATCAAAATTCCCTGCTTCTTTAATTACATCAGCTAAAGCTCTTGCTGTAGCAATAGTATCAGCCCCTGCAAGTGATTCATCACTTAATAGAAATCCATTATCTACGCCCATTGACATAGCTTCTTTTAATATACTTTCTGCCGAATTATTTCCCATAGTTAACACTTCAACATTAACATTTTCTCTTCCATCTTTTAATATTAAAGCTTGCTCTATAGCATATAAATCATTTTTATTTAGTCTTAATTTAACTCCTTTCCTTTTAATGAAACCATTTTCATCAAATTCTTTAACATCCTTTATAACTTCTTTTATACAAGTTAAAATTTTCAAAACTTAATCCCTTCCTTCTAAAAACTATAGAATAATTTATATTAATTAATAAAAATTATTCTATACCTTTAATTGTAAGTATATAAAATTGCTTTTTCAATGTAATTTAACTTTTTTATCCTTTTATTAAAAAAACAACATAATTAGATTAACTTTTACGAACTTTACCTTGTAAAATTAACATCTTCTTATATTCCAAAATTTATCATAAATATTCAACAATTAATTTAATTTATATTTTATTAATAAACAAAAAAAAATTGGAGATATATCTTATTATTTTGATATATCTCCATTTTTCTATTTTATATTTCTACTACCTGGTTTTACATATGGAATTCCTTCTTTGCATAAAGAACAATTTTCTGGTTCATAACTTTCTATTTCTAATTTAACTGAACTATACATAGGATAATCTGTTACCTTTGATGTAGTTCTATCAACTATACATATTACAGCTACAACTATTCCACCTTGTTCTTCTATTACTCTAGCTGCTTCTTTAAAGCTTTTACCAGTAGTTACAACATCTTCAGTTATTATAACTCTTTGACCTTTTTCGATTGTAAATCCTCTTCTTAAAGTCATTTCTCCATTTTCTCTCTCAGTGAATATTGCTGGTTTTCCAAGTTGTCTTCCAAGTTCATAAGCAACTACAACTCCTCCCATAGCTGGACCAACAACTAAGTCACATTCTATATTATCTTTTTCAAGTTTTTCTTTAACAATACTTAAAACCTTCTCTGCCTTATCTGGATGTTGTAACAACTTAGCACATTGACAATATCTATTTGAATGTCTCCCTGATGATAATAAGAAATGTCCTTCTAATAATGCTCCTACTTCTTTTAATGTTTCAACTACCATATTAACTTCCTCCAATTATCTATATATTTTTTATTTATTTTTTATATCTAAAAATTTAATCCTATACTTTTTTAACTATTTTTTATTTTATACACCCTACAATTTCATTAATGTTCTTAATCCCTTCTCTTCTACAGAAATCTTCCATCCCCTCTATAATTTCCATTCCTGCCTTAGGATTAATAAAATTCACTGTTCCTATTTGAATTGCTGAAGCTCCTACCATCATAAACTCTATAGCATCTTCAGCTGTCATTATTCCTCCAAGTCCTATAACTGGTACATCTACTACTTTTGAAACTTCATGTACCATTCTAAGTGCTATAGGCTTTATTGCTGGTCCTGAAAGTCCTGCAAATTTATTATTAAATATTATATCTCTTTTATTTATATCTACTGCCATAGCTTTGAAAGTATTAACAAGTGAAAGAGAATCTGCTCCTCCCTCTACACACTTAACTGCCATATCACATATATTTTCAGCATTTGGAGATAATTTAACCATAAGTTTTTTATTAGTCAATGCTCTAACTTTACTAACTATGTCTTTTGCTACTTCACCTTTCATTCCAAAAGCCATTCCCCCTGCTTTAACATTAGGGCAAGATATGTTTAATTCTATAATATCTATATCTGTATCATTTAATTTAACTACAGCTTTTTCATAATCCTCTATAGTTCCTCCTCCTAAGTTAGCAATTACATTAGTTCCTAATAATTTCATTTTAGGTAACTCATTTTTTATAAAAGCATCCACTCCTGGATTTTGAAGTCCTACGGAATTCATTATTCCTTCTGCTGTTTCATATATTCTTATTCCATCATTCCCTGCTTTTTCATGCAATGTTAAGCCTTTAGAACTTATTCCACCTAATATTCCAACATCATAAAAATTATTATATTCTGCACCAAAACCAAAAGTACCTGATGCTGCAATTACTGGGTTTTTAAAATCTATACCGTTTATATTAACCTTTAACATAAAATCTCACTCCTAAAACTCAACATCTAATCCATTAAATACTGGACCATCTTTACAAGTTCTCTTATTCCCGTCTTTAGTTTTACAAGTACATACAAGACAAGCTCCTACTCCACAAGCCATGTGTTTTTCCATAGAAACATAAACATTAACCTTATTTTCCTTACATATTTCTACTACTCTTTTCATCATAATTTCAGGACCACAACATAATACTGTATCATAATCTTTTATATTTTCTAAAAGTGGTTCTGTTACAAATCCTTTATGTCCTACCTTACCTGTATTAGTACTTACAATTACTTTATCTACATAGGCTTCAATTTCATTTACTAGATAAACTTCATCCCTAAATCCGCCATAAAAATCTACTTTATTTTTCTTTGACTTATTTAACCCCTTTGCTAATTCAAGCATTGGTGCTACACCTATACCACCACTAACTAAAGCTATTTTTCCATAATCTTCATCTAATGAAAAGCCATTCCCTAAAGGTCCTATAATTTTTATATTTTCTCCCTCTTTAAGTGTTGAAAATTCATTTGTTCCCTTTCCAACTACAGCATAAAGGAATCTTACTACTTCATTATCTACTTCACAAACGCTTATAGGTCTGCCTAAAAAGCTTTTTTCGCCTTTTATCATATAAAATTGTCCTGGTTTTATTTCTTTCTTGTGTTTAAGCTTCATAGAATAAATTCCTTCTGAAATTTCTCTATTTTCAATTACTTTACTAATAACATATTCCATATCGTATACTCTCCTTTGCTATTTTAAATTACTTACTGCTAATGCTATTTCATCTCTCATTCTTATAGCTTCATTTCTAGCACATTTAGCAAAGTTTTCTTCATCACCTTGTTCCTTATAGGCAAGCAGTATTTTTCTTGAAGAATTCACTATACCTCCATTACCATTGTTTAAATACATAGCAACGTCTTCAGCTTTTCCGCCTTGAGCTCCATACCCTGGTATTAAGAAAAACATAGAACCTAACTCTTTTCTTATTTTTATAGCTTCCTCTACATGAGTACATCCTATTACTCCTCCTATAGGACTGTAACCATATTTTCCAATAAGATTTTCTCCCATAGCTTTTAACTTTTCTCCTACTATGTCATAAACTCTTTTTCCTGAAGTTGATTGAATATACTCTATATCTTCAGCGCCTTTATTAGATGTTCTTACTAATGGGAACACTCCTTTTTCACCACTTTCTAAATATGGTAAGTATGGCTCTATACTATCCATCCCCATATATGGACTTAATGTTATAAAATCAGCTTCAAAGTCACCCTCAAAATGAGCTTTAGCATACATAGTTGCTGTTGCTGCTATATCTCCTCTTTTTATATCTGCTATACTTATAGCACCTTTTTCTTTTATATATTTTAAAGTTCTTGAATATGCCTTTAGTCCTTCTAATCCTAATGCTTCATAATAAGCTATTTGTACTTTATAACATGAAACAACATCTAAAGTTTCATCTATAATTGCCTTATTAAAATTAAATAATCTTTCTTCATTGTTGCTAAACTTAGCTTTAAATCCTTCTGGTATATAAGTAAGGCTTGTATCTAATCCTAAGCATACAACTCCATTTTCTTTTACTTTTTCATATAATTTATCTATTATTGCCATTTTAAAATTCCCCCTTATATACTACTTTACCTTGTTTAACTGTTAATACTACATCTCCACTAAGTTCTTTGCCTTCAAAAGGAGTATTTTTACTTTTTGACTTTAAATTTTTTCTTTCTACTACAAAATGCTTATTTAAGTCTAATAGTACTACATCTCCATCATATCCTGGTTGTATTTGTCCTTTATTTAATCCTAATATTTCAGCAGCTTTTCCGCTCATTAAGCTACTAAGTTTTGATAAGCTTATTCCTCTTTCCTTAACTAATTTTGTATAGCAAATTGAAAATGCAAGTTCTATTCCAATCATTCCTGGAGCACCATTTTTCTTATCTTCATCACTATGTGGTGCATGATCTGTTCCTATACAATCTACATAACCAAGATTTATAGCTTTTATTAAAAAATCTACATCTTCTTTTTTTCTAATTGGTGGATTTACTCTATAATTACTTATAGTATCATCTAAAAATATATGGTGCGGAGTTACTTCACAAGTAATATTTGCTCCATCATTTTTGCCCTCTATAATGTACTTCATAGCTTCTCTTGTACTAACATGTGCCATATGAAGTCTTGCTCCTGTATGCTTTGCAAGCTCTATATCTCTCCATGTCATTATATTTTCTGCAAGTCTCATATCAACTTTTGAAAAATTTTTATCCTCAGCATGAGACATTATAATCCAATTATTTTTCTTAGCTATTTCCATAGCTTCGTATATAACCTTAGAATTATCTACACCTTTTCCGTCATCTGTTATAGCTTTTATATAATCTAAGCCTTCAAACTCTTTTAAATGACTTAAGGTTTTTCCATCTAAATTCTCTGTTATAGTAGGGCATTGATAAATATCTACAAGTCCTACTTTCTCACCTTTTTCTCTTATACTATCTATAATTGCTTTGCTACTTGCTGTTGGATAAGTATTGCCCATAAGAGTTACTGTAGTATAACCACCTCTCACAGCAGCCCTTGAACCTGTTTCTATATCTTCCTTATAAGTAAAACCAGGATCTCTAAAATGTGCATGTGTATCTATAAAAGCTGGCATAAGGACCATTCCTTTACCATCTATGATTTCTACGCCCTTTTCAGAATTATTTTTTATTTTATCTATAGTTCCTAAAGCTCTTCCTATATCTTTTATTTTTCCATTTTCTATATAAACATCACCATAAAAATTATGACTTGAATCAATAATTTGAACATTTTTAATTAACAAATCCATGCTTAATCCACCCTTTTACTTCACTTTATTTTCTGCACTGCAAAATTCACATAAGTATACATCATTTTTTCCTTCTACATGCTTAAATATTGGTTTTGCATAACTCTCATGATTAGTTATACATTTAGGGTTTATACATTTAACAGT
The DNA here is from genome assembly GCA_963557775.1 of uncultured Sarcina sp. Taxonomy (GTDB): domain Bacteria; phylum Bacillota; class Clostridia; order Clostridiales; family Clostridiaceae; genus Sarcina. The sequence goes on from CAUWDH010000004.1 coordinate 81,635, forward strand.
TTTCTCTTGAAATTTTCTTTTACTTTGCATATTAAATTACCTCCAACATCTTAGCTATTAATGCCATTCTTACATACATACCAAATTTCGCCTGCTTGAAATACTTTGCTCTACTATCAATATCTACTTCATAGCTTATTTCATTTACTCTTGGTAATGGATGCATTACTATAAGATTTTCATCAGCTAACTTCATCTTTTCTTCATCTAGAATATATATGCCTTTTAATCTTTCATAGGTATTTAAGTCTTCAAATCTTTCTCTTTGAATTCTAGTCATATATAAAATATTAGCTTCCTTTATTCCATCCTCAAGGCTAGTTATTTCTTTATATTCTATATTATTCTTATCTAAGACTTCAGTTTTAATATAGCTTGGTAATTTTAATTCTTCTGGAGAGATTAAAATAAATTTATTATTTTCATATCTTGAAAGTGCTTTAATTAATGAATGCACTGTTCTTCCATATTTTAAGTCTCCACAAAGTGCTATAATATTTCCATTTAAAGTTCCCTTATATTTTCTTATTGTCACTAAATCTGTTAAAGTTTGAGTTGGATGTTGATGTCCTCCATCTCCAGCATTTATTATTGGAATTTCTGAATATATTGAGGCAAGCTTAGCTGCTCCCTCTAAAGGATGTCTCATTGCTATTATATCCGCATAGCAATTAACTGTTTGAATTGTATCTCTTAAAGATTCACCCTTTGACACTGAACTAGCTCCTGGCTCTGAAAAACCAATAACTTGTCCACCAAGTCTTAGCATAGCAGCTTCAAAAGATAATCTTGTTCTTGTACTAGGCTCGTAAAATAATGTCCCTAGTATTTTACCTTTACATAGATCTGCATAATCCTTTGGATTATCTATTATTTGATTTGTTAAATTAAAAATATCCTCTAACTCTTCTAGAGTTAAATCCTGTGGTTCAATTAAATTTCTGTTCATTATTTCACTCCTTTTTAACCTCACTGTGTTAAATTTAAAGAAGCCTAAGCTATAATTAGATTTATAAAAAAAGTCTTCCTTTTTTATAAGGAAGACTAAAATACTCTAATTAAAATAAGATAAAAAAATGTTATCTAATATATAACTTCCTTATTGACCTCTCTGGATCAAATTAAAGGTTTCTTAAATTGACTTAATTCTATCATTTCATTTAGAAAGTGTCAATAAAAAAATGTAACTTTATCCTAAACAAATAAAAAAAGATTAGAAATGCCAATTTCTAATCCTAAAATTCAAAAATTTTATAAAGCTTTAAGTTTAAAAGACTTGCTTCTACTCCTCTTAGCTCTGATTATATTATAGCATATAGAAATTTAGATTCAATGTACACTTTATGGTAGCTAAAGCAATAAATTCCCTAGCACTTTAAATAATGTTACTTTAATTAAAATTCTATTTTTATATAATATATCTTAAAATTAAAAAAAACTAGAAATGCCAATTTCTAATCCTAAAATCTAAAAATTTTATGAAGCTTTAGGTTTAAAAGACTTGCTTCTACTTCCCTTCACTCTGATTATATTATAGCATATAAAAATACAGATTCAATATGAAGTTTATGGTTTTTAATTAATAAATTCCTATTTATTTAAATTGATTATTATACAATTTTTTAACAATATAAATCTTATATATAATTGAAAAAGGATATATCCAAATCACAGATATATCCTTTTTACAGCCTTTATTAATGCCAATTATTAGTTATATTATCAAGCATCATCTTACCTGATTTAGCAAGAGTTACAGTTCCATAAACAGAATTTGGTATATTCTTTGACATAACTGTAAAAGTAAAATCTCCTTTATTTAAACTAATAAGCTCAGTATCATTTTCTACACCTTGTTTATCACCTGTTTTACTTGAAATATCATATTTTAAATCTTCTGTTATATATAAAGCTAATTTATTTTTTATTTGTTGTCTTCTAAGAATATCTATAAGCATTGTTGAGTTATTTTTATTTAGGTAAGTAGCATTATATAAAGTTTTCCATATATAACATAAGTCATAAGCTGTTGTTATGTTCTCTATAGGTTCTTTATTGGCTCTTTCATCACAGGTTTTTCTTTTAAGTTCCGTATTTTTAAGTCCAATTTCTTTTATTACCCTATTTATTTTTTCAATAGTTAATATATCTATTATTTTATTAGTTGCAGTATTATCACTTTGAATAAGCATAGCTACTAATAATTCAAATACCGTATATTCTCTCTCATTAAATTCATGTATAATACCAGTACCATAAACTTTATCTTTACTTTCTATTTTAACTTTATCTAAAAAACTTAAGTTTCCTAGCTCCTCTTCTTTTATTAACGCCATGGCAATAGGTAACTTCATACATCCTGCTGCTGTCATTTTAACGTTTTCATTATACCCATAGACATAACCACTAGATAAATCCTCAAAGAAAAAACTATAATTACCAATTCTTGATTCTAAATACTTTTTTATTTCCTTCATATTACCCACCAGCTTTCTTATTCCTATATATAAATATTATCATATTTTTTGAATTTTTTGAAGTATTTTACTACTATTTTTTATTAACTTATAATGAATAAAAAACAAATTTCACTCTAGTTAAAACTTTATCTAGAAAATTTATGTTTATTCTATAAGTCAAATCTTAAATTAAGACAAAATAAAAAAAGCCCACCTAAGTGAGCTTTTTTTATTAGTCTTCTAAGTTAGCTATTAAGTTAGCTATTTCTTCAGCTGCTAAAGCTTCGTCATCACCATTTGCAATAACTGTTACTTGAGCATCTTTTCCAACAGCTAATGATAAAACACCAATTAAGCTTTTGATGTTAGCTTTTTTACCATTGTACTCTAAGCTTACATCTGATTTAAATGATGAAGCTTTCTTTACTAATAAAGTTGCAGGTCTAGCATGTAAACCTGTTGAATTTTTAACTAATACCTCTTTAGTTACCATCCACACACACCTCTTTACTTTCTTTTAAATTCCATTAACAAAATATTATGCTAATCAACTTAATTATAATAATTTTTTAGGACAAATTCAAGTTAATTTAGCTATTGTATCAAATTATTGACAAATTCTTTAATTCTTTTAACACCTTGTTCAATATTTTCTTCACTAGTTGCATAGGATAATCTTATATAATCATCTAAACCAAAAGCTGCTCCTGGTATAACAACTACATTTTTATCATCTAACAACATTTTTGAAAATTCTAAAGAACCTTTTATATTATATTTTCTTAATATCTCTGATATGTCAATGAAAACGTAAAATGCACCAGTTGGTTCAATATAACTTACATCTTCTATTTCATCCAAAAGTTTAACCATTTTTTCTTTTCTTTTTTTGAATGTAGCTATCATTTCATTCATATCATTTTGTGGTCCATTAAGAGCTTCTAAAGCTGCATATTGAGTTATAGTATTAGCATTAGAAGTAGTATGACTTTGTATGTTATTCATAACTTTTATTACTTTCTCTGTTCCTGCTGCATAGCCTATTCTCCATCCAGTCATTGAATAAGATTTTGAAAACCCATTGATAACAATAGTTCTATTAAAAGCATCTTCACTTAATGAAGCTATACTTACATGTTTACAATCATCAAGATATATTAACTTTTCATATATTTCATCTGAAATTATAAATAAATCATATTCTTTTGCGATGTTAGCAATGTCCTCTAATTCTTCCTTTGAATAAACAGATCCTGTTGGATTATTTGGACTGTTTATTACAATTGCCTTAACATTGTTATTTATAACTTTTTTTATCTCATCTTTAGTTATTTTAAATCCATTGCTTTTTGAAGTTTCTACAAAAACTGGTGTACCATCTGCTAATTTAATAAGTTCTGGATAGCTAATCCAATAAGGTGATGGTATTATCACTTCATCTCCTGGATTTAATATTGCACTAAACACGTTTGCTAAACACTGCTTAGCCCCTGTTGAAACAATTATATTTTCCTTTGAATAATTTAAACCATTATCTTTCTTTAACTTCTTAACAATAGCCTCTTTAAGTTCTACTATTCCTGATACAGCTGTATACTTTGTTTTTCCATTTTCCATAGCATTTATAGCAACTTTTATTATATTTTCAGGTGTATTAAAATCTGGCTCACCTACTCCAAAACTGATAACATCTTTCCCTTGAGCTTTAAGCTCTGTAGCTTTAGCTGTTAAAGCTAAGGTTAATGATGAACTTATACTTGAAGTTTTCTTTGAAAGTTCCACAAATATCATCCCCTCTAAGTAAAATATAATAAAAATATATCATTTATCTATAAAAATGTAAACTTAAAGGGAGCCTATCTTAACTAGTAATAGTCTCCCTTTAAATTTATATCTATCTTGGTTGAATTATTAATTTTATTGCAGTTCTTTCTTCACCTTCAATTTCAATATCAGTAAAGGCTGGAATACATACTATGTCCCTACCTGTTGGTGCAACAAATCCTCTAGCTATTGCAACAGCTTTTATTGCTTGATTTATTGCTCCCGCCCCAACTGCTTGGATTTCTACTATACTTTTTTCCTTTATTATAGCAGCTAATGCTCCTGCTACTGAATTTGGGTTTGATTTTGTTGAAACTTTTAATACATCCATTTCTAAACCTCCTGCGATATCGTTTTCATCAAATGTTATTATATTTACCTATCTAAAGAACCTATTCTTAACTTTTAATTTATAGGTTCTTAGTATATATTCTACAAAGGTTTACAAAATCCTTTTATTTTTTTAAATTTATAAAAAAAGAGCTGTTTTAAACAGCTCTTTATAATCTAACTCTAATTTAATTGAAATTTTATTTTGCGTAGTCAACTGCACGGGTTTCTCTGATAACATTGATTTTTATTTGTCCTGGATACTCAAGTTGCTCTTCTATATCCTTGACAATATTTCTAACAAGTTCCACAGCTCCCGCATCATCAACTTGATCCGGTTTAACCATAATTCTTATTTCTCTTCCAGCTTGAATAGCAAATGATTTTTCTACTCCTTCATAGGAGTTAGCTATTTCTTCTAATTTCTCAAGTCTCTTAATGTAAGCTTCAAGAGTTTCTCTTCTAGCCCCTGGTCTTGCTGCTGATATAGCATCTGCTGCTTGAACTAATATAGCTTCAATACTTTGCATTTCCATATCACCATGATGAGCTCCAATTGCATTAACAACTAAAGGAGATTCATTATATTTCTTAGCAAGCTCTGCTCCTATTACTGCATGAGGACCTTCATATTCTTGGTCAACACCTTTACCTATATCATGAAGTAAAGCTGCTCTTTTTGCAATAGTAGGATCTATTCCTAATTCTGAAGCCATAAGTCCAGCTAAGTGAGATACTTCTACAGAATGCTTAAGTACGTTTTGTCCGTAACTTGTTCTATATTTTAATCTTCCTAATAGCTTTATTATTTCTGGATGTAATCCATGAACTCCAGTTTCAAAGGTTGCTTGTTCTCCTTCTTCTTTAATATCATTTTCTACATCTTTTTTAGCTCTTTCGACCATTTCTTCAATTCTAGCTGGATGTATTCTTCCATCTACAATTAATTTCTCTAGTGCCATTCTAGCTACTTCTCTTCTAATAGGATCAAAGCTTGAAAGTATTACTGCCTCTGGAGTATCATCTATTATAAGATCAACTCCTGTTAATGTTTCTAAGGTTCTAATATTTCTACCTTCTCTACCTATTATTCTACCCTTCATTTCATCATTTGGTAATGCAACAACATGTACTGTTGTTTCAGAAACATGATCAGCTGCACATCTTTGTATAGCTGTTGTGATGATTTCTCTAGCTTTTTTATCAGCTTCTTCTTTAGCTTTGCTTTCTATGTCTTTAATCATCATAGCTGTTTCATGCTTAATTTCCCTTTTAACTTCCTCTAATAACATTTCTCTAGCTTCATCACTAGATAGATTTGATATTCTCTCTAGTTCTTCTCTTTGTTTTGAATATAAATCATTAACACTTGCTTCTAATTCTTCAACTTCTAAAACTCTTTTATTTAAACTATCATCTTTTTTCTCTAATAGTTCTGCTTTCTTATCTAGAGCTTCTTCTCTTTGAATAACTCTTTTTTCTAGTCTTTGAATCTCATTTCTTCTTTCACGAGATTCCTTTTCTAAATCTGTTCTAAGCTTGTGTGCTTCTTCTTTAGCTTCTAATATCGCTTCTTTTTTTGTAGCTTCTGCTTCTTTTTTAGAATTCTCAACAATATCTCTTGCTTCTTTTTCTAAAGCGTCTAATTTTGTTTTCGAACCTTTTTGTATTAAATAATATTCTATAACTCCAGCTACAATAAGTATTACTACCCAGATAATTACTGCGATAATATTCATAATTAAACACCTCCTTGCATAGGCATATCTATAAAGCAAAATCGGCCTTTATAAAGGTGTCATATTTATTCTTACTGTTATATATTGAATATGATAAACCAGTATTTGTTATCATTGTATAGTATATCGCCTCTTATGTCAAGTTATTCACCCTATTTACATAGTTTTATTATATGTTGATTTTACTTATGTTAAACAATTACAAAGTCTAATAAAAATTCAAAATTCATAAAGAATTGGATATTTCAATTCACCCTTTAAAATTTTATTATATTTACAAATATACCTTTTTATCCCTAAGCTAAAAACTAAATAAATTTATTATACACTCATGTTATTTCACTACATATACTTTCGATTTATTACTATAACTATATATTTATAAGTTACTTTGATAATTTACATAATTATTATCAAAAAAATAAAGAGTATATATCTATATTTTAGATATATCCCCTTTAATTTATCTCATAGCTATAGGCTGTAATTCCATATATTCTATAATTAAAACATAACAGCTTTATGTTATTAGATAATGACCATTAAAAATTCAGATAGAGTAAAACTCTATCCAAATTATATCTATGTCTATTTATTACTTAGAGCTTTCTTCTACCTCTTCTACATCTGTTTCTAATGTATTTAATGGCATATCATATTTAGCTCTTATTTTATTTTCTATTTCTAAAGCTACTTCTTTATTTTCTTTTAAATATTGTTTAGCATTTTCTCTACCTTGACCAAGTCTTATATCTCCATATGAGAACCAAGCTCCGCTTTTTTGAACTATTTCTTCCTTAACACCAACATCTATTATGTTACCTTCTCTTGAAATACCTTCATTATACATTATATCAAACTCAGCTTGCTTAAATGGAGGTGCTACTTTATTCTTAATAACTTTTATTCTTGTTCTATTACCAACAACATTTTCACCTTGTTTTATTGAATCTATTCTTCTTACATCCATTCTTACAGATGAATAGAATTTAAGTGCTCTTCCACCAGGAGTTGTTTCTGGATTACCAAACATAACACCAACTTTTTCTCTTAATTGGTTTATGAATATAGCAACACAATTAGATTTATTTATTGTACCTGATAATTTTCTTAAAGCTTGTGACATTAATCTAGCTTGTAAACCTACGTGAGAGTCACCCATTTCACCCTCTATTTCAGCTCTTGGAACTAATGCTGCAACAGAATCCACTACAATAACATCTATTGCTCCTGAACGAATTAAAGCTTCTGCTATTTCTAAAGCTTGTTCCCCTGTATCTGGTTGTGATATTACTAAACTATCAACATCTACACCTAATCTTCTTGCATAAGCTGGATCTAAAGCATGCTCTGCGTCTATATAAGCTGCAGCTCCACCCTTCTTTTGAGCTTCTGCTACTATATGTAATGCTATTGTTGTTTTACCAGAACTTTCTGGTCCATATATTTCTGTTATTCTACCTTTAGGAACACCACCGATTCCTAATACTCTATCTAAATCTAAGCATCCTGTAGAAATAGCTTCTACATTCATAGCGCCATGATCTCCTAATTTCATTACGGCCCCTTTTCCAAATTGCTTTTCAATTTGACCCATAGCCATCTCAATTGCTTTTAATTTATCTTCATTTATTTTCGCCATAAAAACCTCCTATATAGAACATTTGTTCTTATTTTATTATAGTTTATTATTTATCTTATGTCAAACGAAAAGATGAAGTTTTCACCTAAATTTTGGTAAAACTTCATCTTTAATTATTTACTTATTTTCTTTTTTTATACTATTTATCTGTATTTATTATCCCTTTATTTTTTGCAAAATAATCCCAACCTGAAATTATTGTTATAATTACAGCAATATAGAATATAGCTAAAGGAATATACTCTATAAGAGCAACTGATAAATTTGTTGTCATAATTGTAGTTGTTATAGATGGTATTATTTTAATACTCTCTACTATCAATAACAATATTATTGAAAGCATTTGAAAAACAGTTTTTAATTTCCCCCAATTGCTTGCTGCTATTACCTTTCCCTCTGCTGCTGCTATAGTTCTTAGTCCTGTTACTGCAAATTCTCTTGATAAAATTATAATAACAGCCCATGCTGGTATTACATTTAATTGAACTAATGATACTAGTGCTGCTGTAACTAAAAGTTTATCAGCTAATGGATCCATAAACTTACCAAAAGTAGTTATTTGATTTCTTGATCTTGCTATATATCCATCTATTTTATCTGTTATTGATGCTATTATGAATATTATTGTTGCAATAATTACTCCATAATAATTACTATCTAAAATCATAAAAATCACAAATAGAGGAACTAAAAATATTCTTAATAAGGTTAGTTTATTTGCTAAATTCATCCTTTACAACTCCTATTAAATCATAATCTAAAGCTTCTATTATCTCAACATTATAGAATTTACCCTTATCTAAATCACTTCCTTTTATAAAGACTTCACCATCTATTTCTGGAGCCATTTCGTAACTTCTACCCATATAATAATCTTTATTTTTATTTTCTATTAAGACTTTATATGTTCTTCCAACTTTAGCTTTATTGATTTCTCTTGAAACCTCTAGCTGAGTAAGCATTGCTTCCTTTTCTCTTTCTATTTTAACTTCTTCATCTATATGACCTTCCATTTTAGCTGCTGGTGTATCCTCTTCTCTTGAATATTTAAACACACCAACCTTATCTAATTTTATTTCTTTTAAGAAGTCTTTTATTTCATTAAATTCTTCCTCTGTTTCTCCAGGGAATCCTACTATTAATGATGTTCTTAACACTATATTATCAACACGATTTCTTAATTTTTCTATTTTAGCTTTAATTTCTTCCTTTGTTGTTCTTCTAGCCATTCTTTTTAGAACATTATTGCTTACATGTTGAATTGGTAAATCTAAATATTTACAAACTTTATCATTTTCTCTTATTTCTTCTATTAATTCATCATATATTTCTTCTGGATAGCAATAAAGAAGTCTTATCCACTCTATTCCATCTATTTTTGAAAGTTCTCTTATAAGTAAATGTAGTGTTTGCTTCCCATGAAGGTCCATTCCATAATAAGTTAAGTCTTGTGCTACTAATATTAATTCCTTTGTCCCTTTTTCAGCTAACATTTTAGCTTCTTTTATTATGTTATCTTCAAGTCTACTTCTAAATTTCCCTCTTATCTTAGGAATTATACAATAAGTACAGAAATTATCACAACCTTCTGCAATTCTTAAGTATGCAGTTGATTTTTCTGTTGTTACTATTCTTATACCTTCATTAATAGTTTTATCAGTATATGTAACTGATAATATCTTTCTTGGATCTCTTATAAAATCTTCTATTAACTCATCAATTTTTCCATAGTCATTAACACCCATCATTATATCTACTTCTGGCATTAACTCTAATAATTCTTTCCCATATCTTTGAGTTAAGCATCCTGTTGCTATAAGTAATTTACACTTATGTTTATGCTTATATTTAGCCATATCTAAAATTGTGTTAATTGATTCTTGTTTTGCTGATTCTATAAATCCACAAGTATTAACTATTAATATATCAGCTTCCTTAGGATCATTAGTTAAAACATAATTACTTTCTATTTTCCCAAGCATTATTTCTGAATCTACTCTATTTTTATCACAGCCTAAGCTGACTACTCCAACTTTGTATTTTTCCAAAATTTATTCCTCCTGAATGTTTAAATTATACTTTAAATAAATTGTAATTTTTTTCTAAGTAATATATACTCACATATAATTTTAAATGTCTTTCTTTATTTAAACAAGTTTTTTTTCTAGTACTTTTCTAGCTCTTCCTTAGTTTTTAAAACTTGTCTTGGTTTATTCCCATCTCTTTTGGAAATAATACCCATATCTTCTAACTGTTCCATAATTCTAGCAGCTCTATTAAAACCTACTTTCAATCTTCTTTGAATAAATGAAGCAGATACTTGTCCTGATTCCACTACAATTTGTATAGCTTCATCTAATAATTCATCTCTGTCTTCGCTACTTCCACCTTCACCACCTATAGAAGCTGAATTTATATGTTCTAAAATTTCTTCTTCAAAGGCTGTGTCAACTTCATCTTCAGACTCTTTAATATGATTTACAACTTGTTCTACTTCCTCTTCAGATATAAAAGCACCTTGAACTCTTAAATTATTTGATTCTCCTATAGGACTGAAAAGCATATCTCCTCTTCCTAAAAGTTTTTCTGCTCCAGAGCTATCTAATATAGTTCTTGAATCTATTTGGCTTGAAACCGCAAAAGATATTCTTGATGGTATATTAGCCTTAATTACTCCTGTTATTACATCTACAGATGGTCTTTGAGTTGCTAAAACAAGATGCATACCTGCTGCTCTTGCCATTTGTGCTAATCTACATATAGAATCCTCAACATCATGAGGACACACCATCATTAAATCTGCAAGTTCATCTACTATTATAACTATATAAGGTAACTTTTCACCAGTTTTTGTTCTTTCAACAAAATTATTATATGAACCAATATTTCTTACTCCTGTTTCTGCAAAAAGCTTATATCTTTTATTCATTTCATTTACTGCCCAATTTAAAGCTCCTGCTGCTTTTTTTGGTTCTGTAACAACTGGTATTAAAAGATGTGGTATTCCATTATAAACATTTAATTCTACCACCTTAGGGTCAACCATTAAAAGCTTAACTTCCTCTGGTGAATATTTATATAAAATACTAACTATGAGGGTATTTATACATACACTCTTTCCTGATCCTGTTGCTCCTGCAATAAGTAAATGAGGCATTGCACTTAAATCTGTAACTATAGATTTACCTGTAATATCTTTTCCTAGTGCACAAGCTACTTTCGCTTTACTCTCTTTAAACTCCTTAGATTCTATTATTTCTCTAAAATATACTGGAGTTTGTTTTTTATTTGGTACTTCTATACCAATAGCAGATTTTCCTGGTATTGGTGCTTCCATTCTTATACCACCAGCTGCTAGTCCTAGAGCAATATCATCAGATAAGTTTACTATTTTACTTACCTTTATTCCAGCCTTTGGTTGAATTTCAAATCTAGTTACTGAAGGTCCTTTTGTAACTTGAAGTATTTCTGCATCTACCCCAAAACTCTTTAAAGTCCTTTCTAATTTTCCTGCATTTTCTAATAATTCTTTTTTATCTGCATTATTCATTTTTGAATCATTATTTAAAGCTAACAAGTCAATAGTAGGAAAAGTATATTTTTCCTTCTTTTCTTTAGTATTATTTAATGTATGTTCTATTTCTTTGTCTACAGAATCAGGAACCTTTCTTTCAACTTTTTTACTTTTCTTACTCTCTTCTCTTATAGGTTCTTCAACAATAGTAATTTCTTTATCTATAGTTTCTTTAAAATCTACTTTTGTTTCTTCTACCTCTTCATCTATCTTAGAATTTTTCATGAAATCTAATATTTTCATTTTATTATTGTTTTTTCTTTCATCATTTAAACCAATAGAATTTTCTAAATAATCTCTAGCAAAAGGAGTTGTGTTTTCTTTTTCATCATTATATTCTTCTACATACTCTCTTTCTCTAGTTTTCTTTTTAGGTCTTATGTTAAGTTTCTTTTCTTTTACTTCTCCCATTAATCCTCTAATATTATAATTGAATATAAGAATAGAACATATAATGTATATAGCTATAACTAATATATATAAACCTATATATCCTATAAGCTTATATATAGGCAATACTACTAAAAATGATATTATACCACCATGCCATATATATCCATTAGAGCTATACATTATTATGCTTTCTAATGATTTCATTATACTTCCTGGAATATAAAATGTACTTAAATCTAAAGTTTCCAATAAAATTAAAGTTCCTATAATAAGTCCTGTAACTCCCCAATATTTCCTTGAAATTACGATCTTTTCTTTTAGAAAATAATATCTTACTGCAATAGCTATCATATATATAGGAATAAAAAATGCACCTACTCCTATTAAAGAAATAAATATTTTTTGGGATATAATACTTAAATATCCAGCTTTATTGCTATATAGGCTAAACATAAAAATAAGTGAACAAGAAATAACTAATATCCCATATATCTCACTATTATCTTTTGATTGTTTGGTGACTTTATTAGTAGTTTTCTTATTACTGTTACCTTTTTTCTTGCTTTTTACATTTGCCATATTTAAAAACCACCTCACTTTTCTATCTATATAATAATATAAAGTATTTTTCAATTATTTTCTATATTATTACTAGAATAAAATTAAGTTCATCATTATTTAACTGTTTTTTATTTGATAATTAGTTGCTATAATATTATAAATTTTTTAAACTTAAAATAAATAAACATAAGGTATTAAAATAAGACTTTAATATATCTTTAAATTCAACAAAGAAAAGGGTCTTATTAACAGACCCTTTTCTGATATAGTTTATCTATTTACTTTTTTCAGCCTTTTTACATATACTTTCTTCTATTAGCTGATTAAGTTTATCTAAAGCTTGCCTTACACCACCAACTTCATCTATTAATCCGCATTTAACTGCTTCTTCACCTATAAGTATAGTTCCCATATCATTTAATAAATCATTATTTCTCATCATTAAATCCTTAAGAATACTTTCTTTAATATTAGAGGTTTTTATAATAAAATTATTTATTCTTTCTTGCATCTTTTTAAAGTACTCAAAGGTTTGTGGGACACCTATAATAAAACCATTCATCCTTATAGGATGTATTATCATTGTTGCTGATGGTGATATAAAAGAATAATCAGAAGCTGTTGCCAAAGGAACACCTATAGAATGGCCTCCACCTATAACTAGAGATACTGTTGGCTTACTTAAACTTCTTATTATTTCTGCCATTGCTAGCCCTGCCTCAACATCTCCACCCACAGTATTTAAAACAAAAAGTACACCTTCAATTTTGGGGTTTTGCTCTAAATCTATAAGTTCTGGAATCAACTGTTCATACTTTGTAGTTTTTACCTGGGAGGGAGCTTCTGCGTGGCCTTCTATTTGACCAATTATTGTTATTACTTGTATGGTTTCTCCATTGTCCTCTGATTTATCTATGATTCCTAACTCTTTTATTTCTTCTACTTTATCTTTTTTATTTTCCTTTTCCATTTCCAGCCCTCTCTTTCTAAAATTATCTTTTACAAAGAAAGGTTTTTTTATTCTTAAAGAAATGCTTTGTGTAAAGATTTTATAGCTTGTTTAACTTTAGAAGTTTCAACTAAACACCATATAGTCATATGAGAGTCTGCACTTTGAAGAACATCTATTCCTTCCATATCTAAAGCTGATACAACATTTGCCATTACTCCTGGAGTTCCTCTCATTTTAGAACCAACCATAGCAATTTTACTTAAATTGCTTATTACATTGTATTTTATGTGATGTTCATCCATTATAACTTTAAATTTTTCTAAATCATCCTCTGAAATAGTAAATACTTTTTCTTTTGGAAATATATTTATAAGGTCTAAGCTTATATTATTCTTTCCTAATATATCTAAAACTACTTTATATTTTTCTTTATTAGCCTCATTTTCAGTTAAACTAATAGATACTTGAATTCTTCCATCTTGATGTGTTATACCAACTATTATGTTCTTGCTTTCTAAATCTCCCACATTATCAATTATAGTACCTTTACAGCTTGACATAGTATTTCTTATTATTAATGGTATATTTCCTCTCATAGCAGCTTCTACTGCTCTTGGATGTATTACTTTTGCTCCTTGATCTGCAAGTTCAAAAATTTCAGCATAGCTTATTTTATCTATAAGTGCTGCCTCATTAACAATTCTTGGGTCAGCAGTCATAAGTCCATCTACATCAGTAAATATTTGTACTTCTTTAGCTTTTAATGCTGATCCTAGTATTGCTGCTGTGGTATCACTTCCACCCCTACCTAAAGTTGTGAAAAAGCCATTTCTATCAACACCTTGAAAGCCAGCAACAACAGGAATTTTATTGCTTTTTAATATATCCAATATATTTTTAGTATTTATGTCTATAGGATTTGCACTAGAGTAATTATCATCTGTTAAGATACCTGCTTGTCCTCCAGTTAAAGGCACAGCTTCTAGACCTTCTTCTAAAAGTTCATTACTCATTACTACAGTACTTATTATTTCCCCACAGCACATAAGCATATCTGTTGCTAGCTTATTACTTGACTTAAATTCATTATCTAACATTGATAATAAACTATCTGTTGCATAAGGATCTCCCTTTCTCCCCATAGCTGATACTACAACTACTGGTTTAGCCCCTAATTCCAGGGTTTCCTTAACTTTTTCTATAACCATTTTTCTTCTTTCTTTAGTAGAAACTGATGTTCCACCAAATTTTTGTACTATAATTTCCAAAAGATCACGCCCCTATATATTTGCTTTGCGTATAAACTCTTGCTCTGCATCTAAAATTATAGTTTTAGCACCAATTTTCTTCACATAATCCCAATCTACTTCATAATAGTCACTATTGTTAAATAATCCAAATTTTGATGTCCCTATATTTAGAAGCAATAGTTTAAATTCGCCATTCTCATCTATTATTATATCATTACTTGCTAGGGTATTGTATTTTTCTCCGTCATTTACATTAATTATTTCGTATTTTTCCATTTCACTTAAATATTTAATATTATTATCCATATAAATCCCTCCATATTATATAAAAATATGTTTAGGCTTTAATTACTATGATACTTTTTAATAGTAATTATAAATAAATTCATAAATTTAATTTTTTATAAAAATAAGACTTTGTAATACTCTCACCTTCTAAAGGAAACTCCACTTTCGCTGAGTAAATTTCCATAACTAAATCAAGATTTAGTTATTCACTTAAGTAAGAGATAAATAATCTTACGTTTTTAGATAAATTTTATTAAGTATTTAAATAGAGTGAAAAACACATTTAAGTTAGGCCTATATTTATTATGTAATAAAAAAATATTATAATTATGTTTATATTATTCAAAATGTTATGGACATTTTTTCTTAACTATAGATAAAAAAATAAAAAGGCAATATTATTGCCCTTCTACATTACTCTGCATCTTTTGATGTTTTATTTTGTTCTTGAAGAACATCTTTTCTTGAAAGATTAACTCTTCCTTGTTGATCTATTTCAGTAACTTTTACTAAGATTTCATCCCCTACTGAAACTACATCTTCAACTTTATTTACTCTATTTACATCTAATTTAGATATATGAACTAATCCTTCTTTATTTGGAAGAACTTCTACAAAAGCTCCAAATTGAGTTATTTTAGTTACTTTTCCTAGATATATTTCTCCAACTTTAACTTCCTTAGTTAAACCTTCTATTATTCTAATAGCCTCTTTTACGCCCTTAGAATCTTCTGAAGAAACATAAACTAATCCATCTTCTTTAATATCTATTTTAACTCCAGTATCAGCTATAATTTTATTTATAACTTTACCACCTGCACCTATAACATCTCTTATTTTTTCTGGGTCTATTTTAAGAGTTGATGTTTTTGGCGCATATTCAGAAACTTCTTCTTTTGGTCCTGGAATACATTCAGTAATTTTATCAATAATCATTAATCTTGCTTTTCTAGCACCTTCTATAGCATCTCTTATAATAGTTTTTGATAAACCTGCTATTTTAGTATCAACTTGTATTGAAGTTATACCTTTTTCTGTTCCTGCAACTTTAAAGTCCATATCTCCAAAGAAATCTTCTATTCCTTGAATATCTGTTAACACTTCTTCTTCTGTTAAGTCTTCTGAAGTTATTAATCCCATAGCTATACCAGCTGCAGGTCTTTTTATAGGAACTCCTGCATCTAAAAGTGCTAAAGTACTTCCACATACTGATGCTTGAGATGTTGATCCATTTGAACTTAAAACTTCTGATACTAATCTAATAGTGTATGGGAATTCTTCTTCTGAAGGTATTAATGGTTCTAATGCTCTTTCTGCTAAAGCACCATGCCCAATTTCTCTTCTTCCTGGTCCCCTTAATGGTCTTACTTCACCTACGCTATATGCTGGGAAGTTATAGTGATGCATATATCTCTTTGATTCTTCTTCACCAATTCCATCAAGTATTTGGAATTCACCAATTCCACCTAATGTTGCAACTGTCATAACTTGAGTTAATCCTCTTGTAAATATACCAGTTCCATGAGTTCTTGGAAGAACATCAACTTCACAACTTATTGGTCTAACTTCATCAAAAGCTCTACCATCTGGTCTAACATGCTCTTTTAATAACATTTTTCTAACAACTTTTTTTTGTATGTTATATATTATTTCTCCAACATCTCCTAAAACATCTTGGAATTCTTCTTTTTCGTCAAATTCTTCTGATATTTTTTCTTTTACAACATCCATTGCTGCATTTCTTTCATCTTTGTCTTGGATGTGCATAGCTTCACTTATCATATCATAAGCAAAATCTTTTATTGCTTCTTCTAATTCTGGGTTAACAGTATAAAGAACAGGTTCTTTCTTTTCTTTTCCGAAAGATTTCATTGCTTCTTCTTGGAATTTTATTATATCCTGTGATTTTTCAAATCCAAAGTTTATAGCATTTATCATAACTTCTTCAGGTATTTCATTTCCACCTGCTTCAATCATCATAACTCTATCTTTAGTTGCACAGACTGTTAATTCCATTTCACTTTTTGCTCTTTCTTCTGATGTTGGATTTAGTATGAACTCACCATCTATTAATCCAACTTGAACAGCTGCTACTGGTGTAGTAAAAGGTATGCTTGATAGACATAATGCTGTAGATGCAGCATTTATTGCTAGTATTTCAGGTAAATTATCATTTTCTACTGACACAACTGTACATACAACTTGAACGTCATTTCTATATCCTTTTGGGAATAATGGTCTTAAAGGTCTATCTACAGCTCTACCATTTAATATAGCTTTATCAGAAGGCTTTCCTTCTCTCTTTAAAAATCCACCTGGAATTTTTCCTACTGAATATAATCTTTCCTCGTATTCTACGCTTAAAGGAAAAAAGTCTATTCCTTCTCTTGGCTGTTCTGACGCATTAACATTTGTTAAAATTACAGTATCTCCATAACTCATAAAAATAGCAGCATCAGAAAGCATTCCAACTTTTCCGAACTCAACCTTAAATGGTCTGCCTGCTATGTTAGTTTCATGTATTTGATTCATACTGAGTCCCTCCTTTCGGTACTCTATTGGTAAAAGTTTATAATTTTAATATTTTTAAAATAATAGAGCGGAAAAAACCCGCTCTACTAAATTATCTTCTTAATCCTAATTCCTTAATTATAGCTCTGTATCTTTCGATATCTTGCTTAGTTAAGTAGTTTAATAATCCTCTTCTTTGTCCAACCATCATTAAAAGACCTCTTCTTGAGTGGTGATCTTTTTTATGAGTTCTTAAGTGATCAGTTAAAGAGTTTATTCTTTCTGTTAATAATGCTATTTGAACTTCTGGAGAACCAGTATCTCCTTCGTGTCTTCCGTATTTTGCTATTAATTCTTGTTTTCTTGCTTTATCCATTGATAAACACCTCCGTATAATTATCCCCATAGCTCCATGAAATGAGACGGTACCCTCAAATCTTAGGACTAGGTTCTTTATGATTATATCAAATGTAATTTTCCTTGTAAATAAAGTTTTACAAAATAATTTTAAAATTTCTTTGTTCCGCAAACTTTTTATCGTTCTTTAGTTGATTTTTAAGCTCATCTAAAGAATTAAACTTTACATTTCCTCTAATTCTTTCAATGAAATATACTCTTATTTGCTTTCCATATATATCTCCTGAAAAACCTAATATATTAGTTTCCACAGTTATAGTCTTACCATTTACAGTAGGATTATTCCCAACTGAAGTAATTCCTTTATATATTTGTCCATCTAATTCTACGTTTGTATAATATACTCCCATAGCTGGTAATACAGTATTTTCTGTTGTCTTAAGATTAGCTGTAGGAAATCCTATAGTTCTCCCTAATTGCTTTCCATGTATTACTTCACCTTTTATAGAATATGGCCTAGTTAAAAGTTCTGTAGCTTTGTTTATTTCACCATCTTTTATTAATTTTCTTATAAAAGTTGAGCTAACAACTACCCCCTCATCCTCTAAAGCATTCATTACATATAAATCAAAGTTTAATTTTTTGCTTAAGTCTTTAAGTAAATTTACATCACCTTTATTTTTAAATCCAAATTTATAATTAAATCCAACTACTATAGCTTTTACGTTAAATTTCTTTATTATAGTCTTTATAAATTCTTCTGGCTCAATAGACATAAGCTTCTTATCAAATTTAGCTAAACAAGAAATATCAATTCCTTCTTTTTCTAAAATACTAACCTTTTCATCATTATCCATAATTACTTTAGGTGCTTTGCTTTCATCTATAATTTCTAATGGATGATTCTTAAAAGTATATACCATACTTAATCCGTCATTTTTTTTACTTAATTCAATGACCTTGTTTATTAGTGTTAAATGCCCTTTATGTAATCCATCAAAGCTACCTAAAGCTATATATACATCTTTATTAAAATTATCTTTAAAATTTTCATCTACTAGAACCATTTATTTCTCCTCATATTAACAATTTTTCAATTTTAAATCCCTTTTCAGTTCTTTTTCCTAATCCTAAAAGATTGTTTTTTTCGTCATAAACTCTATATAGCTTTTCAACTTCTATTTTTTTACCTCTATATATTTTCTTGTTTCCAACACAAACTCCATTTATAAGTAAATTTTTAAAATTATCATCTACTTCAAATTTAGGAAAATCAACTAAAGCATCCTCTAAAGATAATACATGTTCTTTTATATTTTCTTCATTTAAATCTTTTATATTTATAGAATCTTCTATTTTAAATTCACCATTTGCAATTCTAATTAAAGCTGTCATTGTTGCTCCAACTTCTAATTTTTCACCTATATCATAACAAAGACTTCTAATATAAGTTCCTTTAGAACAATTTACGTCCATAGTTACATAAGGTAAATTTATTTCTATATTTTCTATAGAATTTATAGTAATCTTTCTTGCTTCTCTTTCAACTTCTATACCTTTTCTAGCAAGTTCATATAATCTTACACCATCTTTTTTT
Organism: uncultured Sarcina sp.; assembly: GCA_963557775.1. Lineage (GTDB taxonomy): Bacteria > Bacillota > Clostridia > Clostridiales > Clostridiaceae > Sarcina. The sequence continues at coordinate 101,112 of CAUWDH010000004.1, forward strand.
AATGCAGAGTACATAGGAGGAATTTGTTCTATTTCTCCTTTAAATTCACCTATAGTTTTTATAATTTCATCTTCTTTTATATGTTCTATTGAGTTTTCTTTTATTACTTCACCTTCTAAATCATAAGTAGTAGTAATAACTCCTAATTGAAATGTAACTCTATAAACCTTTTTATTTTCCATTATATATTCTATAATTTTAGTAGCTTTTCCTAAGCAAACTGGTAAAACCCCAGATGCTTCTGGGTCTAATGTACCAGTGTGTCCTACCTTTTTTTCTTTAGCATATCTTCTTATTTTAGCTACAACATCAAAGGAACTTTGACCAGTATTTTTACATACATTTATTATTCCATTCATTACATCAACTCTTTTTCTAATTCTTTTATAATAAGCTCTTTAGCTTCACTCATGGTTTTATTTTTTATAATAGCTCCAGCTGCCTTTGTATGTCCACCACCATTAAAGTTTTCAGCTACCTTTCTTACATCTAATGTATCCTTGGATCTAAAACTTAATTTTATTCCTTCACTAGATTCCTTTGCTAAAACACACCCTTCAGTACCTTTTACTTTATTTCCAAAAGAAACAATATCTCCTGAATCAACCTTTTCAAGTCCAGCATCTTTAATCATAGCTTCTGTTATTGAAATAAATACTATTTTCCCATTACAAATAAGCTCCATATTATTTAAAGCTGCTCCCATTAGTTTTAATTTTGAAAATTCTTTATTATCGAATAATTCTCTATGAACTTCATCATGTGCTATTTCTTTTTCTAAAAGATTTTTAGCTATATTATGAGTTCTTGGTGTGGTATTTGAGTACCTAAATGATCCTGTATCTGTAACTAAAGATGTATATAATGTTCTTGCTATTTCTTTAGTTATTTCTATATTTAAATCTGTTAATAATTCATAAATTATTTCTGCTGTAGCTGCTGCTTGTATATCTGTATAATTTAAATCTCCATAAAGATCGTTGGATAAATGGTGATCTATATTTACTAATTTACCTTTAAAGTCTTCTAAATCTGCAGACATTCTTTCATAATTTCCACAGTCAACTACTATAACAGCTTCTGTTCCTTCCACTGGTTTTGAAAACTCACCTGTAATTTCCTCAGTATATGGCAGAAAGCTTAGATTATCCGCAGGAACATCCTTTGAGATAATATAAGCTTCTTTCCCATAATTTCTTAAGCCTTGAAGCAGTGCTAATGCACTGCCCATGGCATCACCATCTGGAGAAACATGAAAAGTTATAGCTATTTTATTAATTGATTTAATAAATTCTGCTATTTCATGTAATCTCATTTTTTATTTCTCCTTTATTTTTTCTAATAAAGAATCTATATGCATTCCTTGCTCTATAGATTTATCTAATTCTATAATTATTTCTGGAGTATATCTTAAATTGATTCTGTGACCAATTTCTTTTCTGATAAATCCAGCTGACCCTTTTATAGCTTCAAAAGTTTCTTCTTCCTCTTCTTTCTTAGTTGAAAAAATACTTAAATAAACTTTAGCGTATCTTAAATCCTTTGTTACTTTAACATCAGTTACGCTTACCATTGCTTTTATTCTTGGGTCCTTTATACTATTTCTAATTATATCACTAACTTCTTTTTTAACTTCTTCGTTAATTCTTCCGCCTCTATAATTAGCCATAATTATCACCTCTTTTAAAGTTCTTTTCTTTGTATAGCTTCCATTGTAAATGCTTCTACAATATCTCCCTCTTTTATATCATTGAACTTCTCTAGACTTAAACCACATTCATATCCTGCTTTAACTTCTTTTACATCATCTTTAAATCTCTTTAGTGATGCAAGTTTAGTTTCAGTTATAACTATACCATCTCTTATTAATCTTACTTCAGCATTTCTAGTTACTTTACCATCTAAAACATAAGCACCTGCTATAGTTCCAACATTAGATATTTTGTAGATTTGTCTGATTTCTACATTTCCTAATACTACTTCTTTATATTCTGGTTCAAGCATACCTATCATAGCAGATTTAATATCTTCTATAGCTTCATATATAACTCTATAAGTCTTAACATCTACACCTTCTGCATCAGCAGCAACAACTGCATTAGCTGATGGTCTTACGTTAAATCCTATTATTAAAGCATTTGATGCTGCTGCTAGTGTTATATCTGTTTCTGTTATAGCACCAACAGCTCCATGTATAACTCTTACTCTTACATCTTCAGTACTTAATTTTTCTAAAGATCCTTTGATAGCTTCTACTGAACCTTGTACATCAGCTTTTATTATAACTGATAATTCTTTTACTTTACCTTCTTTAATTTGGCTATATAAATCTTCTAATGAAACTCTATTAGCTGAATTAAATCCTTCTTGTCTTTGTTTTTCAACTCTACTTTCAGCCATTTGTCTTGCAGTTTTTTCATCTTTAACAACCAAGAATCTATCTCCTGCTGCTGGCACTTCTGATAAACCTAATATTTCTACTGGAATTGAAGGACCTGCTGATTCAATTTTTTCTCCATTATCATCAAACATAGCTCTTATTCTACCATAAGTACTTCCTACTATTATAGAATCTCCAGCTTTTAAAGTACCATCTTGAACTAATAAACTTGCTACAGCTCCTCTACCTTTGTCAAGTTTAGTTTCTATAACTGTACCTTTTGCTTTTCTATGTGGGTTTGCAACTAATGCTTGCATTTCTGCTGTTAATTGAACCATTTCTAATAAAGTATCTAAGTTTTCACCTGTCTTAGCTGATACTGGAACTGCAACAACATCTCCGCCCCAATCTTCAACTAATAAGTTATGTTCACTTAATTCTTGTTTAACTCTATCTATATTAGCAGCTGGTCTATCTATTTTATTTATAGCTACTACCATAGGAACTTTAGCTGCTTTACAGTGGTTTATAGCTTCTGCTGTTTGTGGCATTATACCATCATCAGCTGCAACAACAAGTATAACAACATCTGTTATTTGAGCTCCTCTAGCTCTCATAGCTGTAAATGCTTCATGTCCAGGAGTATCTAAGAATGTCATTTCTTCACCTTGAACAGTTACTGTGTAAGCACCAATATGTTGAGTTATTCCACCTGCTTCTTTAGCTGCTACTTTAGTTCTTCTAATAGCATCTAAAAGTGATGTTTTACCATGGTCAACGTGACCCATTACAGTTATAATAGGTGGTCTCTTTTCTAAGTTTTCAGTTTCAATTTCTTCTTCTTCAAACTCATCTAATTGATCATCTACTTCTTCTTTATAAGCAGTTACCTCAAATTTTTCTGCAACTTTTAATGCAGTTTCGAAGTCTATTTCTTGGTTTATAGCTGCCATAACACCTTCAAATATTAAAGTTCTTATAACTTCATTTGATGGTTTATTTAATTTTTCAGCTAATTCTTTAACTGTTATAGTTTCTCCAATTTCAATAACTTCTACTGGTCCGTTATCAACTTCTATTTCTTCTTTTTTACCTTTTTTCTTTTTCTTTTTCTTTACATTGTTAACTTCTTCAGATACTATTTCTTCATATTCGTCAACAATATTTCCTTCTTCTCTGCTACCTTTTATAAGCTCTTTTATTAATTCAGCATCTTCATCTTCGATTATACTCATGTGGTTTTTAACCTCAATACTGAATTCATCCATTAATATTTTTATAAGACCTTTGCTAGAAATTCTTAATTCCTTAGCTAATTCATATACTCTTATTTTTGACATATATTCACCCCCGAAAAATCTATAGTTTAAAATTATATTTCATAGGACAATAATTTTTTTGCCATATTTAAATCCATAATTCCAACTATGTTTATTTCTGTTTTTCCTATACTATATCCTAGTTCTTCTTTTGAAAACCCATCAATATACGGTATATTGTGTTTTTCACAAAGTTTTAAAAATTTTTCTTTAGATCTTGTTGATAAATCAGTTGAAAATATAATTAAATGTATCTTTTTTTTGCCTATTATCTCTTCACATTTATTATATCCATCAACAGTATTACCTGATCTTTTTGCTAAGCCTAAAAAACTTAAAAATTTACTTCTCATTAGATATTTCTTCCTTTAACTTTTGGTAGATTTCTTCGCTTATATTACTTGATAAACTTCTATTAAGTCTTCTAGCTTTAAAAGCCTTTTCAAGGCATTCTTCACTCTTACAAATATAAGCACCTCTTCCAGCCTTTTTACCAGTTAAATCTACAGAAATATTATCTTCTTTGTCTTTAACAACTCTTATAAGTTCATTCTTAGGCTTCATTTCCATACATCCATTGCACATTCTCATTGGAATCTTTTTTACTTTCATACTATCACCCCTCACTTAGAGTAATATACTATTCTGCTTGTGATTTGCTCTTGATGTCTATTTTCCAGCCTGTAAGTTTAGCTGCTAATCTTACATTTTGACCTTCTTTTCCTATTGCTAATGATAATTGTGAATCTTCAACAACAACTTGAGCTGATTTACTTTCTTCATTAACATTAACATCTAATACTTTTGCTGGACTTAAAGCATTAGCTATATATTCTTCTGGATCTTTACTCCATTTGATTATATCAATTTTTTCATTTTTAAGTTCATTTACTATATTTTGAACCCTAACACCTTTAGGACCAACACATGCTCCCATAGGATCTACTGATTCATCATTTGAATGAACAGCTATTTTAGTTCTTGAACCAGCTTCTCTAGCGATGCTCTTTACTTCAACAACACCTTCGTATATTTCTGGAACTTCAAGTTCAAATAATCTCTTAACTAAACCTGGATGAGTTCTTGATACTAAAACTTGTGGTCCTTTTGTAGTATCTTTAACTTCAACTATATATAATTTTAACATTTCATTAAAATTATAATTTTCTCCTGGCATTTGTTCATTAGGTCCTAAAATTGCTTCTATTTTTCCTAAATCAACAAAAGCATTACCTTTGTCTTTTCTTAAAACAGTACCTACAATTATATCATGTTCTTTTTCAGCGAACTCATTATATATTATGCTTCTTTCTGATTCTTTTATTTTTTGTATCACCATTTGTTTAGCTAATTGAGCAGCTACTCTTCCAAAGTTCTTAGGTGTTACTTCTATATCTACCTTATCTTCTAATTGGAATCTAGGATCTATTTCTTTTGCTTCATCTAAGCTTATTTCTGTAGAATCATCATAAACTTCTTCTACAACTTCTTTTTCAGCATAAACCTTTATTGTTCCTTTTTTTAGGTCTCTTCTTATTTTAACATTTTGTGCTTGACTTGAATAATTTTTTTTGTAAGCTGCAATTATCGCTTCATCTAATACTTCTAATAATTCTTCTTCGCTTATTCCCTTTTCTTTAACTATTTCTGTTAACGCCCCTAGAAATTCTTGGTTCATTGCAGTTCTCCTCCTTAAACTATATCTCTCCTTGTAAATTTGCTTTTTTAATTTTTTCCCTAGGAATATTTATATTTTGACCATCTACGTCAACTACTATTTCATTGTCATCGGCTTCTTTTAATATACCTATATATTTTTTCTTACCTTCCACTGGTTTTGAAAGAATAATTACTACATTTTTCTCTATAACTCTATTAAAATGATCAGTAGTAGCTAATATTCTATCTATACCTGGTGATGATACTTCTAAGAAATCTACATCAATTTCTTTTTCCATTTGTTTTTCATCAAAAATTTCATTTATTCTTCTACTTACAACTTCGCAATCTTTAAATCCAACGCCCACTTCGGCTTTATCTATATAAAATCTTAAATAATTTGCATTATTTTCTTTAACGTATTCAATATAATATAATTCATATCCTTGTTCATTTATGACAGGTTCGAATTCATTAGTTAACTCATTAACAATTAATTCCTTTTTCATCATTCTTCCCTCCTTATTCAATTTTATCGCTAAGCTAATAACTAAATTTATTCATATGTAAAAACGCAACCTTTTTAAAAGTTGCGTTTAAACAGAAAGAGCGGGCATTGTTTCCCACTCCTTAAATCTAAGCTATTAGCATAATACTTTCAATTATTATGATATCATAGTAATTACTTGATTACAAGTTTAATTTAATATTAACCTGTTTATTATCAAAATTTAGGAGAATTTAATTTACATATTTAGTCACTTTATTAAATATTATTCCCTCTTTTAATTAGATTATACAAAACTTATTTCATAAATGTAGACTTAATTCAGATGGAGTTTTAGCTCCATCTGAATGCTTGGTAATAATTATATTATCCAAATAAGCTAAGTTGATTTGTATCTTGCATTCCTTCAAGACATCCATGAACGCCTAAAGTTTCTATAACTGTTTTTGATATTTTAGCTCTTATCCTTAAATCTTCTTTTGAAATAAATTCTCCATCCTTTCTTGCTTCAACAATAGCCTTAGCAGCATTATCTCCAACACCTTGTAGAGCATTAAGAGGAGGTCTTATTCCTTCTGGTTCTATTTTAAATTTCATAGCATCAGAGGTATACAAATCAACTTTTTTGAATTTAAGCCCTCTTTTATACATTTCATATGAGATTTCTAATATAGTTAAAAGTCCTTTTTCTTTAACTGATATAGCATTACCTAAAGCATATAACTCATCCATTTTTGCTTTTATAACAGCTTCCCCCTTACAAATTAACTCAGCATCAAAGTCATCTGCTCTAACAGAAAAATAAGTTGTATAATATGCTTCTGGATAATAAACTTTAAAATAGGCTATTCTAACTGCCATCATAACATAAGCAACAGCATGCCCCTTAGGGAACATGTATTTTATTCTTTTACAAGATTCTATATACCAATCTGGTACATTATGTTCTTTCATTATAGCTTCATCTTCTTCACTTAAGCCTTTGCCTTTTCTTACTTTTTCCATAATAGTAAAAGCTGTCTTAGGAGGTAAATCTTTATACATAAGATAAACCATAATGTCATCTCTTGTTGCTATACAATCTTTTAATGTTGTATATCCTTCTTTTATAAAATACTGCGCATTATTAAGCCAAACATCTGTACCGTGTGATAATCCTGATATTCTAACAAGATCTGCAAAACTTTTTGGTTGAGTGTCTACTAACATCTGTCTAACAAATTTTGTTCCAAACTCAGGAAGTCCATAACTACCTACTTCACAGCCTAATTCTTCTTTTGTTACTCCAAGAGCTTCAGTAGATGTAAATAAACTTATAACCTTTGGATCATTAAGAGGTATAGTTTTAGGATCTACTCCTGTTAAATCCTGTAACATTCTTAAAACAGTAGGGTCGTCATGACCTAGTATATCAAGTTTTAAAAGTCTACCACTTATTGAATGATAATCAAAGTGAGTTGTTATTATATCTGTATTCACATCATCTGCTGGATGTTGAATTGGACAGAAATTAAATATTTCATTATCTTGAGGAACAACCATAATTCCTCCTGGATGTTGACCTGAAGTTCTTTTTACTCCAGTACATCCTATTGTTAGCCTTTCTACTTCTGCTTGAGAAACTACCATATTTCTTTCTTGAAGATATTTTTTCACATAACCATAAGCTGTTTTTTCAGCTACTGTACCTATAGTTCCAGCCTTAAACACATAACCTTCTCCAAATAATACCTCAGTATATTTATGAACCACCCCTTGATATTCTCCTGAAAAGTTAAGGTCTATATCAGGTTCTTTATCTCCTTCAAAGCCAAGGAAAGTTTCAAATGGTATATCATGACCATCTTTAATATATTCTGCTCCACAATCTGGACACTTTTTATTAGGTAAATCTGCTCCTGAACTAACTGAACCATCTAAGAAGAATTCTGACTTTTTACAATTTGGACAAACATAATGAGGTGGTAATCCATTAACTTCTGTAATATCAGACATAGTTGCAACGAAAGATGAACCAACAGATCCCCTTGATCCAACTAAATATCCATCTTCTAAAGATTTTGCTACTAATTTTTGAGCTATAAGATATAGTACTGCATAGCCGTTATTTATTATAGAGTTAAGCTCTTTATCTAATCTCTTTTGAACTACTTCAGGAAGAACCTCTCCATAAATTGAATGTACCTTATCTAAAGTCATTCTTTTTATATCCTCTTCAGCACCTTCTATTTTAGGTGGAAATGTTTCATCTGGTATAGGCTTTATTTCATCTATTTGATCAGCTATTTTTTGAGTATTATAAATAACTACTTCTCTTGAAACTTCTTCTCCTAAATATGCAAATTCCTTAAGCATTTCTTCTGTTGTTCTAAAATATAAAGGTGGTTGATTATCACAATCTCCAAATCCTTGCCCTGCTTGAATAACTCTTCTAAAAGCTTCATCTGTAGGATTAAGAAAATGCACATCACAAGTTGCCACAACTGGTCTATTCATTTCTTTTCCTAAATCATATATTCTTTTATTTATATCTCTAAGTTCATCATCATCTTTAACATTTCCTTTTCTAACTAAATGAGCATTATTCCCTATAGGCTGAATCTCAAAGTAATCATAAAAATTAGCAACTTCTTTTAATTCTTCTCCTGTTTTTCCTTCTAGCACTGATTTATAAAGTTGCCCCCCTTCACAAGCTGACCCTATTATTAATCCTTCTCTCATTTCAGTTAAAAGAGTCTTCGGTATTCTTGGTTTTCTAAAGAAATACTTTAAATGTGCATCTGATACTATCTTATATAAATTTTTAAGTCCTTTTTGATTCTTGGCTAAGATTATAATATGATGTAACGGTTGCTTTTTAACATCTACATTCTCTAAAAATTCTTTATTTAATTCCTTTAGAGTATTTATTTCTAATTCTTCTTTTAACTTTTTAAAAGATATAACTAAAATATCCGCTGTAGCCTTGGCATCATCAACAGCTCTATGGTGATTTTCAAGACTAACACCTAAATGCTTAGCAACAGTATTTAATTTAACTCTTTTTAATTCTGGATATAAAAATCTAGCTAATGGTACAGTATCCATAACTTGATTTTTAAATGTTTTTCCTAAATCCTTAAGATTTTTCTTAATAAAAGATATATCAAAGGCTGCATTATGCGCTACCATGGTTGCATCTCCAGTAAACTCCATAAATTTAGGCAGGATAGTTTCAATCTTTTCAGCATCCTTAACCATATCATCAGTTATACCTGTAAGGTCTATAATTTCTGCTGGTATCATTCTCTCTGGATTTACAAACTCACTAAACCTATCAATGATTTCACCATTCTTTATTTTTACAGCACCAATTTCTATTATTTTATCATTTTTGCTTGAAAATCCTGTAGTTTCTAAGTCAAAAACTACAAACTCTCCATCTAAATCTCCCTCTTCTCCATTTATAACCATAGGAGTTCCATTATCAACTAAATAGCCTTCCACACCATAAATTATTTTTATTCCATGTTTTTTTCCTGCACTTTGAGCATCTGGAAAGGCTTGAACAACACCATGATCAGTTATTGCCACAGCTTTATGCCCAAATTTAGCAGCTTGCTTTACTATATCAGAAGCTGAAGATACTGCATCCATCATGCTCATTGTTGTATGTAAATGAAGCTCTACTCTTTTTTCTTCACTATTATCCAATCTTTCCACCTTAGTCATTTTACAAATATCTCTAGCCATGATTACTACTTCTTTAGCATAAGGGTCCATAGTTGCCTCTCCTCTTACTTTGCAGTAAAACCCTTTTTTAACATGCTCTAAAACCTCAGATTCTTTAGATTTTAAGAAACACTTAACAGCTATTGAACTTGTATAATCTGTTATGAAAAAGGTTAATATAATTTTTCCAGCTCTAGTTTCAAAAATATCTGTTTTAAATACTTCTCCTGTTATAGCTATAATTCCAGAACCTTGATTAACTTCTTTTATATCTATAGATTCTTCTCTTATAGCTCTACCTAAAATAATATTTTCATTTTTAGGTCCAGCTTCCTTTGCATATTCTCCATAGGATTTTTTCTTTTCAGTAGTTTTAGACTGAGCTGGTTTTTTCACAGTCTCTACCTGTCTAGTTTTTATCTCTTTAGCTAATTCCTTTTCTGCTTTTACTTGTATATCAATATGACTATTATCTTTAAGCTCCTCATTATAATTCACTTCAATGTTGCAACTTAAATCAAAGGTTGTATTTATTATATTTCTTATTTTATTATCTATTTTATTTTTTGCATTAAGCTTAACTAAATAATCATAACCTGATTCTAACACAAGATTATCATTAACAACTGTTCTTTTTGCAGTTGTTAATAAGGGCTTCATCATAGGATATTCCTTAACTACTGAATCAATTATATTAAACCAATATTTCGTTGATACATCTTCTAAAGTAGCATTAGATATATTAATAAAAATAACTAATTCTATGTCTATATCCATACCTAGTGCTTTTTTTATGTATTTTTCTATATTTTGTTGATTTTCTTCACTAATTTGATTCTTGCTCTTTATTATAACCTTTAGTAAATTTTTACTCTTTACTAATTGAAATTTTTCTACTTCAAATTCTAAGTCATAAAGTTTATCATCTTTTTTTAGTGTATCATTGATTCTTTTAATAAACTCAGCACTCAAAATAACATCTCCTTTTTTATATAATTCAGGTGGTGTTTTGACTCCATCTGAATGCTTAATAGAATTTATCTGAAAGCGTAAGATTTATCTCCTACTTAAGTAACTATCTAAATATTGATTAGTTATAAGAACTTACTCAGCAAGCAATGCAAGTAAAGTTTCCTATAGAACATAGGAGTATTATATCTTCTAGCCATCAAATAAATATCTTTCATTTTAAATTAATAATAATTAGTTAAAAGGCAGAGGGGATATATCTATAATTTTGATACATCCCCATTATTTCTATAGTTCCTCTATAGTTTTTATTAACTCTTCTACTAAGTCTTCTTCTTTAACTTTTTTATAGATTTCACCTTTTTTAAAGATTAATCCTACACCTTTTCCACCTGCTATTCCAATATCAGCTTCTCTTGCTTCACCAGGTCCATTAACAACGCAACCCATTATAGCTACTGTTATGTTTTTCTTATAATTTTCTAATCTTTTTTCTACTTCATTAGCAATTCCTATTAAATCAATTTCTGTTCTACCACAAGTTGGACATGATATAAATTCAATTCCACCTTCTCCATAACCAAAGTTAGATAGAATTTCTTTACCTACCTTAACCTCTTCTATAGGATCACCTGTTAATGATATTCTTATAGTATCACCAATTCCTTCTGCAAGTAATGTTCCTATTCCTATAGATGATTTGATAGTTCCTCTCCAAGGAGTTCCTGCTTCAGTTACACCTAAGTGAAGAGGATAATCTACTTTCTCTGATGCTATTCTGTAGCTTTCTATCATTGTTTTTATATTTGATGATTTTAATGATATTACTATATCTCTAAAATCTAATTCTTCTAATATTTTAACATGTTCTAAAGCACTTTCAACTATAGCTTCTGCGGAAGGCTTACCATATTTTGATAAAAGTTCTTTTGAAATAGATCCTGAGTTAACACCTATTCTTATTGGTATATTTTTTTCTTTACAAGCCTTTACTACCGCTTCAACTCTATCTTTACTTCCTATATTCCCTGGATTAATTCTTATAGCTGATATACCATTTTCTGCAACCCTTAAAGCTAATCTATAATCGAAATGTATATCTGCTACCACAGGAATATTAACTAATTTAACAATATCCTTAATAGCTTCAGCAGCCTCCATATCTGGAACTGCACATCTTACTATTTCACATCCAGCTTCTTCTAAAGCTTTAATTTGTGCTACAGTAGCTTCTACATCTCTTGTATCTGTGTTAGTCATTGACTGAACAGATACTTTTGAATCTCCTCCAATATATATATTTCCAACTTTTACTTTTCTAGTTTTCTTTCTATTCATTTAATCACCTCTTATATGCTTACCGGAAATATTATGTCCTTCAGTACTACAATAAGCATAAGTCCCATTAAAAGCATAAACCCAACCATATTTACATACCCAACAAATTTTGAAGGTATTTTTTTTCTTGTAATAGTTTCTATTAATAAAATAAAAATATGTCCTCCATCTAGGGCTGGAAATGGTATTAAGTTAAATATTCCTATTTGCACACTTAAAATAGCTATTAAAGAGAATAAGTTCCAAATTCCTGCTTTAGCAGCCTTACTTGACATCTTTATTATTGTTATAGGCCCACCAACATCCGTTTTAAAATTTGCTTCTCCTGTAAACATCATTTTTAATGATAAAAAAGTTTGTTTAACTAAAGAGCCTATTTCTTTAAAACTTTCATTTATAGCTTCTATAACTTTTGGCTTTTCAACTTTTTCAAATTCAATGCCTATTCTATAGCTATTATCAACCATTTCTGGAGTTATAATCTTTTGAATTTCTTGACCTGCTCTATCTATTGTCATTTCAATAGGATTTCCTTTACCTAATGCAATACCAACACTAACATCTCCTGTTGTAATAACTTTACTTCCATTAACCCTTATTATTTTATCCCCAGCTAGAAGCCCAGCTGAAGCTGCTGGTGAATTTTCCATTGGTCCTTTAATAGTATTAGTTTTAAATCCAAAGTTCATCATTATAACTATAAATATAACCATAGCTAATACTATATTCATAAAAGCTCCAGCACCAAAAACAACTGCTCTCACTAAAGGAGACTTATTACAAAGTGCTCTATTATCACTACTCTGTATTTCTTCATCTTCATTTTCTCCAAGCATTTGTACATAGCCACCAATAGGAAAGGCTCTTATGCTATAATCAGTTTCTCCTTTATTTAAAGAAAAAACCTTTGGTCCCATTCCTATTGCAAATTCTTCTACTTTAACACCATTTAATTTTGCTGCGATAAAATGACCAACTTCATGGATTAATATTATAAGTCCTAAGCCTAAAATCGCAAAGATAATATATATCATTAAACCCCTCCTTGAATAAAATTCCCCCTATAAATTAAGCATTATATTTTTTATAAATATATTCCCTAACTTCTTTATCCTTATTAATAACATTCTCTAAGGTTACTTCTTCTTTATATTCAAATATATTCATTATTTCTTCTATTATGTTTCCTATATCTAAATATGATATTTTCTCTTCTAAAAATAATTCTACTAAAACTTCATTTGCTGCATTTAATATGGTTGGCATAAGCCCTCCAAATTTACCAGCTTTATATGCAAGTTTTAAACATTTAAAGACATCCATATCAGGTTTTTCAAAATGTAGTTTACTTATAGTAGAAAAATCTAATTTTCTTTCTACATTGCCCTCCCTATTAGGGTAATTTAATGCATATTGTATAGGAAGCTTCATATCAGGAACTCCTAATTGAGCCATAATAGCACCATCAGTATATTGAACCATTGAATGTACTATTGATTCTGGATGAACTACAACTTCAATATAATCATAAGGACAATCAAATAAGAAATGTGCTTCTATTACCTCTAATCCTTTGTTCATTAGTGTAGATGAATCTATTGTTATTTTTCTACCCATTGACCAATTTGGATGTTTTAAAGCATCTTTTACTGTAACTTTCTTTAAATCTTCTAGTTTTTTTCCTCTAAAAGGTCCTCCTGATGCTGTTAATAATATTTTATCTATTTTATTATGAAAATTACCTTGTAAGCATTGAAATATAGCACTATGTTCAGAATCAACTGGTAATATTTTAACTGAATTTTCTTTAGCTTTCCTCATAACTAACTCTCCTGCCACAACAAGAGTTTCTTTATTAGCAAGAGCAATATGTTTTTTAGCTTCTATAGCTTTTAAAGTTGGTTCAAGACCTATCATCCCCACTACTGAGGTTACAACTATTTCAATTTCCTCTAAAGTTGCAACTTTATTTAAGCCATCTATACCAAAAATTAATTCACATTCTATATTTTCTTCTTTCAAACTTTTCTTTAGCTTATTATAGGAATCTTCATAAGTTATGGCTACAACCTTTGGTTTAAATTCTTTAATTATATCCAAAGTTAATTCAACATTTTTATGTGCTGATATACCTACTAGTTCAAATTTATCCTTATGGTACCTTAAAACATCTAAAGTTTGAGTACCTATTGAACCTGTAACTCCTAAAATAGAAATTTTTTTCATTATTATTTTCCTCCTTGTTGCTAATACCCTACGACCATATATAGTAACTTCTATATATAATCTATATTTTAAATCATTACTATAACAAATACAACTTTGTTTATTTTAATAAATAAAAAAACCCTCTCACTATGAAGAAGGCTTTTTTATTTATTTGATTATTATAAAGGCTACTGTTAAATAGAAATATACTACTATTGATGAAAATAATATACTATCAAATCTATCTAATATTCCTCCATGTCCTGGAATTAGGTTACTATAATCCTTAACTTCAGAATATCTTTTTATTGAGGATGCAACTAAATCTCCAAATTGTGAAAATACTCCACATAAAAGTCCTATTAATACATAATTCCAAAGAGGAATAACATTAACATGAGCATACTTAGATATTGCAAATCCAAAAATACCACATATTATTGCACTTCCTATCATTCCTCCTAAAGATCCTTCTATAGTCTTTTTAGGGCTTACTTTAGGACACAGCTTATGTTTCCCTAAATATTTTCCAGAATAATAAGCAAAAGTATCACATCCAAAGGAAGCTAAGAATATAAGCCAAACTAGGTAATTTCCACCTTTCATTTCATTTACTAAAAATATTAAACTAAAAAATACACCTACGTATATAAATCCTACCATAGTCATTGCAGAATCTATATATGTATATTTTGTATTTATTACTGGGAAACAAAGTAAAACTGCCATTCCTATTATTATTATATAAGATAATATCTGAAAGTTATTTCCACTTAAATAATAACAAAATAATAATATGTATCCCATAGACATTATAGGTTTCATTTCTTTTACTTTAATAACTTTATAAAATTCATAAATACCTAGTATTGATAAAAAAGCTACTAACCCCTTTAACCAAATACCACCTAAAAATATAAATATAACCAAAGGAGCTAATATCAAAGCTCCCAAGTATCTGTTATTAGACTTCATACATCCAACCCCTTAGCTTTATTTAACTCCGCCAAATCTTCTATCTCTGTTTTGATAGTCAGATATAGCCTTTTTTAAAGCTTCTCCATCAAAATCTGGCCAGTTTATATTTGAATACCAAAATTCTGAGTATGCACATTGCCATAGTAAATAGTTACTAATTCTTTGTTCTCCACTTGGCCTTATAATCATATCTGGATCTGGCATACCTTTAGTATCTAAGTAGTTTTCAAAGCTTTTCTCATTAAATTCTTCTAATGTTATTTTACCATTTTTATAATCTTCCATAACTTTTTTTATAGATCTAATTATTTCATCTCTACCGCCATAATTAAATGCTACATTTAAAACTATTCCAGTATTATTTTTAGTCTTTTCTAAAGCCATTGCTATTTCTTCTTGACAAAAATCTGGTGTTTTTGTTATATCTCCTATTATACTGATTCTAACATTTTCTTCGTGAAGTTCATTAATTTCTTTTCTTAGGAATTCTACTAAAAGCTTCATAAGTGCATTAACTTCATCCTTTGGTCTCTTCCAATTTTCAGTTGAAAAAGCATATAAAGTTAAATATTTAACACCTAAACTATTACATTCCTTTAAAACTTTTTTTATAGCAGCCATACCAGCTCTATGTCCCATGGTTCTTGGTAATTTTCTCGCTTTAGCCCATCTACCATTACCATCCATTATAATCGCTATGTGCTTTGGTATATTTTCCATATCTAACTCTAATTCTTCAATAGAATTATTTTTCTCTTTATTGTTGAAAAATTTTACCACCAAGACACCTCCCAAATTTATAAATGTAAAAAAACCTGCTAAAGAAAGCAGGTTAGAAAAATTATAAAGTCATAATTTCTTTTTCTTTAGCTGAAATTATAGTATCAATTTCTTTTGTAAACTTATCTGTAAGTTTTTGAACATCATCTTCGCCTTTTTTCACATCATCTTCTGTGATTTCACCGTCTTTTTTCATGTTCTTTATCTTATCATTTCCGTCTCTTCTAATTGATCTTAAAGCTACTTTTGCATCTTCACCATATTTCTTAACTTTTTTAACTAAGTCTTTTCTTGTTTCTTCAGTTAATTCAGGAACTAATAATCTTATTATTGTACCATCATTTGAAGGATTTATTCCTAAATCTGATTTTAATATAGCTTTTTCTATATCTTTTAAAGTTTGTTTTTCCCAAGGAGTAATTACTAATAATCTTGGTTCTGGTGATGATATATTTGCAACTTGACTTATAGGACACATACTTCCATAATATTCTACTTCTATTTTATCAAGCATTTTTGCATTAGCTCTTCCTGCTCTCATTGTCCCTAAGTTTTCTCTTAAAACAACTATTGTTTTTTCCATTTTAACTTCTAATGACTTTACTAATTCTTTCATGTAATAAAAAACCTCCTATTTTTTAGAAACTATTGTTCCTATTTTTTCACCCATTATAGCTCTTCTTATGTTTCCTTCTTCATCTAAAGCAAATACTATTATTGGAATATCGTTATCCATACATAATGATGTTGCTGTTGAATCCATAACTTGAAGGCCTTGCTCTAATACATCAATATATGATAATGTTTCATATTTTTTAGCATCCTCATATTTGTGTGGATCCTTGTCGTATACACCATCAACTTTTTTAGCTAAAAGTATTACTTCTGCTTCTATTTCAGCTGCTCTTAAAGCTGCTGTTGTATCAGTTGAGAAATAAGGATTTCCTGTTCCTGCTCCAAATATAACAACTCTACCTTTTTCTAAGTGTCTCATAGCTCTTCTTCTTATGAAAGGTTCTGCAATCTCTTTCATTTCAATAGCAGTTTGAACTCTAGTTTTAACACCTAAACTCTCTAAAGAATCTTGAAGTGCTAAGGCATTAATTGATGTTGCTAACATTCCCATGTAATCAGCAGTAGTTCTATCCATGTCTCCACCGCTTCTTCCTCTCCAAATGTTTCCTCCACCAACAACAGCTCCAACTTCTACACCTAAGTCTACAAGTTCTTTTATTTCTTTTGCTATTCTTTTTGCAACTTCAAAATCAATTCCAAATCCATTTTCCCCTGCTAATGCTTCTCCAGATAATTTAAGCATTACTCTTTTATACTTACAAGCTTCCATCACAAACTCCTCCAATTGAAATATACTTTTATTTTTAAAAAAAGAGAACACAAAAGTGTTCTCTTATTCATTTAATTCTTATTTTGCTCCCATTTTAGCAACTTCTTCAGCAAAGTTTTCTTCTTTCTTTTCGATACCTTCTCCTCTTTCGAATCTAGCGTATCTTACTATTGAAACTGGAGCTCCGATTTCTTTTGATTTTTCTTCTAATAACTTAGAAATTGTCATATCTCCATTTTTAACCCATTGTTGGTCTAATAAACATACTTCTTTGAAGTATTTTTTTATTCTTCCTTCAACCATTTTTTCAACGATTTTTTCTGGTTTACCTTCGTTTAATGCTTGTGCTCTGTAAACTTCTCTTTCAGTTTCTAAGCTCTTAGCATCAACATCAGCTTCTGATAAGAATAATGGGTTAGCAGCAGCTATTTGCATTGCTACATCTTTAGCTAATTGAACTAATACATCTGATGTATTGTCGCAAGCTAATTCAACCATAACACCAATTCTTCCGCCACCGTGGATGTATTCTTGAACTAATCCACTTTCAGCTGAGAATCTTTCAACTCTTCTTAAGTTCATGTTTTCACCGATTTTAGCTATTAATTCAGTTAAAGTATCTTGAACTGTTTTTCCAGCTAAATCTGCTGCTAAAACTTCTTCTACTGTGTTTAATTCTTTTTCTGCTACTAATTTAGCTATTTCACCAGCGAAACCTACGAATTCTTCGTTTATAGCAACGAAATCTGTTTCACAGTTTAATTCGATTATAGCACCTTTTTTCTTGTCTTCTGAAACGTAAGTTTTAACTATACCTTCAGCAGCTATTCTTCCTGATTTCTTAGCAGCAGCTGCTAATCCTTTTTCTCTTAAGAATTCTACTGCTTTTTCCATGTCTCCGTTTGTTTCAGTAAGAGCTTTTTTACAGTCCATCATTCCTGCACCAGTTTTTTCTCTTAATTCTTTAACCATTTTTGCTGATATCATTACAATTCCTCCTAACTAATTAATGGAAAAGGTACATGAAGCAAGCTTCATCTACCTTTAATAATTTATTACTCAGCGATTTGTTCGCCTTGTCTTCCTTCTATTGAAGCATCTGCCATTTTGCTAGCTATTAATTTAACCGCTCTTATAGCATCATCATTTCCTGGGATTACATAGTCGATTTCTTCTGGATCACAGTTAGTGTCAACTATAGCAACTACAGGGATTCCTAAAATCTTAGCTTCTGATACTGCATTTTTTTCTTTTCTTGTATCAACAACAAACATAGCTCCTATGTTTTCTACTACTAAGTTTTTAATTCCACCGATGTTCTTTTCTAATTTATCCATTTCACCTCTTAATTTGATAACTTCTTTCTTAGGTAAAACGTCGAAAGTTCCATCTTCTTCCATTTTGTGTAATTGCTCTAATCTTTCAATTCTCTTTTTCATAGTTTTGAAGTTAGTAAGCATTCCACCTAACCATCTATGGTTAACATAGTGCATGTTTGATCTTATAGCTTCTTCTTTTATAACATCTTGAGCTTGTTTCTTAGTACCAACGAAAAGTATGTCTTTTCCTTCTACTGAGATTTCTCTTAAGAAATCATAAGCTTCTTCTGCTTTTTTAACTGTTTTTTGTAAATCTATTATGTAGATTCCATTTCTTTCTGTAAAGATATATGGAGCCATTTTAGGGTTCCATCTTCTAGTTTGGTGTCCAAAGTGAACTCCAGCTTCTAATAATTGTTTCATTGAAATTACTGACATTAAAAAATCCTCCTTATTGGTTAATCCTCCACTATCTTTATCTTAAAAAGAATCCTTATACTAAAGGCACCACTTTTTAAATTGGATAGCGTGTGTATTTTATTACCTTTGATAGTATATCATAGTGAAATAAAACTATCAATATAAAAATATACTTTATTTAAATTTATTTTATTTTTTTAAGTTCATCTAATAATTTATTATTTAAAATTTTGATATGAGTCCCTTTCATTCCCAAACTTCTAGACTCAATAACTCCTGCACTTTCGAACTTTCTTAATGCATTTACTATTACGGATCTTGTTATACCAACTTTATCTGCTATTTTTGATGCTACAAGTAGCCCTTCATTCCCATTTAATTGATCAAAAATATGCTCTACAGCTTCTAATTCTGAATATGATAAAGTTCCTATTGCTAATTGTACTACAGCTTTATTTCTTGCTTCTTCTTCAAGTTCATTTTGTCTAGCTCTTAGCATTTCCATTCCAACTATAGCTCCGCTATATTCTGATAAAACTAAATCCTCATCATTAAAATGTTCTCCAAATCTTGCTAGAAGTAATGTTCCAAGTCTTTCCCCACTCCCAACTATTGGCAAAATAGTTGTTATTTTTTCTGATATTACACAGTCACCTTGTTCTTCAAATACGCATAAGCCTTCATTAGGTAAATTTGCTAAAGTGTCATGTATACTTAACAACTTATCGTTGTAATCCTTTGGAAATTTCTTATCGTTAAGAACTTTTTCAATCATTATTTTACATTTAAAATTCTCTGAAAAAGCATAACCTAATATATTTCCTTTTTTACTTATAAGGTATACATTACACTCTAGAACATCACTTAACAATTTACATATCTCTGCAAATGCTACTGCTTCAGTTCCTGATTTTTGTAATACTTTAGTTAACTTTCTTGTTTTATTAAGTAGTGTGGACATGAAACTCCTCCTTACAAACATACCGCCCCTTTTAAATTCAAATTATTTAGAATTTTCTAAATAATCATTATAAATATAACATAGGGCTACAATGTTTTCAAGGCAAATTCTCTAACTTACTTTCTCAAAGTTTCATTAATTCTCATCATTTTTTTCTGTTGCTTCCTCATCTGATTTAATTTCAACTTTTTCTTTACATTCCTTATTACTACATTCTAAATAATTACCTTTTGCTTTGGAATATTTTTTAACCATAAACTCTCCGCATTTAGGGCACTTTTCATTTGTTGGTTCACTCCAACTTACAAAATTACACTCTGGATAATTAGAACATCCATAAAATTTATTTCCCTTTTTGCTCCTTTTTACTAAAATATCCCCACCACATAATGGACACTTAGCATCAACTTTTTCAACTATAGGTTTTGTATTTTGACACTCTGGATATCCAGGACAAGCTAAGAAATCTCCAAATCTTCCATGTTTTATAACCATCATTTTTCCACATTTATCACATGGAACATCACTAACTTTATCTTCAATTACGATTTTAGATATTTCACTTTCAGCCTTTTTAATATCCTCATTTAAAGGAGTAAAGAATTCATCAACAACTTCAGTCCATTTTAAATCACCAATTTCAACACTATCTAGTTTTGCTTCCATAGCGGCAGTGAAATCAGCATCAACTATTTGTTTAAAATACTCTGACATTATTTGATTTACTATTACACCTAACTCTGTAGGAGATAAAACTTTCTTTTCTCTATTTACATACTTTCTTCCCACAAGAGTTCCTATAGTTGGAACATAAGTACTTGGTCTTCCTATTCCCTTTTCTTCTAAAAGCTTAACAAAAGATGCTTCTGTATATCTACTTGGTGGTTGAGTAAAATGTTGAGTTCCTTTTATTGACTCTAAAGTTAATTCTTCATCTTTTTCTAGATTTGGAACTGCTACATCATCTTCTTCATCTGTAGTTGTATACTCATATAGTTTCATAAAACCATCAAATTTAATATTTGATCCACTTGCTCTTAAGATATAATCTCCATTTTGAATTTCAACACTATTTGTATTTAAAATAGAATCTTCCATTTGACTTGCAACAAACCTTTTCCATATTAAGGTGTATAATTTATATTGATCTCTTGCTAAATTTTTCTCTGCTATTTCTGGAGTTATTTCAACATAAGTTGGTCTTATTGCTTCATGAGCATCTTGAATATTTTTTTTACCTTTAAATACCCTAGCTGTTTTAGGGAAGTATTCTTCTCCATAAGTATCAATTATAAAACTTTTAGCCTTTTCTTGTGCTTCAGTTGATATTCTTACTGAGTCTGTTCTCATATAAGTTATTAAACCAACTGTTCCATAACCTTTAATTTCTACACCTTCATAAAGTTGTTGTGCAACAGACATTGTTTTCTTAGTCATATAATTAAGTCTTTTACTTGCTTCTTGTTGAAGTGTACTTGTTGTAAAAGGTGCCAATGGTTTTTTTGTTCTAGTTCCCTTTTTTACATTTTTAACTATATAAGAATTTTCTTCTAATTCCTTTATTATAAGATTAGCTTCTTCTTCATTATTTATAACAACTTTCTTCTTATTTTTAGTTGCTAATTTTACAGGGAACTTTTTCTTATCCTTTTTTAAATTTATGTCTACTGTCCAATATTCTTTTGGCTCAAATTTTTCTATTTCTTCTTCTCTATCACAAATCATCTTTAAGGCTGCAGACTGAACTCTTCCTGCACTTAATCCCCACTTTACGTTTCTCCAAAGAAGTGGACTTATTTCATATCCAACAAGTCTATCTAATATTCTTCTAGCTTGTTGAGCATCTACTAAATCTTCATTTATTGTTCTTGGTGATTTAATAGAATTCTTAACTGCTTCTTTTGTTATTTCATTAAATTCTATTCTACATTTTTCTTTAGCATCTAATTTTAATATATTTGCTAAATGCCAAGATATAGCTTCACCTTCTCTATCAGGGTCGGTTGCTAAATATATTTTATCACTTTTTTTAGCAAGCTTTCTAAGCTTAGTTAAAAGCTCACCCTTTCCTCTTATTGTTATATACTTTGGCGTATAATTTTCCTCTATATTAACACCTAATTGACTTTTAGGTAAATCTCTTACATGTCCCATTGATGCTTCAACTACATAATTTTTTCCTAAATATTTCTCTATAGTTTTAGCCTTTGCTGGTGACTCTACTATTACTAACTTTTGACCCATAGTAACCCCCGAATTCCGGAGTTTGCACCCCCTTTAAGTATTCATAATATTTTTGGCAAAATAGTTTCCTGTTAATCCAATAATTTCGTTATTGAATTGCATTTCAAATAATAACTCATTAATCATAGAAATGTCAATATTAGTTTCTTTTTTAATTTCTTCTATATGTTTCGGATTTTCCTCTAATAGCTTTAATATTTTTACTTTTAAATAATTACTTTTTTCTTTTCTATGCTTTTTTCTTACATAATTAATATTAAATTGATAAAATATATCTTCTATATTTTCATAAATATTAGCGCCGTCCATTATTAATCTATTACATCCTTCACTTAATGGTGAATATATATTCCCTGGAACTGCTATAACTTTTTTCCCTTGTTCTACTGCATAGGATGTTGTTATAACAGCACCACTTTTTTTAGCTGCTTCTGTTATTATAACTCCTTTTGATATACCACTTATTAATCTATTTCTATAAGGAAAATTATATGGCATTGGTTGTTCACCTGGTAAATATTCTGATATTATTACTCCATTTTTGATTATATTTTTAAATAATTCTCTATTTGTTTTAGGATAAACAATATCTATTCCACAACCTAATACAGCTATATTAAATAAATTTTTATTAATGGCAGTCATATGAGCTATTGTATCTATTCCTAAAGCTCCTCCACTTACTATTCCTACTTCTTGCCCTTCCAATTTTGAAACAATATCTTTAGTAACTGAAATTCCATAATTAGTTGGCTTTCTAGATCCTACAATCCCTATAAAATCTAATTTATTTATTTTATCAATTTTTCCTTTATAAAATAATGCATAAGGTTTATCTTCTATAAATTTTAATTCTTTCGGATAAGTTTCTTCATTATAAGTTATTATACCAAATTCCTTCTTTAATAAACCTTCCTCTATTTTCTTGATTTTATCACTATCTATATAAAATTCAAGTATTTTTTTAAACTTTCTATCATTTTTAAATAATTCTTCTTTATTTTCGTATATATATTTATAGTTTTTTATTTTACTTTCTATACATATTTTAGTTTCTATACTTGCTGGAATAGCTATAAACCATAATTTGTATTTATCTATATTCATTATATTATTTCTCCCCTTATATTTTTTCTATATCCTAAAGCTTCATATATATCTTCCTTTGAAATTTTATCTCTTCCTTCTAAATCACTTAAAGTTCTTGCAACTTTCATTATTTTATGTAATACTCTACTGCTTATTCCAAAATTATTATATATTTTATTTAACAACTCATTACACTCAGTATCTAAAATTATATATTTATTAATATCCGTAAATCCAATTTCTGAGTTTCTTTTTATATTAGAATTTTTAAATCTTTTTTCTTGAATTTCAATAGCTCTAGATACCTTTTCTCTAGCCTCTTCTATATTTATATCTTCCTTTGAATTACATAAAAGTTCTTCAAAAGAAGCATATGCTACAAAAGAAAATATATCTATTCTATCTTTCATAGCCTTAGATAATTTATTTTCATACCTCTTTATAGCTCCTTCACTGCAAGTACATATTCTTTCCTTGTTTCTACTCATATAATTTCCACAAGGACATGGATTATATGCACCAACAAAAATAAAATTTGCTGGATAAGTAACAGCTCCTATATTTCTAGATATATTTATTTCTTTTCTTTCTAAGGGTTCTCTTAAAGCTTCAATTATTTTTTTATCAAATTCCAACAATTCATCTAAAAATAATATTCCATTATTGGCTAGAGTTATTTCTCCTAATTTTAAATCTCTTCCTCCCCCAATTAAACCTACTTCCGTAGTGCTGTGATGAGGACTTCTAAAAGGTCTTTCTTTTATAATTCCTTTCTTTAAAATTCCCTTTACGCTATATATTTTCGTTGATTCTAAAGCTTCTTCAAAATTCATTTTTGGTAATAATTCTATCATAGATTTTGCCAATATGGTTTTTCCTGAACCTGGTGGACCTTGCAAAACAATATTATGCCCCCCAGCAGCTGCTGTAATCAAAGCCTTTTTTGCACCCAGCTGTCCTTTTATGCTATTAAATTCTTTACCTTTAATAATTTTAGGCTTATACTTTTTAATCCCTTCAGGTATTAAATTATCATAAGTTAAAAATTCTACAACTTCTTTCAAATTATTTAAAGGATATATTTTCATTGCTGATATTATGTTACACTCTTCTACATTATCAACTGGTAATATAATCTTTTTTATTCCTATATTTTTTGCCTTAATTATTCCAGATAGTCCTCCTTTTATAGCTCTTATATCACCATTTAAAGATAGTTCACCTAAATATAAAATTTTATCTCTATGAATATTTACTATTTGATTACTTTCTAACAATATACCTATAGCTATAGCTAAATCAAAAGTAGACCCTTTTTTTCTTATATTTGCAGGGGCTAGATTAACTGTAATTCTTCCTAAAGGAAATTTATATCCTGAATTTTCTATGGCTGCTCTTACTCTATCTTTTGCTTCTTTTATTGATGTATCTGCCAAACCAACAATATTAAAAGCTGGTAATCCAGCTGCTATATCTACTTCTATATTTATCAATACACCATCTATTCCTTCATAAGTTGCACTAATCAAACTTACTGCCAAAATAACACTCTCCTCTTCAATTAAATTTTTAACATATTAAAGAAACTTAATTTTAAAAACAAGCAAATTAATTCTTATTTTTGATTATTGTCAATAACAAGTACTTTTTAAACACATTAATGATTAAATATTTAGCTATTGCCCATAATAAAATATAAGTTGGTGATATAAATGAAAAAATATAATAAATTAATAGGTAATTATGGTGAAGATATAGCAGTAAAATTTTTAATAAATTCAGGTTATACAATTCTACATAGAAATTTTAAATGTAAGTTAGGAGAAATTGATATTATAGCAACTATAGACAACATAATTGTTTTTATAGAAGTTAAGAGTAGATATTCATCCTTATTTGGTGGTACTGAAGAAGCTATAAGCTTACAAAAAAGATATAGAATTATTAAGGTTGCAACTTATTATCTAACCATCAGAAAAATATCAGGATTTCTAGTAAGATTTGATAGTATAGAAGTTAATTTTTCTAAAATTAATACAACCTATGAAATAAATCATAAAATAGATTCTTTTAGGCCTAATTACTAAAAATAAAAGGTTATATATAACATATATTGACAAAAATCAATAACAAGTTACATATAACCTTTATTAAGATTTATATTAAATTTTTAAGAAAACTTTTTCTATGTATTTCACAGGATCCATTTTCTTTTAGTCCTTTTATGTGGGCTTTAGTTCCATATCCCATATTTTTTTCAAAATCATAAAAAGGATACTTTTTAGCATATTCTTTCATTAGATTATCTCTATATACTTTTGCAACAATTGAAGCACAGGCTATAGAAGCACTCTTTCTATCACCCTTTACCACATATTCATTTGCTACATCATAATTTTTTATTAAATATCCATCTGACAGTACTAAATCTGGTTTAATACTTAACCCTTCACAGCTTTTAATAAAAATGTTATTATTACAATAAGCTATACCCTTTTCATCAATTTCTTCATTTGTACAATAAGCAATAGAATAACTAATAGCCTTTTCTTTTATTTTTTCTGCTAACTCTTCTCTCTTGCTTTCGGATAATAATTTAGAATCATTTATTTCTAATATAATGTCATCTAAGTCATTTAAATTTAAAATTACTGCACAAGCTACAATAGGCCCTGCTAAAGGTCCTCTTCCAACTTCATCAACTCCAGCTAAAATTTGATTTTTAGCAAAAGCAATATCAAATTCATACATGGCTTTTACTCTTTTTAACTCTTTTTTAAATCCATCTATTTTTTTCTCTAGTCTTTCTGCTAAAGCTAAGACATTTTTTCTTTTATCAGTTCTTAGTACATTTACTATTTCACTTAAATTTTCGTAATTTTCCTTAGTAATTATTATACCTTTAACCTTTTCATTGACCTCTTTATAATTATACTTTGCTAAATTTTCTTTTAAATCATTAAATAACATCTTTAATCCCCCAGTTTAAGGTCTTTCTAAACTTATATTACCTATTTTTCCGCCTCTAAATTCATCTAAAAGCATTACTGCAATTCTATTATAATCAATATTATTTTTAGACATTATACAACCTCTTTTTTTAGCTATATTATCTAAATTTTCAAGAGGATTATCACTTAATTCATCTAATTTATATCTAGCTTTTAATAGTTCTGGAGCTATATCTTGAAGTCTTTCAACTAGCTTAAGAGCAAGTTCTTCTATATCCATTATTTCATCTTTAATAGCTCCTGTAAAAGCTAAATTAAATCCAACTTCCTCTTCTTCAAATTTAGGCCATAAAACTCCAGGTGTATCCATAAGTTCTATTCCTATTGCAGTCTTTATCCACTGCTTATTTTTTGTTACTCCAGGTCTATCTCCTGTTATAGCTATATTATTTCTAGCCATTTTATTTATAAATGTAGATTTACCAACATTAGGTATTCCAACAACCATTACTCTTGTTGTTATGTTAACTAATCCTTTAGCCTTTAATCTATCATGTTTTTCTTTTAATAATTTTAACAATGCAGGTTTTATAGCTTTAAGCCCTTCACCTTTAAGTGCATTTATTTCAATTACTTGAGTTGTTTCATTATTTAAGGCTTTTGACCATTCTTTATTAACCTTACTATCTGATAAATCACTTTTATTTAACAATATTATCCTTGGTTTATCTGCAACAATTCTATCTATTTCTGGATTTTTCGATGAATAAGGGATTCTAGCATCTCTTATTTCTATTACAGCATCAACAAGCTTTAAATTTTCCTGTATTAATCTTCTAGTCTTAGCCATATGTCCTGGAAACCAGTTTATTGCCATATAATCACTACCTTTCTTAAAGTCTCTATAATTGTTTATCTCTTAACTTATCATTTCTTAATCTACCTCTTAAATATGGTAGTATTAGAAATGATAGCTATTCTTTTCTCTTAATTATATTTTTTTATATAATAAAAAACGGGACTATGAAAGCCCCTGTTTTCTATAATAAATTAAATTATCTAACTTTTAATTCTTTAACTTTAGCAGCTTTACCTACTCTGTCTCTTAAGTAGAATAATCTAGCTCTTCTTACTTTACCTCTTCTTGTTACTTCAATCTTTTCTATGATTGGAGCGTGCATTGGGAAAGTTCTTTCAACACCAACACCGTAAGCTACTCTTCTTACTGTGAAAGTTTCTCTTATTCCACCATTTTGTATTTTTATAACTGTTCCTTCGAACATTTGAGTTCTTTCTTTTTCACCCTCTTTAATTTTAGCGTATACTTTTATAGTATCCCCTACATTAAATTGAGTTAAATCTGATCTTAATTGTTCTTGTTCGATTGCTTTAATTATGTTATTCATTGTGCATTCCCTCCTTGAAATTAATTGACGTTCTTTAACAAATTCTATGCCAGAGGAACGCCCGTACTAGCACAAAGCTAATTTTATCATAGCTTAGTTTCTTAATCAATATATTTTTTCTTATTTTTCTAATAATTTTTTATCTTCTTTTGATAATTTTAACTTATTAAACAAGTCTCTTCTTCTTTCTTTTGTTATTAGAAGAGATTGTTGCCTTCTCCATTTTCTTATATTTTCGTGATGTCCAGACAATAAAATTTCTGGCACTTTTTCACCTTCAAATTCCACAGGTCTTGTATATTGAGGATATTCTAAAGTTCCATCATAAAATGATTCATCAGTAAAGCTTTCTTCTCTTCCTAATACTTCTGGTACTACTCTACATATTGAATCAATTACAGGAATAGCTGCCATTTCTCCTCCTGTTAATACAAAATCCCCTAAAGATATTTCCATATCAAAATATTTGTATGCTCTTTCATCAATTCCTTCATAGTGACCACAAACAAATATGAGTTCTTCTTCCTTTGATAGTTCATTTATTAAGTCTTGATTTACCTTTTTTCCTCTAGGTCCTAGAAATATAACTTTTCCTTTATTATTAGTTTTAACACTTCTTATGGCATCAACAACAGGTTGTGCTGCCATAACCATCCCAGCACCTCCACCATAAGGATAATCATCTACTTTTTTATGCTTATTATTACTAAAGTCCCTTATATTAGTAGTTTTTATATCTATAATTCCTTTTTCTTGAGCTCTTCCAATGATACTATGATTAAATATGGTGAACATTTCTGGAAATAGTGTTAATATATTAATCCTCATCCATCCATTCTCCTGATGGTTTTATAGTTATTAGTTCATCTTCAATATTTATATCTAATACTATTTCCTTTAAAACTGGAACTAATATTTCTTTATTTCCCTTTACCCAATAAACATCATTGCTTCCTGTTTTTATGACTTCTGATATTTTTCCATATTCAAAATTATTAGTATCTTTAACTGTACAACCTAATAAATCAGCTATAAAATAAGTATCCTTTGGTAACTTTACAGCATCTTCTCTTCTTACTTCTAAATAAGGTCTTTTAAATTTTAACTTCTCTGCCTCATTCATTGAATTTATGCCTTCAAGCTTTAAAACAACCTTATCTTTTACGTACTTAACATTTTCAACATTTACTTCTTTACCATTTAAAAAAACCTTTTTTAACTTACTGAATCTTTTAATATCATCAGTTAATGGCATTACCTTAACATCACCCATTACTCCATGAGTATTAATAATTTGACCAATTCTTAAAAATTCTTTCACTTAATTTCCACCTCTTTTTTTCAATAAGTAAATTTTATCTTATAACTAGAGGCTGTAATACCCTATCTTCTATAAGCAGAATATAAACAGCCTCAAACCTCTAACCAACGACCACTAAGCATTAAAATAAAGTTAAAACTTCATTTGAATTAAGTCTATGTTTATGTATAAAAAGAGTTAGGTTTCCCTAACTCTTTAAACTATTTCAACTACAACTCTTTTGTTTTCTTTTACTGCGGCTGCTTTAACTACTGTTCTAATAGCCTTAGCAATTCTCCCTTGTTTTCCTATTACTTTTCCCATATCATCTTTTGATACTGTAAGTTCTAGTACAATTGACTCCCCCCTAAGAACTTCATTAACTGAAACTTCTTTTGGATTGTCAACTAAAGATTTAGCGATTAATTCTACTAATTCTTTCATAAATCAAACTGCTAATTCTAGCAGCCAACACCTCCTAGAAAACTATTTGCTTATTCCAGCGTTTTTGAATAATCTCTTAACAACATCAGTTGGTTGAGCACCATTGTTTAACCATTTTACAGCTTTTTCATTGTTTATTTTTACTTCAGCTTCTGGTTTAGCTACTGGGTTGTAGAATCCGATTTCTTCTATAAATCTTCCGTCTCTTGGACTTCTTGAATCAGCAACAACTATTCTGTAGAAAGGAGCTTTGTGAGCACCCATTCTTCTTAATCTTATTTTAACTGCCATCTTACAATTCACCTCCTTTTAAAAATAATAATTATATATTAACTCATAAACGGCATTCTGCCAAAAAGACCTTTTTTCGGACTTTTCTGTAATGACTTTAATTGCTTCATTTGCTTTTTCATCATACCATGACCTTTGATGAGTTTATTAACATCTTGAACTGTTACACCAGCACCTTTTGCAATTCTTTTCTTTCTTGAACCAGAATTTGATAAAAGATTTGGATTTTTTCTTTCTTTATCAGTCATTGAGTAAATAATGGCTTTAACTTTTTCCATTTCTTTTTCCCCACTTGATAAATCTAATCCTTCTAAATCTTTTGAATTAACTCCTGGCATCATTTCAAGAAGCTTTGTTATAGGTCCTAGTTTTTTCATTTGCTCCATAGCTGTTAAGTAATCATCGAAATTAAATTCTTGATTAGTCATTTTCTTAGCTAATTCTTGAGCATCTTTTTCATCTATAGCTTCTTGAGCTTTTTCTATAAGAGATAATACATCTCCCATACCAAGTATTCTTGAAGCCATTCTGTCTGGATGGAAAACTTCAATATCATTCATTTTCTCACCCATACCTACAAATTTTATAGGTTTTTCAGTTACTTTTCTAATTGATAATGCAGCTCCACCTCTTGTATCACCATCAAGCTTAGTTAAAATAACACCACTTATATCTAGGTTTTCATTGAATGTTTGTGCTACATTTACAGCATCTTGACCTGTCATTGAATCAACAACTAGTAGAACTTCTGATGGATTTGTAACTTCTTTAACATCTTTAAGTTCTTGCATTAATTCTTCATCTATGTGAAGTCTACCTGCTGTATCTATAATAACTACGTTATTACCATTTCTTTTTGCTTCTTCTATTCCAGCCTTAGCAATATCTACTGCTTTAACTTTATCTCCCATAGAGAATACTGGAATATCAATTTGTTTACCAACTACTTGTAATTGCTTTATAGCAGCTGGTCTATATATATCACAAGCCACTAATAAAGGTTTTTTATTTTGCTTTCTAAGATGTAAGGCTAATTTACCAGCCATAGTTGTCTTACCTGCACCTTGAAGACCAACTAGCATAAATACTGTTGTTCCACTTGATGAATAAGTAAGTTTACTTTCTGACTCTCCCATAAGATTAGTAAGTTCTTCATTTACTATTTTTATTACTTGTTGTGCTGGAGTTAAACTTTCTAAAACTTCTTCTCCTACACATTTACTACTAACATTAGCAACAAACTCTTTTACAACTTTGAAGTTAACATCAGCTTCTAATAAAGCAAGCTTTACTTCTCTCATGGCTTCTTTTATATCTTTTTCAGTTAATTTGCCTTTACCTTTTAATCTCTTAAATGCATCTTGTAATTTTGACGATAAATTATCAAAAGCCATGTTCAACCTCCTATGCGTTTATAATCTCATCTATACTTTTTTCTATAAGCTTTAGTTCTTCTGAACTAAGTGCTTTATTTAGAGATATTTGTTTTAATATCTCTTCTTTTAGCATAAGTTTTTTATTATGCTTTTTCAATAGTTTGAGTTTATCCTCATAAGCTGATAGTTGCTTTGAACATCTCTTTATTAAATCGTGCGTCGCTTGCCTACTAGTTTTATTTATTTCAGCAATTTCTCCTAAAGACAAATCTTCGTTGTAATAAAGATTCATTATGTTAAGCTGTTTCTCAGTTAGTAAGGAACCGTAATAATCTAATAATATTGATATTTCAAATCTATCTTCCATATAACCACCTTACTTACATATGCTATAATAACAGAACTATTTCATACTGTCAAGTATTTTTACTTAACAGCATTTAAATCTATTAATTAAGTAATAAAGCCACTTTGAAGTTATTTTAAGATTTTTCTTTAAAAAATTTTTTATTTTTTTAGTTTATTACCTCTTCCTCAAACTATTAAATTAAATAATTAAAATTATTATTTTTAAGTTTATAATAAAGCTTCAGCAAAATCCTTTGGATTAAACTCTTGTAAATCATCAACTCCTTCACCTACACCTATATATCTAACTGGTATATTTAAAGTATTTTTAATAGATATAACAACTCCACCTTTAGCTGTTCCATCTAATTTAGTTAATATTATACCATCTATAGGACAAGATTCCATGAATTGTTTAGCTTGAATAACAGCATTTTGTCCTGTTGTTCCATCTAAAACAAGTAAAGTTTCCTTTTCTCTATCCCCTAGCTCTCTATCTATTATTCTATTGATTTTAGCTAATTCATCCATTAGGTTTTTCTTGTTATGAAGTCTTCCTGCAGTATCACAAATTAAAAGATCAACGTCTCTTGCTTTAGCTGCTTGAACAGCATCAAAAACTACAGCTGCTGGATCTGATCCTTCTCCATGTTTAACTATATCAACTCCAGCTCTTTCACTCCATACAACAAGCTGATCTATAGCTGCTGCTCTAAAAGTATCAGCTGCTGCTAATAGAACCTTTTTACCTTCAGCTTTATTTTTAGCTGCTAATTTTCCTATAGATGTTGTCTTTCCAACTCCATTTACTCCAATTATAAGCATTACTTTTTTCTTATTTTCATCAACTTCTCTATCAGCTCCTTCAAGAAGCATTTCTTCTATAACAGCTTTCATAGCTGGTTTTACTTCTTGTGGGTCATTAATTTTTTCTTGTCTTATTTTTTTTCTTAATCTTTCTATTATTTCTACTGTAGTATCCATTCCAATATCAGACATTATAAGAATTTCTTCAAGTTCTTCATATAAATCCTCATCTATTGTTATAGCTAACTTTAATGTTTCATTTATTTTATCAGTTAAACTATCTCTTGTTTTAGTTAAACCAGTTTTTAATTTGTCAAATAATCCTCCAAGCATAAAAAATTCTCCTTTTCTTATTAATTTTTATTTAAATCTACAGAAACTATTTTGGATATTCCTTTTTCCTCCATAGTAACACCATACATTATATCTGCTGCTTCCATAGTACCTTTTCTATGTGTTATAACTATAAATTGTATATTCTCTGAAAAAACTTTTAAGAAATCAGCATATCTATTTACATTTGCATCATCCAATGCCGCTTCAATTTCATCAAGTATACAAAATGGTGTTGGTTTCATTTTTAATATCCCAAATAGTAAAGCTATAGCTGATAACACTTTCTCTCCACCGGACATTAAGTTAATATTTTGAATTTTCTTTCCTGGTGGTTGAACTCGTATTTCTATATCTCCATTAAGTTCATCTGTTTCATCTAAAATTAGTTTAGCTGATCCTCCTTTAAACAATTCTTTAAAGGTTTCATCAAAGTTTTTATTTAATATATTAAAGTTTTGCCTAAACATAACTCTCATTTTAGATGTCATTTCTTCTATTATTTCTAATAATTCTTCTCTTGATTTTTCTAAATCTTCTTTTTCACCTGTAATAAATCTATACTTTTCAGATAAATCTCTAAACTCCTCAATAGCATTTACATTTACAGTTCCTAAAGCATTTATTTTACTCTTTAAGTAATTTATATTATTCCTATGTTTTTCTATACTTTCTATAGGAACATAATTCTCTAATTCCTCTTCATAAGTTGTATTATAGTCTTCTAATAATTTTACAGATAAATTTTTCATTTCACTTTCTTGTCTAGTATAAGCTATTTCATTCTTATGAAATTCTTCTTCTTTTTTAGCTACTTCTAAAGTAAGACCTTCTATATGACCTTCTGAAATTTCAATTTCCTTCTTTATTTTTGACCTTTCTAAATCATATTCTTTACTCTTGCTCTCTAAATCTATTATATTGCTTTCTTCTTTATTTATAAAATTATTATTTTCTATTATTTTATTTTTGCTCTCTTTAATATAATTATTAGCTTCTTCAATAGAACCTTCTAATCTTTCCATGTTGGTTTTAATTTCTGTAATTTCTATTTCTCTTCTTTTAAGCTCTTTATTTCTATTTAAAACAAATTCCTCTAATTGAGCATTTTTTACTCTAAGAACAGTTTCTTCTTCTTTAAGCTTAAGTAAATTTTCCTTAAGTTCTTTTAGTTCTTTATCTAAATATTCAATAGCAATTTTATTACCTAATTCTCTTTCATTAGTATCATGAATCTTTTTATCTATTTTATTTATTTCTTCTCTTATTTCTATAATTTTATTATTTGAAGTTGTAAGTTCATTTTCTAGAGATTTAGATGAAGTTTTTATATTTACGATTTCAGCTTCTATTCTTTTAATTTCATTTTCTATATTTAGTATTTCTATATCTTTATCATAAATATCTTTTCTTAAATTTTCTTCTAAGATTTTTAACTCTTCAATTTCTTTGTTTATATCAATTCTTTGCTTTTGAAGTTTTTCTAAATTTACTTTATTTGAATTTATATCCTCTTCTAAAGTTAAGATTTGATTTTTTCTAGATATTATGCCCATATTCTTTTGATAAATACTTCCACCAGTCATTGCTCCACCAGCATTAAGTACTTCTCCAGATAAAGTAACTATTTTATATTTATATGATGTTTCTTTAGCAAAAGCTAATCCACTATCTATATCTTTACATATAATAGTTCTCCCTAAAACATAATTTATTACATTTTCATATTTACTATCAAATTCAACAAGCTCTGAAGCTATTCCTAAATACCCATTAATAGCTTTAAGATTATCACTTATCTTTAATTTATTACCCTTAATAATTGATAAAGGTAATAAAGTAGCTCTTCCAAGCTTCTTCTCTTTCAAATATTCAATAATGGATTTAGCTATTTTTTCATCTTCTGTTATTATATTTGAGATAGTACTACCTAAAGTTACCTCTATTGCTGTTTCATATCCTTCTTTAGTTGTTATTATCTCTCCAAGAACAGTAGGTTTACTATTACCTAACTTAAGAGATTCACTTTTAATATGAGACATTATTTTTTTTACAGATACATTATAACCCTCATATTGATTTTCTAATCTTTTAAGCATTTCCTTGTTAGCTTCCAATTTATTTAAAGAAGCTGAAATTTTAGCTACTTCACTATCTTTATTTTTTAAATTATTATATAAATTATTTAACTCATCTTTATTATTTAATTGTTTTTTATTTATCTCTTCTTTTTCTGATTTAAGCCCATCTATCTTCTGCGCTAAATTTACTTTTGTTAAAGCATTTACTTTTAATGAGCCTTCTAAACTAGATACCTTAGATTTAATACCTTTTAATTTATCCTCTAAGTTTAACAGATGAGTTTCTGATATTCCTTTTTGATTATTTAAATCATTTAATAATTTTATAGCACCTAAATTTTCTTCATTTATCTTCTTTAACTCTTGCTCTTTTTTTTCATTTAATGAAGTTAAATATGCTATATTTTCTCTACCTTCTATAATTTTTTCCTTAAACTCTGTATACTCTAAATTTTTCTTAGCAAACTCAACTTCTAATTTATTTTTTTCTTCAATTAATAATTTTATTTTCTCTTTACTATTTTTTATATTTACTTTATTTTCTTCTAATCTTATTTCATAGTTTTTAATTCTTTCTTCTAAAAGATTTATTTCAGCCTTAGAATTAGATATAGCATCTCTTTTATTTATGTATAATTCCTGCTTTTCTAAGTTTTTATTTTCTAGATTTTCTAATTCCTCTTTTAAAGTTTTTACTTTTTCTCTAGCTTCCTTTAACTTAGTTTTAGCAGCATTATTATCATAGTTTAAAGCTTCCATTTCTTTATTTTTATTTTCTATTTCTTTTTTCAAACTATTTATATTATTTATAATCAAGCTTATATCTTTTACTCTAAGTTCATTGATTAATTCTAAATACTTTTCTGCCTTCTCTTTTTCTTCTTCTAAAGGATTTAACCTTTCTTCATAAGTATAAATTATATCATTTATTCTTGTTAAGTTTTCTGCTGTATTCTTAAGCTTCTTTTCAGCCTCTATTTTTCTAGATTTAAACTTAACTATACCAGCAGCTTCTTCTAGAAGAGCTCTTCTATCCTCTGCTTTTCCATTTAATATAGCTTCTATTTTACCTTGTCCTATTAATGAATAACCTTCCTTACCAATTCCGGTATCCATGAATAGATTTACTACATCTTTTAATCTACATTGCGAATTATTTATTAAATATTCGCTTTCACCTGACCTAAAAATTCTTCTTGTAACTTTTACATCCATAAACTCTATAGGTAATTCACCTTCTGAGTTATCTAAAGTTAAAGAAACTTGAGCAAGTCCTATAGGTTTTCTATATTCAGTTCCTGTAAATATTACATCTTCCATTTTAGATCCTCTAAGTGTCTTTGCACTTTGCTCACCTAAAACCCATCTTACAGCATCTGAAACATTACTTTTTCCACTTCCATTAGGTCCAACAACAGCTGTTATACCTTTATTAAACTTAAGCTCTGTTTTATCAGCAAAGGATTTAAATCCTCTTATCTCAAGAGATTTTAAAAACATATATTTAATGCTGTCCATAAAAGATTTTACCTTTTAGTTAGTTTTTCATATCTTTTATCATTAAAACAAATATTATTTTAAACTAACCTTTAGATTATTTCACTATAAATTCAGTAATGGCCCTTAATCATCTATTTAACCAATAAAATTGATTAATCTCTTTCCCCTGAATAAAGTTTTTCTTTTACGGCAGTTCCTCCTTCCTAAAAAACGTAAATTATTTCAACTATAAATATTATTTAAACATTTTTTTACTTATTTAATTGCTAATTACAAAATATATCTTATCATAACTTTAATAGTAAAATCTATTTTTAAGTATTTAAATTTACAAATATAGATTCAACTTAAGTAAAGTTTTAACTCTATCTGAATTTTTTATTAAACTTATTTAAAAAGTGAAACTATTATCTTCTACTTAAGCGACTATCTAAATCTTAATTTAGTTATAGAAACTTACTCAGCAAGCAATGCCAGTGAAATTTCCTTGAAAACACAGGAGTATTACAGATTCTAGCTATCAAACAAGACACAAAGATAATTACATCTTATAGTTATCAATAAAAATAAGGGACTTTATCAAATAGATAAGTCCCTTTATTCCTTATAATTCAATAGAAAACTTTTTATCATTATTTATTAAATAAATTTCTCTTATTGAATTTTTATCTGTTCTAATTTCAACACTTAAATCAGTATCTTTAAGCTTATCTTTTAGTTTATTAAAATACTTCTTTTTATCAGCATAAAGCTTTGAAACTATATTATTATGAATATTTATAACAATAGGACCTTTTAAAGAATTTTCGTTTATTACTTTATAAATATTTTTATTTAATAAACTGCTCTCCACAAGTTCTCTAAAAGCTGGATGAAATGGTCCGGCTATTACATCTTCACCTTCTGCAATATTATCAGTTGGTTGAAGTCCTATTCTTATAATATTTACATTAGCTTCTTTATACAAAACATATACTTCTTCAGCTATTTCAACACACTCTTCTAAATCATAAGGAATATATGTTCCATTGTTATACATGTACTCCATAGGAGTATCTTTTATGGTTAATGCTGGATATATTCTACATAGTTTAGGATTCATAGCAATTGATTTTTTTGCTGTTAATATATCTTTTTCTCTATTATCTCCAGGAAGTCCTAGCATTATTTGATGTCCTAAAGTAAATCCATAATCATTTATAAGTTTAGATGCTTTTAAAACATCTTCTTCACTATGTCCTCTTCTTGATTTTTCTAATACTTCAGCATCTAAAGACTGTACTCCTAATTCTATTATATCCACATCATAAGATTTAAGATGATCTAATATTTCTTTATTTATATAATCTGGTCTAGTTGACAGTCTTATATAATCTATTGTTCCATTAGCTTTATATTCTTTTGCTACAGCTAAAAGTTCTCTTTGTTTATTTATATTAATAGCTGTAAATGTTCCTCCAAAGAAAGATAATTCAACTGTTGAATTCTTTCTATCTATTGTTTCTAAATACTCCTCTACAGTATTTAAAACAAATTTTCTATCAACATTATTTTCAAGTTTATATTTAGGTCCTACAATTAATTTTGTTTCTTCTCCTGTAATTCTCCCTTGATTACAAAAGGCACAATCATGTGGACATCCTTCATGTGGAACAAATATAGGAATTATATAATGTCTTTTTGTCATTTTGTTTTTTCAACCTTTCCTAAAGCTTCTTTAGCTGCATTTTGTTCAGCTTCTTTTTTAGAATAACCTTCTCCACATCCCATTACTTCTCCATTTATTCTAACTTGTGTGAAGAATATTCTTCTATGTGGTGGTCCTTCATATTTTATAAGTTCATATGCAATATTAACCTCTCCATTTTTTTGAAGAACTTCTTGAAGTCTTGTTTTAAAATCTAAAATGATTTCTTGGTTAATTGCTTTTCTTATTATCTCTTCAAATCTAGTTAATATAAATTCTTTAGCAACTTCGATACCTCTATCTAAATAAATAGCTGCTATTACGGCTTCCAAACAATCGGCTTGTATAGATATTCTATTTCTTCCACCTGTTAATTCTTCACCTTTACTCATTCTTATTATTTTCCCTAATTGCATTTTACTAGCAACCTCAAAAAGGGAATTTTCACAAACTATTAAAGCTCTTATTTTTGTTAATTCACCTTCTGACTTATTTTTATAAGTATTAAATAAGTTTTCAGTTATTGTTAATTGTAATACAGAATCTCCTAAAAATTCTAATCTTTCATTGTACTTAATATCTTTAAACTGGTTGGCAAAAGAACTATGCGTTAATGCTGTTATTAAAATTCCTTTGTCCTTAAAGTTTATACCTATTTTTTTCTCTAGTTCCTTTACATTCATTTCCTTCACTTCTAACCCTCACTCCTTAAAGGTTTATTCTTCAGGTTGTTTTACCTAATAAAAGTCCTCAATTAAATTTTATCATTAAGTGATGATTTATGCATCATTTCATTTATAACAAACTCAAGAATAAACCTACTTATTTCTGTCAATCAATATAACAAAATCCCGCTAATGCGGGACTTTTTTATTCTTCTCTATGTTCCTTAATGTATTCAACAACATCCGCAACTGTTATAAATTCAGCAGCATCTTCATCAGGTATTTCCATTTCTAATTCTTCTTCTAAAGACATTATTAACTCAACAACATCTAATGAATCAGCTCCTAAATCTTCAACAAAAGTTGAATCCATAGTTATACTCTCTTTATCTACTGATAACTTATCAGCTATAATTTCTTTTATCTTATCAAACATTACGAAATCACCTCCTAATATCGACCTAATATAGATATTATTATATATCTGTAAATTCGTCAATATTACATTAATAGAATATTTTAATTTTTATTGTAAAATTATTTTAAATTTTCAATTTCATCCTTAATTTTACCTATTAATTTGTTATTATGGAACTTTCTTGCTTGACCTATAGCGTTTTTAAAAGCTTTACCATCAGAACTGCCATGAGCTTTAATACAAATACCATTTACACCTAAAAAAGGTGCTCCGCCATATTCTTTATAATCCATTTTCTTTTTTAAATTTGAAAAGCTTTTAGATAAAAATATAGCTCCAAACTTTGATACTGCAGAACTCATTATTTCTTCTTTTATCATTGATAAAATAGTTTTTGCAGCACCTTCATACATTTTTAGTATAGTATTGCCTACAAAACCATCGCAAACTATTACATCAACCTCTCCAAGAGTAACATCTCTTGGTTCTATATTTCCAATAAAATTAAGATTGTTTTCTTCCTTTAATAATTGATATGTTTGTTTAGTAAGTTCATTACCTTTTTCCTCTTCCACACCAATATTAACTAAACCAATCTTTGGATTTTCTTTTTCCATTACTGAATTAAAATATACTTTTCCCATTTTAGCAAATTGCACTAAATAAGATGGTTTACAATCCACATTTGCTCCAGCGTCTATTACCATAAAAGGACCATTTTTACCTGGCATAAGCGGTGCTAAAGCCGGTCTTTCTACACCTTTTATTCTTCCTACTATAAATGTGGAACCAGCTAAAAATGCTCCAGTACTTCCAGCTGATAAAACTGCATCACAGTTTCCTTCTTTAACTAGGTTTAAAGCTTTTACTAGGCTAGAATCCTTTTTCTTTCTTACAGCCATTACTGGGTGCTCATTAGTGCTTATTCGCTCTGTTGCATCTATAAATTCTACTTTACTTTTATCATAACTATATTTTGAAAATTCCTTTTCAAGAATATCTTTAGGTCCAGTTACAACTAAATTAATATCATTAAAACTTTTTAATGCTTCTATACAGCCTTCTATTTCTGCATATGGTGCATTATCTGACCCCATAGCATCTACAGCTATCCTCACTTTGAAACACCCCTTTTTTCTCTAATATAAAGAAAAGAAAGTCATAAGACTTTCTTTATTATTGTGCATCAGTTGAAACTATTTCTTTACCTTTGTAATGTCCACAGTTTTTGCAAACTCTGTGAGCTAATTTCATTTCGTGGCATTGTGGGCATTCTACGATACCTGGTAAGCTAGCCTTGAAAGTTTGAGCTCTTCTTGAATCTCTTTTTGCTCTATATGTTTTTCTTGCTGGATTTCCCATTGTTACACCTCCTTATTAGTGAA
This sequence comes from uncultured Sarcina sp., assembly GCA_963557775.1. GTDB lineage: Bacteria > Bacillota > Clostridia > Clostridiales > Clostridiaceae > Sarcina. The sequence goes on from CAUWDH010000004.1 coordinate 141,332, forward strand.
CAGATCTCTTAGCTTATCAAATCTTAAATCGATATTTTCATTTTCACAATCACATGTGCCTTTATTTAAATCAGCACCGCAACTCTGACATAAGCCTTTACAAGCATCTGTACAAAGTCTTTTTATAGGTAAGGTTGAAATTACATTATTTACTATTACTTCAGAAACATCAATGATATCTCCTTCTACTAAAGTAATATCTTCATCTTCTTTATAATTATTTGAAAACTTCTCATCAAAGTCAATATCAACTTTATAAGAGAAATTTTGTAAACATCTAGAACATTGCAATTCTAAAGTAGTTTTAATATTTCCAGATATATTAACTACATCTTCAATAAATTTTAAGTTTCCTGCAAATTCAATAGGTTCAATAAACTTAATTGTTTCACCAGAAACCTCTACTTTTTCTTTTTCCAAAGTAAATTCTAGAGCTTTACTTTTTTCTTTTTTTGAAGTCATTTCTGAAAATTTAAATTCCATAACATTACAGTAGAACCCTCTACTTATTCACACTCCAAACTATAATTTAATTGCAAATAACACAGATACTATTATATAAAGTTGATATTTAAAAGTCAAGCTATTTTAAAATTATTTTATTAATGCTAGTGTATCTTTAGCAATCATTAACTCCTCATTTGTAGGAATGATGAATACTTTAACCTTTGAATTTGCTGTACTTATTTCAGCAATTTCTCCTCTTATTTTATTCTTTTCTTTGTCAAGTTCAACTCCCATAAATCCTAAGCTTTCACATATTCCTTCTCTTTCTGAAGCTGAATTTTCACCAACTCCAGCAGTGAATACTATAACATCTAATCCACCCATGCTAGCTGCATATGAACCTATATATTGATTTACTCTATAACGGAACATATCTAAAGCTAATTGAGCTCTCTTATTTCCTTCTTTTGCTGCTGCTTCAATATCTCTAAAGTCACTACTTACACCTGAAATTCCGTATACACCTGATTGTTTATTCATTAATGTATCTACTTCTGAAGCTGTATAATTTAATTCATTTATTAAGAATGTTACAACTGTTGGATCTATATTTCCACATCTAGTTCCCATTACTAAACCTTCAAGTGGAGTGAATCCCATACTTGTATCATAACATTTTCCATCTTTAACTGCTGATACACTTGATCCATTTCCTAAATGACAAGTTATTATTTTAAGATCTTTTATATCTTTTCCCATAACTTCTGCAACTTTAGCAGATACATATTTATGTGAAGTTCCGTGGAATCCATATTTTCTTATATGATGTTTTTCATATAATTCATAAGGTAAACCATACATAAATGCTTTTTCAGGCATTGTTTGATGGAATGCTGTATCAAATACAACTACCATAGGTACAGATGGCATTAATTTTTGGCAAGCTTCTATTCCCATTATATGAGCTGGATTGTGTAATGGAGCTAATTTAGAAGCTTCTCTAATATCATTTATTACTTCTTCTGTAACTATTGCTGATTTAGTGTATTTTTCTCCACCATGAACTATTCTATGTCCTACAGCTTTTATTTCATCCATTGATTTTATAACACCATTTTTTTCATCTATTAAAGCATCTAATACTAACTTTATTGCCACATTGTGGTTCTCCATTGGTGTTTCTATTACATATTTATCTCTACCTTCAACTTTTTGAGTTAAAACTGAACCCTCTATACCGATTCTTTCTACTAATCCTGAAGCTAATACATCTTCATTACTCATATTTATTAATTGATATTTTAAGGAAGAACTCCCACAATTTATTACTAAGATATTCACCTTTATAACCTCCTAAATTTACTATTTTCTTTTTTATTGAGCTTGTGCTTGAACTGCTGTTAAAGCAACAACATTTACTATATCATCTGAGCTACAACCTCTTGATAAATCGTTTATTGGTTTAGCAAAACCTTGACAAACTGGTCCTATAGCCTCAGCATTTGCAAATCTTTGAACTAATTTATATCCAATATTTCCTGCTTGTAAATCTGGGAATATTAATACATTAGCTTTACCTGCAACATTGCTATTTGGAGCTTTTTGATGTGCTACTTTTTCTACTATAGCAGCATCTAATTGTAATTCTCCATCAATATCTAGATCTGGTCTTAATTCTTTAGCTATTTCTGTAGCTTTTCTAACTTTTTCTACTAATTCATGATCTGCACTTCCCATTGTTGAGAATGATAACATTGCAACTTTTGGATCCATTCTGCAAAGATTTTTAGCTGTATCTGCAGTTGCTATTGCTATTGATGCTAATTGCTCTGCTGTTGGATTTGGGTTTACTGCACAGTCTGAGAATAATAACATTCCACCCTCTCCATATATTGAATTAGGTACCATCATTATGAAAAAGCTTGATACAACTGAAACTCCAGGTGCTGTTTTGATTATTTGAAGACCTGGTCTTAAAAGATCTCCAGTTGTATGAACTGCTCCTGATACCATTCCATCTGCATGATCTTGTTTTACCATCATTGTTGCAAAGTATAATGGATCTCTTACTATTTTATCAGCTTTTTCCATTGTCATTCCTTTATTTTTTCTTAATTCATAGAAAGCTGTTATATATTCTTCTAAGTTTTCTGATGTTTCTGGATCAACTATTTCTATTCCGCTTAAGTTAACGTTTAATGTTAAGGCTTTATCTCTTATTTTGCTTTCGTTCCCTACTAATATTACCTCAGCTAATCCTTCTTCATGTATTTTTTGAGATGCGATTAAGTTTCTATCCTCATCTCCTTCAGGTAATACTATTCTTTTCTTATTTGAACGCGCTGCCTTCCAAATTTCTTTCATAAGTTCCATGTTCTTGTTCTCCTTTCATCTTTAAAACCATTGTTAAACATTCATATATCTCCCATATACTACTATACTCCTATAATATCATATTTTTCAACAAAATATTAATAAATAAGTAAATTAAAAATTGTCTGACAATTAAGTCAAATTATTTTAAATACTTTGACTTAATTAGGTAAATATAGTACTGTAATATAAACACAGACTTAATTTAAGTGGTTTTTTAATTCCATCTAAATGCTTAGTCAAACTTATCTAAAAGTATGAAGCTACTATCTTATGCTTATAAAACATAAGAAGATTATAATCTCTAACTACGAGATAAAAAATTTAAACAAAAAGGTGATAATATGAATATAACAGGGATAATTACAGAATATAACCCTCTACATTTTGGCCATATTTTACATATAGAAAAATCTAAAGAAATTACAAATTGTGATGGTATAATTTGTGTAATGAGTGGTAATTTTGTTCAAAGAGGTCTTCCTGCAATAATTAATAAATGGGATAGAACTAAAATGGCTCTAGATGCAGGAGTTGACTTAGTTTTAGAATTACCAACTCTTTATGCAATTTCATCTGCTGAACATTTTGCTTTTGGTGCAGTTTCAACTTTAAATTCTCTTAATATAGTAAAAAATTTATGTTTCGGTTCTGAGGAAGGAAATATATCCCTCATAAAAACTATTTCTCAAATTCTTTCTGATGAACCAGAAGAATTTAAGATTCTATTAAAAGAAGAACTTTCTAAAGGTCTTACATTTCCTAAAGCTAGAGCTAAAGCTTTAAAATCCTTTTTATCTAAATATAATAATTTATCTATAGATAATAATGAATTATTAAACTTTTTAAATAGCCCTAACAATATCTTAGGAATAGAATATTGTAAATCATTAATAAAATTAAAAAGTAATATAAATGCAGTTACAATTAAAAGAGAACATTCTAATTATAATGATATAAATTTAAATACTAGTAAATTTCAATCTGCAACAGCTATAAGAGAGCTTTTATACAAAAATGATTTTCTATCTACAAAAGAATTTTTACCAGATTTCTCTTATAATATTCTTAATTCCCAAGAAGACTTTAGTAAGATTAACGAAATTTATAATTTTGTAAAATATAAAATTATTTCAGAACCTCAAAGTTTAAAAAATATTTCTGAAGCTACTGAAGGACTTGATAATAAAATATTAAAAGAAATTACAAATTCAAATAACCTAGAAGAATTAATTGAAAATTGCAAAAGCAAACGCTATACATATACAAGAATCTCTCGTATTATATGTAATGTTTTTTTAGGTATTACTAAAGATTTCGATTTATTAAAAAAATCTACACCTAATTACATTCGTGTATTAGGTTTATCACCAAAAGGATCTAAAATATTAAAGGAAATAAAAAAGAATTCTAATATTACAATAATTACAAAGGTTCCAAACCAAATAGAAGATCCCTTATTAAATTTAGACTTAAAAGCTACTAATTTATATTCCTTACTAAAACCTAGTATGAAATTAAATAGTGATTATTTAATTAGTCCTATAATAAAAAAATAAAAAAAATAGTTGAGTACTTGAGACTCTATATAGATTTGTGTAAAAACAATTCTATATAGAGTTTTTTTGTATG
>CAUWDH010000005.1:0-117269 GCA_963557775.1 uncultured Sarcina sp.
TATCATAAGGGATGGCTTTTTTATTTTACAAATTTTGTTTATTCAACAACCTAAAATATAATAATATAAAAATACTTAAATAAATTTACAAATGAATAATAAAAATATACTTTTCTTAAATTTAACAAACTTCTATACCATTTTTAAATTTATATCAAGAAATATTATTATCCATTAATTAAATTTTTTAATAAAAAAATACCTAACTGTTTACTAATTTAAGTAATTTTATTCTTACTCATATAATATTTCATTTGTATTTTTAACATCCAAACTTTATGTAATCAACATTCATGATATTATATCTAAAAAATTAGGTATTGAAATAAAGTATTATATTTTTGTTATTTATATACATATATACCTATATTAAAATGAAAAATAATATTAATATTGATTTTGATGCAAAAAATATTTTTAAAGGAATATTTTATTTATGTAAGCGGCTTACAAAATTTAAAATTAAAGGGGTTTTTTATATGAGTAGTATTAATAAAATGAATGAATTATTATCAGGCGAATGGAAAATAGTAACTAAATTAGACCAAAATAAGTGTTTAGATATTTCTGGATCAGCAAGAAATGTTGTTATCAATGATAAAGGAAATAGTAATGCGCAAAGATGGACTTTTCAATTTGATAGCGATAAAAGAGCATTCATCATTTTAAATAAGAATTATGCAGGATACTTTTTAACTGATAATTCTGGAAATGCAACATTAGAAGATCAAGGAGAAAATTACTATAGTACACTTTTACAAAGATGGCATCTGCATCAACAAGAAGATGGTTCTTTCATTATAGCTAATTATCCTGGAAATTATCTAAATCCATCTGTATTAGATTTAACAGATAGTAATACAACAAATGGAACTAAGTTATTATCACATCAACATTCTGGAAATGATAACCAAAGATTTTATATTATAAAAGCATAAAATATGGTTTGAATGTAAATTATCTATCTTTTGTATTTTACAACAAGTATTTACAATCTCATTTACTATGTGCTAAACTATTGTTCATTTTAATGAACTTCCTTTGGTTACATAATTGGTTGGTAAAACCCAATATATTGTAACCAAAGGAGGTTTTTTTCATACTCATCGCTAAAGCTACTCTGAACATACCTGCATAGCAGGTAGTATTCTTTAAATACAAAAAGTAACCGTTATCTATTCAGTTACTTTTTAATACATTTTTTAATTCTTCGCTAACTTTTTTTCTCCAATTTTTAATGATAATATGACTATTAAAATGGAAAATATAATTAAAAATATTATTATGCTGCTTTTCTCCCTAGTAATTATATTTCCATCTACAGTTCTAACTAATTCAGCAATCCATTTACTTATAGATATATTACTTATAAATTTTAAACCCTTTGGCATTTTTTCAATACTCATAAATGTTCCACCAATTATAATTGTTATTACTCCAAAACATGATGCTATTAAATTCCCTTGTAATTCACTCTTACTTAATACTGCAATTAACATTGAAACACTAGTTGAAGGTAAAATCTTTAACAGTACCACCATACTTTTACTTATTGGAGCAATAATATATCTTTCACCACATTTATATAAACTTTCCTCCCTTGCATAATATATGAGAGTTACTGATCCTAAAAATATACAAAACAGAATAATTCCCATTGTATAATAGTAATAAAAACTTACTCCTAAGCTATTATCATAATAATTACTACTCATATATCCTAAAATAGCTATCATCATGAATGGAAATATAACTCCATACCCAATTAAAAAAGAGTCCTTTATTCTTTTTTTCATATTTAACTTTAAATTCATTCATAATGTCTCCATAATCTCTTAGTTCTTTACCAGTAAGATGTAAAATATATTTTCTAAATTATTCCCCCTTCTTTTGCATACTTTTCTTTTATTGTTTATTAAATTCTTAATTAAAGTTTACAAACTAATTTTTATTATTATAATTATACTTTAATTATCTTTATACTATTGGATTTTTACTATTATTTTATATTTTTCATATATTAATCTAATAATATATTTGCATTTTATCTCCTTTTATTTACATTTTATTATTTCTAATTCTTTTTTTCAATGTTTATTTTCATTCTATACTTATTTTTTATTAATATAAAAACTTACCCAATTAATGACTTGTCTAAGATTTATACTAATCTTAAAAACACTTAAATAAAGACTAATAAAAAATAACACTGTATCAAATTACTTATAAACTTAAAAATAAGAAAATAACTCTTATATGTAAAATATTATCATTAATATTTTATTTCATTTCTAAAATTTCCTAATAAATAACTTAATTACATCACAAACTACATTTAAAATTAATTTTAATTGGAGGTTTTAATGACTGAATTAGAAAAATCTTATATTGCAGGTATTGTAGATGGTGAAGGAAGTATTATGCTTGAAAAATTTCATAAAAATCAATTTCCTTCTCCTTGTGTTTCTATAGCTTCTAGTACTATAGAACTTTTAGAATGGATTAAAGAAAAAGTTGGTTATGGTATCATTAAGAATAAGAAAAACTATAATCCTAAAAAACACAAAGATTGTTATAGTTATATTTTAAAATATGATAATGCAATTAAATTTTTAGAAGATATTTACCCTTACTTAGTAATTGAAAATAAGAAAAAGAGAGCCTTTCTTATTATAGATGAATATAAAAAAGTTACTCCTAGAAATGGACGCTACTCTTCTCATATGTTAAAAAGAAAAGAAGAATTTTATGAAAGATTTATTTCTATAAAATAAAAAAACACCTATGTCTAACATAAGTGTTTATAATGGTGGAAGCGAGGGGTCGGTGCTCATCATGCATTTCTGCAGACCCTGACTATATATTTATCCAATATTTTCCAACTGGATACTTGGCGTATTATAGAAGCTCAGTATAGTTTATGTCTTCTATCCTAGTATTCCATAGCATTGCCGTAGGAACCTATAAGTCGATACGAGGCTGTTGAATTTCTTCACATACCTCTCGGTATTACCATCATCAGAGATAAATCTCCATGGAAGGCTTCACCGATAAAGCCAAGTTTTCACTTAAGAATTACTCCTTAAGGCGACTTTGTTACAAATCGAACCCCTGTCCGAAAGCAAGTCAATAAGACTTTCTACGAGTGTAGTCTTGTGTTTTAGAATTTCCACTTCAAGACTCCCACAGACAGGATTCTTGTCGCAGTAGCTTCATATCTTCCGTTCTTAGCTCAAAGCTTTGCTAAGCGCGGTTCCCCACTTTAATTGACACCCTGTAACTCAGCCGTGGGCAACCAAGGCAGGATGTTAGCAGACTAAGCTGCTAAAGCAAATTCATTATTGTTTGCGTTTATATTTAATGCATAGCTGTTCAAAGGATTCCATGCTTATCCTTACTCGCTTATCAAACCAACCTCACCCCCGTCGAAGCCAAAACGCCCCCATGTGGGTAATAGGTTTAACACTAACCTTATTACATATTCAATTATTTTGTGAACTGTTGTTCACTTTACATTAATTATTATATAAAATAATTAGGAATAAGTCAAATCTGAAACTCATTACTGAATTTCCAATATTTTTTGTTTGTAGAAGATATAAGAACTGACTTACTCCATGAAACTATATGAATTATCTTATAGCTAACTAATATATTCTTTTAATGCTATTTAAGTAAAGTATATATTAATTTGCTTAGATTAATTAGATTTAAAATTCAGTATACTTTTACAAAATACTTCTGAATTAAATCTTATTCAATCATGTTTTTTCATTATATAATATAATTACTCTTTTGTAAAGTTTAAATAAGTATAAATTCAAAAGAAGTTTTACCTCTATCTGAATGTTTAGTTCTAATCACTTTACACTCCTTGACTAATTAAATTTATTTAAGTTTAAGGTTATTTGTTTTTTACTCATAAAGAATAGGAGTATTATAAATATTAATTATTATATATTTTTTTACCCTGGTTCAAATATAAGCTTGTCCCAGGGTAAAACAGATGTAAAAAGTTTTAATAAATTATAGTTTTAAGTTGTCTAGCTTAAATGTTTTAAGCTTAGGTAATTATAATACATGGAGGAATAATAACAATTTTAGATATGGCAAAGTTTTATCTAAATTATTATTATTTTGCAAAGCATTTTTCTTAATCGCTTCTACATTTATTATAATACATTACTTTTATTATTAATTAAAGTGATTTCCTATTCCTCTATTACCTATATAAAGTATATTAACAATGCAATTCTAATTGCCCTAAAAAAGCTCAAAAAATCCCTAATATCTTAATTAGGGATTTTTTTAGAAATTAACTACATATAATTATCTAGACCTACAGTTAGTTCTTCTTCTATTAATACACATTCCTTTGATATAGTAGTTATTATTCCATCTTCAATTTTAATTTTTCCATTATCAACTAACCATCTATGTTGATAAAGACGTCTCGCAGCCCAACCTATATGATTAATATATCTTGTATTTAATATAGCTCCTATGGTTCCTCCAACTATAGGTACACTTTCTAGAACTTTTTCATTAAGTAATAACATGCTTATTTCTCTTGAAATTTCTATTTCTAGCTCTTGTTCTATAGCATGAACACTCATGATACCGATTTCTTTAGATATGGTTTTGCTAACCATCTTTCCTGAAAGCTTCTTAATATCTTTTTCATCAATAACATGCTCTATTTCATTTACTATAGATAAAGCTTTTTCCCTTTCCTTCACTGTTCTTATTGCACCTGCTCCAAGGACAGATAAAGCAAATTCTTTTTCATATTCATTATTAAATTTATAGCCATAACAGCCACCTATTCTCATTATAGTTCTTAAGGCAAGTGAAAGCACAAAGGGTATATCTACAGCTAATCCTACAAGACCAATACTTCCAACAGTTATTCCTTGTGCTGCTGCTATTCCAACTGCTCTATTATGAGCATTTTTAGCTAAGTGATCACATTCCTTTAATGATTTATTCCTTAGTTCCTCAATGGAATTAACTTTTGCTTCTTTCATTATCCTTCTATAATCCATTGAACTATCTGCAATATTCCAAGTAAATTTTAAAAGTCCCCTAACAATCTTTTCACTAGCTACATTTTCAACTATTCCTGAAAAGGGTTTAGTTATAAAAGCCATAGATTTATCATATAAATCTATTTTTTCATGTTTCCATGCTTCTATTTTCTCTAATTGCTCGACTTCGTATTTATTTAAAACCTTGTCTATCAATAAATGTATCCCCCTAAAGTTTTTAAATTTTAATATGAGTCTATTTTTTTACCCTTAATTATATAGATTTTAAGACCATATAATAATATATGTTTCTAATATTCATTATTTACCAAATTAATATAAAATTATTTTAAAGTAACTTCACCATTTTCTATTTTTTCAATTCTTGCTAAAGCTTCTACTCTAACACCTTTGTTTTCTAAATGCTTTCTTCCATCTTGGAAAGCCTTTTCTATTACTACACCAACTCCAACAACTTCAGCACCAGCTTGCTTAACTATATCAATAAGTCCAAATATTGCACAAGCATTAGCTAAAAAGTCATCTAATATAAGTATTCTTTCTCCTTTTTTTATAAATCTTTTATCTATTATTACATTGTAAATACTTTGTTTAGTAAAAGAATATACTTCTGATTTATAGAAATTTTCTTCTTTATCTCTTGAAACTCTTTCAACTTTTTTTCCAAAAACAAGAGGTAGATTACCAAATTGTTGAGATGTTGTTACTCCTAAAGCTATTCCTGTTGATTCAATAGTTAATATTTTATCTATTTTTTCATTTTCAAATTTATTTTTAAATTCCTTACCTACTTCAGTTATAAAATTAACATCCATTTGGTGATTTAGAAATCCATCCACTCTTAAAATATTATCTTCTGTTATTCTTCCTTCATTTTTAATTTTTTCTTTTAATAGTTCCATATAGTTTTCATCCTTTCTAATCTAACTATATTTTTCTTATTCTTTCCTCTTCATTTTATAACATTAATGAACTTTTGCATAGAAAAATTATTAAGAGTATTTTTAATAAAGTTTTTTATAGTTGTTACCTATTTGCCCCATTAAAAATATACTAATTACTATAGAGAGTTTATAGGAGTATTCTATGGATTTTTTTAATAACCCTCTAATTAAAGGATTAATCATCCTATTAGTTTTTCTTTTACTTATTATACTTTTAAATATATATAGTAAAAATCAAAATATATATTCACTTATTATAAACTACTTAAAAAGAGGTAAATATGAAAAAGCTCTAAATTTATTAAACTCTAATAAAACTAAATTATCTCTGCCTTTTTATTATAGTTATAGTATTTTAGCCCTATCAAAGCTTAGACGTTATAATGCTGCATTGGAGCTAGAAGAACCTTCTCTAAAGGAATTTCCTATAGATGAAGGTCTTTATAATAACTTAGGTTATACTTACTATAAAATAGGAAACTATAAAAAAGCCATTGACTATTCTAAAAAGGCTTTAGATGCAAATCCTCTCGATTTATTTGCTCTTTCAAACTTAGGTTTTTCCTATTTTAATGAAAGTGAACTTGAAAAATCTCATATTTGTTTTCAAAAAGCTTTATCTATAAGACCAAATTTTATCCATGCTATAACTGGTGAAGCATTTTTTTATTATGTAACAGAGGATTACAAAAATAGTGCCTTCTATTTTAATAAACTAACAGAGCTTAACCCTAAAGATTATAATCACTATAGACGTTTAGGTGAATGTTATTTTTATTTAAATAAACTAAATGATAGTGCAAATACTTATAAAAAAGCTTTAAAACTCAACCCTTTTGACCCTAAATATTATTGTGAATATGCAAATATATTATTATATTTAGGAAAAATAGAAGAAGCTAATAATATGCTTTCAAAAGCTATAAAGATTGACTCCTTATATCCAGTATCTTATTATTCAAAGGCTAGACTTTGCTCCTTAATCCATGAAAAGGATTTAGCTGTTCATTACCTAGAAAAAGCTTTTATTCTTAATCCCAACTTAAAAACTCTAGCTAAAAATGATGTACTCTTAGATAATCTAAGGTTTTTCCAAAGCTTTAATAACCTCTTCTTATAAACTATAATAATATAAAATATTTGATATAACTTCTTTTAATCTAGTCATAATTAATAACAAGAATATTATATCTATAATTATATTAAAATTGCATCAATAATTTTAAGTTATCCTAAAGAAGCACTTCATGATAATAATTTATAAAAAATTTATTAGTAGATATTTTCTATTAATAATTATTGATTTAACTCTATTTTTTATTTAATAACAAAATATATTAATTTTCTGAGTAATTATAAAAATATCTACCAATATTATTGGTAGATATTTTTATATATTTTATCTTAATTTAAATTCTAGTGAATGTTGTGTGTAATTATACCTTCCATAAGAAGCCCAAATATTTGTCTTCTCTTCATTTAGTATAAGAACATATTTTTTGTCTCTATACAATGTTACGTTAAGAGGTTCTCCAATAAATCCAACATAGTTATTTTGTTTATATGTCTGTATAGCAGCAGCCTTATAACCTACTTGATATAATAAGTTATTATTATTATCAACTTCAAACAGTCTCATACTTAATCCTACTGAAGAAAGAAAATCATTAAGTAATATTTCCCTATCTTTTATACTATAATCTCCAGTAGTTGTTACTGTAAAGTAAGCTCCTATAGTATAATCAGGATATTGTAATTTTTCAATATTCCAAGGCCAAGTATGTGCCGGATTAATTGTGGCACTAGCACTCTTATCAATTTTAGGGATAACTATTGGTTTATAATTATATAATGGATCTCCTAAAATATTATAATCTTCTTTACAATATAACTTATTTTGATTAACATTTGTTGCTGGTTCAAATTTTATATTTTCTGTTATATATGATTCTGGCTTATAAATTGTTCCATGATCTATTATTTGTCCATTTCTAAATGTTACAACCTCATATTTTCTAAATACTGTTTGTGCTTTAAAAAATATATCTTTTCCTTCATTTGCTGTCATACTATTTTTTATAGTTAATTGTTTTGCCTCACCTGTATTAACATTATATCCTATTGTTACAGCTGAATTTATAAAACCATATCCAAAGCTAGAAGTCATAGATTTACTGATACTATTCATAATTTGAGCACGTTCTGTTTTCTTTAATTCTCCAATAGTTCCAGATGGTATTATTATACTTTTTAAGAAACCAGAATCCCTCCCTTTAATCCATCCATCAAAGCAATCAAAAACATAGGTTCCGTCATTAAAAGTTGCTTTTAAATTATTTTTTTCTATATTTCTCTTTTCTATTTCTATAGCTTTACCTTCATTTACATTTATTTTTTTACAGATTCATATTTATTATTTAATATCATATCCATTATACTATAAGAATTATATTCATTTTCTATTTTAGTATTTATTTGATTAACCTTTTTTTCTTTCCTTTTTTCTCTTAAACCATCAGTTGTTATTTCATATCTTTGAGTTGTACTAGTTGATTGATTACTCCCATTAACATTATTAAAACTTAATCTAAAAGGTTCTTGATGGTATAATTCTATATAATCACCTATTTCAAATTGATATTTATCTAATTTTATCGTATTTTTTATCAGATGCACTATCAATTCCTAATAACTTAATTGATACGTCTATTCACATTCCCTTTGTATAAGTTTTCTCTTGAATTTTAGTTATTGATTCTTCAATAAACAATGTTACACCAGGATTAGCAGTTGCAGTTTTTATTAAACTTCCATCACTCTCCAAAACCCATCCAGTTCCTCTATACAAAATATATTTTCCATTAGGCAAATTACTAGCTTTTAAATTTAAATTAACATCTTCAATTAATAATCCATCAACTTTTTTTACCCCTAATATTTTCCCTTCAGATAAAAATTTCTCTATAGATTTCTCCATAACCTCTGTTTCAAGTTTAAAATTATTATTTATATATTATTCTCCTTTATTTTAATTTTTTATTTTGTAAGCTGCTTACATAAATAAAATATGTATTTTAAAAACTTTTTTTCATTAAATTTCAAATAAATTTTATGATTGTACTATATCATTAACAATACCTACTCAAATTTCTTCTCTCTATATTTAATATAATTTTTTTCATATTACTATTTTTATTTATACTTCACACTAAGCTAATTTGAATATATCTATATATCAATAATATTCTTTAAATATAAAAAGAAGTGTATGAAAAACTTACCTTTTAATATTATATAATTTTAATTTTTATCTTTTATAAAAATATGTACCCAATTCACTATGTATTTACACATCATAGAACATATAAAAATATAATCAAATGAAAAAAATAGTAATTTCATATATATTTTAATTATGTAAGCTTACAATCTATACTGTATAATAATTTTAAGGTGGTAATGAAAATGGAACAAATTATGATGGAACTTTTTAAAATAAGCCCCACATTAGCTATATGTGGTTTAATATGGTGGAAATACAATAAAGATAAAGATTTAATATTTAAAGAAATTAATGAAGATTACAATGAACTTCTAAAAAATGTGAGGATCGATTATAAAGAAAGAGAAACTAAGTATCAAAATACTATAGAAAAACTTGCTGATAAATTTATTTTAATTGAAGATATTAAATTAGATATCAAAGATATTAAAAAAAAACTAAATACTAAATAAAAATAATTTATATAATAAATATTTAAGATGAAAATAGGGTATTTATAATACTTCTATTTTCTTTTTATACTTCTGAATAAATTTTTCAAAACTATAAATAATAAATATACATTTTTTGATATTTAAATCTCTAATTATTTCATCATAAACTTTTATATAAGCTATAAATTAATTATATAAAAACTAAAACCCATAATATTACTCCTTCTTATTTAGAGTCCCACATATTAAATTAATAAATTCTAATGATAAAAGCTGTGTACCTCCCTAAAGTATTAAAATATTTTAATTATATCTAACTTTAGTTTACACAGCTTATTTTATTCTTAAATTTTATACATCTTTTATTATATATAGTCTTATACAATCTTATTATCATATCCTTTTCATATAGTTAATATTAAAATTTATAAAGATTAAATAGTCTCCATACTTATTTTTAGCTTTTTTAAAGCTCTATTTTTTCTTGATGCTATAGTATTATAATTTTGATTAAAATATTTTGTTAAGTTATTATAATCATAATCTTCAAAATATATTTTATATAATAATTCGTTATCTTTATTACTTAATTGTTGAATTGCCTTTTTCAAAGTATGAATTTCTTCATTTTTTAATATGTTATCCTCTATATACTCATTATTACTAAATGGAATTTTTTCAATATTTATTAAACCCTCATCTTTTTTTCTTCTTTTTAGTTCTCTATATATATTATTTTTCATCGTTTGTATTGCATACCAAAAAAATTTATCTTTTCCTGAATATTTTCTTATTGCAATTAATAAATATAATGTTAAGCTTTGCTTTATATCATTTTCTGTCATACCATTAATAAATGTTGTTTTTGACATTTTGATAATAAATGGCTCAAAAAATTGTATAATAAACTCCTTAGCTTCTCTATTCTCATCTTTTGCTTTAATAACCTCTTCTTCAAGTTTTTTCAAATCTTTATAAACATATTTATTCATATAAATCACCTCTTAATTAGATATTTATTATAAAATATATGTTTCTTTTGCTTTTTTTCAAAATACTAATATTACATTAAATTAACAATTAAATTTAATATACATTAAGATTAAAAAAATATAAAACTAAGTATAAAACCTTTAATTTTAACATTTTACTTTTATATAATTACCAAATTTATAAAAATTGTTATTTATATATATAAATACTATATATTGTGCATAAATTCCTTTATTATATATTAAATATTATAATTATGCTTACAAATTATATTTAATCATAATTGCTAGCAAATTTTATTGCTTCATAATGATTTAATCCCAATTTCTTAAGGTTCTTATATCTCATTTTGACCTTTTCCATTGTTTCCATACATACATTCTTAATCTTTGCCTTATCCATCTACCTAATTGAACTGTTACACCTTTGCATTTTGCTATACTGTAATAATCAATCCACCCTATATTTATTTGGTTTAATTTAATTATTCTTTGTTCCAAAGACATTGCTTTTGACCGAGATAATATACTTTTTAATTTATCCTTATGTCTCTTTAATGATTGTTTCGATATGCTTGAATATGCTTTTCCAAACATTATCCCTAAGGTAAACCCTAAAAATTTCCTTTTTTAAGGTCTTTGTACTACACCTTTATCATTATTTACCTTTAATTTATTTTCTATAAAACTAGTTTTATGCCTTGCATAACTCTTTCTCCAACCTCTTACTTTTAACATAAATATTACAATCATCGGTATAACGACAGAATTTATGTCCTCTTTTTTCTAATTCCTTATCTAAATCATCCAATATAATATTGGATAACAAAGGCCTAAGTGCTCCACCTTGTGGTGTTCCTTCTTTATTAGAAATTACTACTCCATTTATCATTATCCCAGACTATAAATATTTTCTTATTAATTTTAGAGTTCTTTTATCCTTAATATCTTTTAAAAGTTTATACATTAAAATATCATAGTTTACTTTATCAAAGAATTTTTCTAAGTCTATATCTACAACCCATCTAAACCTTCATCAATAAATTTTTCATCTTGAGAAATTCATCTTTACTAGCAATGTATTTATCAGATCTCCCCGGGTAAGAACAACGACCTTCATCTCATATATCTGCTACATTTACTTCTAAAGTTTCGTGTAGTGTTGGACTTTGTTTTGTTTAGCAAACTCGTCCGACCTTAGCAAGCCTTATATGTAGTTCGCATTCCTCAGACCAAGACTTTGCCTCTAATTTCCTTCAGATTCTATCTCACGATAGACACACTTCTCATTAGCTAGTGGTTCCCACTACCAAACACACAACGGACTTTCACCGCCAAGTTGTTGTTCATACCGGGCACGCCAAAAAGGAGATGTATCAAAACTTTTGACACATCTCCTTATATTATTTTATTGAATTTGTTATTTTATAGAATATTGTATCTTCTTTTTTTCTTGGTTTACCACATAACAAGAAAGCTTGCATTGAAACAACAGATAGTATATTCTTTCTTCTATAAGCTAAATATTTAGGTTCCCAATGGCTTGCAAACTTTTCTTTGTATTTTCTAAGACCTTGGAATGAATATAAGAACTGACCATAAATATAAATTTGTTGAGCAAATTTTTCACCTAAGAATGCATATCTTGAATTACCTACATTAGATAAAGGTGCCATTCCCATTTTAAAATACTTATAACCTTTTTCTTTACTATCCATAATTAAATTTACAAATACAAAGTCCATCATACCATGCGGAGTATCCTTTAAGTATCTCATTAAGTCTATAGCTATAGTTTCATTGTTATCGTAGCCCTTCATTATACTTGCAAAAGCTTTTATAGTTCCTTCACCATCTCTAACAATGGCTATAGGTGCTTCATTTAAGTATTCTTCATCAAAGAACCCCATTGAATAACCTTTTTCACTTCTTTCATCTAACCAAACATCAGATATTTTTCTAAGTTCAGCCATAATTTCTTTTGAGAAAGGTGGTTGAGCCATTTCAAAGGTATACCCTTCTTTAGTAACCTTATTCATAGAAGTTCTAAGCTTTTGCATTTTTTTACCTACAAGTTCAAAGTTTTGTATATCAACAACAGCCTCTTCTCCTTGTTTTAAGAATATATAACCTTTATTATGAAGTGTTCCAATCATATCTTCAGTCACTTGATAGAATATTAAATCATATCCATACATATCGACATAATCATAAAACTCTTCTATAGCCTCTGAAAAACTTTCTTCATTTCCTATTGGATTACATAAAACGAAAACATTTTCTGAGTAAATATCATATTGGAACATTACATCTCTTTTTTTATTTATATAAACATATTTATCTTTTAAGTATACTAAGTGTGCTGATAAAGCTCCACCATAAGTATCTAGAATATATTTTATATCTTCTTCTTTTTCATTAACAGTATGAACTTTCATCTTAACATCTCTAGTTAAGAAGAATATACCAATAAGAACTATTATAGTAATAATAAATGCTATAATACCATTATCATAAAATCTATTTTCTGCTATTAATTTAAAGAAATGCTTATGCCCTCTCATTCCATAACTAACCATATTTAAATAAACAATTAAACTTCCTACTAGTATACAAATAGCTATAAAAGTTGTTTTTATTGTTAATACAAAACTTTTTCTATAATACCTTTTTCTACTAACATATATTAAAAATGCTACAAATAAAAGATAAATGATTTGTGTTATACTAGGCATTCTATAAATACTAAGTGTTGCTCCAAATAAAAGTAATGCTATTGTTATTCTATAAAGTAATTTACTTTTAAAAATAAGTAATACAGATAATAGTATTAAAAGAAATGCTATTATTAAAGTACTTTGATTACCTACAGTAAAAAAGCTTTCTCTTGATAAAGCATTTAAAATAGCTATTTTATAATCACTATTACTAGGTGCTTCTGATAATAAAAGTAACACACCTGATATAAATACTAATATAATTAATATATTATTAGCTAAAGTAGCTGAAAGCTGTGAAGGTAGTTCATTAAATTTCTCATTTAACTTCTTACCAAAATCTCTAAAATAAAGTAAAATTCCTATTATTGCTGGTATTATAAAATATGATACTCTATAAAGTATAGTTACTAAAAAACTTAACTCTGTTGGAACTCCTAATTGAGCCATTCCAGTTATAAATACTAAGTCAAAACTTCCAAGCCCTCCAGGAATTAAACTGATTGTTCCTATAACAACTCCTGATACATATACTGGAAAGAATTGTATAAATGAAACTTTTGCACCTAGTAAAAATAATATTACGTATATTAATATCATGTTTCCTAGCCAGTCTAAAATTGCTACTCCCATAATTGAAAGACTTGCATAATATTCTTTTTTATCTTTATTTTTAAACATATTTATGTAAGTAACATATATTAAAAGTCCCGGAAAATATAGAGAAATTAATATTATGGCATAAGCTATAATTCCTAAATTTATGACTTCTTCAAACCTAACTATTGTATAAATAAGAGATACTAGTGATAGCCCTGCAACATTGAAAGCAACTATTCTACTAACTTCTTTTAAAAGTGTCTTTTTATCTTCAACATAGTCTCCATAAAAATTTTGTTTTATAGCTACTGCTGCAGCTCCACCAAATCCCATTATACTTGATATAGAACTTGCAATCCAAGAATACTTATACAATTTTAATGTTGGTAATTGAATGTTTAACCTCTTTTTTAAGATTAAATCATAAAATGTTAATGGCGAGAAGCAAATCAGTCCTATAATTACTATAGCTGCTAAGTTAATTATCGTTAATCTATCTTTGAATATTATAAACTCTCGTACATTAAAGCTTTTGAAGAATAATATAAATTCTCTAAAAACAAATATAAAGACTATTGAAACAAAGATTATCTTCAATGATAATTTAACCTTATCATTGATTTTAAACTTCATACAAACCCTCCTTTGTGTATTTATTAATATTAAATATTAATTTTTCTCCTCTTACTTGTTTTATAACTTTCTTAATAATATAAGATAGCTTAAAACCTATACATTCAATAAATACTAATTTTATTATGTGCAATATTACTTTTTTCTAACAAAAATCTAACATTACAACATAAAAACATAGCCCTTTTATTACAGCTATGTTTCTAGGAATTAATATTTATTTCTTTCTTTAAATTCCCTTGCTATCTCTCTTTTATGAGCTTTTTCTATCATTGCATCTCTCTTGTCATAGTTTTTCTTACCTCTACAAACACCTAAGTTAACCTTTACTCTACCATCTTTTAAATAAAGTGATAATGGTATAAGAGTTAACCCTTGTTGCTTTATTATTTCCTCAAGCCTTCTTATTTCTGATTTATGAAGTAATAACTTTCTATATCTTAACGGATCTACATTGAATATATTACCTTGCTCATAATGACTTATGTGCATATTTTTTATGAAAACTTCACCATTGTCAATGTCCGCGTAGGAATCCTTTAAATTTACTCTCCCAGCTCTTATAGATTTAACTTCTGTTCCAACTAAAGCAAGTCCCGCTTCTAAAGCTTCTTCAACAAAATAATCATGTCTTGCCTTTCTATTTTCTGCTAGAGTCTTATTTGTTTTTTTTCTTCCCATCTTCTCACCTACTGTGACTTAATTTAAAACTATTAAAGAGGAAAGTAAATATTTCCTCTCATAATAGTTTTATAGTTATTTTACCATAAACTTAAGAAAACTTTAAGTCTATAGTGATATTTTGTAATATTTAAATTAATTTTGTGAATTTTCTAAGTCACTTTCTTCTAATTCTTTTCTTAATCTTTCTATTTGTTCTCTAGATTTTCTTTCAGCTAATTCTCTTTCTTCTTTAGAATATTTATCTTCAACTATTTCAAAATAAACATCTTTATTATCAAGATCTACTCTAGTACAAATAACTTTAACCTTATCACCTAGTTTATATATCTTTTTAGTTCTTTCTCCTACTAAGCTAAGTCTTGCCTCATCATAAATATAATAATCATCTCTTAATTCAGTTATATGAACTAATCCTTCAACAGTATTAGGAAGCTCAACAAAAACACCAAAAGATGTTACTGAACTAATAATACCATCAAATATTTCACCTATTCTATCTTCCATATATTCAGCTTTCTTTAAATCATCAACTTCTCTTTCTGCCTCTTGAGCTACTCTTTCCATATCTGAAGCTTGCTTTGAAGCTGTATCTACAATAGTTGCTAAAGCTTTTTCTCTCTTATTATCTATTTTCCCATTAATTTGTTCTTTGATTATTCTATGGATTTGAAGATCTGGATATCTTCTTATAGGTGAAGTAAAGTGACTATAATATTCTGCTGCTAAACCAAAGTGTCCATCATTATGTGGTGAATATCTAGCTTGCATCATTGATCTTAAAAGTAATGTACTTACAACAGTTTCTTCTTCTTTTCCTTTAACCATATCTATAACTTCAGCTAAATTTTTAGGTCTTATTTCTTGACCCCATTTCACTTTATAACCTAAGTTATAAATGAATTCTTTAAACTTTTCTAATTTTTCCATATCAGGTTCTTCATGTATTCTATACACAAATGGTATATTAAGCCAATGGAAATGTTCTGCAATAGTTTCATTACAAATTAGCATAAATTCTTCTATTATTCTATTAGCAATACCTCTTTCATAAGGTTTAATATCTATTGGTTTTCCATTTTCGTCTAGTAATATTTTACTTTCAGCAAAATCAAAATCAATAGCTCCTCTATCCATTCTTTTCTTGTTTAAAATCTTACAAAGCTCTTCCATAGCTTTAAAGTCATCTATTAAATAATCATATCTTTTTAATAGTTCTTCATCTTGTTCTACAAGAATTTTACTTACATTTGTATAAGTCATTCTCTCATTTGTTCTTATAACAGATTCATGAATTTCATGATCAATTACATTTCCACTTTTATTAATAGTCATTAAACAAGTTAATGCAAGTCTATCAACCTTTGGATTTAATGAACAAATACCATTAGATAGCTTCTTTGGAAGCATAGGAATAACTCTATCAACTAAATAAACAGAAGTTCCTCTCTTAAGCGCTTCTTTATCTAAAGGATTATTTTCTCTTACATAATGACTTACATCTGCTATATGGACACCTAATCTATATAATCCATTATCAAGTCTTTCTATAGATACTGCATCATCTAAATCTTTTGCATCTTCTCCATCTATAGTTACCATTCTTAATTCTCTTAAATCAGTTCTTCTGTCTATTTCCCATTGTGGAATTTCTTCTTCAATAGATTCTGCAAAATCTAAAACTTTCTCAGGGAATTCTTCAGGTATTCCATACTTCTTTATTATAGTTAAGATATCTACACCAATATCACCTTTTTTACCTATAATTTCAACAACTTTACCTTCAGGTTTTCTATTTTCTGTTGGCCATTTTGTTATTTCTACTTTAACTATATCTCCAGTAGTAGCACCATTTTTATCTTTTTTAGAAATAAATATATCCTTTATCATTCTTTTATCATCTGGAACTACAAAACCGAAGTTTTTACTATCTTCATAGAAACCTACAAATACAGTATTTTTTCTTTCAATAACTTCAATTATTCTTCCTTCACATTTTCTGCCGCCTCTATCTTCTCTTAAAATTTCAACAGATACTCTATCTCCATTTAAAGCATCACCCATAAAGTTTTTAGGAATGAATATATCTTTTTCATTTTCATCATCTCTAATAACAAAACCAAATCCTTTTTGATGAACTTGAAGAGTTCCTGTAACTGGATACATTCTTGATGCCAGTCCAATTTTATCCTTTTCATCCCTAGATAAAAGTCCTTCCTTTATCATTCCATTTATTGCTTTTTTAAAAGTTTTATACTCACTTTTATCTATTCCAAACATTTCAGCTAATTTAATTACATCAACTGGTTCATAAGCTGGTTTTTTCATTAAATTTAAAATCGCTTCTCTTAATCCCATAATTTTCCTCCGTAATAATAAATTTTTTATACTAAGTAATTTTTTTATTTTATATCAAGTAAAATCCCTTATTCCATCTAATGATTAGTATTTGTAATAATCCAAATTTCTATGAGTTTGTTATAAACAAATACAAATCTCTAGATAACTTTCACTTAAATTAAAATAGATTTAAAATTCTATCTAAATTAATTCTCAGTTTATTTTTACTCTATTTCTTACTCTTAATACTTATTATTTTATATTAACATAAGAATTTATTTTAATACATAAAAAATAGATGTTTCTACTAAATTTTATAACAATTATCCTTTTTAATGTATTATAAATTAATAAGTGATTTTATGTGAATTTTTTACTTTAAGTTAGTAAATTTTATAAATTTGATTTATTTACACAATATTAATATTGACTTAATTTAAAATTAATAATATAATCATTTCATACATAAAACTTATAAGTTTTTATAAAAACCTATAAGTTTACTTTAAGGAGATAAATATGAGCACAAATACTAATGATAAAAAAAAAGATATACTTAATGCTGCTATATACTTATTTTCAAATAAAGGATATTCATCAACATCAGTGCAAGATATAGCAACTTATTGTAATATTTCTAAAGCAACTATTTATAAACTATTTAGTTCAAAAGAAGAAATTTTAGTTGAAATAATAAAATACTTTAATAATCATATGCTTACTCTAATGGAAAGCATAACCTTAAATCAATCATTGTCTACTAAGGAAAAGTTTATTGAACAAATATATACACTTTTAACTCATTTTGCTACAAAAAAAGACTTCACTTTAACTATGATTCAAAATCAAGATTCATTTCGAGATAGTATAGTCGAACAAGCCTTTAAAGAAAGTAAATTATTTCTTTTAAGTTGGCTAAGAAACTGTATATATTCATATTTTGGTGATGAAATAGAAACTGTAATTTGGGACTTAACTTATACTTTAATGGCAATGATAAAAGAATTTTCACATATTTTCATTATGAAAAGAGTTGTTGAAAAAGATTTTAAAGATGTTGCTAAATACATAGTTAATTCTATCATATACATAGCTGAAAAGCACAAAGATGAAAATCCTCTAATTCCAATTGATTCACTTAAATTTTTATGCCCCGCACAAGATTTTAAGTATGATAAAGATTTTTTATTAACTCAATGGGAAAATGAAATTAAAGAAATTAGGCATACTATTAGTAACTCATTTTCATTAGTAGAAAACAAAGATTTAACGGATTCTTTGAATTATCTTGATTTAGAATTTAATAAGGATGATAGAAAAAATTTTATTATTGAATCTTTGTTGTTATATTTAAATAACTTTAGTGAATTAGAAACTCATGTAAGCTACTTAAAGAAAATTTGGAAAAAACTTAAATAACAGGAGGATAAAATGGAAAACAAAGGACAACAACAAAACTTTGGTAACAAGTGGATTATTGCTGGTATATTATTAATTGGAACTTTTGTTGCTTTCTTAAATGAAACTTCATTAACTACAGCATTACCATCAATAATAAAAGAATTACATTTATCAGACACTAGTGGGCAATGGCTTACTACAGCATTTATGCTTACATCAGGAATAATGGTTCCTATGACAGCATTCTTAATAAAAAGATTTTCAACAAGATCATTATTCTTTATATCTATGGGACTATTTACTATAGGTACTATTTTAGGCTCTGTATCACCTAACTTTGGTACTTTAATAATAGCTAGAATAATTCAAGCTATGGGTGCAGGTATTCTTTTACCATTTATGCAAACTGTGTTCTTCTTTATTTTCCCAGAGGAAGAAAGAGGTATGGCAATGGGTATAATGGGTATAGTAATTTCATTTGCTCCAGCAGTTGGACCTACTTTTGCAGGTTGGTTAATACAACACTATCGTTGGCAAGATTTATTCTATACTTCAATTCCTATAGCTATTTTAGATTTAATCTTCGGATACTTCTACCTTAAAAATGTTAAAGGATCTGAAAAAGCTAAACTTGATATCTTATCACTTCTTACATCTGCAATAGGATTTGGTACTTTCTTATATGGATTTAGTAATGCAGGAGAATATGGCTGGGGTAGTTCAAAATTCTTAGTTCCAGTTATAATTGGTGTAATTTCATTAATAATCTTTGCATATAGACAACTTACAATGGAAAATCCATTCCTTGATTTAAGAGTATTTAAGAGTGCTACATTTAGTTTTGCTACTTTAATAATTCTTATAGTTTTTGCTGGATTCCTTTCAACAGAAGTTATATTACCTTTATATGTTCAAAATGCTAGAGGATATACAGCATTTAGATCAGGATTATTATTACTTCCTGGTGCTTTAATACTTGCTGTAATGAGTCCAATTACAGGTAGATTATTCGATAAGTTTGGTGGAAGAATTTTAATTCTTTTAGGACTTTTCTTAGTAACAATAGGAACATTTAGCTTTATGTTCTTAACTTCAACTACATCACTTACATTTATATCAACTATGTATGCAATTAGATTATTCGGAATAGCATTATTCATGATGCCATTAATGACTTTAAGTTTAAATGCTCTTGAAAAAAGATCTTATTCACACGGAATAGCTGCAACTACTACTCTAAGACAAGTAGCTGCTTCTATTGGAACTGCTATCTTAGTTACAATCATGACAGATGGTGCTAAAAACTCTGGAATAGCAAATCCAATGAAAGCTATGATTCATGGAATGAACTTATCATTTGCTACAGCAGCTGGTATAACATTACTAGCATTTATTATTGCTTTCTTTGTAGTTAAAGACAATAAAAAACAAGCGAAAAACTAAAATTAAGTATAAATAAAGAGGATATATCAATAATTTTGGTATATCCTCTTATCTTTTGAAAAATTATATATTCAAATATCTAAAATAAATTTAGGAACCTAAAATAAATTATTACTTATAAGAAAATAGAGGTAGAAAACCCTACCTCTATTTTTCTATTTAAATTCATTATTTTACCATATTTAAACCTATTGTAACTATAACAAATAAAATAGTGCTAATTACAGTGGTTCTAACTAGCATAGCTTCTTTAGTTCTACCTTTATTTTTTGAATAAAAAGTATCACCTTTCCCTTGAATGAAACCACTTAAAGCATCTGCTTTACTTGGTTGCATCATTATAGAAACAACAACTATTATTGCTAGAATTACTTCTACTATAATAAGAAATGTTCTCATTTAATTAACCTCCAATACTCCTCAAATTGTTTAATTTGCTAATAATATTTATCATAAAGAATAGTTGTCTAAAAATTAACAACATTCCTTAAATTTTCTTGTGTAATTAAATTTATTCCTCTACATTATAGCAGAAATAGATATGGAAATCAAAATACTATTTTCTTATATTAAAAAATGCATCTCTGCCTCTAAATTCAGCAATATTTTCTAATTCTTCTTCTATTCTTATTAATTGATTGTATTTAGCTACTCTTTCACTTCTTGCAGGAGCTCCTGTTTTTATTTGTCCTGCATTCATAGCTACTACTAAATCAGCTATAGTTGTATCTTCTGTTTCACCTGATCTATGTGATATAACAGCTGTATATCCTGCTCTATTTGCCATTTCTATAGCATTAAGAGTTTCTGTTAAAGTACCTATTTGGTTAAGTTTTATTAATATTGAGTTTGCAACTCCCTTTTCTATACCAGTTTTTAATCTTTCAGTATTTGTAACAAATAAATCATCACCAACAAGTTGAATTCTGTGACCAAGTTTTTCAGTTATTATTTTCCAACCTTCCCAATCTTCCTCAGCCATTCCATCTTCAATTGATATAATAGGATATTTATTTACCCAATCTTCATAGAATAATGCCATTTCTTCTGGAGTTAAAGTTCTTCCTTCATGCTCTAAAACATATTTTCCATCTTCATAAAATTCTGATGATGCCGGGTCTAAAGCAATGAATATATCTTTACCTGGTTCATAGCCAGCTTTTTCGATAGCTTCTATTATAACTTCAATAGCTTCTTCATTTGATTTTAAATCTGGAGCAAATCCACCTTCATCGCCTACTCCAGTAGAATATCCTTTTGCTTTTAAAATAGATTTTAAGCTATGATAAACTTCTGCACAACTCATTAATGCATCTGAAAAGCTCTTAGCTCCTACTGGCATTATCATAAATTCTTGTAAGTCAACTGAGTTATCAGCGTGTTTTCCACCATTTATTATATTCATCATAGGTACTGGAAGAACTTTTGCATTAACTCCACCTACATATTGGTATAATGGTAAGCCTAAAGCTTCTGCTGCAGCTTTTGCAACAGCTAAAGAAACTCCTAAAATAGCATTTGCTCCAAATTTCCCTTTATTTTTAGTTCCATCAAGTTCTATAAGTTTTTTATCTATAGCAACTTGGTCTAAAACATTTAATCCAATTATAGCTTCTGCTATTTCATTATTTACATATCCAACTGCTTTTTTTACGCCTTTTCCTTGATATTCTTTTTCTCCATCTCTAAGTTCTACTGCTTCATATATACCAGTTGAAGCTCCTGATGGTACCATAGCTCTTCCAAAGCTTCCATCCTCTAAATGAACTTCTACCTCCACAGTTGGAAAACATCTTGAATCAAGAACTTGTCTTGCAACTACATCAACTATTTCTATAAATTGTTTCATAATTAATTACTCCCTTCTAATTTAAAATTTTTATTTTAATTTTAATTTTTATTTTAAATAAAATGTATTTATTAAATTAAATCTATATAATTGAATATGAGATTCATTTTCATATATTATAACAAAAATAGATAAATAACGCAAAGCTGCTTATCTCCTACTAAAGTAGAAAATCACTCTATTTTCGTACTTATTCTTAAATTTAATAAAACATCATAGCAAAATTATTTTTCCCAAAATAAAAATAAATATTACTTTTTAAAAAAAGTAATCTTTAAGCCTCGTGTTGCTCTCTCTATAGTTTTAAACAATATTAATCCAACAATCATATTCATTACTACTGCTGGAACCACAACAACTAAAAATAAATTCATAAATGAAGCTGGTAATCCAACTATAAAATTTGCTGAAATTAAAAAACTTAAACCACTTACTAAAGTTCCTATAGAAAAAATAATAATTGCTTTTATTAAAATAGTTGTCTTTTTATATTTAATATTTTCTATTTTAATTTTATTTAATACAAATATTAAAAAATACACCACATGCAAAGTTACAAACTTATCTATCATATTAGGTATTTGTCCACCTGGAAATTTAGTAGTTATAGCTGTAAATAAACCTATTATTATTCCAGATAATAGACAAACCTTATATTCACCATTATTCAATATTATTACTATGAATAACATTACTAAAGAAAAATCTGGTTGCATAGGTAACCCTAAAGTAGGTGTTATTTGATGAAGTAAAAATCCAATTGCAAGCAATATTGAATTTAAAACCATTTTTTTAATATTTTCATTTTTTCTCATAAATATAACCCCTCCAAAATTTAAATTAATATTATTTAATTGAATAAACTTATTTCAATTCATCTTTAACACCTCCTTTCTATAATCAGATAACCCTGTAGATGTCTAGATAGAATTTAAAGCTTAAAATTTTTTATCTAAACACTATGAGACTATTATCTTCTAACATAAAATAAAAGTATTGTAACTTCTATGGATCATGTAAAAACAAAAAAAGATTTCCCCCTATACTTAGGGCGAAATCTTTTTTCACGGTACCACCTAATTTATATACATAAGAATAAATCAAAATTGCTATCAATTTAATCATTTTTTTGTTTTATTCCTATTTATACATCTCTTCCAGTACATATATAATACTGTAACTGCTATAAGGTGCAGTCCACCATGAGCATTACTCTTCTAAATTAATTTAAAATTTCCTCTCATACTTCCAAAGTCCATTCATAAAACCATTTCTTGCTAGAATCTCACCATAACTAACTCTCTTTATTGAACCTTAAGTTTTATTACTATTCTTTATCTACAGCTTATCTTAATTTTTTTCTTAATTAATTATATGATAATATACTAAAATATTTCATACTTTTTAAATTTAACTATTTATTTGAAAATTTAATTTAAATATGCACTTCCAGCTAAATATTAAAATTAAATTCACACAAATTACATATTGAATCCATAAATAAAACATAACTGAAACTTATAATAAACACATAGTCAATTACTTGATTATACAAAACCAATCCCTATTATAAATTAAAACAAAACATAAATTTGAAATCCACTTTTTTTGTTTAAAAATAGAAATGATCTAAGACTCTCCCTCTTTTCTTCTAGATCATTTTCTATTTTTTTACTTTTCAGAACTATTCATTTTATAATTATCTATAATTTCTCCCTCTCCTATATTCTCAAAGTAGATTTTTTAAATAATTCTCTCAAAATTTAATTACTGTATTAGTTCTCTTCAAATTAATTCCTAATTTATTAGGTCCTATCTTAATTTACTTATATTCTAACATAATATCCACTTAAATGAATATTTAGTTCCTTTTATGGAAAACTTTATAATAATTAGAAAAATAAAACCTAGTTATACATTTTATCAACTTAATTATAAAAATCTATTTATTAATCATTTAATAACAAAATTTTAGAAGGAAGGAGATATCTCAAAATCATATGATTAAAATAATGATAATAAAAATCTGCCCTAGAGAAAAAAATGCACCTAAAGTTCAACATATCTTGACGGACTTTGGTAAATTTATAAAAGCTAGGCTTGGTCTTCATAATGTAGAGGCTTGTACCAATAGTTCAACTGGTATAATAATTTTACATCTAACATCTGAAGAAAAATATAATGATAATATCATATCATTAAAAGAGAAATTAGAAAGTATAGATGGGGTAACTGTACAACTTCAAGTAATGTAATGCTTTAAAATTTCCTTACATAAACTAAAGATAACTAAAATTCAAGTCTCTGTAAATTTAAATATAATCTTAATTAAAAAAGCTAAATTGCTAAGGTTATAATTAACCTTAGAACAATTTAGCTTTATAATGTTCTTAGAAAATTAATCTTACTACTAAATTATAATTATTTTAATAAAGATTCTCCAGTCATTTCAGCTGGCTTTGCAAGCCCCATAACTTCTAACATTGTTGGAGCTAAATCAGCTAACTTTCCATCTTCTTTTAATGCTCTTCCTTCAGCATCTTTAGATATCCATAATAATGGAACTAAATTTGAAGTATGTGCTGTAAATGGATTTCCCGTTTCAGGATTAATCATTACCTCTGCATTTCCGTGGTCAGCTGTTATAAATACTGTACCTTCTTTTTCTAATACTTTTTCTACAACTTTTCCTAAACAAGTATCAACTGCCTCAACAGCTTTAATTGCTGCTTCCACTACACCTGTATGTCCTACCATATCAGGGTTTGCATAGTTTAGTATAATCATATCATATTTATCTTCATCTATTCTTTTAACTAATTCATCAGTTAATTCAAAAGCACTCATTTCTGGTTTTAAATCATAAGTTGCAACCTTTGGTGATGCTACTATAGCTCTATCTTCATTTTCATTTGGCTTTTCTACTCCACCATTAAAGAAGAATGTTACATGAGCATATTTCTCTGTTTCAGCTATTCTTAATTGAGTTAAACCATTTTTAGCAACATATTCTCCTAAAGTATTTGTATAACTTTCTGGTTTGTAAGCTACTTCTACATTTTCTAAAGTTTTATCATATTGAGTCATAGTTACAAAAGTAACATCTAATTGCTCTCTTTCAAATCCTACAAACTCTCTATCAACTATAGCTCTAGTCATTTCTCTAGCTCTATCAGGTCTAAAGTTAAAGAATATTACTGAATCACCACTTACTATTTTAGCAACCGGTTGTCCATTCTTTTCTATAACTGTTGGTAATACGAATTCATCTGTTTTGTCATTATTATATGAATTTATCATAGCATCTACTGCTGATGTAGCAACTTCACCTTTTCCTAAAGTCATAGCATCATATGCTAATTGAACCCTTTCCCATCTATTATCTCTATCCATAGCGTAGTATCTTCCACTTATTGTAGCAATTTCTCCTACCCCTACTTCTTTCATAATATTTTCAAGTTGAACAATAAAGTCTTTTCCTGATGAAGGAGCAACATCTCTACCATCCATGAAAGCATGAACATAAACTTTTGATAAACCTTTTCTTTTAGCTAATTCTAATAATCCTTTTAAATGACCAATATGTGAGTGAACCCCACCATCTGATAATAACCCCATTAAATGTAATGCTGAATCATTTTTTATTGCATTATCAACAGCTTTATTTAAAGCTTCATTAGTAAAGAAATCTCCATCTTCTATAGCTTTAGTTATTCTTGTTAACTCTTGGTATACTATTCTACCTGCACCGATATTTAAATGACCAACTTCTGAGTTACCCATTTGACCTTCCGGAAGACCAACTTTTAAACCTGATGCAGCAATTTTAGTGTTAGGATATTTACTTATATATTTATCTAAATTAGGCTTTTTAGCAGCCGCAATTGCATTTCCATTTTCATTTTCTGATATTCCAAATCCATCTAGTATCATTAACATTACTGGTTTCTTCGTCATAATTTCCCCTCCAACATTTTAATAATTTTATATAAATTAATAAAAATTTGATTTATACTTATTTCTTGCTTAAGATACCTAGAATAAAACTATAATCAATTCAAAGTTATTTCTAGTTTCCCTTAAAATTTGAATTCAAAATTTTGTATAAATAATAAAAATTTTAAAGTTAAACCTTCGGTACTTCAATTAATGAAATCTTTAGGAAAAACTAATTATATCAAGCATTTTGCTATATTTAAATTATAATATTTATATATAAAAAAAACAATAGCAACAAACAAGTATAATTGGTTGCTTATTACTATTGAACTATCTATATCTAAATTTAGGAGGACCTTAGTCCCCCTATAAATTTTTAACTTTATTTTATTAGAAATTTACTATTTGTGAGAAATCTGAAGCATTTAAGCTAGCTCCACCAACTAAAGCTCCATCAATATCTGACATAGCCATTTGAGCTTTAATTGTACCAGGCTTAACTGATCCACCGTATTGTATTCTTACTTTATCAGCAACTTCTTTACCAAACATTTCAGCTACAACATTTCTAATTGCTATTATAGTTTCATTAGCTTGCTCATCTGTAGCTGTTTTTCCAGTTCCAATAGCCCAAATTGGTTCGTAAGCTATAACAACCTTTTCAGCTAATTCTTTTGATAAACCTTCTAAATCAGCTTTTATTTGTGCTCCAACAACAGCATTAGTTGTTCCATTTTCTCTTTGCTCTAAAGTTTCTCCACAGCAAAGAATTGGAGTAATGTTGTGAGCAAAAGCAGCTTTAACTTTTTTATTTAAAGCTTCATCTGTTTCATTAAAATATTCTCTTCTTTCACTATGTCCTAAAACAACATAGTCAACACCCATAGCTTCAAGCATTACTGGTGATACTTCTCCAGTGAAAGCTCCGCTATTTTCAAAGTGCATGTTTTGTGCAGCAACTTTTATGTTTGATCCTTCAACAGCTTTTAAAACTGCATCTAAACAAACAAAAGTAGGACATATAACTACATCACATTTAGCATCTTTAACTAATCCTTTTAATTCATTTATCATTTCTACTGCTTCAGCAGGAGTTTTATTCATTTTCCAGTTTCCAGCGATTATTGGAGTTCTCATAATATACACCTCTTCAAAATTTATTTTTATTCAAAAAGGGAGACAAGCTCCCTTACGTTTTAATACTTCAATCTGGCTTAAAAACTTCTAAAAGCTTTTAAACATAAAATTCTAACAAATTAATTAGTCATTTAAAGCATCTATTCCTGGTAATACTTTACCTTCTAAGAATTCTAATGAAGCTCCACCACCAGTTGAAATGTGAGTCATTTTATCTCCGAATCCTAATATATTTACAGCAGCAGCTGAATCTCCACCACCGATTATAGTTGTAGCATTTGAATCTGCCATAGCTTTAGCAACAGCAATTGTTCCTTTATTAAAGTTTTCAAATTCAAATACTCCCATTGGTCCGTTCCAAATAACAGTTTTAGCTTCTTTAACAGCAGCAGCATATAATTCTTCTGTTTTTGGTCCAATATCTAATCCCATGAATCCATCTTCGATATTTTCATCAGCAGTTACAACAGCTTCAACATCTTTAAATTCTTTTGCTACTCTGTGGTCTACAGGCAATAATAATTTAACTCCTTTAGCAGCAGCTTTTTCTAACATTTCTTTAGCATAATCAACTTTATCTTCTTCTACTAATGAGCTACCAACTGTAAATCCTTGAGCTTTTAAGAATGTATAAGCCATTCCTCCACCAATAATTAAGGTATCTACTTTTTCTAATAAATTATTTATAACATTTATTTTATCTGAAACCTTAGCTCCTCCTAATATAGCTACGAAAGGTCTCTCTGGGCTTTCTACAGCATCTCCTAAGAATTTAAGTTCTTTTTGGATTAAGTATCCACAAACTGCTGGACTTAAGTATTCAGTTACTCCAACTGTTGAACAATGAGCTCTATGAGCTGTTCCGAAAGCATCGTTAACGAACATTTCTGCTAATGAAGCTAACTCTTTAGAGAATTCTTCACCATTTTTAGTTTCTTCTTTTCTATATCTAGTATTTTCTAATAATACTACATCTCCATCTTTCATTTCAGCAACTGCTTTTTTAGCATTTTCTCCTACTACGTTATCGTCAGCAGCAAAAACTACTTCTTTACCAAGCATTTCGCTTAATTTTTTTGCAACTGGAGCTAAAGAAAACTCTGGTTTTGGTTCTCCTTTTGGTTTACCCATATGTGAGCAAAGGATAACTTTCGCACCATTATCAACTAAGTATTTTATAGTTGGCATAGCACCTGTTAATCTATTTATATCTGTTATAACGCCATCTTTTAATGGTACGTTAAAATCACATCTAACTAAAACTTTTTTACCTTTTACTTGTACGTCTTCGATTGTTTTCTTATTGAAGTTCATAACTTAACACCTCTTAAAATATTTTATTTATATAAATCTTTAATTAATCCATTATTTAAAATGGTCTGGCCTTATAGCCTCAACTACAAAACCAGACCTCTTTAATTACAATCTATTAGCTATTTTTAAATTACTTAACTAAGTATTTTAAAGTTCTAACTAATTGATTAGTGTATGACATTTCATTATCATACCATGCAGCAACTTTAACTAATTGTTGTCCGTTAACTTCCATGATTTTTGTTTGTGTAGCATCGAATAATGAACCATAGCTTATTCCGATTACATCACATGAAACTATTGGATCTTCAGTGTATCCAAATGATTCGTTTGTAGCAGCTTTCATAGCACTGTTTACTTCTTCAACTGTTACGTTTTTATCTAATATACAAACTAACTCAGTTAATGAACCAGTTATTACAGGTACTCTTTGAGCATTTCCGTCTAATTTACCAGCTAATTCTGGAATAACTAAACCGATAGCTTTAGCAGCTCCAGTTGTGTTAGGAACGATGCTGTTAGCAGCAGCTCTTGCTCTTCTTAAATCACCTTTTCCGTGAGGTGCATCTAATGTATTTTGGTCATTAGTGTAAGCATGAATTGTAGTCATGAATCCTTCTTTTATTCCAAAGCTATCGTTTAATACTTTAGCCATTGGAGCTAAACAGTTAGTTGTACATGAAGCACCTGATATTACTGTTTCATTTCCAGTTAATATTTCATGGTTTACATTGTAAACAACTGTTGGTAAGTCATTTCCAGCTGGAGCTGAGATAACAACTTTTTTAGCACCAGCTTCTATGTGAGCTGAAGCCTTTTCTTTTGAAGCGAAGAATCCAGTACACTCTAATACTACATCTACTCCTAATTCTTTCCATGGTAATTCAGCAGGATTTCTTTGTGCAGTTACTTTTATTTCTTTACCATTAACTACGAAAGCACCTTCTTTAACTTCGATTTCTCCGTTAAATCTTCCTTGTGCTGAATCATATTTGAATAAGTGTGCTAAAGTTTTAGCATCTGTTAAGTCGTTTATTGCAACAACATCGAACTCTGGGTTCTCGATCATTAATCTTAATGCTAATCTTCCTATTCTTCCAAAACCATTAATAGCTACTTTAACCATTGTAAATACCTCCAAAAAAATAAAGTTTATATTATAAAATATTAAAAAATATTTTAATGCAAATTTAATGTTTCATTATTTTAATTATTTCTTCAGCAGCAGCTTCATCAGTTACTAAAACTGCTTTTTTATTGTTATATAAAGCAGAAATTATTGCTTCTACTTTACCCTTTCCTCCTGCAACAGCAATATGTTCTCTAGCTTCTAAAAGCTCTTTTATACTTATTCCTGGTGCTGAACTTATAGATACAACATTAGAATTTTTATCGAAGTAACAACCAACTGCTTCTCCTATTGCACCTAATGCTATAAGCTCCTTTTGCTTTTCATCACTTATGCCTCTTTTTAAAACCATTTTATCAGCTCTTCCTATACCGTAAATTAACAAATTAGCACTTCTAATTAAATCAAATACTTCTTTTATATCGCTTTGACTAAATAAGCTTTTCATAAGTTCTGAATTTATATTTTCTGGTATATGAAGCATTTTGTAACTTCCATTAAGCTTTTGAGCTAATGTTGCACATAAAGTATTAGCTTGGGTTTCTACTTTTTTCCCCATTCCACCTCTTGCGGGAACTACTAAAACGTCATGTAAGTTTTGAAGCTTCGGAAAGGAATCAACAACTTCTTTTACTGTGCTTCCTCCTGTTATAGCTACAATATCACCACTTTTTATTATTTTCTTAGTGTATTGTGATGCTGCTTTCCCAAGATCCTGTAAAAGATTTTTATCTTCTTCTACATTGCCCGGAACAACTATAACTTCTTTAATATTAAGTATTTTTTTAATTTCTATTTCTATCTTTGATAATCCTTTTACTTCATGAATGAAGTCTTTTAAACTATTTAAGATATATTTACCTTCCTCAGTGACTGTCATACCTGGCGTATTAATTTCAATAAGCCCTTGATTTTTTAAGAAGTTAATTTCTGTTCTAACTATTCTTTCACTCAAATCAACTTTATTAGCAAGAACTCTTCTCCCTACTGGTTGATTATAACTTATAGTTCTTAAAATTAAATATCTCTTCTCTAATAATTCCACTAATTCTGGTATTATTTTTTTTTGTAATTTTACTATATCTTGCAACATCAACAGCTCCTTTGGTCTTTTAAGGTCCCACTTGCAACTTTAATGTCCCACAAACTTATTATAAACTATTTTTCAAAATTTTTAAAGTAATTTTTTAATTTTTTTTCCTAATTTAAATTTGAAATTTAATTTAACTTTTCTAAAACCTATCTTCATGGTATTTTAAGGAGCTTTTGAACTTTTTGTTACTATCAATAATATGTCTTTTTTCAATATATTTTATACAAAAAATCAGTGAAAAAACTAATATAAAAAGGAGAAAAATAAAACAATGTTTCATTTTTCTCCTTTTTACTATTAAAACCTTTTCCTTTTACTTGATGCGCCAATTCCCATTTCTTCTCTATATTTAGCAACTGTTCTTCTAGATATTTTATAAGATTTCTCCTTAAGAATATCTGCTATAGCTTGATCTGATAAAGGCTTTGATTTATTTTCTTCTTTTATTATATCTTCTATCTCTTTTTTCATTTTAGAAACTGTAATATCCTCATCTTGCGCATTAAAACTTCCTTTATGAACTCCTGTTGCAAATAAATCCTTTATTTTTATAGTTCCAAAAGACGTTAATATATATTTTTCTCTTATTGCCCTAGATACTGTAGATTCATGCATTCCAATTGCATCAGCTACTTGTTTCAAAGTCATAGGTTTTAATTCTTTTTTTCCATATTCAAAAAATCCTCTTTGAACTTTTAAAACCTCCTCTAAAACTTTATATAAAGTACTTTTTCTTAACTCAATACTTTTTATTAAAAACATAGCTTTACCCATTTTTTCTTTTACATACTCTTTTGCATCCTTATCTTTTTCGTTCAATATAGTATTATAAATTGGATTTATTGAAATAGTAGGTATTACCTTGTTATTCATTATTATAAAGAATTCTCCATCTATATTCTTTATTTCAGCATCAGGTATTATAAATCTGACTTCATCACCAGTATAAAAACCTCTTGCTGGCTTAGGCTCTAACTTTTTTATAAGATCTCCATATTCTTGAGCCTCTTTTGTTGTTATTTTATAAGCTTTAGCTATAACTTGATACTTATTATTAGCTATATCCTCTAAATTATTTATTATCATTCCCTCTGTAATCTCATTAAGTAGCCTCTTTTTTCTTAATTGAATTAATAAACACTCTTTCAAATCTCTAGCACCTATACCGATAGGTTCAAGACCTTGAACTATTTGTAATGCTATCTCTAATTCTTCTATGTCTTCATTTAATTCTCTTTGTATTTCCTCTAACGATATATCTAAATATCCTTTTTCATTTAAACTTTCAATAATATATTTACTTAAAATCCTCTCTCTATCAGTTAAATTAAGTTCTATTAATTGCTCTTCTAAAAAATCTTTCAAAGATTTTTCTTTACTTATAAAAGTAAATGGAGATACTTCATCGTTATAATCTCCATAACTTTGAGATCCATAATTATCAAACTCCAAATATTTTATAAGTTCCTTATAATCAATTCTATCCTGCTCTTTTTTCTCACCATTGTCTACATCATTAAAACTTGCTTCTAACACTGGATTCTCAGCATACTCTTTTTCTATATAGCCTCTCAAATCATAACTTGACATTTGTAAAAGCTTTATTGATTGTTGCATTTGCTGAGTCATCACAAGTTTTTGTTCTTGAGACATGGTCAAATTAAAATTCATCTCCATACTACTACCCCATTTAAACTTAATTTTAAATTCCATATGTTTAGTGTACAAACTATACCTATAAATAAATTATCTAATAAATTATAGGAATATACAAGTTTTTGTTGAAATTTATTTCTATTTGTCTAAATTTTTCTTGTTTTATAACTAATTTTCAATAATACTGTATTCTCTTAAATCAAATTTTAAGCTTTTCTTTACTTTTGTTTAATAACTCGAAACTATAATCCCCCTATATTCTATAAATAAGAGATAAACACTCTTGCATTTCTAGCTAAATCTGATTAAACATTGAAATAAAATTAAAATTTCACCTGAATTAAATTTATCTTTATATATTATTAAATACATGTTTATAGACTGAAACTTAATTAAAATCCAGTTAAAATGTTTACAAATCACTAAACATTTAGATAGAGTCAAATTTCCCATTTAATTAAATCTACATTTATAAAAAATATTATCAATAAAAAGAGTGGCTTGTACATTAATTTGTACAACCCACTGAAATTCTTTTTATTCTTTATCAACCTTTATTATACCTTTTTTTATTCTTCTTCTATATCTAATGTCAAGTAAAATTGCTAAAATAGCAAATAATACTGGTCCTCCACCTATCCATAGACTGTTTACTGGATTTCCCATTAAACTTGGTTCTATTATTGCATAGACATTTGTAAATGCTAAAACTATGAAACATATACTTGCAACAATAATACCTAATTTTTTATTAAAGAATTGATATTCTTTTTTAATATTATCATTTGCTTTAAATTTAATATAAGCAAAAACTATAAATACATAAGGAACACTTCCTGCAACGAAAGTCATAAGTGTTAATTTGTTAAATAATGATGAAACAGATCCTCCACCAAAACCTAATAATAAAACGAAAAATACTACTACTATTGTTTGGAATATGATAGCATTGCCTGCAACACCATGCTTATTTATTTTTAACATTTTATCTGGAACCATACCTTTTGGCATTCCTTCAAACATATGTTTTATAGGACTATATATTCTTAAAGGTATTGAAGTAACAAATATTAATGCCATTATTGATATTATTCTATTTACCCATTGTCCTAATAATAAAGCATGACTAGGATCCATTCCTACTAATGTTCCCAATCTATAGAATTCTTGTTGAGTTAAATATATTGAGTAGTTAGCTAGGTTTACTTTAGGACTTCCAAAAGTTTTTTCCCAGTTGCATGTTACACCTGATATTAAAACAACTACTATGTATAAAACAGTTATACCTATACATGATAAAACTATAGCTTTTGGAACATTCTTCTTTGAATTTTCTACTTTATCAACCATTCCACTTATATTTTCCATTCCGCCATAAGCAAAGAAAGTAAATACTAAGAACCCAAGTGCTGGTAAAAATGATGAATATCCAGGATTCGGTCCATAAAAATATGAACTAAGATGAGTAAAGTTAAATCCTTGTTGTACATGGAATCCTTGTAAGAATAATACTGCTATTCCTCCACCTAATACAAATAAATGAACAATAATAACTGTAACTATTGCTATATTAGATAGGAATGTCATTCTCTTAATTCCTCTAGTTGAAACATAAGCTGCTATTATCATATATACAGCTCCTATTAAAGCTAGTATTTCAGGAGATGTTAATCCAAACATATGCCAATTAGCTGTTGTATCTTTACCAAATATAGCAACAGATATTTGTACGCAAATTGTAGATGCTGAAAACCACATAACAACAAATGATCCATACCAAATCATTGTTCCTACAAGACCAAATTTCTCTCCTACAGATTCTGTCATCCAAGAAAATATACCACCATGTCTATCTTTAAAAGCAGAACTCATTTCTGCAACGATAAAACAATA
The DNA here is from genome assembly GCA_963557775.1 of uncultured Sarcina sp. Lineage (GTDB taxonomy): Bacteria > Bacillota > Clostridia > Clostridiales > Clostridiaceae > Sarcina. The sequence continues at coordinate 34,527 of CAUWDH010000005.1, forward strand.
AGGTATAAAAAAGAATATTGCAGCAATTATTAAATATGTTATTGATGCATATCCCATTTGATAATATACTTGTTGAGCATTAGCAATACCATATACTGTTATGAAAATCATTGACATAAAACTCAAAAAGGATATTTTATACTTCTTATCGTCTTTTGTTTTTTCTTTTGTCTTTTCCAAATTACTCCTCTTAAATGATATATAAACTAAGACTTTATTCAGATAAAATTTTAATTTTAGCTGAATTTTTATCAAAGTTATCTAAAGACATGTATTTATTTTCTTCAATATTATAAAAAAATTGAAGCATTACAGATACTAATCATCAGATAAAAATATAATTACTTAAGAGTACCTCCCTCCATTATTAAATATTAAAATTAAACTTTATGAATGTTTATGCATTTTTATTTTTTTGACCTTGTGTTTTATTTTTTATTCATTTTTTTAGTTTTTTGTATATTTTTTTTAAACTTATACCTTATATTTTATATTAATAACTAATGAATGTAAAGTTTTTTTTAATGATTTTAATAATTCACTTTAATAAAAATACACTTGTTTTCTTATTGGATACAATCACTATGAATATTTATTCAACTTTTATCCACATCTCCCTTTAATAATGAATATTTATGCATAATTTTAATTTTCAATTTATTCATATTTTAATTTTCTTAATTCATTTTTATTCAACTTTTAATTATAAAAAATCATTTTAGATTCAAATGCGAATTTTTAAAATCATAAAATAAAATAAATGCATGATTTACTTCTTATTTTTTCATACTTAATTTCATAAATTAAATATTTTTTCATTAAAATTCTATAGACAAAAGAAAAAGAGAATGTATCCACAATTCGATACATCCTCTTTAATTATCTTTATTTTATTAACCTATATTACTTACTTCTAATTCTTCTGAAGTTTGCTTTACTACTATTTTACCTTCTTTTATTTTTCTTCTATATCTTGCATCTAAGTAGATTCCAGCAACTCCAAACATTACAGGTCCTAAAGCTACCCATAAACTATTTGATATATTTCCTTCAAGAGCTGGTTCTATAATTGAAAATATATTAGTAAATGTTATTACTGCAAAACATGCTATTCCAACTATTATACCAGTTTTTTTACTAAAGAATTCATATTCTTTTTTTATAGCTTCATTTCTTTTAAATTTAATATAAGCATATATTATGAAAGAAATAGGTACTGTTGATGCAACTGAAACCATAAGTGTCATTTTATTAAATATTTGTGATACTGAACCACCACCAAAACCTAAAAGTAATACAAAAAATACTACTATTATTGTTTGAATTGCTACTGCATTTCCTGCAACACCATGTTTATTTAATTTTAACACTTTATCTGGAAGCATTCCTTTTGGCATTCCTTCAAACATATGTTTTATAGGGCTATATATTCTTAAAGGTATTGAAGTTAATCCAATAAGTGAAAGAATATTTAATATTCTATTTACCCATTGACCTAAAAGTATAGCATGAGATGGATCCATACCTATTAATGTTCCTAATCTATAAAACTCTTGTTGAGTTATAAATATAGTTAAATTTTGAAGATTAGCACTTCCTGATCCAAAAGTTGCTTTCCAATTACATACCATACCTGTTATTAAAACTATTGCTATGTATAATACAGTTATAGCTATAGTTGAAACTAATATTGCCTTAGGTACATTTTTCTTAGGGTTGTCTACTTTATCAACAAGTCCTGCACTATTTTCAAGTCCTCCATAAACAAATATAGCAAAAACCATAAATCCTATAGCTGGAAGTATTGAAGAATAATTTGGATTTGGTCCATAAAAATATGAACTAACTTTAGTAAAATCAAAACCTTGAGCAAAATGAAATCCTGATAAAGCAAAAACCACTAAGCCTGCTCCTAATATAAGTATATGTGAAATAATAACTGTTATTATAGAGATGTTTGATAAAACAGTCATTTTCTTTATTCCTCTTGTAGATAAAAGTCCCACTACAATCATATAAATAGCACCTATTATTGCTAATACTTGTGGTGAACTCAACCCAAATATATGCCAATTAGCAGTTGTATCTTTACCAAAAATAGCAACTGATAAGTGTATACATATAGTTGAAGCTCCAAACCATAATACAACGAAAGATCCATACCAGATAAAAGTTCCTACAATACTAAATCTTTCTCCCACAGTTTCTTTCATCCAAGAAAATATACCACCATTTTTATCCTTAAAAGCTGAACTCATTTCAGCAACCATAAATCCATAAGGTAAAAAGAAAAATATTGCTCCAAGTATAAGATAGGTTATAGAGGCATATCCCATCTGATAAAATACCTGTTGACCATTAGCTAATCCATATACTGTCAAAAATATCATGGATACAAAGCTTAAAAAGGATATTTTAAATTTATTTTTCGACTTTTCCATATTCTCCTCCTTTGTTTATCTTATATCTTCATCGCAATATATCTAAAATCTTTAATTTAGATATAAACGTAGACTTAATTTAATCTTTAGTTCTTAAAATAATGAATTAATGTTTTTTAATTCTTGCATTTTTAGAATATAATAACTATCTTCTATTATTTTTCTTTGCTTATTAATTTTTTCTAAAAATAAATTTATTTTTTATGTATTTATCCATTATTTTTTATATTTTTTATGTCTATGTGTATATTTTATAATATTTATATGAAAAAGTAAAGAAATTTTAAATACTTTTTTAATTGAGTCTTTATATAAAATACATAAGTATTTCATATAAGGACTATAAAATAACATTTTTATACATTTATATAAGAGAAAAATTTAAACTCACTATATTTTTAATATCTTCCCTTTCTTATTTATGAAATATATAAAAACATATCTTGCATAATTTTAGACTTAATTCATACGAATTTTTGCTTCTATCTGAATGCTTAATTATAGTTATCTGGAATGGCAAAAATGTTTATCTCCTACTTAAGTGACTATCTAAATCTTGATTTGCTTATAGGGAACTTACTCATTGAGCAATGCCAGTAGAGTTTCCTTTAGGACATAGAAGTATTACAATCTTTAACTATGAAATAAATTTAATATCTCTTCTTTAAATAAAAAACTACCAAGGAAATTTAATTAACTTTCCTTGATAGTTTTTAAAATTACAATTATTACTTAAGAAATAATTAATCTTTTCTGATAATTTTCCTCTCTCTTCTCTCTTCCTCACAGTAACTCTAACAAATTTATCATTTAATCCTTTAAAATTAGCACAAACCCTAATTAGCTTCCCCCTTTTTTCTAATTTTATAAGAGCTAACTTCTTGCTTTCTAATTTTATTAGTATTAGGATAAGTTATCTTCATAACTTAAACTTTTGTTACTAAAGACTAAATCCTCCTCTTTTATGTTATTTTATAATAGCCTATATAATTTCAATATAATCTTTAAGTCTTCCTCATTCATTAAATATTTAATTAATTTAATCAATAAAAAAAGAGCTGTCTCACTATAAGACAACTCTTTTTAAATCAATCTAATTTTTAATTAATTATATAACTGAACTAATCTTGTCCATTTATTAATCATACAAAGTTAAATCTCCCTATACATTAACTTTTTTATTAATTAAATTAATAATCTTCTACAAAGAATAATCCTCCAGCATTAACTCCTGAATGAATTGCTACAGCACAACCAGTAGTTGTTTCAATGTATTCTAAACCTCTTTCATCTAAGTATTCTTTTAAAGGTTCATATATTCCTTCACCTTCATAATCAATTAATACTATTGGTTCATCCTTTTTTAAATTAGTTGATTCTAATTTCTTAATTATTTCTTTAACTGCTTTTTTTATTCCTCTTACCTTACCACTGACATTCATTTCACCCTCATCCATGTCTAGTATAAGTTTTATTCCTAAAGCTCCAACTATCATTGCTTTTCCTTTTGATAATCTTCCACCTCTAACTAAATTATCTAAACTAGCAAATATTAGAGAACTTTTTACTTGATTTCTATAAATTAAAAGCTCTTTTTCAATTTCCTTAATTCCTTTTCCACTTTTAGCCATTCTAGCTGCCTTGTAAACTACCATACCAAGAGCACTAGTTATTCTTAGGCTGTCAATTACAACTATATCTTCATCACTAAATTCTTCTTTAGCTATTAGGGCTGAGTTATATGTCCCACTCATCATTGAAGACATATGGATAGCAACTACTTTATAACCTTGTTCTATATATTTTCTGTAATGCTCTTCAAATCTCATTGGTGTTATTTGAGCTGTTGTTGGAAGAACATTTTCCCTATTTATTCTTTCCATCATTTCATCTCTTGTAATTTCTGTTCCTTCTAAATAACTATCTTCACCAAAGTTTATTAAAACTGGCATAACATCTATATCATATTTTTCTATAATCTCTCTAGGCAAATCGCAAGTACTATCTGTAATTATTTTAATTTTTTCCATTAATTTTTCTCCCCCAAACTATTTCATATGTGGAAATCCTATTTGCCTTAAGGCTTCATAAGCTACTATAGATACAGTATTAGATAGGTTTAAACTTCTATCTGAAGTATCTATCATTGGTATTCTTACTCCCATTAATGCATTATGAACTTCTTCTGGAACTCCTGCTGATTCCTTTCCGAACATTATAAAATCTCCTTCTTGGAATTTAGCTTCGCTATAAAATTCATTTGCATGAGTTGAGGCTAAAAATATTCTTTCACTTCCATACTTCTTCATAAAATCCTCATAGCTTTCATGCACTTCTAAGTCTAAGTTTTTCCAATAATCAAGACCTGATCTTCTAACTTGTTTCTCATCTAAACTAAACCCTAAAGGTTTTATTAAATGTAATTTAGAATTTGTTAAAACACAAGTTCTTCCTATATTCCCTGTATTTTGTGGTATTTCTGGTTGATATAAAACTATATTAAGATTAGCCATTTTTTCCTCCTAGATTTAAAAACAAATATATTTTTAATTTAATCTTTTAATTCCATACTAAAATAAATTGCAGTTAAAAATTAGAAAACTTTTAATAAAAATCTTTACTTAAATCATATATTCTATATTTAACTACACTTATTCTATCATATTATTTATAAGGAAAAAAAGCAAGATATTTACCAAGTTATATGTAAACACCAATCAAATACAATATTTTACTTAGTCATAAAAAACTTATTCTTTATTAAGAATGAACTTTTCAACAACTTTTGCTACTCCATTATTATCATTGCTTTCTGTAACGTAATCTGCTATGGATTTTACAGCTTCTGTTCCATTAGCCATAGCAACACCTAATCCTGCATATTCTATCATAGAAATATCATTTCCATTATCTCCAATGCATATTATTTCTTCTCTTTTTATATTATAATGTTCTGCTAAAAGCTTTACTGCTCTTCCTTTATTTACTCCTTTATTATTTATTTCTAAACAATGCTTTCCTGAATATGTTATTTCAAAATCACTATTAATGATTGCTTTCTCTATTAGTGCCAACTTACTTTGCCTTTCTGTAAATATACATTTTCCAAAGGATTCAGTTTCACTATTAAAGAGTTCATCCCAAAGTTTAGAACCAGATTTGTAATAAACATTTTTTATTTTAAAATTTTCAGGAACTTTTCTATTAAAGAATAAATCATTTACTATTTTTCTAAGTTTTGAATCTAAATATATTTTTCCTAACCCGTGGAAGTTAGGTGTTGCTTTAAACTTTTTACCAACTTCTAAAAGTTTAATACATTGTTCCTTATTTAAGGTTTCTTTAAATAATAACACTTCACCATCTTCATCTAGCACTATAGCACCATTATTAGCTATGGCAGCAGATTTAATGCCTATTAAGTGTGAAAAATACCTTGCACTATTAGTATTTCTACCAGTACATATAATAATATGCACTCCCTTATCATAAGCTTTCTTTAACGCTACTTTGTTAATTTCCGAAAGCTTTTTTTGGGAATTCAAAAGTGTTCCGTCCATATCTATACAGACCATTTTATAATTCATAAGCTTTCACCTACTATACTTAAATTTATTTTTATCTCACAGATATTAATTATACTACCTTAATCAAAAGATAACTATTAATAATACTATATAGATATATTTCTTTAAAATTTCTCTAAACTAAACTTAATTCAAATATAATTAAAACTTTACCCTCATTCAATAAAAATTGAAATATTATAGATACTAATTATCAGATAAACTAAATTAAGTTTTATAAATTTTCCATAAAATTCAAAAATGATTGAAATAAATTTTTATTAAATCATATAAAAATCTATATATACGATTATACATAAAATAATTCCATTTTTCTATTAAATTTCTATTTGTTTTCTCTATTATAAAAAGGTTTTAAAAGAAATTTAATATTCTTCTAAAACCCTTTATATTTTAACTATTTTTTACCTTTTTTATATATTAGCCTTTATTTCTATATACATCATTAGCTATTAACTTTCTACCAGTTTCAACACCATTCTCATAGGTTACTAAATATCCACTAGATCTAGCAGCAACAGAACCACCAGCTTCTTTTGTTACCCCTACTAATCGATAAGTTTTTCCACCTAGAGCTTCTTTATTTCCATAAATATTAAAAGTTACTGAACTTCCACTTAAGTATCCTTCTATATATATAGGAAAATCATAGGTATTTTTGAATTTATAATCTAAAACTTCCCAAGCTACAGCAGCGTCTTCACTTGGTCTACTATAAGTAGTTAGCATACTATGTGGATGTCTTTCCACTGGAAGTATCCCTGAACTGCTTACTGCTTGATAAAGGGTTGTTGATATTTGACATACACCACCACCAATAGTTGGTATGACTTTATTCCCCATAAAGCCAGCACCATTCATAAATCCTCTTGATGCTAATCTCTCACCTACAACATCATTATAACTAAAAGTTTCACCAGGCATTAATATAATTCCATTAATGTGCTTTGTAGCAATTCTTAAATTAGTAGTTCTTTGCCAATCTCCAGCATTAAAATTTGTAGTTGAAGTCCCTATTCTTCCATTTATTTTTGAAAGCATTTTACCTGTTATGGTTGGCTCAGCAACTTCTGTCTTTACATCTTTATAAACAACCATTTCATTTAAATTACTATTAATATTTTCTTCTATAACTTTATCTAAAGATTTTTCAGAAACTTTTATTCCTTTTTCTTCTGGTACCACAGAAACATTTCCATTACTCACAGAAATAGTTGCATTCTTATACTCTTTATTAACCTTATGGTTAAATTCCTCTTTATACTGCCTCATAGCCTTCTCATCATAAGTCAACTTTAATTCCATAGAGTTATTAACACCCTTTTTTATTAGCTTATTTTTAGATAATAAACTTTCATCTTTCCCATATGAAAAAGCTTTATTTACTGTATCTTGTAAATCTAACTTAGGATTAATTTTATTATAATTTATTGTTATTTCTTTATCATTAGCTTTTAATATTAATTTTTTTTCTTTCACCTTTTCTGGTATCTTCTCACTTAAAAGTGTTATAGCTTCTTCCTTTGTCTTTCCACCAATATCTGTTCCATTTACATTAATACTAGGATATATTTTATTTTCCCAACTTTTAACTAAGTTATTAACTGAATAAAAATATGCTCCTACTCCTCCTAAAAGAACACTTATAATACCTATTGATAAATACAAATGAAATTTATTCTTTTCTTTATCTTTAATTGAACTATTTTTAGGTGAATCCCCCATATATTACCCCTTTCTAAAATTAATAAACCCAATACAATATTTATATTATTCCATTAAAGTAATTACTATGTATAAAGTTATTACTTTACCAATATTATAACAAATTTTTCTTAAAAAAAAATACGATATTTACATTATTTGTAAATATCGTACTAAAATTATTATTTTATTTAAAATTTACATACTCTATTAATTATCTAATGTGTAAGCAGATCTTTTTAATGAGACTCCACCAAATTTATCAAATGCTTCAATAGTAACCACTATTGGTTTTCCAGGTGGTAGATAGAAATTAGATTTATTTATAACATAACTTCTAGCCTTTTCTGGAACCGTTCCTGCATAATTAGAATTAACAAATATATTATATCCCCATATGTTATCACCTGGTACCAAACACCATGATGTATAAATTTTATTTTGACTTATACGAGCATTAAAACAATTAACATTTGCAGGTGGTTTCAAATCTATTATATCAATAGGTCCCCAATTTAAATCTACCGGATTGCCTATACCTTGTAATATACCATTTTGAGTATATTGCCAAATCATCCAATTTGTCCATCCTCCTATATTAGGTGGTGTTTTTGGATTTCCAGGTATATCTGGATACAACGCTATCCAAAGAGGCATGTTCTTTAAAGGATATCCTCTTCCAGGAACATTAAAATTATCATACATTTGAATAAAAAAGTATCCTGTATATAACATTAACCTTCTTTTTGTTTTCTTAAAAAATCTGTTACTAAAAGCTTCAATCCAATTTACTATTTGTGTAGTTGTTAATGATTTATCAAGTGGTTCTTCAACATCTAATGCTGGATATAAATCACCACAATCATTTTGTCCAAAACCTTTATATAAAGTTTCTATAAAATCATCACACTGACTTGCTGCTGTAGATACATCTTCTGATGGTTTAGCGTAATGATATGCCCCACACAATATATTGAAAGTTCTGCAATTTTTAGCATACTCTAAAAAATTTCTATCAATAACAAATTTACCACTACCTGAACCTGATGCTCTTAAATACACAAAATCTGAATTTTTTTTAATCCTTCCAAAATCCACTGATTGAGTATACTGATTTATATCAGGACCAAATGTACTTAAAGGATTTGATTCTTGCATTAATAATCACCTATAAAATAAATTATTCTATTACTAATTTATTTTATAATTTCATATATGTTACATTATTTCTTTATTTCCTTATTTTTTTAAAGATAATTCTATAATAAAATCTAAAAGTTTACTATAATTCAAATTCATAGCAGCTGCACTTTTAGGAACTAAACTATTTTTAGTCATTCCTGGTAGAGTATTAACTTCTAACACATAAGGAATACCATCTTTTAATATTATATCTACTCTTGCATATACAGAACATTTTAATGCTTTATAAGTTTTAAGAGCAGTTTCTTCTATTTTTCTTGTTGTTTCCTTATCATAATTTGCTAACTCCTCAGCAGCTCCACCTTTTTTATATTTTGATTCTTTATCAAAAAATTTACCTGTCGGTTTTATAGTTAAAATAGGAAATGTTTTATTATTAAAAACAGGACAAGTTATTTCCTCTCCTTCAATATATTCCTCAACTAACACTTCTTTATCATAATTTAAGGCTAATTCTATAGCTTTTTTAAGGTCTTGTTCTTTTTCTACAAAAACTGTAGCAACAGAAGAACCACCACTATTCGGTTTTACAAAAACTGGGTATCCTATATTTTTAATAGTCTCATAATTAATATCATTAATATTTTTTACAACAGTCCATTTTGCTGTATTTATTTTTTCTGCTGCTAATATCTTCTTAGTTATATCTTTATCCATACATATACAGCTACTTAAAAAACCACATCCTGAATAAGGAACTCCTAAAGAATCTAATATTGCTTGAACTGATCCGTCTTCTCCAAATTGTCCATGTAAAGCTAAAAATACAAAATCTATATCCTTAACTTTTTCTATAACATCTTTTTTTTCATTTATTTCTATAGGCACAATTGTATACTGAGATTTATCCAAGTTATTTATTATATTTTTTCCACTTTGCAAGGATATATCTCTTTCTGAAGATATACCTCCCATCATAACTCCGATTCTCATATTTAACCCTCCTAGAATAATATTATTTATTTATGCCACATCTTATTTACTTATTCTTCATTCAAATATTTACTTATTATGCTCAAATAAATAAAAAATATTACATACCTCAAGTTTAATTTATAATATAAACTCTATTTTTGTTACTAATTATACCTATAAATCTGAAAATTCTATAGATAAATTATTTTTACTTTGACTATCATAATTTAAAATCTCATATTTATCTTTTTCTGTATCAACTTTATTTGGTAAATTAACTATAAATGTACTACCCTTTCCTAATTTACTCTCTACATCTATAGTACCTCCATGTACTTCAACTAAGGATTTAACCAAGGCTAAACCTATTCCACTACCTAATTTTTTTTCTTTTCTATTTTGTACTTGTTCAAACTTTTTAAATATTTTCTCTTTCATATTATCTGGTATTCCTACCCCTGAATCTTTAACTATAACTTTAACAAATGACTCATTAAATAATAAATCTACATTTATAGTTCCTCCCTTTTCTGTATACTTAGCTGCATTAGATAGCAAATTTAACATAATTCTTTCTATTTTATCTGGGTCACATTTAATAAAATGTTCTTCAATTTCAGTATCAAAAATAAGATTTATACCTTTTTCCTCTAAATAAGGTATAGAAATCATCGTTATATTTTCAATAATAGACACTATATCATAATTATTAAAATTACATTTTATAAAACCAGAATCTAATTTATTAGTATCTATAAGATTATTTATAAGCTTTAACATAATAAGTGCGTTTTGCTTCATTACTTTTCCGTATTTATTATAGTATTTTAAAAATTCATCATTATTTTTTTCACTTTTCTTCATCTCTAAAAGTTGTATGGATGAATACATTATATTTACTGGAGTCCTTAATTCATGAGACAAGTCAGAAAAAAATTCTTTTTGAGTCTCCTCTAATTCTTTTATTTCTTTAAGTTCTCCCTTTAATTTATTCAATTCATTTTCTTCATATAAAGGATTTATAAACATAGCAAGACCAATTCTATTTCCCTTAGAATCTTTAAAATTATTTATCCAAACTTCTCCCTTAACAATTTTATTTTTTTTATCTAATAACTCAAAAAGTTTCACCAAATTCTCTTTATCATAATTTAATATTTGATGCTTATACTGCTCCTTTTTTTCTTTTATAAGTATTTTAGAAACATCTTTTCCTAATATTTCCTCACTTTCATAACCTAAAACCTTTTTTAAGGAAGCACTTGCATAATCAATTTTTAAATCCTCATTTAAAATTAAAATTAATTCCTTAATATTATCTTCTATAAAGCTTATTTTTTTTTCACTCTCTTTTTCTGTCTGAGAATCAATTCTTAATATTTCATATCCTTTTAATATAGCCCCTATTAAGAGTACTATAAATGAACATACAGATATTCTAAATTGTACTAAGGAATAACTAGCAATAAAATTCCCAGTTCCTGCCTCTAGAAATTGAATTTCATATACACCTGACATTATTGATAACATTAAACTTATTGATATAAAAAAGTATAATATATCTTTAGATTTGCAAAGTATTATTAAAATAAAAATAACATTTAACATATCTATAACTAAGGCTAGACTATAAAAAATATCTGTTGGAGCTATATTCATCTTATAACAAAGAAAATCAATTCCTATCATAATAACACTAATTAAAACATAAAAGAAGCTTATAGCCCATCTTCTTTTAGAAAAGTCTTTTTTATATTTATATATATATATTAGTACTATCAAAAAAAATATTTGTCTAAACATTGTAGTAATATAAAATTCATAATCTACTGGAACTCCTCTATTTTCAATAGATAATAAAAATCTCAATATTATTTCAACTGTAAAATTAAAATAAAATAATGTAGCTACATATAAAGTTTCCATCTTCTCAACTAAATATTGAGCTACTAATATTACAAAAGCTATTATAGAGAAAATCATTATAATAAATCTAATCAATGATAAACTTATTCCAGATAACTTACTTATTCTAAAGAATTCTTCCCTGATTATTAAATACATTAAGCTTAAAAATAACAATATATTTCCTAGTACTATATGAATACTATTTATATTAATTAATAAACCTTTTTCTTTTTTCTCCATAATTACCCCCAACCACTTCTAAAATGTCATAAAATTACTTTTCTGAGAATATTATAACATTCATATTTCAATCTTCATAGATATTTTAAGTAAAATTTTACCTTTTTTCTGGCATTTTTTCAATTTATTTATTATTTATTATGAAATTTCATTTAACTTTATAATACTCCTAGTATATTTAATCACAATTTTTTGTATTGTCAGCATACTAATTAACTTTCTACAAGTTATTTTCTTTAGAAACTTTCTTTATATTTTATATTAAATACTAACAATTGTAACTAAACATTAAAATATTACAATCTCTAGTTATCAAATAAATTCAGTCTCATTATACTTTTCAAAAAAAATAACTTTAGTTAAATTTAAATTCAACTAAAGTTATTTCTTTTTTCCCTAATAGCTAACTACTAGTAAAAATAAATAAAAATCTTTCACTTCTAAATAAGTACATTAAATATTCATATAGAATCAAATTATCGCAACATTTGAATCTATATTTATGTAATTTTTCTTTAAGTTATTTTATATAAATCTTCTAATATTAAATTATTTTCAAATACATATTCACTTAATTCTTTTCCTACATATCTGAAGTGCCATGGCTCAAAAGAATAACCAGTTTCAGCTTCCCGTCCTTCTTTATATCTAAGTATAAATCCATATTTATGAGCATTATTAGCTAACCATTTTCCTTCTTCGGTATACCTAAAATGAGGCTCTAATTCATAGTTCATACCTTTTGTAGATATGTCTGCTACTAATCCAGTTTGATGTTCACTATGATTAGGTTTGGCTATATACCTATTTGTATACTCTTCTCCTTTTCTCATTAAAGAATTGTTATATAACCCTTCTTGATAATTACTAGATCTAAATGCACTTACTAGATAGAGTTCCATCCCTTCACTCTCTGCTGCTCTGAACATTTCTTCTAGAGCTTTAGCAGCTACATACCTAAGATGACTTCGTTCTTCTTTCTCTGAGCAATATAATCTAACATTTGGCACTACTAAATCCTCTGGTTTATATCCTTCATCTAAACTGAACTCTTTATTAACTAATTTTGCAATATCATTAGATTCTTCTTTTATTACTTCTTTTATTTTATGTTCTTTAGTTTTCTCTGCTAATTCCTCTGAATTATTATCACTTATTAAAGTATTATTTTCCTTCTGTTCACTTGAAAATTTCTCACTATTTTCATACCCAACAAATCCTAACATACAAGTACATATTACAATGGTACATAGTAATCTATTTCTCTTTAACATAGCCCCCTGTCCTCCACGTAGCAACCTTTTAGTATTTTAACTTAATTATACCTTTTGTTCTATTTTTTGTAAAACTCATCTAAATAAACTTTTTATGAACTACTAAAAAAACTCTAACATTTCTTCTACAATAATTGTTTAGAAATGAAGAGTTTTTAATTTATTATTTTATTTTTTGTTTTTTAAAATTTCTTTATAATAATTACAATTTTTATTTATGACACATAAATCACATTTTGGTTTTCTAGCAACACAACATCTTCTTCCATGAAATATTAATAAATGATGTGTTAATGACCATTCCTTTTTAGGAAGCTCCTTTTGAAGTTGCATTTCTGTATCTAAAACATTATCTGCATTTGCAAGCCCAATTCTATTAGCTACTCTAAATACATGAGTATCAACAGCTATAGAAGGTACTCCAAAAGCATTTGAAAGAACTACATTAGCTGTTTTTCTTCCTGCTCCAGCAAGTGAACTTATTCCTTCCATAGTTTGTGGTACTTCTCCACCAAAATTTTCTTTTAATTGCTTACACATCATTAATAAATTTTTAGCTTTATTTCTATAAAGCCCTATAGTCCTAATTCTATTTTCTAATTCTTCCTGAGGAATTTTTGAAAAACTCTCTAAGTCAGGATAATCAACAAAAAGAGTATCTGTTATTTCATTAACTTTAACATCTGTTGTTTGAGCTGACATAATAGTAGCTACTAAAAGTTGAAATGGTGTTTTATAATTTAATTCACATTTTGCATCAGGATACTCTTTTTTTAGTTCTTCTAAAACTCTCTTAGTTCTTGCTCTCATTATATTTGCTCCTTTTCTTTAGTTTTTTACTTATAATAACCTCTATATTCTTCTGGTAACATATTTGCTATAGACTTCATATAAGTAGTTAATACTTTTTCCTCATATGCTCCTCTATCTTCTTCTTTTTCCCTTGCTGGTATTTCTACAGGTTTTCCAAACTTAATAGTAACATCAGCATCATAGAATTTCTCAGCTCCCATATTTCCATCTTTATTAATAGGCATAAGTTTTTCACTTCCTACTATAGCAAATGGTATAACCTTAGCTTTACTCATTCTAGCTATTAAAGTTATACCTTTTTTAGCTTCTATCATTTGACCCGTTCTACTTCTTGTCCCTTCTGGAAATATAACTATATTATTTCCTTCTTTAGCTTTGCTTATTATACTTTTAAGTGCTTCTTTATCTGCTGAATTAGGCTTAATTTTTACATTTTTAACAAGTCTCATCCCTATACTTGTCATTGTATCACCATCTAATTTTTCCCCGGCAATAAAATATGGATCAAAATATTCTTCTAATACATAATAAGCAAGTAATCCATCAGCATTGCTTAAATGATTTCCTATAAATATTATAGGTCCTTCTGTTCCAATAATATCTTCTAATCCTTCTATTGTTAAATTTGCATGTTTCTTTATTAATCCTCTAACAATTGATCTTGATACAGGTTTAAATATAAAATCTGGAAGTCCAACAATAAACTTCGCTACCCAAGGTTTCATTAATTTGGTATCTCCTTTCTTCTTATAAAATGCACAAAATATATATTTAACACTATTATATTTAATTCTATAATGTAATTTTACATCATATGTATTATAAATTTATCAACAAACTATTTCTTTTACTAAAATTTAAAATATATTTAAAACACCTTTGTTATGACTTAATAACTAATACCATAGTTATTATAGTTTATTCATTGATAAAAGTCTAATTTTGTACTTCTCTATGTATTCTGAAGAAAATTTTATATTAGAGATGTCTTTTCCTTCAAATAAGCTACGCCTTATTAAAGCATTCCTTATTAAAGTATTCTTTCCACGCCATCCACATGAAGTAGTTTTAAAAGTTTCCTTAAAACTTCCATTAGTTAAAGATATGATTGATTCTGTATCCATAGAAGACATAAAATCTTTTGGCTTAAATTCTTCTATTGAAGAAAATTCTATATTTTCGTTATATGGACAACTCGTCTGACAACTATCACATCCGAATATTCTTCCATCCATTAACTTTATAAACTTGTCTTCAATATCTTTCTTTTGAGTAATATAAGACATACATATATTACAATTTTTTTTATTTCTATTTATAGCCTTTGTTGGACATTTTACATAACATACTTCACACTCTTCACATTCTTTAAATTTATTAATAAGAGAAAAATTTCTCTCTTCAAAAGAAAAATCAGGCTCTATAATTAGATCCGTTATTATTTCTCCTAAAAAAACATAAGAACCATACTTTTTGGTTATAAGCATATTATTTTTTCCGATAAAGCCAATTCCACTTAAGTAAGCAATATATCTTTCTGGTAAAGTATTGCTATCTACAAAATGAAGAGCTTTTCCTCCTCGTTCTTCAATAAAGTCACATATTTTTTTTAAATAGGCACCTACAACATGATGATAATCATTACCCATAGTATAGAGTGAAAAACCATTACCTGCTAAATCATTTCCATGAAAGTAAGGAAATGCAATAGAGATTATAGTTTTCCCATCTTCCATATAATGCATAGGATTGATTCTCTTTTCAATGTTACTTTCTTCAAACTCATTTTCAAGATTGTTATTTTTCCTAAATTCATAAAAATCTCTAAGTTCTTCAAAAATCCTACATTGAGTAAATCCTACAGAATCTAACCCTAAAGTTTTACAAAATTCAATTATCTCATTTTTCAACATAAAAACCTCTTACTTTTTAATAAATCAACTTAAATTATATCACATATTAATCAGTAGCTTAATTTACCTACATAACTAAAAGTTAGAGAGGATGTATCTGTGATTTGATACATCCTCCCTTTACTTAAAAATTCACTAAATTATCATATTATTATAAATGTTTTTGCCTTTATAATTTTCTATTTCAATTATTTTTTCCTTTGACTTATTTTTATTTACTGCTGGTATTCCTACAGCCGTAGCACCTTCATCCATATCCTTTAATACAACTGAATTAGCACCTATTTTAACATTATCTCCTATTGTTATAGGTCCTAATACCTTGGCTCCTGTTCCTATTACAACATTATTACCTATAGTTGGATGTCTTTTACCTTTATCTTTTCCAGTACCACCTAAAGTTACTTGATGATATATAACAACATTATCTCCTATTTCAGCAGTTTCCCCAATTACTACTCCCATTCCATGATCTATAAATAACCCTTTACCAATTTTAGCACCGGGATGTATTTCTATTCCTGTTAATGCTCTTGCAAATTGAGAAATAAATCTTGCTAAAAAATATCTCTTTTTAGTGTATAAATAATGTGCTGGTCTATATAATATTAAAGCATGAATTCCTGGATATAGTAATAATACTTCTAATGAACTTTTAGCTGCTGGATCATTCTTTAGTACACTATTTATATTTTCTCTTAAATGTTTAAACATACTATCACATCCCAGTTTTTATTATTCATATAATCCCACAGAAAAATATTTTTCTCCTCCGTCTGGTGCAATAGCAACTATTTTTTTCCCTTTGCCTAATTGTTTTGCTAGTTTTAAAGCACCATAAATTGCCGCACCAGAAGATATTCCAACAAGTATCCCTTCTTCTTTAGCGTAATATCTTGCACCTTCATAAGCTTCCTCATCACTTATTTTCATAATTGCATCTACTATATCACTATTATATAAATCTGGAATGAATCCAGCTCCTATTCCTTGAATCTTATGAGCTCCAGGTTGTTCCCCTGATAATACAGCAGACTTTTCTGGCTCTACAGCAATAACTTTTATATTGGGATTAAGTTCTTTTAATCTGCTTCCCACACCTGTAATAGTTCCACCAGTACCAACACCTGCAACTAAAACATCAACATCTTTTAAATCCTTAAAAATTTCTTCAGCTGTTGTTTCATAATGTTTTTCTGCATTTGCTTTATTCATAAATTGTTGTGGCATAAAATAACCATTTTCATTAGCTAAAGCCTCTGCTTTTTCAATAGCTCCTTTTGTACCTTTAGAACCCTCTGTTAATATAAGTTCAGCTCCATAAGATTTTATTGCATCTCTTCTTTCTTTGCTCATAGTCTCTGGCATTACAATTATAACTTTATATCCTTTTAATTTACCAATCATAGCAATACCTATTCCTGTATTACCACTAGTTGGTTCAATTATTACACTACCTTTTTTTAACTTACCTTCTTTTTCTGCTCTTTCAATCATTCCAAGTGCAGCTCTATCTTTAACACTTCCACCAGGATTAAATTTTTCTAATTTTACATATATCTCAGCTAAATCTTTACCTTCTAAAGAATTCATCTTTACTAATGGTGTATTTCCTATTAAATCTAATACATTATTATATAACATAATATTACCTCCTAAGTTAAAATTTAAATTTAGTATAAAAAAACGCCTCTAATTTTAAAAATTAGAGACGATATAATCGCGGTTCCACTCT
Organism: uncultured Sarcina sp.; assembly: GCA_963557775.1. Lineage (GTDB taxonomy): Bacteria > Bacillota > Clostridia > Clostridiales > Clostridiaceae > Sarcina. The sequence goes on from CAUWDH010000005.1 coordinate 52,260, forward strand.
ACTTGAACATAAATGTTCCACTCATTTAGGCACATAAGAATACCCTATCAATATAACGGTTGACACCGAATAACCCTACTCAAATTTTGAGTTTCTACTCCAAAGCGCACTTCACATAAATTAAAGGTAAAAGGTTCTCAGCTTTCCTTCCTCTCTGTAACCATCCTCTATGTTACTTTACTTTTTCATCGTATTTATATAATATATCTTATTATTAATACATAAAACTCCAATCCCTACTAACTCGATAAGGATTAGTAACTTTAATTTAATTATATGCTTTTCTAAAAAAATTGCAACTCTTTTTTTAATTTTTATTTAATTTTTTTCCTATGTGTTGACATAAAAACTTCATCTATTATGTCATATATAATAACTATACCTCTTATTTTTTCTTCATCATCAACTACAGGTACAGACATTAAATCATACTTAGTTATAGCTTCTGCTGCCTCTGACACATGGTCATTTGTATTTACATAAATAGGGTTTTTATTCATTATATCTTCTAACTTACAATTATTATCTTGTAAAATTAAATCTGAAAAACTAACTACCCCTTTTATTTTTTCATCTTCGTCCGTTATATAAATAGAATAAATAGCTTCTTCATCAGGTTTAGTTTCCTTTAGAACATTTATAACTTCTCCTACAGTAATAGCTGAATAATTAAATGCTACAAAATCTTTATTCATTATACTTCCTGCTGACTCATCTTCATAAGACATAAGTTCCCTTACTTCTTCAGCATCATCACTTTCTAAGTTTGTTAATATTCTATCTCTTTCATCTTCAGATAATTCATCTAACATATCTGCAATTTCATCATTAGGAATATTTTCAAAAAGTTCTGCTGTTCTAATTTCAGATAAATTTTTTATTATACTCTCTTGAACTTTTGAATCTATTTCTTCTAAAGTCTCAGCAGCTAAATCTTCATCTAAGCTTCTGAATACTTTATTTCTATTAGCAACATCTAATTCTTCTAATATATCTGCTAAATCTGCTGGATGAAGAGTTTGTAGTTTCTTATAAGGAACTGATATTTGTAAACTCTCATTAGCTGTTTCAACAGATTCAACATTATCCCACATTATAACTCTTTCTTCAAAGTCATCTTTAAATATATTAGCTAAAAATTTTCCGATTGATTCTAATCCTTTTTTTCTAAACTTCACATACTTTCCAGTTTCCACAGCTATAACTCTATATTCTCCTGAACTTTCTGCTATTCTTATGTCTTCTACATTTACAACCTTTTTCCCATTTATATCAACTATCTTTTTATCCAAGATATGTTTTGTAAGTAAATAACTGTAATTTGTTGGTAGTATTTCACTACTTCCAACTGTCTCTATTTTTATCTTCCCATTATCTTTTTGATAAAAATCTATTTTTTTAAACTCTAAATCTAACAACACTCCATCTTTCTTTACTTTATATCCAATTATTTTTAAATAACTTCCTTCAGAAGCAACATAAATATCTTTTAATACTCCTATATTTTCATCAAATTCATCATATATATTATTATTTAAAATAGAGCTGTACAGAAAAAATGTTAATCTATTCATAAATAATCACTTCCTTTCCATTATTAATATCTTTCCTTAATTCTAAAAAAATAAAAGGACGTATCAAAATAAATTAGATACACCCTAATTATCAAACTAGCTATATATTATATATTATGATAAAACTTTTAATTATCAGTTAATTTTATGAAAATTTTTATTAAAATTTTAGATTTAATAGAATTTAATTTTAAAACTCTTCAAAAATATTATAAATAATATAAAAATTTAATATTTTAAATTTACTCTTATAAATCTATATTTATTCTCAATAATTTTCAGCAAAACTATTTATACTAAAGTTAATTATAAATACTAGTAAAAGTTCTGCAATTAATACATAAGGATATAAAGTAAAATTACATAACGCCATTGAATATTCTATTATATAACTTACTAATACAATTGCTATAGTTGCAATACCTTTATTATTTGTTCTAATACATCTTTTAGAAAATAAAACCCGAACTAATAAATACATCATCATAAAAATAAAAATCAAACTAAATATATGATTTGTAGTTTCTATGACATATCCATAATTTAAAGCCACTATATATCTAAAGCTTAAACTAAAAACTAATAACACATATCCTATAAACATTACTATTACTTCCACCATTATAAATTTAAAGTTAAAATCATTATTTCTCCAAAATATATAAAAAACTATTATTAATATGGCTGGAACATAAAATAAATTTGAAAAACATAGAATTTTAAAAATATTTATATGTGATGGATTTTTAAATAAACTTACTATTACTATAGTTATGTTCTTCAATATAGCCAAAATCATTAAAATATTAAATAGTAATTTTACCTTCTTTGGTGACTTTTTTATATTATTTATTAAACTTATACAATAAAAAATAATTATAATAAACAATAAAATGTAGTAAAATATCGAATTAATCATTCTAAATCACTCCATATATAATTACTGTTAATTATAATTATTAATTATGTCTCTATTTTATTCCTAAAACTTGTATTGCTGATTTAACGCATGTCACCTCTAAAGGAAAATCAGGTCCTTTTTCTCCATCTATATCAGAAACTATATCTTCATTAGTTTCAATTAAAAGTCTATCTGTCTTGAAAAATTCTATTCTAGGATCATCTAAATGTTCGCCTCGTAATATTCTTATAAATATTGGTACAATACCAGGTATGTTAAAAGCTTTAAATATTACAACATCTAACAATCCGTCATCAACTTCTGCCATAGTTGCTAAGTTAAAATTCCCTGCTGTTCTTCCATTGAAAACAAGCATTAAATAAATAGGCTCATCATAAACCTTTTCTGATGTAGTTACTTTAACTGATATTTTTCTAAATTTGTGTAACTCCTCTATCCCTTTAATATAATAAGCTAATTTACCTATACTATTCTTTAAATGTTCTTCTGTTTTTTGTGATATATCAGTAAATAATCCTGTTGATAAAACGTTAATAAAATATTTATTATTTACCTTACCTAAATCAACATCTTTTGGATTTAATTCAAGTATTTTACTTAAACAACTTTCAATGTCATTTGGAAGACCTAAAAATTTTGCAAAATCATTTGCTGTTCCTACAGGAAGAATTCCTATAGGTAAATTAATATTTTTAGCTTTTAAAGTATTAACTACAGAATCAATTGTACCATCTCCACCAGCTAATAATATATACTCATAACTTTCATCAATATCCTCTAAAGCTTTCTCTATACCTTCACCTTTAACTATGGAATATGGTACTATTGTCAAGTTTTTTTCTTGATGCATAGTTATAACTGTATCTAACTTTTTCACTATGGAATGTTCGCCCGAGTAGGGGTTATAAATAAATTTTACCTTCTTATTCATTATTCCTCCAACTTTAAACATTTATTTAACTTTAACTCAATTTTTTTACAGTAACTTAATATTTAAAATTATATCATTTATTTTTGTCATTGTCGACTTTACACCCACATGGCTTACTGTTATAATTTAAATTGTTATTTCCCATGATTTAGGAATATTTTATACTTTATGTCTTAATATTTTTATGAAAATACTAAATAAAATTAGTGAAGCTATGTTATACAATTAGGAGTGATATTTATATGAAAAAAAGTTGTATCCCTAATATATTTACCTTCATAAACTTAGGTTGTGGTGTTTTATCTTTAATAGCTAGCTATAATGATAAATTTTTCTTAGCAGCTACTTTAATAATCATAGCAGCACTTGTTGATAGATATGATGGTAGAATAGCAAGATATCTTAATGTTTCTAGTGACCTTGGAAAAGAATTAGATTCTCTAGCTGATTTAGTTTCTTTTGGGGTTGCACCTGCCGTTTTAATGTTTACTGTTTATAATCTTCAAAACATAGGACCATACGGAGTTATTGGTTATGCTTTACTTATAGTATATCCAATTTGTGGGGCATTTAGATTAGCTAGATATAATACAGCTCAATTTGATGGGGTTTTTACAGGGGTGCCTATTACAGTTTGTGGTTGTATTTTAGCAATATACGCATTACTAACCTATGAAAAATTCATAAGTCCAGTACTGCCTATGTTATTTTTAATTATTTTTTCTTATCTTATGGTAAGTAACTTTAAACTAAAAAAAATATAACAAAATAAGATAAATGATAAGGAGGCTGTTTAATAATGGTCTCTTTATACTTTAAAAATTCCTCCTTATTTATTTCCACCATCCTTATTTCCGCCATCCTTATTTCCACCATTCTTATTAACTGTTACATTTTTTGTTATATCAATATCACTATTAACAATTCTATTAGCATTTTGAAAAAGTAGCTCTTGTTCAATTTCAGTAAGTATTATATCCCTAGTTGCTTGAGCTTCAATAAAACTTGCTCTTAACTTTAAGTAGTCTATGTAAGTACATTGAGCACAATCTAAAGATTTAATTAGGCAATCAATTAATTTCCCTAATTCATTAACTCTCTTTAAAGCATCCTTAACATCACTTTTCCTTGCCAAAGCAATACTATTGAGCTCTCCAGCACTTCCTATAAGAAGCCTATATGCATTCACATACTTGGCTAAAATATCAACCATATTAGTTATCTCTAAGAAATAATCCTTAAAAAGCTCTCTAGTCCCCATAAAATACACCTCTTCTCTATTCATAATTGAGAGTACTGCATTTTAGCAAACCTAGTTATCTCAATTTTGGATTTCCATACTTAAAAATAGGGTTTAAAGTTTATTATAACCTTAAACCCCTTGTAAATTAATTTTATTTAAAAATTCTTTAAATTATTACTCTTTCTTTCTATTTATCATCACAAATAAATACAACTTCTGTTCCATTTTTATTCTTTGTAGTAAGAGTCACTCTTCGTCTCCATAATTCGTATATATACTTAAGAGTTTTTTTAGTATAAATAGTATCTAACTCTCTTCCATCAAAAACATGTTCTAAATTTAATGAATAGTCTTTTTTATTTAATTCGTTAACTCTAATATATGGTATAGAACCAACCCCACAGGTAGATGCTATAGTATCCCTTATCTTTTTCCATCCATCACTATCTGCTACCTCATCTACCACTATATCAAAACCTTTTTTTGCATATTGAAATAAATTTAATTCTTCACAAAGTTCTCTTGTAAGATATTTTCTAATAAATGATTCATCTCTTTCTAAAGCTCTAACTTCAAATATTTTTTCTCTACCATATCTTTTCTCTATATCTTGGAATATTTTGAATCCTATATAATAAGGATTTATCCCATAAGGAATAGGAGCTATTACATCATTATGCCTTTTTATAAATTCTAAATGCAAACTATCTGGCAAGTCTAATAAATTCATAATTGTATAATGCCAATAACTTGCCCAGCCCTCATTCATTATTTTTGTTTCTATTTGAGGTATAAAATAAATACTTTCTCTTCTTACTATGCTTAAAACATTTTTTTCCCATTCCTCTAAATCACCATAATCTATTATGAATTTAATCAAATCATCATCAGGTTCTAATGGTATTTTACTAACATTAGGTGGCTCAATATCTCTATATTCATCTAGGATACTTCTACTTTCTATTTTTTTATTGTATTGAGATAGCATTTGCTTCTTAAGTTCTTCATTACTTAGTTTCTTTACTCCAAATACCCTTGGAACTTGATATCTAATAGCATGTGCTGCATCAATTATTCTTTCAACCTTTTCATAACCTATACCAGGATCATTTACGTAACTTCTTATTATATCTGCATCTAACTTAAACATACTTATAGTTTGATTAGCTCTAGTTCCTTCCTTAAACAATCTATTATTTTTAAAGAAATCATTATGACCATAGACATGGGCAATTGTTAGTATTTGTAGTAATAATGTGTTTTCTCTCATTAAATAAGCTAAACTTGGATCTGAATTAATTACCATCTCATAAGGAAGTCCAGTCATATTCAACTCATATAAGGTTTTATTTTTTTCATAAGCTTTTCCATAACTCCAATGTGGATATTTTGATGGCATTCCCACATAAGCTTCATAAGCAAGCATATCTTTATACCCTACAATTTCAAATTCTTGTGGATAACAATCAAGTCCTACTTCCTTAACTATTTTTTCTATTCTATCATTCCAACCTTCTAAATCATTTATTACATAATCCATAAGCCCTCACCCCCTAGTTACTATCTTCTAACTCTTTAGAAAGCATAACCTTAAGAGCATTCCATAAATCTTTTTTTTCTTTCACTATAACTGAAACAAAATTTTTAGCTTTTATTTCTTTATTAAACCTATAATACATTGTTGTTGAATATGTGGAAGGCAAAAGTTCTGCATAGCCAAATAAATTAGACTTTTCACAAACTTCATTAACAGCCTTCATTGCTTTTTCATTATCTTCACTCCAGTTATCTCCATCTGACCCGTAAAAGGTGTAAATATTCCATACATCAGGATTATATTTTTCTTTTATTAAATCTAAAGCAACATTTAATCCAGATGATATATAGGTTCCTCCAGATTCACCTTTGTGGAAAAATTCATACTCATTAACTACCTTAGCTACAGTGGTATGAGATATAAATTCAAATGCTATATTGTTGTATTTTTTTCTTAGAAATCTTGAAAGAACAAAGAAAAACGATCTTGCTAAATATTTTTTAGTATTATCCATAGATCCAGAAACATCCATTATAAAAAGCATAACTGCATTACTTTCTTTTCTTGGTTTTGTCTTAACCTTATAATACCTTAAATCATCTTCTCTGAAAGGGAATCTTTCATTATTTTCTATTTCTTTTAACTCTTTTTCAATATTATTTATTTCTTCAACATTTGTATTTACTTCATTTTCAAGCTCTCTTAAAGCTCTTTTCTTTCCTTGTTTCCTTGATAACTTAGCCATTACTGTTTTTTTCTTAGCTAATCTTGGTCTTATTCCATGACGTTGGTAACCTCTTCGACGTCCTGTACTCTCAACTATTATTTCTGAATATTTTTTTCTATCTAAATTAGGTAAATTTAAATCTTCAACAATGTAGTCAAGAAGTTCTTCTAAAGTTACTTCTGTTTCATAAATATCTGTTCCTTCTTGATTCCCAGCACTACCATTCCCCTGCTGACCTTGTCCTTCTTTTCCACTACTACCTATTTTATCACCCTTTTTTTCATTTCCATCGCCAGTAGCTACCCCTTTATTGTTTTGCCCAAAGACAAATTGGTATTCTTTAATTCCTCTTATAGGAATTTTAAATTTTTTATTTTTAGTTTCTCCTATAATACTTTCCTCTGAAAGAATATCACCTAGATTTTCTTTTATAGATTTTTCTACTAATTGCCTATGCCTTCTTCTATCCTCAATAGCTCTTTCATGCTCAACTTGATTATCTAATTGATCTCTGAAAACTGCCATAGTATTAATCCTTCCATAAATTATTTGCAGCGTATTTTAATATAACATCACAGCAATGAGGACAGTATCCATTCTTCTCCATTTGGGCAACCATAGCATTATATTTTGCGTCCTGCTCTTTATCTCTAACTCTTGATTTTGTTATTATTCTAGATAAATCTTTAACTGAAGCTGTAAGCTTTTTCTCTATAGCTTCTTTTAATGGTTCATAGGATCTATAATCTATCTTTCCACCATTTCTAACAACATAAAACATATAAGAAGTTACATCAGCTCTAAATCCTTTTGCTGAAGCTTCAGATATTCCAATTTGTTCTTCAATGCTTCTCATAAATTCCTCATCTGGATTTAATTCTTCTCCTGTAGAGTCATCTTTAATTTTATTTTTATTAATATAAGCCTCTGCATTATCTAAATAATTATTAAATAAACTTTCAGCTTGCTCTCTAAAAGAATGAATAAATGCTTTTGTAATTTCTCCTTCTAGTACCTTATTATATTCTTTTCTAATAGTATCTTGTACAAAACCTAAATATTTCTTTTTATCATCTTGAGATATATCCATATCCTTAACTGATTTAATTATACTTTCCATAATACTTAATGGATTAATACAATTATGCTCTGAATTTGAAAGAGCATTATCTATTGCTTTAATAATAAATCTAGTTGAAATTCCCTTCATTCCTTCCATAGGACCTGCTTCTTCTCTTAATTCTGTAACATCAATTTTCTTAGTAGTTCCTTTTTCAACGACATCTTCCCCATTATAAAGTCTAAGTTTAGTTATAGGGTCAACTTTCATAGATGGTGTAAGCCTTGAAAGAACTGCAAAAAGTGCTGCAATTTCCATAGTATGTGGTGCTATATGAGCTTTAAAGTTTGATTTCTTAAGGATTTTTTCGTAGATTTTCTTTTCTTCACTCATCTCTAAACAATAAGGAACTTCTATTTTAACTATTCTATCTAAGATAGCTTCATTGGTATGGTCTGACTTAAATTTATTCCATTCAGCTTCATTTGAATGAGCAATAATAAGTCCATCAAAATAAATCATTGAACCTTTACCAGGTGATGGAATAGATTTTTCTTGAGTTGCTGTAATAATAGTGTGAAGATATTCAACATCATTTTTGAACACTTCAATGAATTCAACAAGTCCTCTATTACCAACGTTAAAAGCTCCATTTAATGAAAAAATCCTTGGGTCATCTTCTGAGTACATATCCATCTTAGATATATCAATAGCCCCTGTTAATATTGAAGTTCCTTAACTACCTTAAAAGGTTCAAGAATTCTAAATGACTCTTTTAAATTTTCCTTCATTAATTAAAATACTTTACCTTTAATTTTATAGTTCCATCAATTCTTAATATAATTTCTGAAATTATTTCTTTTAGCATGGCATTGTTCCACTGCTCCATAGGTAAATTTAAAACTTTCTCTATGCCCTTAAAAATCTTTTCTCTCTCTAGTTTATTATATTCACTATCTATATTTAATTTTAAGCTCTCCTTTTCTTCTAATAATTCTTTAAGTCTTTTATTTAAAATACTATTTTGAAGTTTATAAAGCTCCTCTTCTACTAAATTTTTAGAATAACTATGCAGTAAGTTATTTGCTAAAATAACTTGTTTATCTATATCCTTATTTATTTTTTTTAACTCTATTTCATAGTTTTTAATTTTATTTACCTTTTTACTCTTTATGCTTTTTAATCTCTTAAAATTATTTTCACTTAAATCTTCTAACTCTAATTTTATTAACATCTTAATATCTTCTTCTACATATCGATTACTTTTATGGCCACACTTAGTTCCCTGTCTTTCATAGGCTAAACAATTATAACACTTCTTATAATTTTCTTTTTTTCTTCGTTTTATATACATTTTAGCTCCACAATGCCCACAAACTAACAAATTACTAAATAAAGCTTTATTAGAATTCCTAGTATTACTTTTATTATGCAACTGACTTCTTCTTGCCTTCATTCCTCTTTCTTCAATTTTCCTATTAACCTTATAAAAAATTTCTTTTTCTATAATTGCTTCATGATTATTTTCATGGCGATACCACTCATTTGGATTTATTTTTATATTCTCTTTTACTGTAGCATCTATAGTTCTTGTTTTACCTTGTACTAATGTTCCTAAATAAAATTCATTTTTAAGAATTTTACCTACAGTATTTCCTTGCCAAGTTCCTCCTCTCTTTGTTTTAATCCCTTTCTCTATAAGCTTATTACAAATTCCATTGTATCCGTATCCTTCTAAATACAATGAAAAAATATACTTTATGATTTTTGCTTCTTCTTTATTAACAAAGTAATTTTTTTTCTCCTTGCTATAGTAATAGCCATAAGGTGCTACAGGTGTATGAATTTTTCCTTGAATATTAAAGCTATCCCAAATTATTTTTATTCTTTCAGAAGTTGCATTTGCTTCTTTTTCAGCTAACCATGCCATAAGTCCAAAGTTAGCAAAATCCCTAGCTGAATCTAGATTATCTTCTAAAAAAATTATTCTAATATTCTTTACCCTTAATTTATTTATAGCATCTAATGTTTCTCTTTGATTCCGTCCAAATCTACTAAAAGATTTACAAAGAAGCACATCAAAATGACCTTCTCCTCCATCCTTAATCATCATATTCCACTGAATCCGCTTATACCCCTTAGCACCACTAATCCCTTCATCTACATAAGACTTATAATGATAAAATTCTTTATTATTTTCAAACCATTGTTTAAAAACCTTTTCTTGATTTTCTATACTACTATGTTGATCTAATGTACTAACTCTACTAAAAGTAGCTACTCTTTTCATCTTTATCAACCCCATCACTTAATTTACTAAATAATGATTTTACTTTTAAAAAAGTACAAGCATCTTTACTATGCTTGTACTATTATCATATTTTTTACTATTTCTTCTATAGCTTTATCACCATATTCTGTAACTAAAGTATACACCCTTCTTTCTAATTTAACTATTCGAATTTTAATATGTTCATCATAATATATTACTTTACTTTCTCCAGTCTTTAAGAGTCTAAGTACTCTTTTGTATTCTTCCCTTTTTACATATTTAAATATTTTTTCATCAACTAAAGCTGTCAATGAAATCTCTCCTTGCTATTTCTAACTAATATATAATTATTCTAATTTATTGTTAAAAATTACTCCTTTTCAACTTCCTAAAATATTCAAAAAATAAACTTGTTATAATTTCTATAATATTAAAACCTTTATAAAACTAAAATAAATAAACATCTTACTAAATAACGATTACTAAAATTCACCTTATATTTGAATTAAGTCTTGATTTATATTTCAAAATAATATTAAATATCTTACAAAATTGAAATCTAAATGACATATAAATCAATATCTTTTATAATTTCTTTCAAGTATAATTTAAGCATAGTATTTAATACTAAATTCATTGCTAAAAATAAAGAATAACTACTAATAATTGTATATTCTACTTACAGATATACCTAGCTAAAAACTTTTAAGCTAGGTGTATATTTATTGAAGTCTTTTTAATTAATATCCTTATTAGAACAAAATTTTACCTTACCTAAAAAAATTTTACCAACCTTAATATAGTCAATATCCTATACCATTAATATTTCTAAATTTTTAGAAATGATTTAATTTTCATCTCATATTTTGATAAATCTATTCTTGTTTTCCAATCTACACTTTCCTATATTTATATTTTCATAATTCCAACCAAAACATAATTAAGACTAGACACCTGTAAATTCCCTTCTATACCATATAATTAATTTTAAAAATTTTATTAAACTTTTAGACCATAATAAATCAAAAATTAATAACTAGCAAAAGTTATATTAACATGCTAAAAAAGCTTAGAAATAAGCTATAATTAATATATAAATTACTAAAAATAGTATTATATCATTGAATTTATTATAAAGTTAATTTTAGGGGGAAACATATGAAGAGAAAAAATTTAATTATAAGTTGCGTTATACTATTAACAGCCACTTTAGGCACAAGTTTTATTATGATAAATAAAAAAACTAATTTATTAGATATTACAATGAATCAAGAAAAAAGTGAAACAGAAAAAAGTGATATAACCGTATTTAAAGGGGAAAATGGTAAATATGGTGTTATAGATGACTTAGGAAATGAAATTATTGAACCAATATACGATAAAATTATCATGGGAGACCTTAATAAAACATTTATGTATGTTGAAAAAGATGGGGAATTTGCAGTTTTAAATAGAGAAAATGTTAATCTTACAGGATTTAAAAATAAAGAATTTACTGTTTTAAATGATAAATATAATTATAGATATTCAGATTATGGAAATGGAATTGAAACATTAGATGGAAAGCTAATAATCCCAACTGACCTTTATAAAAATATAGTTCCTTTATATAATAATCTCTTTGCTGCAAAGAATATGTATGGAAGATGTGGTGTCATAGATGATAATAACAACATTATAATCCCATTTGAATATGATGAAATTAATGCCAACTTTAAATATCAGACTAAAAATTCCGCTGATGTACTACGATTAATAAGAGGAGATAATGTTTACATTGCAAATAGTAAAGGAAAAATAATAATTGATAAAGTCTTTCCTATATCTGATAGCCCAGTGATTTATGATAAAATAGCTTATGAAGATAATGGAAATATAATTATTATTGATTCTACTGGTAAAAAAATTAATACTTTTAAAAATGCAAGAATTAAATCAGCCAGTTACGGAAAAGGGCTTATTTTTGAAAATACTCAAAATAAATTGCAAGGGATAATCGGAAAAAATAGTGAAATTTTAGTTGAAGCTCAATATGATGATATAACAGAAAAAGGAGATAAATTTGTCGTTTCAAGTGGTAAGAAAAAAGGCTTATTAAATGCAGATGGTGAACTTATCATACCTATTCAGTATGATGTAATTACTAATTATTATCCTCCTAAGGAATTTGTAGATTATATTCTAGCAGCTAAGGATGGTACTAAAACTATATTTGATAATAAAGGTAATAAAGTAATGGAAAACATAACAACAAAAGACACATTTATCATAAATAGTTTATTATTCATAGGGGATGATAAGCAAATTAATGTTTTGAATTTAAGAAATAATTGTGAGAAAATTATAGATTATATTCCTTTTGATATAAACAATATTGAGAATTCAATTAATAATGTAGAGTTCAATAAAAATATAATAAAAATTAGAAAGGATAATAAAGATTATTACTTAAACAGTACTAGTGGAAATATAATAAAAATAGTTAATCAAATTAGTGACTAGTCACTGAACAATACTAAATTATTAATTAGGTTAGATGGACTTTAGTAAGTTCATCTAACTTTTTTCTAAGAAATTAATGTTATTCTATAGATTATAAGTTCAAAATAAAATAAAAAATTATTTAAAAATGTAGTCTACTCCAAAATATTGATATAAATTAATGCCTCCTCTACCATACTCACATGAATCTTTACTATTAACTTTTTTTAATATAAAATTTATTTTGTAGTTTATGTACTTTATAAAAATTAAATAATTGAACAAAAGATGAAAGGAGATTCTTATGATAGAAACTTTCAAAAAAGATTGGCTGTCCAACATGCAAACTGATTTGCTCTCATCCTTCGTTGTTGGTCTTTCTATGATTCCTGAAACAGCAGGTTTTGCTTTAATGGTTGGCTTAAGCCCAATGGTTGCATTCTATACTACTTTTTGTATGTCTATAGTTGTAGCAATTTTAGGTGCTAGAAAAGCAATGATTTCAGCAGCTGCTGGTTCAGTCGGACTTATATTAGTTGTATTAGCAAAAAATTATGGTGTAGAATATGTTGGTTTAGCAACCATAATGACAGGTTTTATTCAAATACTTTTTGGAATATTTAAGGTAGGAAAACTATTAAAATTCATACCACAAGCTGTAATGTTTGGCTTTGTTAATGCGCTTGGAATAATGCTTTTTAAAGATCAAATACACTTTTTCATAGGGCAAGGATATATGATGTACATATTAGTTGGAATAGGTCTCGCTATTATTTACTTATTCCCTCTATTAACAAAAAAAATACCGTCAAACTTAATTGCAATTATAGTAGTAACAGCTATAGTTATGATATTCAAAATCAAAGTCCCTAATCTTGGTACCATTGGTCCTATAAAAGCTGGACTTCCACCTTTTACACTACCATTAGTTCCAATAACTATTCAAAATTTACTTATTATTTTACCTTATGCTTTTTCATTAGCCATTGTAGGAACTATAGAAAGCTTACTAACTGCTCAAAATTTAGATGAAATTATAGGTGATGAAAATAGTAATAAAAATAGAGAAACTATAGCTCAAGGATGTGGTAATATAGTTTCTGGTTTCTTTAGTGGTATGACAGGTTGTGCCTTAGTTGGACAATCAACTATAAACAGTAAGTCAGGTGCTAAAACAAGATTATCTACAATCTTTGCAGGAATAAGTTTAATGGCTCTAGTTTCAATATTTAGTAACTATGTAGTTCAAATTCCTATAGCAGCTTTAGTTGCTGTTATGATAATGATATCAATAACAACATTTAATTGGGATTCAGTAAAAAACATTAAAACCATCCCTATTTCAGACACTGTCATAATGATAATAACAGTTATATCTGTTTTATTCACAGGAAACCTAGCTATTGGAGTTGTCATAGGGGTAATTTTAGCTGCTTTTAACCTAATGTACAATTTATCTAAAATAAATATAACAAAAAAAATGCAAGGAAAAGAAATATATTATACAACTTCAGGCTATTTATTTTTTGCAACATCAAATGAATTAAAAGATACTTTAACAGAAACAAAAGAAGTTAAAAAAATAATCTTAGATATAAGTAAAAGCAAGATTTTAGATTCTACTTTTGAAAAATCTATGAATCAAGCTAAAGATATTCTTAATTCAAAAAGTATTGAATTAACTATAATAAAGTAGCATTTAAAACTTCTAATTATATAGGTTTTAAAAGAGGATGTATCAAATTACAGATACATCCTCTCTTCCTTTTATTTAGGTGACTATATAGCTATCTAGTATATTTATCTCATAGCTAGAGGCTGTAATATAACTTGCTACTAAATTTATTTTCCTTTTTATGTACTATAGAAGTATCTTGGTTATTAGGGTCTACCGGTGGAACCACCCCTATACCTTTTCTTGAACGTATTGAAAAGTTTGTTGTACAAACTGGTACATTTTCATATTGTCCTTTATATTCATGCAAAAGTTTATATTTACATACTGGACATAAATCACCTTCTATTTGAACTCCTAATATTTCTTCAAATTCTTTTCTTAAATGTTTAGGTATTAAATGTAATGGCTCTTCATGCATTGGGCATCCTTTAATAGTGTAAATCGGAGGTGAAGTTTCTAAAACTTTTTTTATTGCTTCAACTAATGAAGATTTTCCTGCTCCAACTGGTCCAACAAGATATAAAACTTGTCTTGCTTCTTCCCCCTTCATAGATGCAGAATAAAAATAATTCATTAACTTCATAATTACTTTATCAATTCCAAAGAAATCATCTTTATAAAAATTGTATTTTTTTATTTTTTCATTCCCATAAATTTTTTTAATTCTTGGATTTTCCTCTGGCTTTAAGATTTCAACACCTTCATCCATAATTAAATCATATATTCTCTTATGAGCTAATTTAACAATATCGGGATTGTTCTTTACTATTTCTAAGTAGTCTAAAAATGTGCCCTCGAATTTTTCCTTGTTACGCTTTTCTCTATCACTTTGAATAAATTCTCTAAAATCCATAATACCCCTCCTTTTGTTATAAATGTATTCATAACTACCTCTAAACTATTCTTAAAAGATAAAATTTTATATTTTGAATTAATCATTTATTAACTTTTTGTTTAAAATATATTCATCTTATTTTTTTCAAATCTTATTTATATTCCAAAATTAAATAAAAATAAATTACCTAAATATACTTATAAATACCCATTTACAAATAATCATAATATTAAATTACTATTTTCATATTATGATTAAATTTATAGAATTTAAATCAGTAGTATAATTTAATCTGAATTTAATCAAAATTCTAATGTTTCCTTTATTTATAATAATATTTTAATTTCTATTAAAATAAATGATTAACGAATCAGAAATACAGTAAAAATACTTTTTAAATATTAGTTTATTGAAAACATATGAGGTGAACTTATGACTATTAAAATAGATTCTCTAGAGAAAAAAAGATTAAATAGAAATTGCAATATTTTTATTGCTGCTTTTACCTTTGTAGGATTAATCAATGGAATATCCTTAGATGCTTTTGTAAGCTTCCTACAACTAAAAAACCCTTCTGTTGCCTCTGCCTATTCTACCTTTTGGGGGCTATCCATTTTAATTTCTGCTTTTGTTTTAGTTTTTGTTACTAAATTAGGTTATAAAAAAATGTTACTTCCATTTTCTTTTGTTATTATAGGAAGTATGATTGGAATAATGTATTTAAATAATTCCTATATTGTTAGCATTTTAACTGTCTTATTTTTAACTGGTGCTAACTTAATGTTATATTTTCTAGCTCCTATGTTATCAGCATATACAACTCTTGAAAATAGAACTAAAATCTTTGCAAGAGCTTTATATGCAAACTTAATTGGTACAGCACTAGCTACACTATTTGATGGGAATTTAGTTGTGTATTTTTTCTCTAAATTTTTACACATAAATTATGCAAATGCTGATAAGCTTAGTAGCGCTCCTAGTCTATTGACTTTAACTGAAAAACTAGAATATTTCAAAGCATTTAAAGTAATATTATGGGCTGTTTGTGCCATTGCTTTAATTGTATTTATTATTCTACTTTTCTTAAAAGAAAAAACTAAAGACTATATTGAAGAAAAACAAATTAATACTAAATCCACAAAAAATAAATTTAACCTTAGTATTTTTAAAAATAAAGATATAATAATATGGCTTATATTTAGTTTTTCTATTGGTTTTGGTGCAGCATTAATTTGTCCTTATTTCCCTATATATTTAAACCAATATCTGCACATAGAAAGAGGTACTGTTTCTATAATTCTTGCTTTAACTTATGTTGCCTCAGTAATATTTATGATGCTTTCACCTAAATTTGAAAAAAAATTCGGTTCTGTAGCATCTATTGGTGGACTATTTCTTTTCGCTATACCAATTTTCTGTATTCTTGCTAATGGAAAATTATTTGGAAGTTTCATAGTTATAGGTGTTGGTATTACTTTATTTATTAGATCAGGACTTGCTAATGCTTCTCAACCTATAACTCAAGCTCTTCCAATGAGTTTTGTAAAAAAATCTGTAAGAGCAGAATTCAACGCTGTAGTTAGTGCTCTACAAGCTTTTGGATACATTTTTGGAGGAATATTTACTAAATATTTCTTATTTTCAAGTATTAAGGGATATGCTATAGCCTATTATATATCTGCTTTATTTTACGGAATAGCAGGAATTATAGTATTACTATTCCTATTTAAAAAATACAACAGATATACAGAAGATACTGAGTCTTCTTCTAAACAGATTTCTTAATCTTAAATTAAATAAAGGTAGACTTAATTCAGGTGGAGTTTTGGCTCCATTTGAATACTTAGTTCTAGCTATCAGATAAAATTTAATTTACTTTGCTGAATTTCTTGATATTTTTTTTTAATAATGTTAAAATAACTTGTAATTAAAATTGATATTATAGCCGTAAGGGAGTAGTTAGCTTGATTTCAAGTTACTAAGTCAACACATTGGCTCTTTTTATGAGTCTGGCTTAGTATTAAATAACGAGACTTATAGGTGCTTTTTGAAGTACCTGTAAGTCTTTTTTTATTGCTTTTTTTCAGTAATAAAATAAGCTTTCTTCAAAATTAATTATTAAATGTATTATTAAACTTAGGAGGTCAATATGAACTTTTTATCAATTATCTTTATAGGTATAGGACTAGCTATGGATGCATTTGTAGTTTGTATAGCTAAAGGAATGGGATTAAAAAAAATTAATCTAAAAGATACCATTAATATGGCTCTTGTTTTTGGTATATTTCAAGGTGTGATGACATTAATAGGATATTTCGTAGGAGGTGCTTTTAGTAAAATAGTCTCTAAGTACTCTCCTATTATAGTCTTTATAATTTTCTTTGTCTTAGGTACTAAAGTTCTTTATGAAGCTTTTAAAGGTGATGGCGATGAAGATGAAATTGAAAAATCAATTAATTTTAAGGACTTAATGGGTCTTGGTTTTGCTACTAGTATCGATGCTCTAGCAGTAGGTGTTAGTTTTGGAATGATGAATGGTGTATCTATTTACTCTAGTTCATTAATAATTGCTATTGTAACATTTCTAATCTCTTTAAGCGGTGGAATCTTAGGAACTATAATGGGAAGCAAAATAAACAACAAATATGCGGAGATTTTTGGTGCTATAATTCTTATAGTAATGGCATTTGTATTTCTTTTCCGCTAATTTCTATTAATTATAGCAATAATATATAAATTTTTAACACAATATTTTTTATAGCTATGAGATAAATATATACTTTCATTTTTAATTCTTAAATAAATTAATATTAAAATTTATTATATACTAATAAAAAAGAATTTTAGTGGATATTATTTATATAATATCTACTAAATATTAAATAACTAAACAAAAATATTATCTAATATTATTTTTCAACATTTTATTAATATGGTATAATATTTTTACAGCAATAAACTATTAATTGTTAAAAAATTTTACACACACATTTATTTAATAAATAAAAGATTGATTTTTTATCTTACAAAAAAGGAACTGTTTTTAAAAACAGTTCCTTTTTGTTGTTTTTTATTTTTCTCTTATTACATTCTTATAGCTTATAAATGTTGCTATAAAGTATCCAATATATATTATCATTAATAAAGCAAATGTTAATAATGATGGAAGTAAAATGTTTTGGTTACCATATATAGATACAAATTTATTAGTGAATATTAATCCTACAATTGAATCTACAATTGCTAGAGATAATGGTGCCCCAAAGTAAATTAAAGTTTGTTTAAATACTGCCTTATTTATCATACTTTGAGATACTCCAATTTTTCTTAAGGAATTATATCTTCCTATACTATCACTTGCTTCTGATAATTGTTGAAGAGCAAGTACTGCTGCACTTGTTAATAAGAATATAGCTCCTAAGTATATAGTTACAAATAAGATTATTGCATTCATCCCTTTATTTTGAGCATATAAATCTGTTCTTGTAACTGTTAAAATAACAAAACCATTGTCATGCTCTTTTAAATTTTTAAATCCATGTTTAAGACCTAGGTCATTTACAAACTTATCTCCAGCACTTACATTTTTATAATTTAAATCTAAGTATCCACCTGTTAGTGTTAAGGTTTTTACAGCACTATCTGGCACAACTAATGTACATATATTTATAGTCATACCTACTGTTTGATAAGTTCTCTTTAATACTTCTTTATTTTGAACCTTATAATCTTTATCACCTATTTTTACTGTCTTTCCTGATTTGATAAAATTATTTAATCCTTCTATAACTTGATTACTATCTGAAGTTATTAAAATTTCATTCTCTCCAAGATTAACTATTTTATTTCTTTCTAATTTCATAACTTTATTATATTCACTAACTGGTATAACATCTACATTATATGAATATTTACTATTACCTGTTAAAGTTGATAATTTAACTCCACTATCATAAGTATTATAAAATGCTTTTTCATAATCTTGAGGTATTGTTACATTATCTGCCTTTAATGCTTGTTCCATTGTTATTGGCTTTGAATCCCCTGTATATAGCACTTGTACAGTTGCATCAAATGGAGTTGTTGCCTTTAAGCTACTTTCCATAGAATTCTTAAGTCCTAAACCTGATGATAAAGCAACTATTGTTATAAATAACATTAATGATATTAAAGACATTGATACAAAGTTAGTATTTATCTTACTACTTATTTGCTTAGTAACAAATATGTTAAGTCCTTTTAAGTATATTTTATTGTTTTTCTTAATAAGATATAGTATAAATCCAGCTATACCAAAGAAAAAGAAGAATGTTCCCACTGTTCCTAAGATAATAGGTATTGCAAGCTCTGCCATATTAGTCATATACATTCCCTTTTCAAGAATCAAATAATATCCTCCACATAATAAAGCTACACCTATAAGAAATATTACAAATGAAAGCATTGGATTTCTAACCTTAATTTTTTCATTTTTTCTACTTGCAGTTAGTAAATCTATTAATTTATATTTATTAATTACAAATATATTGAATATCATTACTAAAAAGAATATTATCCCAAAATAAATTATTGTTTTAATTATTACTAACATCGATATAGAAAAACCATATGTATCTGCACTTAGTTCAAATAACTTTGCTGTTACAATTGATAAACCTTGTGATAAAATTATTCCAAGTCCTAATCCTACTAATAAAGATATTATACCTATTAAAAGAGTTTCCATAACTAAGATTTGTGAAATCTTTTTCTTTGCCATTCCAAGCATAGTATATATACCAAGCTCTTTTTTTCTTCTTTTGATTAAAAAGTTATTAGCATATATTATTAATCCACCTAAAATAAATGACACAAATACAGAAACCATAGACATAGCATTTTTAACAATAGTCATATAAGCTGCTGTATTGGCATCCATTTTTTTCATAACAGCTTGACTTCCTATAGAGTTAAAAGCATAAAATATACATACTGCAAAAGTTAATGTAAGAAAATAAATTCCATAATCCTTAAAACTTTTCTTTACATTATTTAAGGCTATTTTAAAGTACATCTGCACCTTCACCTCCAAGTAAAGTTACAACTTCCATGATTTTATTGAAAAATTCTTTTCTACTATCATTTCCTCTAACAAGTTCTTTAAAAATTTCTCCATCTTTAATAAAGAAAATTCTATGTGCATAACTTGCTGTAAAAGCATCATGAGTTACCATTAAAATAGTAGCTTGCATTTCCTTATTCAAGTTTTCAAAAGAATCAAGAAGCATTCTAGCTGATTTAGAATCAAGAGCTCCTGTTGGTTCATCTGCTAATATTAAACTTGGGTTTGTAACAATAGCTCTAGCTGAAGCAACTCTTTGCTTTTGTCCTCCAGACATTTCATAAGGATATTTTTCAAGTAACTTATCTATACCTAACTTTTCTGTGACTTCTTTTATACTCCTATCTATTTCACTAGGCTTTTTCCTTTGAATAGTTAATGCTAAAGCAATATTTTCATAAGTAGTTAAAGTATCTAACAGATTAAAATCTTGAAATATAAATCCAAGTTCATCTCTTCTAAACTTTTCAAGCCTTCTTCCCTTTAAGTTCGTTATTTCAGTACCATTTATAACTATATTACCTGCTGTTATTTTATCTATAGTTGAAATACAATTTAAAAGTGTTGTTTTACCACTTCCTGATGGCCCCATAATTCCAACAAATTCACCTTTTTCAACTTCAAAACTTATATTATTTAAAGCTTTTGTAATATTACCTTTATTTCCGTAATATTTTTCAACCTTATTAACCTTTAAAATAGTTTCCACTTTTTATTCCTCCCTCTTTTTTAAAGTGTTTTACTTTCTTTTAATTTATTTAATAACTAGAGGCTTTCATCTTCCTAGCTTTTATAAGAAACTTAACTCGCATCGTTCGCTAAGCAAGTTCCTATAACTAAGTCAAGATTTAGATAGTCACTTAAGTAGGAGATAAATATCCTCGTCTATTTAGATAATTGCGACTAAATATTCAGTTTGAATCAATTTCCACTGAATTAAGTCTACGTTTATTATAACCATATTAAATAATTTGTCATATTTAATTATCTTTCATCTAACTTTCAATTTTGTAAGATAATTATTCACTTAGTTATTATAGCTATTTTAAAATAATAGAAAAAAACTACCCCTTATTATGTATTTTAGTTAAATATACCTTTAAAAATTTTATAAATTTGCCCCTTAATTAATAATTTATAAAAAAAATTTTTATTTTTTCTTATAATTTTCAATCCCAATATATAGTTTTAATTGAAATTTAAGTAAATAAACTCTTATTTAGAAATTGAAAAAAAATTTTTTAATATATCTTAATATTAGCTTAAAATCTACTACTCCTAGCTTTTCCTTAAGCCCAATCAACTTAATCTTATTCACTCTTTATTTACCATTTGTAAACATTATTAATTTTTATTTCATACTTTATTAAATATAACCTACTCATTTCCAGTAAATTAAGTACTTGCTTTATTTAAAATATAGCTATATAATAAGGTTAATGAAAGCGTTTACTTGATTTGACTTATACAATAGATGAAAACGTTTATTTCATTCGGACTATATAACAACAGATGAAAACTTTTGTTTTATTTAAATTTTATTCAAAACAAAAGAAGAAAGGAAGCGATCATTATGTCTAATACTCGTTCATTAAATAGCAATGTTATTTTTGTTATTGGTGCACTTGGTGGATTATTATTTGGTTTCGATACCGGTATTATTTCTGGTGCATCACCACTTATTGAAAAATCACTGCATTTATCAGTTTCTCAAATTAGTTTTGTAACCTCTGCAGTTCTTATTGGTTCCTGTATTGGAGCTTTATCTGTTGGGGGATTATCTGATAGATACGGACGTAAAATACTTTTATTTTCCGCTTCAATACTCTTTATTGTTGGGGCATTAATGTCAGCTTTTGCACCAGATTTCATAATCATGGTAATAGCTAGAATTATCTTAGGTTTAGCAGTTGGTTCTGCATCTGCATTAACTCCAACTTACTTAGCTGAGCTTGCTCCTAAAGAAAGACGTGGATCATTAGAATCACTTTTCCAACTTATGATTACTGCTGGAATTTTACTTGCATATATAGCAAACCTTGGTTTACTTAATCATAATATTGCTGGTTGGGCAGATTGGAGATGGATGCTTGGAACAGCAGTACTTCCTGCTTTAGCATTATTCATTGGTAGTATAGTTCTTCCTGAATCACCTCGTTTCCTTGTTCGTAAAGGTAGAAAGGATGAATCACATAGAATACTAACTCAATTAAGACCAACATATACTGCTGAAGAAATAGATAGTGAATTCTATGATATACAAAATGCCGATGCTAATATTCATAAAGGCGGTGTAAAAGAGTTATTTAGCATAGCTCGTCCAGCTCTTTTAGCTGCTATTGGAATTATGTTCTTCCAACAACTTGTAGGAATAAATTCAGTTATTTACTACCTTCCACAAGTTTTCATCAACGGATTCCATTTTTCTGCTAGTTCAGCAATTTGGATTTCTGTAGGTATAGGTGTACTTAACTTCTTATCAACAATTGTAGCTACTATGATTATGGACAAGTTTCCACGTAGAAAATTACTAATATGGGGTGCTTTCATAATGGGAGCTTCACTTGGTATATTAACTATTATCAACTACACAATAAATATTGAATCAGCAGCTGTATATACTATAATTCTTATTGGAATCTATATAATTGCATTTGCTATTTCATGGGGACCTATTGCTTGGATACTTATTGGTGAAATGTTCCCATTAAGTGTTCGTGGAGTTGGATCTTCTTTTGGATCTGCAGCAAACTGGATTGCAAACTGGATTGTAACACAATTCTTCTTAATTATTCTTGCTGCTTTCCATAATAATGTTGGTGGACCATTTGGAATTTTTGCAGTTTTCTCTTTCCTTGCTATTCCATTTATCATACGTTATGTTCCAGAAACTCATGGTAAATCACTTGAGGAAATTGAAAAAGAATTATTAAAACGTAAAAAATCATAATTAAAGAAAATAAAATTACAAAAAAGAACCTATATAATAGATACTTATAAAAAGTCTATATATGGGTTCCTTTTTTATTTAATGATTTTTAATAATATAGCTTAGTTTTCTTCTTCAGGATATTTCATTCCCCATTCATTACGTATTTCTGTCATAATATCCATAACATCTTTAGTATAATCTAAATACATAATATTTTCTTTTCCTAAAACTGTTGTTTCCATATCTTCAACTTCATAAACAAGAGCATTTTCTGTATTACCTACTTTTATAACTTCTTTCTCTCCACTTTCTGTATAAGTGATAACAGCTTCTTCACCACGTGGATATTCAAATATCTCAATATAACCTTTATCAAAAGATACTGTTCCGCGTTTAGGTTGTTTTGCATGTAATGATAAAATTACTGTTGCCATTTCTTCTTCTTTATTCTTTAATAAAATACTTGCTTGTTCATCTACACCAGTAGGAGCATATTTTACTTGAGATAATATTTCAGTTGGCTTTGAGTTCATAAACCATCTAACAAAAGAAAGAGCATAAACTCCAATATCCAACATAGCTCCTCCTGCTAAGTTACGATTAAAGAAACGATTGCTCATATCATATTCTTTGTAGCTTCCAAAGTTCATTTGAATTAATTTAAGAGAACCTAATTTTCCAGATTTAATGATTTCATTTAACTTTTTATAAATTGGCATATGGAAAATTGTCATTGCTTCTGCTAAAATTACATTATTTTTTGAAGCTAGTTCCATAGCTTCTTGAAGTTCTTGACTATTTAAAGTAATTGATTTTTCACAGAGTACATGTTTCCCTGCATTAAGTGCTTTTTTCATATATTCTATATGAGTGTTGTGAGGAGTAGAAATATAAATAATATCTACATTTTCATCTTCAAAAACCTCATCTATATTCTCATATACTTTTTGAATACCATACTTTTCAGCAAATGCAACTGCTTTTTCATGTGTACGATTTGCAACAGAATATAATTTTTTCCCCCTATTGTCCATTGCCTCTGCTAGTTGATTAGCAATTACTCCACAACCTAATGTTGCCCAACGATATTCCATTATCATAACCTCCTTTTTGCCAAAATAATAAATATATTTCCATAATTTTGACCATAGTAATTCTTTCTTAATCATAATATTACCATAATTACCTTGTCAATATAACTCAAGAATGAATTATTTTTTGATTAAAACAAGCTCGAAATAAACACTTCTTAAATTTATTCTACAACTAAATATTCAGATGGAGTCACCCACCCATCTGAATTAAGTCTAGGTTTATCTTTTTGAATTTATTGTATTTTTATAACTTGCATATGTTGCTATAAAATAGCCTAAATATATTATAACTAATAACATAAATGTCATCAGTGATGCTCTCATTATACTTTGTCTTCCAAATATCTTAACAAATTTATTAACAAAGTTTAACCCAACAATTGAATCTACTATGGCTAACGATAAGGGTGCTCCAAAATAAACTAAAGTTTGAAAAAATATTGTTTTATTAATCTCTTCCTGTGTAACTGAAATTTTCTTTAAAGCTTTATATCTTTCTACGCTATCGCTAGCCTCTGATAATTGTTGGAGTGCTAAAACCACAGCGCTTGTTAAAAGAAATATTACACCTAAATAAATAGTAATAAATAAGATTATAGATGTCACACCATTGTTAGTTTCATAAATATTGATTTTTGTATCTACTAAAAGAAATCCATCATATCCTGAATTTTTATATTGAACTCCATATTTCTTCCTTAAATCATTAATAAATTCTTCTCCTCCTTTCCTATTATCTCCATAAATTATATCCATATAGGAAAATTCCATATTTAACCCTTTTATTGCATCATCAGGCACTATTATAGTACATATATTTACAGTCATTCCTATTGATCTATAAGCTCTATCTAAAACTTCTTGATTCTTTACAATATAATCTTTATTATTTATAGTCACTTCTTTTCCTGATTTTATAAATTCATTTAAAGAAGGTTCTAACAGATTAAAATTTGATGTTATTAAAACTTCATTACTTTTTAAATTTACTGTAGGTTTCCCTTCAAGTTTCATTATATTATTATAATCACTAATACTCATTACAGTTGCTGGGGAATCCATTAAATTATTTTTAGTCATTTTACTTATATTTAATTTACTATCGTATGTATTATAAGCAACTGTTTTAAAATCCTTAGGCAAAGAAATGTTACTTTTTTTCAATGCCTCACTTATAGTTTCTTTATTGTTCTGTGATACTAATTGAAGAGTAGCATCAAATGGTGTTGTAGCTTCAAAATTTTTCTCTAATACATTTTTTAATCCAAGACCTGCTGATAATGAAACTATAGTTACAAATAACATAAGAGATATTATTGATATTGAAATAAAATTAGTATTTATTTTACTACTAATTTGTTTAACAACAAATATATTAAGACCTTTTAAATAAATATTTTTATTTTTCTTTATAACATATAATAAAAATCCAGAAATTCCAAAGAGAAATAAGAAAGTTCCCATACCACCTAAAAAAAGTGGTGTAGTTATTTCACTAGCTTTTGTAACATCAGTACCTTGATTTAATATTAAATAATAGGCTCTTCCTAGAGATACAATTCCAGCAATAAATATAATAAATAAAACTATAGGATTTCGCATTGTGACTTTTTCATTTTTTCTTCTTGCCATTATTAAGTCTATAAGTTTATATTTATTTATTACCAAGACATTTAAGATCATTACTAAAAGAAATATTACACCAAAATATATTATTGTTTTTATTATGGCATCTATAGATATAGAAAATATGTACTGCGATAAACTTAAATTAAATAATCTTGTTGTAAAAATTGATAATCCTTGTGATAATACTATTCCAAAACCTAAACCAATAACTAAAGAAATAAGACCTATAGAAAAAGTTTCTGTTACTAAAATCTGAGAAATTTTTCTTTTTCCCATTCCTAGAATCATATACATTCCAAGTTCACTTTTTCTTCTTTTTATTAAAAAATTATTAGCATAGATTATAAGTATCCCTAAAATAAAAGATACAAATAAAGAAACTCCTGATATAACATTTCTTATAATTTCTATATAAGTTGCTGTATTTTCTGATATATCCTTCATGGCTTTTTGATTTCCAATAGAATTAAAAGCATAAAAAATACATACAGCAAAACTTAAAGTAAGAAAATATATTGTATAATCCTTTAAACTTTTCTTTACATTATTAAAAGCAATTTTTGTATACATCTTAAAAATCCCCCTTAATTATTTGGAAAAATTTTCCCCAATGTTTTCCCAAAGTTTTTTCACCTCATTTGTTTAAATCATAATAAATATTATATCAAAATCTAACTTTATTTTTATCCTTTTTAGATTCTATAATAATTTATTTTTATCTATATTTCTACTCACCCAAATAAAATTTTTATAACAAAAAAAGCAAGCCCTAGCTTGCTACCCCATATATGCCTTTTTCTATAAATAAATGTTTTAAAAAATTTTTAAGTTTTATTATATCCATACTTCTTATATATTTTAATTCAATTTTCTTTCCATTTTTCAACTTAATTATTAATGGCCCTGGTAAGTTTTCCATTTCACTTTTTACTATTTCAACATATTCTATATCACTAAATTCACTACTTATATAATTTTCTTCATCATTTACAACTTCATATTTTATTGTTAATGGTTTAAAATGTATACTATGATTTGTTATAACAACAGCATAAAAATAACAATTTGAAGAAAAAGAATGTCTTTTTACAAAATTACCATAGGCATCTCTTGATCTTGATGTTATGTTATAAGTATTTATTAAACTTTCATATATAGTATTTTCAATTCCTAACTCTTTTTTTAATTCCTTTATTATTATTTTTCCAACAACTCTTTGATTTCTATAAACACGCTCTCTTATTTTTAAAATTCTTTTACTAAAAGTATCATCCATTGCTATATGAAGACTATAATCTGAATTGTCCTCAATAGATAAATCTCCAATAACTTCACTTATATAATCTATGAATTTTTTTTCCATAGTTCCCTTTTTAGAAATGTCTTCCCAAACTTTCATTACAGTTAAATCATAAAGTCTTTCAGCATCCTTACTATATTCCCCTAATTCATCACATACAGCATTGAAAATATGGTCTCCGTCCTTATCTAAAAGTTTTTTAAACTTATAATATTCTTTATTCTTTACAGTTTTCATATACTTTTTATTCATAAGCGATCCCTCCAAAGCTACTTCTCCCTATTAATCCTCATCTTAGTTATATCAACAAAAAATCTTTCATTCAAATTACATAAATAAATGATTCAAAAAAATTAATCCTTTAACTTTAGGTCCTAATTATTATTTATTTAAGTTTTAATTGAAATTTTTAATAATAACTTTTATTTTTTAATAAAAATGAAAAAAATATACTAAATAAAATAATCCAATATATTTTAAAGAAAATCTACAAATATTATGTAAACAAAATAAGGATTGTCTTCAAAGATAGAACCTAATTCCACTTTGAGACAATCCCTATTAATAAACTTTATACTAAGTTAGGGAAGAATGTCATTATTACTGTAACAACACCTAATCCACAAACTATTATATATATGCATATTAATATTATCTTTTCCCATATTTTAAGTTTATAATTTTCAGGAAGTACTTTCCAACCTAAAGCTATTAAAAATCCTAATACTATTGGAAGTAGTAATGTATTTAAAACTTCTACACCTAATGTTAATGGAATTAATGGAATTCCTGATAACACTATTATTCCACCTACAATTAATGCTCCACAGTAGAAAGAATAAAATAAAGGTGCTTCTTTCCAAGTATTATTTAAACTACATGGTCTATCAAATAATTCTCCAAAGCCCCATGAAGCTGCTAATGAAACAACTATTGCTGCTATTAAAGCTGCTCCTGATATTCCTATAGCAAATACTACTCTACCTCCAAGATTTCCAAGGAAAGGTGTTAAGGCATCACTTATTTGTTGAATTGTATTAAGAGATGCATTAGGATTAGTTCTACCTATAGTTGCTGCAACTGTTATAACTATAACTACAACTATTAATTGAGTAACTATTGAACCAACTATTGTGTCTATTCTTCCAAACTTTAAATCTTTTTCTGTAAGTCCTTTATCAACAACTGCTCCTTGTTGATAGAATACCATCCAGGGCATTATAACTGCACCAACGTTTGCTGCTATTAATAACCAATATGCTGAACTATTTAAAGGTTGAGGTCCTACTAAACTAGCAAGTACTGCATGATAATCTGGATGTGCAAATATCATTGCTGGTATAAATACAAGTTCAAATAATCCTACGACAATTGCAATTCTTTCAACTGTTTTGTACTTTCCTGTAGCACTTAAAAGTATTAAAGCTACTACAACAAGAGGAACCATTATCCATTTTGAAATACCAAATAATAGTCCTACACCCATCATTCCTGAAAACTCTGTAATAAGTGCTCCTATTGTTGATATAAATAATGTTATTACTGAAAGGTAAGCCCATCCTTTTCCGAATGTATCTTTTATTAAGTCTCCGTGACCTTTACCTGTTGTTACTCCTATACGAGTTGTTAATTCTTGTACAAAATATAGCATTGGAATAAGTATTAAGTTTAATAATATCAACTTATATCCCCATTGAGCTCCTGATTGAGCTGCTGTTATTATAGAACCGGCATCAGTATCTGCAAGCATAACTGTAATTCCAGGTCCCATAGTTCCTAACATCATTAGGAACTTCTTTTTTCTACTCTTCTTGAGAAGTTGTTCTTGTGTTAACCCTGCATTCATTTGAATTCTCCTAATCTTTTGTATAATTTATATAATAATTCCTATAATACTTATGTATTGCTTTGTTTAAGTATTATTATTATGATACCAATTTATATAATAAGTGATAAAGTTCAAAAGTTATTGATAATCATTATCACTTGTTATATAGTATCACCTTTTTTTTTAATTGTCAACTTGTTTTTTTACAAATTAGTTACACTTATTCATGTTTCCTCAATAATTTTTACCCTTATTTTAAGAAATCTAATAATTGACTTGTAAATTTACTTTATAAAAAAGAAATTTTTGTTAATTAGTTAATTAATTATTTTACTAAAATTTCTATTGTTTTAATTAATTTAATTAATTCTTTTTTTAGCATTTATCATATAAATTACTATTTGTATATTATTTCTATATTATTTTCCAATATAATTTTTATATTTTTAGTTTTTTTTTTATATTTATTCAAATAAATTTATTATTATAGTTTTTCTTTAATACAAAATTATGCTATTATCATAAATGCAGCAAAATGCTGTTTCTGTATATTTTGTAACAATATAGCCCAGTCTATTTATAGACTGGGCTATTATTCTTTACTTATTCTTCTAATCGCATCATACTACTTTGAGGAAAAACTAAAGTAACTTCAGTTCCTTCATTTATCTTTGATTTTAATGATATTCCTATACCTAATTTATCACATAGTTTCTTACAAAGGTATAACCCCATTCCTGTTGACTTTCCAAATTTTCTACCATTTTCTCCTGTAAACCCTTTTTCAAAAACTCTTTTTATATCCCTTTCTTCTATTCCAACACCATTATCACTTATAGTTAACTTTATACTTTCTTTTTCTTCTATAAGTTTTAATGATATTTTGCCACCTTTATCTAAAGAATACTTTACTGCATTTCCTATAATTTGATTAGCAATAAACTCTACCCACTTAGGATCACTATAAATAATTTTATCTTTTTCAAATACATCCAAAGAAATTCTTTTTGATATAAAATCTCTAGAACTTCTTTTTATTACTTTATATATTGAATCTTTTATAGAAAACTTTCTTACTATATAATCTTTACTAACATCATTACTTCTTGAATAATATAGTGCCTGTTCAATAAAAAGTTCAACCTTATCCATTTCACTACTAAATCTTTTATCTATAAATTCTTTATTATTGTCTAGCATAAGTCTTATAGATGCTATAGGTGTTTTTATTTCATGAACCCAAGTTTCAATATACTCCCTATACTCTTCTTCTTTATTTTTATAAACTCTAACATTTTCATACATTGATTTACTAGCTTCTCGTAAAATTTCGTGAACTATTTTTCCTTCTAAGAATTCTGGTTCTTCAATTATCTCTGGCAATAAATATTTCTTATCTAAATTTTCATTTATACTATAAAGCTCCCCATAATATCTTTTAGATTTAAAATACTCAGAAAAAATATATAAAATTAAAGGTGTAAACCAAATTAAAAATACTAAAAATATTATCACATTAGGGATATTAGCTAATTTCATTACAAATGCAATTGCCATGAACATTATTAAATTTAAAAAAAGATAATAGAACCTTTCTTTAAAATATTTTCTTAAATTCATTGCATTATATACCCAAGTCCTCTTCTAGTTTCTATAGCATCTTTAACACCTATAGACTCAAGTTTTTTTCTTAATCTAGTTATATTAACAGATAAAGTATTGTCATCAACAAAAAAATCTGAATTCCAAAGATATGTCATTAAGTCTTCCCTAGAAACTATATTCCCCTTATTTTTCATTAAGTAAGATAATATTTTAAGTTCATTTTTTGTTATTTCTAAACTTTCTCCTCCATAATTTACGGTACCATTAGAAAGATTTAAAGTCATTCCATTATGCTCTAATAAATCTGAACTTTCAACTACTCTAGAAGCTCTTCTTAAAATTGATTCAATTCTAGCTAATAATATTTGAGTATTATAAGGCTTTGTAACAAAATCGTCAGCTCCTAAATTCATACTCATAAGCTCATCAACTTCACTATCTCTACTAGTTACAATAATTATAGGAATATCTGATTCTTTTCTAATTTCTCTACAAATATAGTAACCATCAAAAACTGGTAGATTTACATCAAGAAGAATTAAATCTCCATTAAGCTCTTTAACTTCTTCTAATATATTTTCAAAATCCATTGCTAAAACAACATCATAGCCATACTTACTTAAAAAACTTCTAAGTTCTTCTCTAATGACTTCAGAATCTTCTATTATTATAATTTTCTTCATAAACACAACTCTCCATAAATATATAAATTTTTCATCTATCTTAAAAACTTATTTTATTATAACACAACTAATGAATTATCATCGACTCATCTAAATACACACAGTCCTAATTCAAATAAACATAAACTTAATTCAGGTGGAGTTTTGATTCTATCTCAATGCTTAATGATAGTTACCTAAAAGCATAAGGCTGTTTATTTCCTACTTAAGTGACTATCTAATTCTTAATTTAGTTATAGCAACTTACTCAGTAAGTAATACCAGTGGAGTTTCCTTTAGAACATAGAGTATTACAGCATCTAGCTATCAGATAAAACTACTTCTAGTATTCCAATTCTAAAAAAAATAATACTAGGACAAAAATTCCTAGTATTACTTTTACAAATTAAATACTTTTAATTATTAGGTGTTAATTTTACTCCATTAACGCCATTTATATTTATAGTATCTCCTACTTTTAACTCTAAATTAATTTTTTGACTTTGATTATTATTTTGACCTTCTACAATCATTTCATTATATATTGGAATTCCTACTGCGTCTAATACAGAGACTGAACCTGTTCCTGCTGGAATTTCCATTGAATAATTTCCCGGTTTTACTGATTGTCCAACTTCATAAGTTCCTTCATTTAATGTTGATAGATACTTATGTGTATATGGAGTAAATTTAACACCTTGGAATCCTTGTAAATCAACTTTTTCCCCTTTATTTAATTGCATTTTAATAGTCGCTACTCCTGTTTTATCGCCCTCTTTTATAGTGGCATTTAACATTTCATTTCCTGCACTATCATATACATCTATTTTACCTGTTCCTGTAGCTGCAACCTCATAATAACCAGGCATAATATCTTTTCCTACTTCATAAGCTCCAGTCTTTAAATCAACTTCCTTTGCAGTAGAATTATCTGCATTAGGATTTTCTTGTAATATAGTTCCATCACTCTCTATAGTTACACTTTGGCTTTGTCCATTAATACTTTGTGAAAAAGAACTACTACTTACGCTATTTCCATTATTAGTAGTACTATTATTACTTTGTCCTTGCACTTCTAATTGCTTTATAAGTTGAGTTTGCTCATTTTTTTCTTTATGTTGAGCATAAACTGCTGTACCAGCAACACCTCCAATAGCAATCACAACAAGAATCCAAAACCATATTTTTTTATAAAAATTATTTCCATTACCCTTATTCATAATATTTTCCTTTGCTAAATCATCTTTTTTAACTTCATCCTTCATAATGAAATTCAACCTCCCTTACATTCTACAGTTGAATTTAATTGTGTTTATGATATTTTATCTTATATTTTTTACAGAATTATGTCAATTTTAAAATATTTATTTCTTAAATAAACAATTGCTTAATTCAAGTAGGTCTTTCACTTTAACTGATAGATAAACTAAAATATCTGTATTATTGACTATGAAGTCAATTAATACAGATATTTATAGTTTCTATTGTTTTATTCTTCATTAATAGTTTCTACAACATCCATTTTAGCTGCTCTTCTTGAAGGCATATATCCTGCAAGTAGAGATACTATTATAGCTATTATAAATCCAAGACTTAAATTATTAGCTGTTAAGCTTATAGTAAAGTCCTTTCCTGTTGCTGAGAGCCACAAATTTATTCCTTCTATTCCTATAGCTGCTACTATACAACCTGCTATTCCACCAAGTATACCTAAAATCAATGATTGCACTAAAAATATTGAACTTATATTTCCTTTAGTAGCTCCAAGTGATCTCATAATACCAATCCATTTTCTTTTTTCCTGAATAGTCATTGTCATTGTATTTGCAAGTCCTACAGCTGCTACTGCTATTACTATTATAGCTGCAATATCCAAAATACTACTTACAAAACCTGTAAATACACTTGCAAATCCAATAATTTCTCCTAGATAAAATGTAGAATAACCTAAATTTTTATTAATTGTACTTACTATAGCTGGAATTTGACTTTGTGAACTAACATTTAAGGTAACCATAGAATAATTTGATTTAATATCATTTTTATTTTTTCCTTGATAATAAGCATTTATTTTATTTGTTATATTGCTAAATGTTATTATATCTCCAGGAGAATATGCATTTTTCTCTGTATAAACTCCTTTTACAACTCCTGTTATAGTTAACGGTTTTATTTCTGGTATTCCTGGTACATATGGCATTTTAACTGTTAAAGTTAACTTTTTCCCTACTATAGAGTTATAATCCTTAATCCCCATATCTTCCACATAGCTTTTTTTAAGTAAAAACTCATTAGGTGCACCATTTAAATTTGTTCCTGCTACTATTTTTCCATCTTGTTTATAATCGAAATTTTTATCGTACCCTAAAATTACAGTACTTCCTCCAACCTTGTTAATTGATTCTATATTAACATCACTAACCTTAGATGCTTCATAAGCACTTAACTTTTGTACATTAGTAATTTTTGATAAACTCTCTAAAGTATCATTAGTTATAGCTTTTGTATTATTTTCTTCCTTAGGATTTAAAGGCACATTAGGAGTATAAGGCAATATTTGATTACTACTTTCTGACTGTCCTTGGAATTGTGTAGCAAAATTTTCATTTGCATTATATTTTTGTGGTAACACCATAATTTCATTCATATTTCCAAAGCTCTCTATAAATGACGTAGTAGTGTTAGTAATACTAGTTCCTATACCTTGCATAACAACTAAAAGCATAGTTCCTACAGCTATAGCTATTATAGTTAATATACTTCTTAATTTTCTTCTTCCAATATCTCTTGCAGATATAACAATTCCATCTGAAAACTTCATAACTTATTCTCCTTTCTACTGCCTTAAAGCATCTATTGGATTTAATTTTGATGCCCTATGTGCAGGATAAATACCAGCAATCACTGCTATTACTACAGAGAATACTATAGTTCCTAAAACAAGCCACCAAGGTATATTTTTCATTATGGTAATAGAGTTTCCTTTTGAAGCAAAATTAGCTTCCATGGCCATGGTCATAATTCTAAATACTATAAAACTTATTATAGAACCAATTACTCCTCCAACAAAACCAATTGCTCCAGATTGCACAATAAACATTGATCTTATTTCTGAATTACTAGCTCCAACTGATTTCATAACACCAATACTCTTTGTTCTTTCATTAACTGCCATAACCATGGTATTAACTATTCCTATAGCTGCAACAATTAAAACTATAATTCCTAATATAGATAAAACTAAGGTTATATTGTTAAAGCTATCACTTACTTCTTTAGCTGTAGCTTCATTAGAAGTTGCACTATAACCTATATTTTTTATATCATTAGTAATAGTAGCCACATCATTTATATTTTTGGCTTCTACAGTTATAGAATTATAACCATAAGTTTTCATAAAGCTTTGAGTATATTGTAAGAAACCAGCTATATCAGCAGCATTAGCAGCATCCATAACTATATCATTTCCATTTGGCATATACTTGCTCATAACACCTGCAACCTTAAAACTTTTCTTAAATGGTTTTACAGGAGTTCCATTAATGTTATTGATTTCTATGGTTATAGTCTTTCCTACTATATCTTTAGGATTAGTAACCCCTAAAGAACTTAATAAACTTTCACCAACTAATACATCATTTTTATTTTCTTTTGTTAAGTTTTGACCAGCAATAATTGGATTAAAGTCTTTATTACCTGAATTGCTTTTAGCTGATTGAATTTCACTATTAAAATAAATATCATTATTTAAGTCATAGCCTGTAATTCTAAAGTTACCATAATGAATTTTATTATCATAATTCACTTCAACTATTGTAGCACCTATAGATGCTTTAACACCTTCAACTCCATTTATTTTTGAAATTTCATTTACAGTGTTATTATCCATTTTCTTAAAATTTGTTTTAAGCCATTTAGGCATATTTTCTATAGCTTCCTTACTATTACTAGGCATTTTTGCATCAACTTTTAAAGGATTGACTGTTATTTGTTTTGCATTAGAACCACTATTTATGGTACCAACTAAAAATTGATTAAGCATAAGACCTAGTGAAACCATAAGTAAAATTAATATAGAACCTATGGTAATACCTAAAGATGTAAAGAAAGTTCTTTTCTTTCGTCTACCTAAATCTCTAAATGCCATAGAGATATTATCACTAAACTTCATACTTTACACCGCCTTATTTACTTTATCACTTGTTATATTTCCATCTTTTATTTGAACAACTCTTTTAGCCTTTTCCGCTTCTTCTGGATTATGAGTAACCATAATTATTGTATAGCCTTTATCATTCAAACTATAAAATAAATCCATTATATTCTTTCCTGTTTTTGAATCTAAGTTTCCTGTAGGCTCATCTGCAAAAATTATTTTAGGATCATTAACTATAGCTCTTGCAATAGAAACTCTTTGTCGTTGTCCTCCAGACATTTCATTTGGCTTATGCTTAGCAAGATGTGCAAGTTCAACTTTCTCCAAAGCTTCCATAGCTCTTTTTTTTCTTTCAGCCTTTCCCATTCCCGAAAAAATAAGTGGCATCATTACATTTTCAAGGGCAGTTTGGGTATTTTCTAAATTAAAAGCTTGGAAAACAAATCCTATTGAACTATTTCTAAATCTAGACATTTCTTTATCTTTGTATTTAGAAATGTTCTTTCCATCAAAAAGAACCTCCCCTTCTGTAGGTCTATCTAATCCACCAACAATGTGCATAAGAGTAGACTTCCCAGAACCAGAAGGCCCTACTATAGCTAGAAATTCTCCATCATTAATAGTAAGAGATATTCCATTTAAAGCTACAACAATTTCCTTTCCCATTTTATACTCTTTTCTTACATTTTTTATTTCTATCATTTCCCTATCTCCTCTTTAGTTATTTGAAACGTAATCTCCTTTCTTGCTTACTACTTAACATTTGTTTATATTTAGTTTACAAATTTAATATATTATTGTCAAAGAAAAGACAAAGATGCTGTATCAAATCAGCACCTTTTCATAAATATATTTTATTTATTAAATTCTATTTTCCCAATCCTTAGGTGGGACAACTTCCCAGTAAGTAATTATATACTCGGCTATGCCATCTTTGTTACTCTGACAATGTATATTCATTATTTGAAATCTATTATATAAAACTCTATTTATCCATTTTTCAACATCTGAACTGCTATTTATATCAATATTCCCTTCATGTATATCCCTTACTCTTATAATTGTTCTATATGTACCTGGATTTCTGAATTCCTCAAAAGTTGCCTTTCTTAAAAACTTTTTAAGTTTTTTTCTTCTTTCCTCTTCTTCTCTTTGAAGTTCCTCATCCACTTCTATTTCTTCATTGCTTTTAAATAATTTTTTAAGCATTAATGTCACCCCCTTCATTATAAGTATATAAACAATTTAATACAATTTAAAGTTATTACTATTAAATTTACTTATTTATATATATTATTCTTTATTTATTTAAATTTATTAATTATATTCCTTAATTAATTGATATTTTATATATATTAAATTATTTGTGCCATGTACTATAAGGACG
This sequence comes from uncultured Sarcina sp., assembly GCA_963557775.1. Classification (GTDB taxonomy): domain Bacteria; phylum Bacillota; class Clostridia; order Clostridiales; family Clostridiaceae; genus Sarcina. The sequence goes on from CAUWDH010000005.1 coordinate 89,214, forward strand.
TATAATTAAGATGTATTTTACAAAAACTATATCAACATCTAAATTTGTAAAATTATGTTAGGAGAGATACAAATGAGTAAAGTGCTTTATATTACAGAACACAATCAGCAAGAAAGAAAATCAATTTCATCATGGGTTGGAGAGAAATTTTTACGTGAATATAAAAAATCTCATCCAGATGATAAAATAATAACTATCAATCTATCCAAGGAAAATATCCCTTCAATTGATAATGAATTTATTGACATATTTAACAAACTAAAATCTGGTTTACAGCCTTCTGATCTTACAAAAGCTGAACAGAATAAAATATCAAAATTCAATAAATTTGCTGACCAATTTATTTCAGCAGATAAATATGTTTTTGTTAATCCTATGTTTAATCACTTTCTGCCAAATAAATTAAAAGCATATCTTGATGCTATTTCTATGATTGGAAAAACAATAAAATTTAATTCAAATGGTCCTATAGGGCTATTAAAAGAAAAAAAAGCCTTACATATTCAATCTAGTGGTGGCATTTATAAACACAGTGATATAGAAAGTAGTGACTTTGGACATAAATACTTAAAATACATAATGAACTTTCTAGGTACTGAAACTATAGATGGAATATTTATAGATGGTTTAGATGTTTATAAAGATAAAAGAGATTATCTAAAAAAACAAGCTTCTAAAAAAGCTGCTGAATTAGCAAAAACATTTTAAGAACACCAAAAATTTCTTTTCTACTTTCACAAAGGGCTATATAGACACACTTTTACTACACATCTATATAGTCTTTTTTTAATATTATAAATTTAGACTTAATTTAAATAAGATTCTCTTTCTATCTCAATACTAATCAAAGTTTAAAAATATGAGACTGTAACACTCCTACTTAAACATTACAGCCTCTAAAATTAATTTTGTTTTAACTTTTCAAGTTCATCTAACAATGCTGGTCTTTTTTTATTTTCCTCTATTAATTGGTCAATTAATTTATTTCCTAATTCATCTCCCATTAATTCCTTATAATTTTTTATAATTAAGCATAATTTTCTATACTCTTTTCTAGTAGAAGATAACTTTATTAATTCAGATATATAATTTTTATAAATCTTTTTCACAGCATTGAACTTTTTATCTATTATTTTTGGTGCAAACTTTTCAATTTCTGAATGATTCATTTCTAAATACTTAATTACAGCATCATAATCTTTTTCTTCAAATATTATATCAACATAAACTTTACTTTTATTAATAAATTCGTCGTTCATTTTTTCTTTTAATATATCATAAATATTTTTACCCTCTTCTAAATAAAGCTTTTTTAAATCTATGTAAAATTTAATATCATTACTTAATATTAAAAGTTCCATAGCTAAATCTATTTGTTCTTTCTTCATTCCCGCATTTTTATAAGCTTTATATCTCTCAACCTTCCACTTATAAATTGATTCTTTATCCTTCGCTTTCTTTTCACCATCAATTGCAAGTTCTATAACTTTTTTATAATCCTTATTCTTTTTAGCTGTTTTTATAAGCATTTCTCTAAAATCTCTATAGTCTACATGCTCTCTTATAAACTTCAATTCTTCCTCTTTACTTCCATAAGACTTAGCTAAAGTAAATAGCATTGTTATAATTTTGTCTTTTGCTTTTAAATCATAATCACTTTCATCTAAATCCTTTAGTATACTATTAAGTTTATATTTAAGCTCTGTTCTTAATTTTTCATTATCAGCAAAGTGCATAGATTGATTTAATATTTCTAATTTCCATTCTGTCCATAAATTATAAATATCCTTATCTACTTCTTCAAAAAACTTCTTAAATATTTTTTCCTTAACTCCTTCTGATAAATCATAAGATTCTACAATTATCTCATCAATGGATAAAATAGCTTTATTTATTACGTCAAATAATGTTTTTCCAGGGTCATCCATATAATCTGAAAGTCTTACTAAATTTTCTATTATGTAAAGTATAATTTCTAAAGGAGCTACAACTTCATCATCATCATAGAACATATCCATAGCATTATCTAAAAGTTCTTCTATATCCTTTGATATAAAAGCTATATTTCCATGCTCTATAAATCCTCCTCTTCCACTATATTTTCTTATAATTGTCTCTAATTGTTCTTTTACACTATTTAATTCAATTTCTTCACTTATAGGTGAATATTTATACACTATTTCATTCCTTATATACTTATTATTAAGAGTATATTCTTTTATTATTTCTATAAGCTCTTCTTTTGTTCTTTCTTCTAGCACTTTATTAAAATCTATTTTTTTAATATCTATATTATTTTTAGTAACTGTTTTCTTATTCTTTAATGACCTTAATCTAAAATAAACTGCCACAGCATGTTCACAAGCAGTTGCTATATTATTAGAACAATCGCAATGAGTATAAAGAATCTCACCATCATCGCTAATTTCTACGTCTACTATATACTCTGAATCTTTATTTTCAACACTCATAGCATAATGGTTTATTCCTCTATATATATCTACTATATTATTTTTTACATAAATCTCTTCACCAATTTCTAATATCTTACTATCAACGTTTTTAACAAAATTATCTAAATTCATAAACTTAACTCTCCCTATAATTATCTAAAACTAGGTATAATACTTCATTAAAACATTATATCTAGTTTTATTATTTTCATTATTGTAACAATATTTTAATATTAATCTATTTAGGACTTATTTACAATAAAAAAGACTGTATTAACTAAATAAAGATTAAAAATCTTACTTATTAATACAATCTTTTGATTACTTAAAAACTATACCAAAACCTTTGCACTTTCAAAAGAATCAATATGCTCTTTTATTATATCATGAAGTGCCTTCCCTATTTTAACATAATCTTCATCATTTAAATTGGCTAATGATACTCTAACTGACCATTCTGGACCTTCAAATCCTCCACAGCCTAAAAGAATTATTCCATATTTATCAGCTAATTCTGTTAATATATCAACAGGCTTATACTGTGTCTTTAAATATGCAGCAAACTCCTCTCCATAATGGCACTTAGACCATTCTATAAAATCAATTTCTGCATAATAAGCTGCATCATTCTCACTTCTTTTTATTTCAAGTCCTAGCCCTTCATAAAATAACTTTTGTCTCTTATGACATATTCTATTTGTTAATCTTCTATATTCACCCTTGGTATCTAGTAATGATAACAAACTAAAAAATGCCATTTGAACTTGCTGTGGTGTTGAAAGACCTGCTGTATGATTTAAAGCAACTTGTCTACTATCAGCAACAATTCTATCTAAAAATGGTACTTTTTCAATATTTGGAGTCATTTGAGCATATCTTCTTTCTATATCTTCTTTCTTCTCCCTTGGAAGTTCCTTTAAAAGCTTATCAAAGATATTATCATTATGTAATGCTATTGTTCCTAATCTCCATCCTGTAACACCAAAATATTTTGAATAAGAATATACTCCTAAGGTATTGAAAGGTAATTCTGACATTAATGATTTATAATCATCAACAAAAGTTCCATAAACATCATCTGATATTACCATAAGATTTTTATTATAATTCTCAATAACATCTATAATTTTATCAAGACCTTCTTTATCTATAGCCATAGAACTTGGATTTCCTGGGTTAACCATAAATAAAGCCTTTACATCATTATCCTTTAGCTTTTCTAATTCACTATCAGGATATTGCCATAAACTATAACCATTAACAGAAGCTTCTTTAGCTCTTATTGGTATTATTTCAAAATCATAATTTGGTAGTAAAGGAATCTCTAAATAAGGTGTAAATACTGGAACCATAATAGCTATCTTATCTTTTTTCTCTAAAAGATGATTAGCTACTAAAGAGTCAAAAACATAACACATTGCTGCTGTAGCTCCTTCAACAGCAAAAACATTAAAGTTTCCACCCTTTTCCTTATTATATTGTAATTCTTTCATTAAATATTCACGTACTATATCTTCAACATATACAAGCATTCTATCTGGAGATGGATAATTATCTCCAATTATTCCTTCAACTAATTCATAAATAAATTCATCTCTATCATAGCCCATTACTTTAATACCATAGTTTATCATTTCACCTAATAAATCAATAGATTTTAAAGTTTTATTATCTTCTAAAAATTTTTCAAATCTCTTATATATTCCCTTTTTCATAGCCATTCCGCCTAAGTAAGAATCACTCCAAACTCTTCTTGATTCTTCCATTGCAAAATATCCAAAAGTAAAAAATGCCTCTCTTGGTGTAACGGATACCCAATTAGGATTCCCCCTACCTGCATCTAATATTTCATTATTATTTGAATTTTCCTTTGCTAAATCCATAAGTATATCTTTAAATTCAAAAGGGCTTACTTCCTCATATATTTTATCTATGTCTTTTTCCTTCAAGCTCATCTTTATACCTTCCTTTATACATCTATGCACTTACTTGTAAACTAATTCATTTTATCTATATATTAGTGTATAATTTCTTTAAATTACGCACTAAAAAATACTCTATATTCAAATTAGTAAAATCATTTATTTCACAATATCTACAATCATAAAATAAACGTAGACTAATTGAGGTGGAGTTTTGACTCCATCTCAACGCCTAGTCAAACTTATCTAGAAGCATGAAACCGTTTATCTCCTACTTAAGTAACTATCTAAATCTTGATTTAGTTATAGGAACTTACTCAGCGAGCAATGCCAGTGAAGTTTCCTATAAAAGATAGGAGTATTAACCTCTAACTATGAGATAAATAATTAATTTTTCTTTAATTTATTATTAATAAATATATATTATATACTCTTTTAAAAAAAAATCATTTTTTCTTTTTTATAATTAAACAAAAAAACCTTAATTATTAAATCACTTTGATAAATAATTAAGGTTTTTAAATATATATACATATCTATTAATAGATATAAATGATATTTTTATATTTTAATTAAATTAATTCATTTTTTTTAAATAATGAAATATTAATTTCATTCTTAATTAAATAGTTCTAAAATTTCTTCTTCTGATAATGAACTCAATAAAGTTCCATTTTCATAATTACTTCCCATTATGTTGTCTATTATTTCCTTTTTACTTTCTTGTAACTTCAATATTTTTTCTTCTATGGTTCCTTTACCTATTAATTTAATAACCTCAACAGAATTTTTCTGCCCCATTCTATGTGCTCTATCTGTTGCTTGGTCTTCTATAGCAGGGTTCCACCATGGATCAAAGTGTACAACTGTTGAAGCTCCAGTTAAGTTTAGCCCAGTTCCTCCAGCTTTTAAAGAAATTAAAAATATATTTTTTTCTTCATCTTCATTAAATTTATTAACCATTTCTATTCTAGAACTTGCCTTTGTTCCTCCATCTAAATAATAGTAACCTATTTCTTCTTCATCAAGTTTTTTCTTAATCACATCTAAAACTGATGTAAACTGTGAAAATAATAATATTTTTTTATTATTTTCTATTCTATCTACTATTATATCCATAGCAACATCTAATTTGCTATTTTCTCCTTTATAGTCTTCTATAATTAAAGATGGATCTAAACATATTTGTCTCAGTTTTGTTAAGTAAGAAAGTATAGTTATTTTATTATTTTCTTCATCTTTATCTAAAAGCTTATTTTTAGCATCCTCAGCAAAAGCCTTATAAACTTTCTTTTGTGATTCAGCCATTTCAACAAAAAACTTTTTCTCAACTTTTTCTGGTAATTCTAACATTACATCTTTTTTTAATCTTCTTAAAATAAATGGTTTTATCATTGACCTAAGCTTTTCTATATCACCTTCTTTACCCATAAATTTATCTTGAAACTTACTTTTACTATATAAATATGTAGGCATTACATAATCAAATATTGACCAAAGTTCCATTAAATTATTCTCTATAGGAGTTCCAGTTAAAGCAAATTTTACTTTTGCATTTATTGATTTTACAGCTTCACTACTTAAGGAACTATAATTTTTTATATTCTGTCCCTCATCTATAATTGAAAAATCAAACTTTTTATCTTCATAAAATTTAAAATCATTTTTTAAAGTACCATAAGTGGTTAGAATCACATCATAATCTGCGAAATTCTTCATTGTCTCTTCCCTCTCACTTTTATTTCCATGTAAAAGTAGTACTTTCATAGATGGTGCGAATTTTTCAAATTCATCTTTCCAATTATATATAAGTGATGTAGGTGTTATTATTATAGTTTTTTTATTAGGTTCTGATAATAAAAATGTTATAGTTTGAATAGTCTTTCCAAGCCCCATTTCATCAGCTAATATTCCTCCAAAAGAATAGGTACTTAAGTTTTTAAACCATTTAAATCCTTCCTTTTGATAATCTCTAAGAGTTCCATTAAGCAGCTTTGGTATACTATAATCTATTTTCTTATTTTTTATTATTTCTTTAGCTAAATCACCTAATATTTTTCTTCCTTCTATTTCTAAACTATGAGTTAATTCTTTATTTAAATATAGTACTCTATTTTTATGGATTTTCATATTACTTTTAAAAGAATTATTATCAATAGCTAAATCATCTAAAATATTTAGAAAATCGCTAACAGTCTTATCCTCTAAATTAATAAAACTTCCACTTTTAAGTTTATAAAATTTCTTATTTACCTTTAAGGCTTTTAATATATTTTTTATTTCCTCATCCTTCATATCACCTATATTAAAATTAAATTCTAAATACCCTAAACTACTATCTCTTATTTCTGCCTTAATAGATGATCCCTTGTAGAGCTTTTGATTAGCAAAGCTTTCTGAATAATACACTTCACCTAAGGACTCTAATTCTTCTATACCATCCTTTAAGAAGTAATATAAATCCTCATCACTTCCCTTAAAAACAAATTTATCACCTTCAATGAAAAACTTATATTCTTCTAAAAGTTCTTTTCCCTCTTCTTCTCTTAATAAATCTCTTATTATTAAATTTTCTTTATTATATCCTTTTATATAATCAAAACTTTCATCTCCATAAATAACCTTCATAGCTAACCAAATATTATTTCTATTTTTATCTAAATAAAATTCTAATTTTAATTCTTCTCTTACTATATTTTTTGTTAACTTTGAATCTATTTTTATACTTTTTGCTCCTTCTTCTATTTTGGGTACAACATATGTAAATAAATCTCCTATAGCTTCCTTTTTAAAAGTTATACTCTCCTTATTTAAAAGCACCTTATGAAGTTTACTATAAACTGTTTTTTGCTCATTATTTATAAGATAAATATTTCCTTCATATAAATAAACTTCACCATCAAAATCTAACATTTTAGGAGTAGACTTCATTATATTTTTTATTTCAATATTACTATCATTTTCTAATATTTCTAACTCTATAGGGATATTTTCTTCTTTTATGTAATAAAATTTTTCCTCACCATCATAATTTATATTAATTCCTCTATGAGAAATTATTTCTAAAAATCTTCTCATAGAGCTAGGCAATAACTTTAATACTTTTCCTTTAAGTAAATCACTACTATATCTACCATATCCTTTATTAAATATATAATTTATATGAATTTGCTCTCTTATAAAACTAATTAATCTTTCATCTTTTTCAGAAAAATGATGAATCTTCCCATTAAAAGAAAAATTCTTGCCATAATCTAAATTAATATCTCTACCTATTGTATTTACAAAATCTTCTATATTCTTTAAAACATAAAGTTTATCTAAACCTACTTTAAAGCTTACTTCATAAAACTTAATACCATCATAAGGATCATCTGTATTTAATGTTATATAAGTTTCTATATTTAGTATTGTTTTATTATCCTCTTTTAATTTAAGTTCTTTTAGAAAACTCTCCCCAAAATCCTCTTCTTCATTAAGATTTTTATTTTTGCTTATACCTGTATCACTCTTAACATTATAAATCCTATCTTTCCAAATAGAAAATTTCTCTTCATTTAGCTTCTTATTCATTTTTTCTAAATATGCTAATCCTGTAGCAGATAAGTGTTTACAAAAATACAAAGAATTAAGATCACAGTTTTTCTCAAAATCCATACAATCACAACTAGTATAAACTAAACTATTATTATTTAAATCTATGGAAATATTAGTTGAATATTCACTAAGGCTACTTTCAGAAGAAACCTTACCGTATATATCTAAAGCATTAAATTCTTTATCTTCATTAATATTAATACTCCTAACAAGCTTCGAATTAAAACATCTTTTTCCCTTTTTATAACTACTAGAGCTCATATTCTTAGCTAGAATAATTTTATATTCTTCTATATTCAACTATCTCACTCCTTAAAAAATATACTAAATCTTATTATAACATAAAACATAAATTCAATTTAAATGAAGTTTTCACTCTAGCTGAATACTTAATCATAATTATCTAAAAGTATGAGACTGTTTATTTCCTATTTTTTAGAATATAGAAATAACAACCTCTATACTATTAGCTAAAATCACCTTTTATTCTTTATTTAATTCCACCTCAAATCCACTCTTTTCCCCCTTTTTTACCTTAATAGTGTAATTCTTTAATATAGCTACTATAGAAACAACTCCTAAAGTTATTATTAAAGTTATAGCTACCACAACAGGCACTCCTAATGAACTCATAGTTGCTACAGCTCTAACCTTACTAAGATTTTCACATAATTCATCACATTTTTCTGTTTTTTTAAATTTTTCTAGCTTACTTATTTTCCTTGCAAGCTTTCCTCTAATAAGTATTGTTTCTTCTTTATTTTTCAAAGCATCCTTAAGCTCTTGTTTTTTATTAACTATAACCAAATTAATCTCTCCAAAACATCTCTTTAATTATAATATATTTATTATAAATTAAATTTTACATCTATTTTTAAAGATAAATTAAAATTTAATCTCGTCAAAGTATAGAATTTTTTCTATAAAAACAAAAAAGCTACCTAGAAATTACTCTATAAATTCTAGATAACTTAAAAATTTAAGGTTTCACAAATAATAAATGGATTCCCATAAATATAATAAACCATACTCCAAGCCATTTATGACTTTTAATTGCCTTATTAAATATTCTTCTTGTTGATGATAAAACAAGAAAAATTAAAAGTGCTAAAGCTATATATCCAGCTATATATCCAACAGTGAATTTAATATTCATAGTAAAAGCAATATAAACATGAATTGATATGCATACAGTTCCTAGTAAAGCAAAAATAACATGAAGATTTTGAACTATTTTTCCTAGGATTATCATTAGTTGTCTTAGGGCTTTAATTAAATATCCTTCTAAAAAACCTTCATTAAAGCTTTGAGGCACCTTTAAATTTATTCTATTTGCAAAAGTCTCAAATCCTCTTACTGTACTATATTTTAAAAATACTCTAATACAAAATAAAAGACCTGCACCAGCAAATAATATTGCTCCTGCCACAGCAAAGTTTTTTCGTAATTGCCATAACGCTCTCTCTGAAAAATTACTTAAATAACTTGTTTTTATTCCATATAATATAAATCCTAATGTTATTAATAACATTATTCCAAATATTACAGAAAAAATTCTATGTCTTTTCATTATAGGACTTACTTTTTTCATAAATTAATTAATTCATCTACTTTCTTTTTATTCTTAAAATTACGCTTTTTACATTTATATTACCCTATTTATACATTTTTTATTTTAAATTTAGTAACATTTTATTAATATTTTTTAATACTTTTTCTAACTTTAAAAATATATTACAAAAATAAATTTAATTTCTATAAAAATAAATTAGGTTATTAGCACCTTTACAAAAAAATTAAAGCTAAAATACTATTTTTTAACCTATTTTGTAATCTAAAATAATTTTAATATTTATTAGATTACTACCTCTGGTTATCTTAGTATTTTAGCTTTATATCTAATCATCTTTATACTGTTTTTGAAACTCCTAATTTATATACTAATTCTTCACAATTATTTTTGCATACTATCATTTCGTATACATCCATATATATTAGCTTCTCACTTATTTTTTTAACAGAACTAATATATTTATTTAATATATTCTCTAAATTCTTCTTATCTTTCTCATTATCAATTTCTTTTTTCATTTCAGCTATAATATTCATTCTTTCATAGCCATTTCTCTTTAAATCATTATCTAGATATTCTACCCTATTCAATACATTATGAATATCATTTAAAAGGTTTCTAGATTCATTTCTGAACTCTCTTATCATATTACTATCTAATGCTGTGTTATTTAACAAGATTTTATTTTCTATACCTTGAGCTGTAATTATTAAATTTCTTATTTCTTCTCTTATACCATCTTCTTTATATAATAATAAAGTTTTATCCAAAATTTCATTACAACACTTATAATATTTGTTTATTAAAATCCTTGTTTCCTTTTCTAAACTATAAGGTAATATAAATTTATTTCCTAAAAGTACTATGACAATTCCTAATGCTACAAAAAGTACTCTATTTTCTGCAAATGCTAATATATTAGGTATATCTATAGTTACAACTCCTAAAAATAATATTGTTAACATAGATATACTGTAAGCATACTTTTTGAAAGAAATCATAAAATACACAGCTATGGCAATTATAATTGTTCTAGACTGAACAGATGTAAATATATAAGATAGTGGAAGATAAATTAAAACACCAGCTATAGTTCCATATAATCTTCCTTTAGCTCTTCCTTCAACTGTATCATTATAAGGCTGAGATACAGATGTTATAGTAAACAACATCCATTTTCCTAATTCTAAATGAAAATATTGAATTACAAAATATGATAATGATACTAAAAGAGCTGTTCTAAATGCAAAAATAAACCTTACAGAATTCCTATTAAAATCAGCAATTAATAAATTTTTTGTCTCTATAATTTCTTTTTTACCAAATTTAATTTCTATATAATCTTTCTTTTTTACTTCTAAAAGCTTATCTGCTAATCTTTCAATTACGTTTAAAGCTTCCATACCTTCATATATTTTTATATCTTCTATTTTTAATAATTCATATTTATTATTAATCTCATCTATTAACATTCCAAAATCATTTTCTTTTATTCCCTTTTCTAAAGAGCCTTTTAAATATTCTAAAACTCTTTCTAAATCTGTTAAGAAATTATTATATATATTATTATTCTCTTTAGCCATTCTTTGAGATACTCTACTTAACTTTTCAATAGCTGCAATTAAATTTAGTTCTATATTTTCAACTTCTCTTAAATAAAAACTATTATTTCTTTTTTCTAATATGTCTCTACTCCAATAAGTAATTCTTTCTTTTAAGTCTTCCTTATTGCTTGATTTTAAATTTCCTAAGTTGAAGTCACCAATAGTTTTAATAAGCAAATCTATTATTTCTATTAAGTCTTTATTTTTATTAACATTTTTAGAAATTATTCTAGAAAAAATTATTTGAAATATAACAGCTATTATTCCAATAGAAACCATTCCTAATATTCTTAAATCTAAGTTCTTTCCTGAAACATTAGTTGTTAAAAGTAATGTATAACCAAATAAAAAAGGAAAATATATAGTTTTATTCAAGGTATATACAACTAAATATATCATTATAAATACAACTAAAAAGTTTATAATCAATCCATAATATATATTTAAATTTACTAAATATGGTGCTAATGCTATAAAGGCTGTTAAAAAGGATATCTTAGTTATAGCTCTTATAGGATTTCTAGAAAAATCCTTATTTACAATAGCTATTAATAAAAATATTCCTGTAATTCCAACCATTAAGTTATTATTTCCTAAATGCTTTATTGACATATAAACAAATATTACAGAAATAATAAATATAAGATTATTAGCCATAAAGGCCTTTTTATTCATTTTTGTCATCTCCCTCAGGTCAAACGATATTTTTAAAATTTTTTAATTTAATTATCCGTATAAAAAGATAAGGCTGCAATACTCCATTTTAATCTGGAACATTGCAGCTATTAACTACAAGATAAATCAAAACTTAATTCAAATAAGTATTTTTTGTTATGTTATATTGTTGCTATTAAATGATCTTTGATTCTACTACATTTGTATTCTGCCACAATCATTTCATAAACATCTATATATATTAGTTTTTCTGTAGTATTACTTGCTAAACTACAATATCTATTTAATATATATTCAGTATCTACATTATTTACCTCTAGTTCTTTTTCTATTTCATCTCTCATAGAGTTAAGGTTCTTTAATTTATGTTCCATTGCTTCTTTTAAGTTAATTTCGCAATATTCAACTCTATTTAAAATAGTATTTATATTATTAAGAAGTATCCTTTGATTATTTCTAAACTCTCTTAATAAATCATTATCTAAAGCTACGTTGTTTAATAATATTTTATTTTCAAAGCCTTGTGCTTCTAATATAAGATTTATTATATCATCTTTAACCTTTTTTTCCTTATATAAAAGCATTGTTTTTTCTATAATTTCATTACCTGTATTGTAGTATTTTAAAACTAAAGCTTTGGTTTCCTTCTTTAAACTGTAAGGAAATATAAATCGATTAGCAAATAATACTATTACTACTCCTAAAGCAACAAAAATTATTCTATCTGCAACATATGTTATTACATTAGTAACATCAATAGTAACAACCCCTAAAAATAATACTGTTAACATTGCTGTACTATAAGAATAATCTTTAAATAAAATCATAAGATAAGCTGCTATTCCTATTATTACTAACCTTTCATCAACTGTAGTAAATGTTGATGCTAAAGGTAAATATATAACTACCCCTATTAAAGTCCCTATAAGTCTTCCCTTAGCTCTATTTCTTATAGTATCATTATATGGTTGTGATACTGATGTTATTGTGAATATTACCCACTTTGCTAATTGTATATGGAAATATTCTATAGCAAAATATGATAAAGATACTATAAGAGCTGTTCTAAATGCAAAAATAAACCTTACAGAGTTTCTATTAAAATCTGAGACAAGTAAATTTTTAGTTTCAACAATTTCTTTCCATCCAAATTTATATCCAACATATTTTTTTGAATTAACTACTAAAAGTGCATCTGTTAATTTATCAATTATAGTTAATACTTCTATAGCCTCATAAACAATAATATCATTTAGTTTTTCATTTTTATAGGCTAAATTCATTTTGTCTATGGATTTATTAAGTTCCTTTATATCTATCTTTTTATTAATAAAGTGCTTTAATGAATTTAATAAATCTTCCATATGATTTAATAGTTCTTCATATTTCTCTTCTCCACCATTAAATTTAACTCCTATCTTTTGTGAAAGCCTATCTAATCTTTCAATAGTAGCAATTAAATTTAACTCTATGTTTTCATCTTCATTAAGATAGAAACTATTATTTCTCTTTTCAAGAATATCTCTGCTCCAATATGTACTTAATTCTTTTATCTTCTCTCTGGACTTTAAATTACTCTTACCTATTTTTATATCATTTATACTACTTACTAATGCTTCTATCATTTCAGTTAAAATTTTATTTTCTTCAGACTTATCTAAAGCATATTTAGCGTAAAGTATTTGAAATATAACTGCTATTATTCCAACAATAATCAAACCAATGATTCTTAAAGTTAAACTTTTTCCAGATACATCGGTAGTTAAAAATAAGGTATATCCAAAAACAAATGGAAAATATATAGTTTTATTCAAAGTATATACCACAATATATAAAATAAAGAATATAGCTAAAAAATTTATCACAAGTCCTGTGTAAATATTTAAATTAGCTAAATAGGGCACAAAAGCTATTAAACCCATTAAAAATGATATTTTTATAATTCCTCTCAATGGTGTTCGTGAAAAATCTTTATTTAATATGGCTATAAATAAAAATAATCCTGTTATTCCTACCATTAAATTATTACTTCCTAAACACTTAATAGATATAATAATTATTATAGCTGATAGAATAAATATTAAAGTATCCCTTAGAAAGGACTTCTTATTCATTTGTTCATCTCCTATTTTATTTCATTAGTTCTAACTATATAGTCATTAAGGGTATTATATAGCCTATATGAATTAAAGTCGATATTCTCTTTTAGGCTTTTTTTAGTGATTTCTTAATTTAATTCATTTTATATCCCATTTAATCCTTACTTTAAAACTTTTCTCACTTTTCTAAAATTTTAATATTTATATATTTTTTCGTAAAAATTACAAATTTAAATTCAATTCAGATAGAGCTTTAGCTCCATCTGAATATTATTTACTGTTATACTGCATAACTCTTTAAAAATGTTATATTTCCTTGAATTTTATATTGACCTATATTAGCAGGAATCAAATAACTATCACCTTTTTTCAATGTTTCTTTATAATCCTTACCTACTATAACTCCTTCACCATCAACTACTGTTATTATAGCGAATCTCTCATTTTCTTCTAAATCAATTTCATCATTTATTTTATACTTAATTATTCCAAAGTATTCATTTTCACAAAGTAATAGTCCCTTTGTGACATCTCCTAAACTTTCTCTTTCCTTTAAATTTTCAGCCTTTAAATTTAAATCTATAACATCTAAAGCTTTTTTAACATGAATTTCCCTTGGTCTTCCATAATCGTAAACTCTATATGTTACATCACTATTTTGCTGTATTTCAGCAATAATTACTCCTTCACAAATTGCATGAACTAACCCACTATTTATTAAAAAACAATCACCTTTTTTTACTTCTATTTTATTTAGGTATTTCTCAACTTCATTATTTTTAATAGCATTTTCAAACTCTTCTTTTGTACAATTTTTTGTACCAACAATTAAGTTTGCTCCTTCTTTTGCATCAATAACATACCATGCTTCTGTCTTACCATTATCTCCTTCATTAATCTTTGCATATTCATCTCCAGGATGAACTTGAACTGATAATTTTTCCTTTGAATTTATTAGTTTAACTAATAAAGGAAACTTCTCTTCTTTATTATAATTCCCCATTATTTCATCTCCATATTTTTCAAGAAGCTCCTTAAAGGACATACCTTTAAATTCTCCATTTTCAACAATCCCAGTTCCATTATTATGACAAGCAATATCCCAACTTTCCCCTATATTTCCTTCAGGAATATCACTTCTAAAATTCTCTAAATCACGTCCTCCCCAAACTTTATCATAATATAAACTTTTAAATTTAATTGGATACATAATCTTTCTCCTTTCTTATAAGCATTATTAATTATATTTTATAGTTGTTATTAACTATCATCAAGTGCTATCTATACACCTATTTATAAGTAAAAATTTTAATAAATTGATTAAATTTTTTACTTATAACTTTTTAATCTATATACTAAAAAAAGGAATATTTTTTAATTTAATATAAAATAAAAATTTTTTCTTATTAATCTATTTTTAATTTTATTTATTTTTTATTAACTTTATTAACATAAAGTTAATAATTATATATCTTTTATTTGATTTTATAATAAATCATTATAAATCCATAAATATTAAAAAATTTATAGCATTAGACAAAGTTTTCTTTATATTTTATACTTAATACGTAAAGTAAATAAAAAATATTCATTAGGAGGTCTATACTATGAAAAAATTACTTTTAGGATCATTCGTTATTGCTACAACTATAACTACTCTTTATGTAGCTAAAAAGAAAGGCATGGTTACAAGTAAATAAAATGGTAGATGAACAACTAAAGGGACTGTATGTAAAATAGATAAATTAATTTATCTATTTTACATACAGTCCCTTCTTAAATCATTAATATAAAATTAAATAATTGATATATAATAACTTTTTAATTACTTGCAAATTGCAAAGCTTCTTCTCGTTCTTTTAATAGTTCTAAAAAAAATCCACTTTTGTTTATTTTATATGCCATTGTATCTTCACTAACAGATTTTTCTGTTGTTTTAGGCATAACTTCTTTTATTGTTTCAACAGCTTTATCACTTAAACTTTCACATTGCAAAAAATTTGCTATTACTTGCTCATCTGATAACTTAAAATATTTTTTCTTTTTTCTTAAATCATTATTGTTTTTCTCTATACTTTCCATCAAACTCTCGCCTCTTTTTAAATGCAATATTCAAATAATAATTTTAAAAAATATTTTGATTAAAATATTGTTTAACCATTGTAATTATACAATATTTTTCATCTATTCTCGTGCATATAACAATAATTTATTCTTTTGTTAATAAAACTCTAATTTAATTATTATTATATTATCATTTCAGATGAATAATCAAAAAAATAATAATTAAATTAGATTTGTTTTATTAAAACATTAACAATTTTCACTTGAAAATTATTCTCTTTCTTTCCTCAATTCCTTTTTAATTATAATAAAAAAACTTCTAGGAATATTAACAATTAAATTAAATTAAAGTAAAAATATTACTAATCCTTTTTAAATTTATTTTTATATTCATTTATTATTGCTTCAAATCCTTCTCTTACATATTTTCCATTTATACCTAATTCTCTTTTTTCAAATTTTTTTTCTAATAGTATAGCTAAATCATGTGGGTTCATATCTAGTATCTCAGTTTCTAATTTTATAGCTTTTAATGCTTCTAATTTACCCAAAATAATATTTCTATCATAGGCTTCGCTAACAGATACTTTTATAGCCTCAAGCATTTCTATTCTTTCGTTTATTTCATTTAAAATTTTTTCTTTATCCATTGTAAGTCACTTCCTTTAGTACTAAGTAATTTAGTTATTATTTTACATCATTCAAGAGATACTTTCCACTTCATTCTATCATCTTCTTTTAATAGTCTAAAAAATTTCTTAATTTTTTCAAAATTTTATCTCTTTTTTTTCGTAAAATTCCATAAGGTATATTATTTTTTCTTGATAATTTCGACAAATTTCCACTTTTTTTAGAATAAATAAAATAAATTATTTCTTTTTCCTCTTCATTTAATAAATCAATAGCCTTTCTTAACCGTTCTATTCTTTCTTTCCTTTCATAATATGCAACTACATTAAAATCATCCACTAAAGTATCTTCTAGTGATAAGGTTCCCCCATTATTATCATTAATACTTTTTTCATAATTTTCTTTTGCCATTTTTCTTATTAAAGCCTTCATGTTGTTATTTAAAGCTCTCATTACATATGAACTAAAATCACTTTTCTTTTCTAAATCATATTTTTTTAATGATTCTAGAAACCACATTGACGCTATTTGAATTAAATCATCATTTTCATAACCTTTTATATAATAATGAAAAGCAACCTTGTTTATTAAAGGTTTATATTTTTCTAATAATATTTCTGTACTTAATCTATTCCCTCTTTTACTTTCTCTTATTAAACTTTCTAGCTCTCCCCTCATTTTACCCTCCAAAAAATCGAACATACGTTCTTATTTTTAATTAAATTATAGTTATTTTTTTCCTATTTTTCAACCATTTTAATCTTACATAATTTATATATTCATTTTTTGGAAGTTTTTCATTTTTAATATTTAAAAATTCGCAAAGCATTATCTTTCTATTCCCTTTCCTGAATCATCTAAATTTAATAATTCATAAGGATAAGGCTCTATTAAACTTTGATTTAATATATATTTATTATTAAACCTTATAGCATAAGCTTCTATCAAAGTTATAATAACTCTTTGTGGTATTTTTCCCACTCTAAATTCTTCAATCTTTTTAATAAAAAACATTTTTTCTTCTTTAGATAAATTCTCTGAAAAATATCCTAATATTCTATAGAATACATTTATATATCCTCTATAAGTCATCTTCTTAGATAATAACTCATTTAAAAAAGAGTTATATTTATCAAAAATCTTTTTCTTATCTCCTATTTTTCCATTACTAACTAGTTGTCCCATTTCCTTAGTTAACTTTTGTGAAAAAACCATAAATAATAATTTATTATTTCCGTGAAAATTGACTAATTCACCAAAATTTTCACTTTCATAAATTTTCTTAAAAGCAGCTAAAGTAAATATTTTAATATAAAAAATTTCTCTTATTTTAAAACTTTTTAATCTTCCATCATCCTCTATAGGTAAATAATCAAAATTTTCATGAATTTTTTCCCCGAAAAGCCCCATTCCTTTTATTGATGCTGATCCCCTTTCTAAGCTTTTATAGATTTTAACATCACCTATACCACAGGATGGAGATTTAGTTCTTAAAATAAATCCCTGTGGCTTTAAATATTCAATATCAATAGATATCTCCTTTGCAAATTCACTCATTGCTTTCGTATAGTCCTTAAGAGTCTTTGGATCTATTAAAAAATGTTCTTTTTTACTTCCTACAAGTCTTATAGCATTTCTAGGAGTTCCAAGACCTATAGCTTCTTCTGGACAAATGTCTATAAATTCTGCAAATTCCTTTAGTTCTTTTATAGTTTTACAACTACATCCTTCACCATTATACCTGCAATTGTAATTATCTAAACACTTGCTAACAACAATTAAAGGTTTTTCCCATTTTTTCATAGACAACCCCTCTTTCTATTTATAATATTAAGTCTCATTTTATTTTGTTTAATTAAAGACTATTTATTCAAAATGAACTAAGATTTAATTTCTCTGATAGCTAGAGGCTATTTATGAAAAAAAGCTCTAACATTTCTTCTGCAAAAGTTTATCTTAAAATAACTTTTGATTAGAAATGTAGAGCTTCTAATTTGCTATATTTTATTTTAAAAAACTCATCCAAATTGGATTAATTCTATCTACAGGTGGCAGTTTACTTTCTTCATCTATGAAAGAATACATCCCTTTTATACTATTCATATTTACTGATACCTCATTAAAGTTATCAATTGAACAAATATTAGTTAAAGCTATTTCAAATTTTTCTAAAACTAATTGACCTGAATGAACATGAGTTTTTAATAATTCTCTTATACTATTTTCCTTAACATAAACATAATTATCATCTTCTGTTAAAACTATTTTTATCATATTAAACTTTTGCTACTCTTAACACAAATAAAATATCTTCATTTATTTTTATGTTATTAAAAGATTTTCTTATAATGATTTTAACTTTTTTAATCTAAAAAACTTCTTTAATCTTTTAATTACTTATTTTAGATATCTTATTTAGTAGCTTCTCCCTCCATCATTTTATTTCTAGTTTTATCTTTTGTATTCTTTTTTTAAATTTTAGTCTTTTTTTTATTATATAATCCATTGCATATTTTTTCAAGATAACCTTTACATTTATCTCATAGATAGATAATATAATCTCCTTTTTCTATAAATATAAAATAAAAGAAATAACTTTAACTAAGTATTGAGATGGAGTAAAAACTCCACCTAAATTAAATTTATGTTTATTTTTCTTGGTGTATATGAGTTATTTTTTCTAAGGTTTTGGGCAATTTAAATAACTTCTCCTTTAAAAATTCAGGATATAATTCTATATTCTTTATTTCATCTATTTTAAACCACCTATAAGTAAGTATTTTTTCTCCATCCTTCCCTTTGTAATCTACATTCTTTTCTTTTATTTTGTTATCTATATGAACTAAATAGTATGCTCCTATTTCATGATAGTTTTCATTATTATATTTGTAAAATTCCTCTACATACCAAAGTTGTCTTACAATTTCTCCTTTTATATTAACTTCTTCCCTAAGTTCTCTAATAACAGCCTCTTCTGTTTTTTCTCCAAATTCAACTCTTCCTCCTGGCAATGACCAAAAATTATCCTTATTACTTTTATGTAATAAAATAAACCCTTCATCAATAACTACAGCAACAGCTCTAAAATTAAATATAATTCCTTCATTACCTTTAAAATTTATCATATTCTTTTTCTCCTTTATTCTGCCTCTATTTACTGGCTTTTTCATTATAACATATGGTATCTTTTCTCTAATATCTCTTGTTCTTTTTTCCTCTTACTTATGGTCTAATCAAAATAAAAAACTATACAGAACTTTCTTCTTCCAATGCCTTATCTTATTTAACACAAGTTTTAAATATAATTGTAATACAAAAAATTCTAAAAAAATGCTATTATTATTAACCCATGTAGATTCTTTGAATAATATATATTAGCAATTATTGTGAGGTGTATTGGCTTTAAGCCATTTACTTATGAATGATACTAATAAAAATAATAAAACAATTTATAATAACTATATAACTGAAAAGAACTTAAATTTCGGTCGCTCTGGACCTTTAATTGCCATCTTTCCAGTTGTTTTATCTGACTTTACCACCACTATAAAATGTGAATTACTCTTTAAATTTCCTATACTCTCAATTGAAAATATTAGTAACAAAATCTCCTTAAAAAATCTACAATTGCGTCCAAATAATAATGATTTACTAATTTCAGGTGAAGTTTTAAAAACAGCAATTGTTACTACTAACAAAGAAAGAATTAAAACTACCTTTATTCTACCCTTTAAATCTTTTATTAAAATAAAATACTCAACTTATCCCCAATATAGTTCTGGAGAAAATAGCTTATACAGAAACAACTTATCTCAAACATTCTTTAATGATTTGTATAAAATACAAAATTATATAAACTCCATAAATATAAAAGATGAAATTTTAGATTTAGATTCTGAAAATAACAAAGTACTTTTAACCTCCTTAATCTTTCATATAATCATTATACAAAATCAGCAAGTTTTTATTCCTGATACTTATGATGATGTAGAAATAATTGAGGAAAAAGGTAATGGACATAGAAGCAATCCTAAAATTGTTGATATTGCTATTGACTCTAATAAAAAACTATTAGGTAAGATATTAAAATAATTAAATTCATATTTTTTCCTGTTTTGTATCCTTTTTATACTATTTAACATATTATATATTAAAAATGTAAAAATACTTGTAGATAATATGGAGGTATACAAATGAATTGTAAATTCCCTGATAATAATTTTGACACTCAAGATTCTATGAATTCTAGAAGATTTGATTCAAATTTCAATACTAGAAATTCTAGAAGATTTGATCCAGATTGTAATAATAGACCTTGTAATTGTTGTGAATCAAGAAAATTTTGTAGGGTAGACCCTAGACCATCTTTAAGCCCTTGCCCATATCCAGTATTATTTGATGTTACTAAGAATAATGGACCAGTTTCAATTGATCCTTCTAATTTTAGACCTATTACTTTAGTAACATTAAAAAGATTTGATGTTTGTTGCTTAAACATGCCTTTCATAAAAATTGATTTTAATTCATTATTACACTTTAGACTTGGTGATTCAGAATGTGACTCTAGAACATCTAGATTCACTATAACTTTTGATATAGTTAAAGTTTGTAATAATGTTTTTAATGGTGAAAATGAAATTATAGATAGTTTTTCTATCACACAAGCAAGCAGATCAGAAAAAGGCTATATTGAATTAGATATTCCAGTATCTCATACAACATTAGATATTAACACAAATAATTCTTTTGATTGCTGTAGAGCTTCTTACAGAGTTGTAATTTCTAAGATTTCTTATCGTGGAGATGTTTCTAACATTACTTTAAGAGACAGTTCTTTATCAGTTTTAGCTAAATCTAATTGTTAAATTATTTTTTAATATGGGGTGAGTATTTATCACCTCATATTTTCTTTCTTCTTTATGATATAATTATAATGAAATTATTAGGTAAAACTTAATTTTTAAACATACCTAGTAAAAAAGGTTATAATTATCCTTATAAAAAAAATATTAGTACAAAATAATTAATTTTAGGAGGGAATATAATGAAAGTACAAATGCTACACACTTGTATTAGAGTTAAAGATCTTGATGCGTCATTAAAATTTTATAAAGAAGCTCTAGGTCTTATAGAAACAAGAAGGAATGACTTTCCTGAACATAAATTTACATTAGTTTATCTTTCAAATCAAGAAAATGGCTATGAAATTGAGCTTACTTATAACTATGATCAAGAAACACCTTATGAAATAGGAAATGGATTTAGCCATACTGCTATTGGTGTTGAAGATATTGAAGCAATGAGAGAAAAACATATACAAATGGGTTATAAGGTAACTCCATTAAAGGGACTACCTGGAGAACCACCAAAATACTACTTTGTAATAGATCCAGATGGCTATCAAGTGGAAGTAATTAGAACTTTATAATATAAAAAAGGGATGTATCAAAATTGTAGATACATCCCTTTTACTATTATAACTTAATTCACTTGTTCTGTAATAACTAATATATGTTTTCCTGAACCATTTGAAAGACATGTATTTAAAAGAAGTACATCATTGCCATTATAATCTTCTTTAGGATACATTGACTTAGATAGAAGTCTATTTACCTCTGCTGTTCTTTCCTCTGTTGATAAATTACCCAAAGATAAATCTATAGTTGGTTCACAATAAATTGCTCCTATAGCCTTAAATTTCTCTAATTTCTTATCAATTCCATTATATATGTATATATCATGATTTCCATTAAAGAAATCTTTATTTTCGAAATTAGTTAATTGAGTAAACATTATTCCATTTAACATATTATGTCCATTTATTAAGGATACATTATTAAATCCACTATTTGCATGGTCTAGGAATATACTTCCATTCCAATAAGGTTCACCCTTCCAGTTATGGGTTAAATAATATTGATCTTCCTCTCCATGCATTATAGGATAATTTATATTTGTACCATCTATGAAAATCCATCCTACTACTTGACTGTTAATCTCATGAGCTTTATCATATTCCTCTTCTAAATTTCCCATTTTATAAATAGCCTTTGTCCAGTCTCCACCTGTTATCATTGTATTCAATTCACTAATAACTCCATTACCTGTACTAAATGCCATTCCAGAATTTAAATATGTGCCATAAGTAAAGTTTAAATATTTATAAATAGAAAACAATGCTCCTATTATTATAATTATCAGTAGAACTCCTACTGCTGGTTTTTTACTCTTCAATTGTAACACCTCAGCTTCTCTAAAATAAGATTCAATTCATATAAATTTTTAACTATTAATGAATTTCATCTAATTTATCTATAAATATAACAAATTCCTTCACTAAAATAAATATTTTAAATTAATTTTTTAATGAATTTTATAGTCCAGTAAAACAGAAAAAAGAAACAATTGCTATTAAAATAATTCCTATTATTATGTAAGTCCATTTACTTAATAATATTTGTATTAATAATGGTACTTTCACATTATTTTTTTGAATTGCAGAAGTATTTTTATTAACAGTTTCTTTATTTACCTTTCCTTGATTTGCATTAACATTATTTCCAATAGTCAGTGGTAAAGCTTGCTGAATAGATGCTTGTCCTCTACTTAAACCTATAGTTACAACATTACTTCCTTTATCATAATTTGCTATATAAAGTTTCAAATCACTACTTGGTCCTTCTAAGACATCACTTAATGTCAAAGAATTTATATCTGCCTCAGACTTTACATTTATAGAATTTTTAAATTGAACAGTATTATAAACAAAAGGTGCTATAGTAATAGATCCATTAGCCCCTATAGCTTCAACATATTTCACTCCAAAATTAGCTTCTGAAGTATTTACATTAGGTAATATTATAGTCCCTTGTCCATTAATTATTTTAGGGCTAAGAAGTCCTTCTAAATCAGTTTGTCCACCAACTTCATATATTTTATTAACTGCTGAAACAAAGAGAGTTGGTGCATTAGGATTACTTAAATTTTTACATTCAAATCCATTTTGAACACTTTCAATTGCCATTTCTCCATACTTAGTATTTATAGTTGTAGACTGCATTCTTTCAAGAATTCCTCTTGGACCTACTTGTGGGTCATCAAACTGTTCTGGATTTGCAGATGATATATCTGATAGATTATTATCATTATATTCAATATTTTGTCCCTGAGAATTATTAGTTGCTAATAATACCCTATTAGTACTTATAGGCTTGTGATTTAGTACTACTGTAGCTCCTCCCTTCAAGGCAAAAGCTGAAAAACCTAAGGACATTAATAAAATTATTTTTTTCTTCCTCACACTAATTCTCCTTTGCTATTTTTACACTTTTATCATTTGTTTAAAGATTTTAAGAACAATAATTTTCACTATATTCCATAACTATCTCTGGTATTATATCCCTAAATACCATTTCTATAAAATCATATTTTATTCCTTTAATTAAGTCATTGTATATGTTTAAACTTTCCTTATTATAAACTTGAACAGGATCTTTTTGCATATAAACTTGGCTTCTTACTCTCTGTTTAAGAAGCTCCATATTATTCAAATATCTTACCCAGTTTTCATCTATTATAGTTAACATAGTTTTCTTAATATGTTCTTCAAAATTTATTATATCTAAAAATATTAATTTATTAAAGTATTCTACAAGTTCATCTGTACAAAATACTACTAATTCATCTAAAGTATTAAGCTTATTAAATTTATATTCTTTATATTGCTCTTCAAAAGAATACATATAATGTAAATCTAACTTTTCTAATAATTTTCCCATAAATATTTTTCTATTAAAGCTTGATAATTGATTTAAATTTTTTATTTTATATTCTTCCGCTAGTTCCTTAACTATTTCTGAATTTAACTCTAAAATCATCCTAGTTATGTTACCTCTTATATCTTGACCAAATAATATTAAATCTCTCTCTCTATAAATCATCTTTCTATGATTATTTATAACCTCATTATACTTAACTGTATCTTTTCTTGTTTGAAAGTTTTTAGCCCCAACTACCCTTTGAGCCTTGTCTACCTCTTTTCTAATTTGATCTATAGAATTTTTAACATCTCTTTTTGTAAATTTCTTTTTACAATGATTTGCTAAAAGCTCATCTTCTAAGGATATATAAAATTGTGATGATCCATTATTCCCTTGTCTTCCAGCTCTTCCAATTAGCTGATTATCTATTCTCTTACTTTCAGCTCTTTCTGTGCCTATAACCCTTAAGCCACCTAAATTATTTATAGCATCTGTTATTTTTATATCAGTTCCTCTTCCTGCCATATTAGTTGCTATAGTAATAGCTCCATATTCTCCTGCCCTTGCTACTATTTCAGCTTCTTCTGCCTTATTTTTTGCATTTAAAAGATTATGTTTTATTCCTCTTTTATGAAGCATTCTAGATAATATCTCTGAGTTTTCTATAGAAGATGTTCCAACTAAAACAGGTCTTCCCACTTCATTAGTTGATATTATATCTCTTATTACAGCATTAAATTTTGCTTTTTTAGTTGCATAAACTAAATCCTTATAATCTATTCTTTTTACCTCTTTATTAGTAGGTATAACAACTACATCAAGATTATAAATCTCTTTAAATTCCCATTCTTCTGTTTTTACAGTACCACTCATTCCTGATACTTTATTATATAGTTTAAATAAATTTTGATAAGTTATAGTAGCCAAAGTTTTAGCTTCCTCATGTATTTCTACATTTTCCTTTGCTTCTAAACATTGATGTAATCCATCTGAAAATCTTCTTCCTTCTGATATTCTTCCAGTTCCCTCATCAATGATAACAACTTCTCCATCTCTTATTATGTAATCTTTATCTTTCTTCATAAGAAAATTTGCTCTTAAAGATTGTGCTATTATATGATTAACCTCACTAAGTCTTACATCAGCTATATTCTTTACATTTAGCATTTTTTCTACTTTTTCTATTCCATCTTCATTTAATACAATAGTATTATCTTCCCTATCAATTTCATAATCAGACTTCTTAAGAGTACTTATTATTGAATTTATATATTTATAAATATCTGTAGACTCTTCTCCTATAGTACTTATAATAAGTGGTGTTCTTGCTTCATCTATTAAAATGGAGTCAATTTCATCAATAATAACATAGTTCAACGCTCTCATAACTTTATCTTTAACTTCATAAACTATATTATCTCTTAAATAATCAAATCCAATTTCAGTATTTGTACTATAAGTAATATCTTTTCTGTATTCAGCTCTTCTATTTTCTGTGCTTTCAATAACTAATCCTACTGATAAATTTAAAAAATTAAATAATGGTTCCATTTCCTCTTTATCTCTCTCAGAAAGATAGTCATTAACAGTTATTACATGAACTCCCTTTCCCTTTAGAGCATTTAAGTATGCAGGACAAAGTTCTGTAAGGGTTTTTCCTTCACCAGTTTTCATCTCAGCAACTCTCCCCTGATGAATAACTATTCCTCCCATAAGTTGCACTTTATATTGCTTTTTACCTAAAATTCTATAAGAAGCCTCTCTACAAACAGCAAAAGCTTCTACTAATAAATCATCTAATGTTTCCCCATTAGATAATCTTTTTTTAAATACATTTGTCATATCTGATAATTCTTTATCAGATAACATAGACATCTTTTTATCTAATGCAATAATGCTATCTGCTTTCTTTTCTAACTTTTTAATTTCTCTTTCATCATAATTATTAAACCCTAACATATGACTTCACCTTTAGACTCCTTTACTAAAATATGCAATAAACGTAGTACTCCTTAAATATTTTCTAATCAAAAATATTTTACATAATAAAATATCTTTGATTAAAATACAAATTTAAATATGGGTTTCTTTTAAAAAGTTGAAACCCATAAAACACTCTTAAATAATATTAATTATTTTAATTATTTTCTTTTTAATATTGTAAATAAGCTTCCCATTACACCTGCTAATCCAAGTAATCCTAAAGCTGATTCTGCTTTATTTGGAGCATTTAATCCTGTATGAGGTAATGATGCTGAGCTTGTATTTGTTTCTGAAACTTTTGGTAACATGTTATTAGCTTTTGCTGATGAAGCTGGAGCTGTTAATACTTTATGGTTAACTACAGTTTGACCATTTGCATTTGAACTTACTGTTACATCATGTTTAGTTGAGTTAGAAACATCTACTTTTACAGTTTTATTGCTTGTCTCATTACTATTAGCTGTTGCTGATGAACTTGAATTAGCTGTTGCTGATCCTGTTCCATTAACTTTTGCTGATGAGCTTGAATTAGCTGTTGCTGATCCTGTTCCATTAGCTTTTGCTGATGAGCTTGAATTAGCTGTTGCTGATCCTGTTCCATTAGCTGTTGCTGATGAACTTGAATTAGCTGTTGCTGATCCTGTTCCATTAGCTGTTGCTGATGAACTTGAATTAGCTGTTGCTGATCCTGTTCCATTAGCTGTTGCTGATGAACTTGAACTAGCTGATGAACTTGATTCAGTTTTTGAAGTTGTTCCATCTGCTTTTGATGATGAACTTGATTCAGTTTTTGAAGTTGTTCCATCTACTTTTGATGATGAACTTGAATCAGTTGTTTTTGATCCTGTTGATTTTGTTCTCTTAGTTACTTCATTCTTTTGACTACTTTGAGCTGATGAACTTGAACTAGCTGATCCACTTCCTTCTGCTTTAGTTGATGAGCTTGAAGTTGTTCCATTATCTTTAGCTGATGAACTTGAGCTTCCTGTTGCTGATCCTGTTCCATCTACTTTTGTTGATGAATTTGAATTAGCTGTTCCATCACTCTTAGCTGATGAACTTGAACTTCCTGTTACTGATCCTGTTCCATTAGCTGTTGCTGATGAATTTGAACTAGTTGTTGCTGATCCTGTTGTAGCACCTGCTGCTGATGAACTATCTGTTCCTGTTGCACTACCAGTACCTGTAGTTTGTGCTGTAGTTTTTGAACTTGTTTCTGAACTTGTCTTATCAGTTTTAGCTGATGAATTAGATGTTCCTGTTGCAGTTGAATCACCTTTAGTTTCTACTGAAGTTTTTGAATCAGAATTTGTGCTTGTTCCAGTAACTTTAGCTGATGAGCTGCTTGTTCCTGTTGCACTACCAGTATCTTTAGTTTGTGCTGAAGTTTTTGATTCTGCTTTTGTTGAACCATTTTGTGCTGATGCACTTCCATTAGCATTTGCAGTTCCGTTTCCAGTAACTTTAGTTGATGAACTTGAAGTAGTTTCTACTTTTCCTCCACTAACTTGTGATGATGAACTTGATGATGAACTTGATGATGAACTTGATGATGAAGTTGTACTTTCAGTCTTAGTACCTTCAGTTTTTGTATCATTCTTAACATCTGTTTTCTTTGTATCGTTCTTAACATCTGTTTTCTTTGTATCATTCTTAACATCTGTTTTCTTTGTATCGTTCTTAACATCTGTTTTCT
>CAUWDH010000006.1:0-104516 GCA_963557775.1 uncultured Sarcina sp.
GAATAACTGGTGTAGCTGGAGCGACTGGAGTAACAGGAGTAACCGGAACAACCGGTGCAACTGGAATAACTGGAGCAACCGGAGAAAAGGGAACAACCGGAGCGACTGGGGTAACAGGAGTAACTGGGGTAACAGGAGTAACTGGAGCAACTGGGGTAACAGGAGTAACTGGAGCAACCGGAGAAAAGGGAACAACCGGAGCGACTGGAGTAACAGGAGTAACTGGAGCAACTGGGGTAACAGGAGCAACAGGAGTAACGGGGAGAACTGGAGCAACAGGAACATTTTTAGCAAATTATGCTTATATAATTAATACAGTAGAATTTCTTTCAACTCAAGTTAATCAACCTATACCATTGAATAATAATATAAATATTACTGGTTCTAATATTACTCATATAGCAGGTGCAACAGGGATACAATTAGCTCCTAATAATTGTTATTTAGTAAATTGGGATTCTATCCAACTAATAAAAAGTAATAATAGGCTTAATACCAATTTATTATTAAATGGATCTATTGTACCAGGTTCTCAAGTAATCAATGAATCAGGAAATAATGATAAATTAATATCAGCAGGTAGTACTTCAATAATTTGTACAACAGGGGCTACTGGAACTTTATCTGTGGCAGCAGGAGAAACAGCTCAAGTTTATCCTACTGGAGTTAATAATGTAGCTATAACAATAGTTCAATTGGGGTAATTTAATTAAATAGAAATTTTAATAATATATAAGCAAGGAGAATAAGTAATTAATAAGAAAAAGAGAGTATAAAATATGTATTTAAATTTTATAGTGTATTAGAAAATATTCATAGACTTAAAGTATAAAAAGTAAGGAATTAGGATCTAAAAATAAAAAATTTAATTTGTAAAAGAATCGTATTGATACATATTATCAATACGTTTTTTTTAATATATTAATAAGTATCTATTTATATGTAGAATATATATTATAATATAGTATATAATATAGAAGGATATAAATTAATAATAATTATTTTATAATTACTAAAAGATAAGATATTAATTTCATGAAATTAAAGAGTGAGGGATTTTTTATGGATAACTTATACGAAATAAATTCTAAAACATTTAAAGCCTTAGGAGATTCTAAGAGATTAGAGATAGTATCAATATTAGCAAAGGGTGAAAAGTGTGCTTGTGAACTTCTAGAATATTTTAATTTTACCCAACCAACTTTATCTCATCACATGCGAGTTTTAATTGAATGTGGAATAGTTGAGGTGAAAAAAGAGGGGACTTGGAATCACTATTCCTTAAATAGAAAAAATACTAATAGATTAGTTTTATTTTTATTAGATACGATTACAGAATAAAGTAATAGAGAAATGAAATTGAATATAAGAAAATAATAAGGATAAATTATTGTAATATTAAAATAGGAAGTTAATTATTGAAAAAAACTCAAAATTAACTTCCTATTTTCTAGTAAAAGTAATCATTAATAAAAACATAATAACATCCTTAAGTAAAATAAATTTATAATAAAAATAAAAAAATTAATAAGAAATAAAGTATGGATATTCCTATAAGAATAATAAGTAACCAAAAAATACAAGTAATAATAGTTTTTAATGATGAGGTTTTTCTATTATTATAAGATATTTTCATAAAAAATCAACAACCTTTATAATGTATTTTTTATATTTACTTGTCTTATACTTTAATTTTATTAAAAAACTAAAAAAGTACAATAAATATTAACAAAAGTTAATTAAAAATACTTAATTTAGACATAAAGTGAGTATATTGAAATAATTTATTAGGTATAGAATTTATAAAGAGAATAAAAAGGGGTTATTTTCACCCCTTTTTATTCTCTTACATATTTTGAACTGTTTCTTTATCCCAAATAAATAATTGATTAGAATTTCTTAGAGATTTAAAGAGATTTTTCTTGAAACCTGGAATTTCTCTATCTAGTCTTTTTATTAATTCTTTAATATCTTGTCTATTAGTTTTTCCATCAGCAGGACAAGGATTTTTTATTATAGGGTAGTTATTTTCTTTTGCTGTTCTAATAATCATGCTTTCATCAATAAATACCATAGGTCTAATTAAAGTAATATTGTTTTTATCCATATAGCTTTTTGGGGAAAAACAGTTAATTCTTCCTTCAAAAGATAATGACATAAAGAAAGTTTCAAGAGCATCATCTTTATGATGGCCAAGAGCAACTTTGTTACAACCTAACTCTTCAGCTTTAGCATTAAGAGCACCTCTTCTTAAGTTAGCACAAAGAGAACAAGGATTTTTTTCTTGACGAATATCAAAAACAATTTCTTTTATATTAGTTTGAACTTCATGGTATTCAACATTTAATTCTCTGCAAAGTTCATGTAGGGGACTGTTGTCGACTCCACCAGGATTCAATGTAACAGCTATAAGTTCAAATTTTTCTGGTAAAAATTTTCTAAGATTATTTAATATATGTAATAAAGTAATACTATCCTTACCACCAGAAAGACCAAGGCAAATTTTATCACCATCTTCTATTAAGTTATATTCTACTATAGCTTGTCTAGTTTTACTCAAAAGTTTTTGCATTAAGTTCATATTGTTCCTCCATTTTATCTAACAACCTTATGTGTAATACTTTAATCTTCTATAAGCTTAAGATAAATAGGCATATATTTTAGAGTACCTTTCTTTTAATTTATCTTATGTTAATTGATTTAATAACTATATATATTATATAATCTAATATATAAAAATGCGAGAAGAAAAAGCTCACTTAAGCATTTTGCTTTAAGTGAGCTTTTTAAATATATTATTAAAGATTATTTATTATAGATAGTACACCATTACTTATAGATAAAATATCATTACTCATATTTACAGCAGCACTAACCATTGTATTAACTGAATTAAGTCCGTTAACTGCACTATTTCTAGCAGCATTTGCATCTTGAAGGACATTTATTAAATTATTATTTATATCTACTCCTTGACTGCTTAATTTGTTAATGTTATTAACTATATTATTTAAGTTATTTGATAGTGTTAAACCAGAGCTTTTTATAGAAGAAATATTATTATTTATAATATTTAAATTATGTTTTACTGTTGCAATAAATTTTAAATTTTCTAAAGCATTAGGCTTTGAACCACTAGCTAGAATATTTTTAGCTGCATTATTTATGTTACCAATGGCATTATTTATATTGTTTATTGATCCGTTTATTTGATTAATTATTTGTAAAGACTTAATTGTATCATTATTTATAGAGTTAAGAGTTCCATTAGCTGCATTAACAGAACCTGTAAAGTTATTAAAACTATTCTTTAAATTATTTAAGTCTTGACTTGTAGCATTTAAACTATTTTGTAATCCATTTAATCCAGTTTTAAAATTATTCAAGTTATTTTGTAGGTTATATTTACCTTGAACTATATTAGTTACTCCATTTTCTATGTTAGTATTTGAAGCTTGTGTCTGTACAGAATTACCTTGAGAAGCTTGTACAGAAGAAACATTATTATTTGAAGGCTGTGATTCTGTAGAACTTCCTTGAGGAGCTTGTACAATATTTTTATTATAACTATTGAAAGTAGGAGCTGAAGATACAGCTGAATTAGGATTTTCACCATTACTTATAGTTTCACTATTAGTAGTTTGTGAAGATGAAATAGTCCCAGTATCATTACTTATAGAAGTAGAACTCTTAGTAGTATTATTATCAGTAGCAGAAGCTTGTGCAGATGAATTTTCTCCAGTAGCTGTTGTAGCAACATTAACCTTATTAGGAGTAGCTGTAGCTGTAGAACTTGCACTAGAAGAGTTTTCATAATTAGCTAGAGCTATATTATTTTGTGGAAGTTGTCCAGTTGTAGTTGTCGTAACTGTAATAGGTTTTTTCATATCTTTGGAGATTCCATTAGACATTGAAAAACCTATTCCACCTACGGCAGCAAATCCTATAATTGCGTATAATAAACTTTTGTGTCTTAACATATTTTATCACTCCTTAAGTTAAACTGTTTTAAGTTATGTATATTTTTATACAATTAAAATAGGTTATAAGTTTATATTATAACTTTTAAAGAAAATAGTCTATTAATTAAATGTAACATATTTTTGTATATAGATAAAAAACATTAATTTTTTGTAAATGTTGATATTATTATTATAAATGATATATAATTTAAGTTGTATGTTTTTAAAATATATTTATTAGGAAGCAGTACAAAGGAGGAAACGAATATGGAAGAATCAATGGAATATAAAGAAGTTCAAAAATTTTTAGAACTTAATTCAGGTATTAAAATATCAAATAGAGCAGGAAAAGCATTTAAAATATTCAAAGGAAGAAATATTATAAAAAATCAATCTATAGAGTTTTATGCACATAATAGAAAAGAAGAAGTGTGTAATATAATAGAATTAATCAATTCTTATAAACTTGACAAAGAGTTAATAAAAGAATTATTAAAGATGGATTTATTTTTTATACTTCTACTAGAAGGATGGAATAAAATAAACCTTCAAGATGATATGGATAAAATAAATGAATATATAGAAAAACAAGCTGAATATTATATTAAAAAGAATTCAGATAAACCAGAATTACATAAATACAACATAAAAGATTTTATATTTAATGTTGGTGAGAATTTCACAATGAGTTTTGAAAATAATGAAATAAAGTTTGCAATATGTAATCAAGAAATTGCAAAATATGATGAGAGATTTACAAACTTATTTGCTAATATGATTATGGATGGAACAACATCACCACAAAGTTTAATAGCAGATATGGTAATGGATGCTACAAATAGAGAAATGCAACTAGAAATTCCAGCAGGTGAGAGAGTAAGTTCAGAAAAAATTTATACTGGAATTGATGAGTTTAAAAGTCTAATGAAAGATAATTTCTTATTCTAGTTATTATAAATAAAAGGATATAAAGGTTGTAAAATCTAAATTTACCTAAAGTTGATTTAGATTTTATATTACCTATATATCCTTGAATTTTATAAATTGAAACTTAATTTAAAATTTCATAGAAATTAGTAGGGATTATTGAAGTTTATATATGTGATTATAGAATGTTGAACATTACAGACTTAGTTATCAGACAAAAGGTTTTTACTAAGAACATATCTTCTTAGCCCACCATATTTTAATTTTTCTTTTTCTACCTTAAAACCTAAAGCTAAAAATGTATTTAAGCTATATGGATTTATTGGAGATACAGTAGCAGTTATATATTTATCTCCATGGATCAAAGCTGTTTCAATAAATTTTTCACATATTAATTGTTGAAGTTTATTTCCTCTAAATTGAGGTGAAACTAGTGTAGAGAGTATTTGAGATGTTTTTAGTAAATCTTCTTTTGGAAAATCTAAATCATAACCATAATTTTCTTCATCTAAGCCATTAAGAAGATAAATGCCAACCGCAATAAGCTCATTATTGCTTAAGTTTTCAATACCTAAAATATAATGTGGTTTTTCTAAGCAGTCAAGGTATTCAGAGATAGTTGTTGGAGCATAAAGCTCTTTATTATCTAAAGCTTGGATTATTTTTTCTTGAAATTCCATAAATCTATTTAAATCATGTTTATCTAAAGTAATAAATTTAGCATCTACTAAATTATCATTATTATATCTATCTTTTATTTTTATTTTATTCATTAAAAGATCACTTCCTTTTTATAAGTTTATCATAAATTTATTCTTTTGAATTTTAGTGAAAAAACTTTAAATTCACTTCTCTCTATATATTACCATGATTATAATAATTAACAAAATAATTTAATATAGGTATAAAAGATTATTAGAATATTTAAGTAATAAAATTTATATGATTTATCATATACATAAATAATCTATAAAATTGTAAACTAAGAGCTAAATTAAATATAATTTTGATATTAACTAAATAATTATAGTTATTTAGAATGTGAAGGGGTTTATCTCTTATTTGTATAAAAATAAGAATATTACAGTTTTTAGTTATGAGATAAAACATTATATAAACTTATACATAAATGTAAACACAAACAAAAATGTAAACAAAAATACAATTAGTTATTAGATGTAAATTAATTTATTATTAAGGAAATTTTAAGGGGTAGTAAGAATGGAGGAAGTAAGAGACTTTATAAAAATATATATAGACTATTCTAATGATTTTGCTATGATAAATGAAAATATAACCTATAGCATAATATTAGAAAATACCAGTAACCAAAATATAAAAGAGGTATTTGTTAGTATAAACATTCCAGAGTATACAGAATACTGTGATGAAAGTTTAGTATGTAGTTTAAATTACAAAATAAGTGATGAGGAAAGTGGAATAATACTAGATGAATTAAAAGCAAATTCAAGATGTACTATCTTTTATAAAGTAGAAGTTATAAAGGTTCCAGAGGAAGGTACTATAATAAACAGAAATTTTACAAAATATAAAATCTATAATCAAGAAATTGTAGAAGTAGGTAGCAATATATTATATACAAGAATAAAAGGGGCTCTTATTAAAAGAGAAGAAGATTTTAGAAAAAATATAGTTGATGGACAATTAAGAATTGGAGAAATTATAACTTTTGAAATAATAATAAAAAATACAGGAAATTTAACAGCTTTTGATTTATTTTTAAGTGATATAGTACCTAGAAATATAGAACCTTTATTAGAAAAGGTTATAATTAACAATAGAATAGTTGCCTTAGAATCATTAAGATCTATATCACTTGGAAATTTAGGTCCATATAAATCTTTGATTATTAGGTATAAAGCACTTGTAAAAGGTACAACTTTAGGAGATGAAACATTTTCTTTAGGAAAGTTAAAGTATAGATATTTTAATGATTCTATAGGAGATTACATAGATGCTGAAAGTCTTAGTAATGAATTGATTTTAAATATAAATGAAGCAATAATTAATAATTTTAAATGTAATATTGATAAAGAAAGTTATATTTTAAATGATGATATTTTTTGTAGATTCAATATAGAAAATTCAGGAAACACATCTGCATTAAATACAAGATTATATATAGATTTGCCTGAAGGAATTGAAATAAAAAGTAATTCTGTTTTTATAAATGGCGAAGAAAATAAAATTGAAAATTTTAGGAATATTGAATTAGGAGATTTAAAATCTTTTCAAAGAATTACAGTAAGTTTTAAAGGGAAAATAAAAAATATTAATAATGGGGAAAAATGCATTTTAGGAAAAATATTATATGATTATAATGACTTGGAATTAGATGAAGTAGTAAGCAAATGTAAGGAAAGTAACATTGTTAAGTTCAATGTTTATGGAGTAGTTATAAATAATAATACTAAAGTAATAGAACGGTCTATAAATAAAGAAATTTATAAAATTGGAGAGGAAATAGAGTATAAATTAACTATTGAAAACAAAGGAAATTTAAAATGTAGTAATGTAAAATTAAATGAATTAGAGGAGTTTGGGCAGGAAGTTCTTAGGAAATCCCTTAAAATTAATGGTATTAGTATAGAAGAAAACAATGAAAAGTATTTTTTTATTGGAAATATTAATCCAGGAGAAAAAAAGGAAATATCATATAAAAGTAAAATTATAGATATACCTTCAGAAGAAGTGATAAGAAGTAGAGCGTATATAGAATATTTTGAGGGGAACAATTCTAATGAAATAAAGAAACTATGGTGCAGAGAAAAAGATATAAAAGTAGTTGGTGCTAAAATAGAAACCGAGCTAAAGATAGAGGAATTCTATAATATAAATGAAGAAGCTATATGCTGTAGTTTAAACATAAGAAATGTAGGAAATAAAAAAGCTAATAGGTTGAAGTTGATTATATTTGAAAATTCAATTCTAAATGTTTCAAAAATAACTTATTGTAATAAAGGAAATAAAATTATAGAAAGTCAAAATGTTATAGAAATTGAGCATTTAGATTGCTTTGAAGAATTAGAGGTAAAAATTGAAATAGAAATTATGGAAGCAAAGTTCCATAATAAAGTTTTACTAGATGGAGAAGTGCAATACTCTTATTTTTCTGATAATGAAGAAAGTCAAATAGAAAACTCTATATGTAGTATAAATAAGCAATATTTAAAGTTTTTTTATCCTAATTTAGATTTAACTTATAATACTTGGGTTAAAGGAATAGAAGCTAATGAGGAGTTTGAAGTAAATTTAGTAGTTAAAAATACAGGGAATATAAATTTATCTAACATAAAAATATGGGATATAGTAGGTGAAGGATTTGATTTACTCTATTGTAGTGAACTTTATAAAAATAATTTTATAGTCTTAGGAAGTTTAAGAGTAGAGGAAGAAAAAATTATTACTATTATATTAAAAGGAAGAAATGATTTTTATGAAAGTACTATAAGTATAGGTGGAAAAGTTATTTATGAATATTTCTGCGAAAAAGCTATAGAACTTACTAAAAGTATAGAACCTTTACAACTTGAATTTATAAATTCACAAATAGAAATGAAGTTAAGCAGTGAAAAGAATGAAATTATTTTAGGGGAAAGTACTTATAATAGTTTAATTATAAAAAATAAAGGATTATATAATTTATTTGGAGCAAGGTTATATATTATATATGATAATGTCTTAGATACTGTTATTAGCCCTAAAGTAGCTGTAAATAATAAATTAGTTAAATTTAATGATTTAGATAAATTTATTGAATTAGGAAGCGTTGAATCAGGAGAAAGTTTAATAATAAAGTATACAGTAACTCCAGAAACAATAAACAATAGAAATATTTATTGTAAATTAATAGGATATTATAAATTTAAAGATAGTGGAGAAAATAGAGAAAAGATTTTTTATAGTAATAAGGCTTTATTGAAGGTACAAAAAATTAGTCTTAAGAGTTTTTTGTCTGCGGACAAGGATATTGTATATAAGGGGGATAAAGTAAAATATAGTTCAGTATTAATAAATGATGGAACAGTACCTCTTGATATTTCATATAAATTAAATGTAAACAAATCATTAGTTCCTCAATATAATGGTTTTACTGTAAATGGAGTTATTATTGATAAGAAAGATTTTTACTGTACTACAATCAGTCCTTCTGAGGGAATATCAATAGATGAATTATATAGTTATAATAATTCTTTTGGTGGCAATAAACTTTTGGCGGAAGCTTCAACAAATTATAGTTATAGTATTGATGGAAAAGAATACAAAAATATAAGTGGTAAAACAGAAAGACTTTTTATTGATGCAGCTTTTACTACATTTAAAGAAGTTATTATAGAACATAAGGAAAAACTTATTGATTTTGAAGAAGAACTCATTAGTGTTTCTAATGTTTATGTTAGTACTGATATATTAAATTATTATATAGTAGATAGATTTAAAAATATAGATACAAACAATGATATAATATCATCTACTAAAGTTGTAGTTCGAGGAATTATAACTTTAAAAATAGAATATATATCAAAAACAAATAATGTTTATATTCATAATAAACACTTAGATTTTGTAACATTTATTATTTTACCAAAGGAATTTAAAGATGGAGATAAAATTGAAATTAAAGGAGAGGTTTTAGATATTTATTATAAAATAATAGATTTATCGTATTTATTCTTGAATATCAACCTTATAATAAAAGCTCTTTTTTAACAAAACTTCAATTTAATGCATATGATAATTAGAGAAATTATATATTGAATTAATTAAGTAAGGAGTGCTAGGTGTGATATATAGTGAATTTAATAGCTTAGCTAATACAAAAAAGAATAAAGGTGATATGAGCTATTATAAGAGTAAATATAAATGTAAATATACAATGGAAAAATGTACTGATATGGTTAGTAAAAGTGTTAATTTATATATAGATTGTAGTAAAAGTGAGCATAAAAGAGATGTAGTATTAAATAAAGTAAATTATATAAGAATTTCAGGAACTGTTTTAGATGATAAATCTAATAGGGCTAAGGGGGTTTATGTGACATTATATAGATATGATGTAGTTAATTATAAAACAGAATATACACCTATAGCTGATACTATTAGTGATGAAAATGGATTATTTCAATTTATAATTACTAATAATTTAAGAGAGAATTTTAAAGTTAAAGTAAGTGAAAATAGAAATCTTGAATAAAAATAAAAATACCTTTATTTTACTTTATAAAGGTATTTTTATTTTTTTTATTAAATATACATAAGTATAGAAATAATAGATAAGTGATATGGTTGATTAAATTTAGCAATAGTTTTTTACTTTATTATATTAATTAAACTTAAGTAAAATAAAAATTCATAATTTAGCGATAGTACTTTACATTTATTTTAGGGGAGGTTAATATTTTGAATAATATTATAGAATATAGTGGCTTAGCAAAAGAATTACCTATTAATATAAAGGCATATAAGCAATTTAATATAAATGAAATAATAGAAATTGAGCATAATAGGGCAGGAATTAAAGACATAATAAAAGTAGTTGCAAATAGCTACATAACAAATCAAAGAATAATCAAAACTGCCGAAGGAGAAGCTTTAGACGGTGAAAAGTTAACGGGGCTT
Organism: uncultured Sarcina sp.; assembly: GCA_963557775.1. Classification (GTDB taxonomy): domain Bacteria; phylum Bacillota; class Clostridia; order Clostridiales; family Clostridiaceae; genus Sarcina. Next base: position 10,530 of record CAUWDH010000006.1, read on the forward strand.
AAGTATCTTGTTAAAGGATCCATGGATTTAAAAATTTACTATGAGGAAGATAATCAAATAGGACTTTTAGGAGTAAAGAGTGCTAGTGTAAAATTTTATAATGGTATAGTTTTAGGAAAGGAGTTTATGAGTAGTAATAACTTAATTTTAAATATATACATAGAGGATATATATTCTGAAATAATAAGTAATAGAAAACTTTTAGTAGCAATTACAGTAACAGCAATTGTAGAAGGGGATAGTGAATATGAGTAATTTATTATTTTCTTTAGATACTTTAGAGAAGTCAGGAATAAATCTTAAAGATATAAAGTTTTTTAAAGAAGTTAGCATATGTCATAATATAAATACTAAAGTAAGACAAGAAATAGAATCTATTCTTTATATGAAGGCTGATATATTTATAGGAGAAATAAATTTAATAAAGACAGATAAAATGATATCTAATGAGGGAATTGCATTGAGTGGTTATAAATTAAGAGTTGAACTTATAATAAACGAATTTTTTAAGTATAGTTCAAAATTTAGTAATTCTTCAGTAGGAATTATAAGAAATAATATTATAAAAACAGTTTATATTGCTGTTCCAGAGAAGCATAACAATATAAAAATAGAAGAATTATATAGAAAAAAGAAAATATCAATAAAAGGATATTTGGAGGATATGTATTGTGATAGGTATAAGGGACAAGTAGATGCAAATTTAACTATTCTAGTGAATTGTAATATAAATTAAGAAAAGGGAGAAAGTTCTTTAGAAATAAGTTAAAGTTATTGATTTAATTTGATTTAAGGTTATGTAGAATATTACACTATATAAGCATATTTTTAGCCTTTAATAAATATAAGTATTTAATATATTAACTTATTAGATATATGGGAGATGAATTTTTAAATGAATATGTTAGAGGGCTTAAGTTTAAAAGGAAGAAGTGCAATTGTTACAGGGGGAGGATCTGGTATAGGAAAAGCGACATCTTTAATATTAGCTCAAGCAGGAGCAAGGGTAGCAGTATGTGATATTAACTATGATAAAGCCTGTAGAGTTAAAGAGTTAATTGAGTGTATTGGAAGCAATGCATTAGCAATAAAATGTGATGTTTCAGATAGTAAAGAATGTGAAAAGATGGTTGATATTGTTGCTAAGGAATTTAAGAGTATAGATATTTTAGTTAATAATGTTGGCGGAGGTGGTGGCGGTAGAGAATATTTTGAAGAGTTGAGTGATGAATATATAGAAAAAATATACAATTTAAATCTTTTTAGTATATTTAGAATAGTAAGATTATGCTTACCATATATGCCGAAAAGTGATAATAGTTCTATAGTAAATGTAAGTTCTATGTCTAGTATAATTAATAGTAAAGATATGTCTGTATATGGAACTACAAAGGCTGCAATTGCTAAATTAACAAGATCAATGTCTGTTGATTTAGCTCCCATTAGAGTTAATTGTGTAATGCCTGGAGCAATTAAAACTCCAGCATTAGAAAATATTTTAAATTCTGAAATTGAGACTAATATGTTAAAATCAACACCACTGAAAAGATTAGGAACACCAGAAGATATTGCATCAGCTATATTCTTTTTTGTATCTTCTTTGGCTAGTTGGATTTCAGGACAAAGTTTAATGATTAATGGAGGTGGAATTCAAGACTTATAGTTAAAATTAAGGGAGCATTAAAGTTTCTAAATGAAGGGTTTAATAAAAATATGTGTTTAGTATTAAGTGTATAAAAAATTAATTTAAAGTTAATAGAGATAAAAGGATTTATTAAAATAAAAGCACATATATAAAAGACTGTATAAATCTAAATATCTAGATTTATACAGTCTTTTATTAATCTAATATTTTTACTTTTAGTAGAAGTGATACGCTTTTAAAGAAGCAACGAGAATCTATAACATTATAATAGATATCTTCAATATCACCACTGACATCTAATTTGCAACCTAAATTATAATTTTTAGGTAGTATTATAAAATTACTAAATGGAACGTCATAGTGAGCTGAATGTACAGATTGTTCTGGCTCTAAAGCTGTATATTGAATTACTTGTTTTAGTATACCATGAATTATTAATTTATAACCTGTTAAAATTTGGCCTTCAATAGAAACCTTTTTTGGTGTTTCGATAACATGACAATTTTTTATTTCTATCTCAGCATTTATACTGTTTATTTCTTCAATATCCGGTTTAACTTCAGGAATACTTAAATATTCATCAATGTTTATTTGTTTAAAAGTTGTAAGTGCAACATTTAGAATACTAGATGAAGTTCCACCACTAGCTGAGATTTTAGTTCCACTAGAGCCATCAGGTAGAATATAATTAAATTTAACGCTTCCATTATTGATTATAACACCTTTGCAGTTACCTGATATCACTATAACATCAAACTTGAGAGTTATAGTTGAAGAAGATTTTATAGTTCCTACATTTATGCCTTGAGATAAATCTACACTGTTTATAACAGTATTATTTAAAGTAAAACTACCATCTATTAGTTCAAGCTCTGGTGGTAACTTATCAAAGAATAAAACACTATTAGCATCAACATCACCATTGTTGCTTAAAGTTACTGTGTATGTTATTTTATCTCCTAAAACCACATTCTTTTTATTTGCTTCTTTTTTTACGTTTATATTTACTTTTTTTGCATATAGAATACTTGAATTACTTTTACTTTCTCCTGAACGTGGAGGGAGAGATGGATCTACACTATAAGTATATTCTCCTAAAGCTGTATTTTCTATAGTAGTGCTTTCTTCACTTATAACTTTAGCATCAAAAGTTATAGTTTTAGTTTTTTCTAATTCTAAGGAGCCAAGATTTATGCCTGAGGTAATATTTAGATTAGGTTTATTTTCACCATTTACAGTAACAGAATTGGGGACAAATTGTAAATGTGGTGAAAGTAGATCCATAATAGTTACATCGTTTAAAGTAATATCACCAGTATTAGTAGAATAGATTGTATAGGTTACGATATCTCCTATACAAGCATAACAGACTGAAGAATCTTTATTTATAAAAAGCTTTGGATTAGCCACATTAACACCTCCATTGAATTGGATATTTATAAAATTTAGTTGTTAACAAATTTTAACGTCAATAAATATTAAAATACATTTATGGATAGTTCTTTCATCAATCATTCTACCGTAAACTGATTCTACGTAAGGTATAACATTGATTCTTCCTGAATTTACTAAATCACAGACATCTCTATCATTAATTTTTTTAGGTAATATTACAAAAAAGCTTTTTAAATCTTCAAAGTGAGCTGAATGAACAGATTGACATAGGTCATTAGCTACATAAGTAATTTTTTCTTTTATCTTAAGTTCAATATTTAATTTTACTCCTGTTAGATTTTGTCCTTCCTCAGAAGTACCTTCTATAGTTTCTATGATTTTTATATCTTTTACTTCTGGCAAGACTAAAATATCTAGTAAGTTTTCTATATTAGGTTTTTGCGGAGGGAGGCAAAGGACTTCACAAATATCTTCTTCTTTGAAGTATAATGAATTTTTTGGCAATATATTTTGTGTACATGATTCTTTAAATAACATTATAAGTACCTCCTAGCAAATATCTGCTGATAACATCATAGTTATTGTACTATAGATGCATCTTGAATCTGTTTTTTCTGAATATATATCTTCTATAGTGATAGTTGGAAAAGTTATAGAATATTTATTAAAGTTTTCAGGTAAGACTATATATCCGCAAAAAGGAAAGCGGTTATGTGCAGTGTGAACTGGTTGCGTTTTTTCAAGTGCAACATATTCAAATTTCATTGTTATATCACCACTTACTAAAAGCTTATATCCGGTGAGAATTTGTCCTTCTAGAGATTTTCCTACAGGTGTTTCTACTATTTCATGGTGGATTATTTCACCAGTTGCATATACTTTTACTAATTGTTCCATATCTGGTTTTACAGATGGAATTGAAAATATATTTTCAATATTTATTTGTTTAAAATTTAATACATTTTTAGGACAACTGTTTATTCCATTATATTCAATTAAACCTCTTTGGACTTTGTTCATTTTTAACCTCCTAGAATGGTATGTTATTCTTCTAACTATTATATTAGTTTAAATTAAATGTGATACTAATTATTAAATAGAAAATTTAACTTCTGAAAAAAGTAAACTACAATTGAAAACCTCTCTTTTATTAAATAATCTAATATGATTATTTTTTAGCAAAGTAAGTATTTTGATTTTATTAAATTTAACTAGATCTTCTATACTATAACCTTTAATTTCCTTTGGAAGTACTATTGAAGTAGTTTTATAAGATGTATAATTAAAAATATGAACAGGATTTCCTTTTAAGTTACTAGAATAAATAAGGTTTTTCTTTAATTTTAGGTAAATAGCAAGATTAATACCTGTGAAATTAGTCCCATCTTCAGATACAGATTCAATTGTATTTATAATTTTATAGTCAGTTACTTCAGGGCAAATAAAAAAATCTAAAATATCAGATATATCAGGCTTAGCAGAACAAAGAGGTATTAATTCTGATATAATATCCTCTTTAAAGTAGCTTATTTTTTCATTGTTAAAAAAAATATTTTTTTCATACATTATAAATCCCTCTCTTTAATTAAAAAAACCCTATAAGGCTTTGGTTTTAAGCAAAGCCTAAAATAGAGTCTTAAACTAGTTAGCAGATACAATCAGAATCACATGGAATACAAGGATTGCAATTAGCACCATTTAATCCTGTAGAAACTACTTTTTCAGAACCTGTTGAAGCTTTTCCTACTAAGATTGTGTATTCATCATCAAACCCTTCTTTATAAATACAGATATCAAATTGATAGAATCCTAGGCAATCAGTTACAGTATGAGCAATGCCGTTTAATCCATTTGGAGTTTTCTTTAATAATTTTACATAAGCATAAGGAACTGGTTTTCCATTACAATCTTTTATTTGTCCCCATACTCTAACTGTATCTCTATAGCCAACTGTTACATCAGCTTTAACTTCATTATCACATTCATCAATTGAGAATGTAACACTATTACCAACTATATAGCTATTTCTAGATGGTTTTTGTGGATATGGTTGATTTGGATGGCAAGGTCTACTGCATCTTGAAGTAGGCATATCATCCATTGATTTATTATAGTTATAGAAACTTTTACTCATTATAAATTAATCCTCCTTAAATTATAGGAAATAAAAAATATTATTAAGATATGATTAATATATCTCAGCAATATTATTATAGATAATAATAGAAAAAATGTTACAAATTGAATTATATAAGCTACATTAAATGAATTAATAAATTAAATTGAACAGAATTAATAAAAAAACATAGTATAATATTAAAGCATTTTTCCTTTGAAATTTTTTATTTAAATAGGTAAATAAATTTAAGGAGTTGATTAATATTGTGCAATAATAGAATAATAAACTCACAAACAACTTATATTACGAGTGCATACCCAGATGGGAGCTTTTATTTTGCCAATGGAATTTTATCAGGAATAGTATCTAATAAGTGTGATTTAAATGCTTATAAAGGTTTATTAAAATTTGATTTTACCCATGTAGCAAAATGTAACATAGAATCAGCTTTTTTGTACTTATATATAAATGATAGAAAGTGTATAGAAGATGTATATAATAGTAATTTAATAATTACTAAAAATTTAGAGGATTTTAATATAAAGAAAGTAAATTGGTATAATCAACCTAAAACTAATTTAAATGACCCTATAAAGTTAATTATAAGAGGAGAAAATAAGAGAAGTTATATAAAGATTGATATTAAAGAGTTTATAGATAATGAAATATTAGAAGCAGGGACTTTAGGATTTACTATTCAAGGTGTAGCACAATGTAAGACATCTTTAGTAAACTTTGCTTCATGTAATACTATAAATAGACCTTATATAGAAATAAAATATAATTCATTATGTGATGATGAATGTTATTATGAAGATGACTATGAAGAGAATTGTCAATGTAGTGATAGATTTAATTGTGATTATGGATATGATAATAATTGTAGATATAATGAGGGGAAATATAATTTAGGTTGGAGAGATATAGAATACTCTTGTTGTTCAAGTATATTAGGACCAACTGGTCCAACTGGAGCTCTTGGGCCTACTGGTCCAAGAGGAATTGGACTTCAAGGAGTAATAGTTTTTGATTATAAAGATGCTGCTTTTTATCCTAAAAATCAATTAGTTAATTATAAAGGAAGCACTTATATAACTAAGGTGAACAGCCCTCAAGGATATCCAAATAATTCAGAAGATTATTCATTAATAGTGGAAAAAGGAGCAACAGGTGCAACGGGAATAGTAAAGGCATAAATATGACTATCTCTAAAATGTAATTAAGTTCCTTATTGGAGATAATTCTTGGTGTTGTTAAGTTATATAAGGACATCTAAATCCTAAAATATATTGATTATTTACTTAATTTAGTTACACTTTTAATAAGCAAATTTTATATAAGAACTATAAAAAATATATTAATATTTGGCGAATATAAATTATGTTTAAATTTTAATCAACATAAATAGACTTTTGAATAAGATATAGTATAACTTTATCTTAGGAGGAAAGTCATGGCTAATATACAAAGAGATTTAATAGAGTATAGTGGAATTGATTTATGCCCTGTTAAAAATAAAAAGAATTTTACGCAATTTAATTTAGAAGAAGTATTTTGCATTCCAACACAAAAACCTGATATAGAACAAATAAGTAAGGTATGGGTTGAAGGAGAGATTAATTGTAAAGAGTTAGTTAAAACACCAGTAGGAGAATCAGTAGAGGGTCAAATACTAACAGGATATAAATTATTGGTGTGTGGAGAAATAAGTTTAAAAGTTCAATATGTAGCTTGTGAGCCAACACAAACTGTTCATACAGCTCATACAAAATTTCCTTTCTGCACTTATGTAGTTTTACCAGCTGATACAAATAAAAATTCTATTATAAAACCAAGTGTAGTAATAGAAGATATTTTTTCAGAACAACTTGATGAAAGATGTATTTATAATAACATTACATTAATGTTATTAGTTGACATTTGTTAAGGAGGAATAGATATGAGTTGCAATAAAGGAACAAAAATTATACAAAATATAATTCCAGAAAAAGTTAAATATTTCAAAGAAGAAGCAATAAGTGAAAGATTAGTAATTCCAAGTCAAAAACCAGACATAGAAAGAATATTAAATGTACTTGCAAGTGTAGAAGTTGAAGATGTAAACTTAGTAGATACTGAAGTTGGGATGTCTAATGAAGGACAAAATTTAACAGGTTATAAGCTAGCTGTAGAATTAAAATTAAAAGAAAAGGTAATTTATGTAGCTGATGAAAACTGTCAAAGCGTACATTCAGCTCACTATGAATCAATGAAAAGTATTTTCGTAGTACTTCCAAAAGAATATAATGGAGAAGATGTTTGTGATTTAGTTAGAGCTAATAGAATACAAGTAAATCCTTACATTGAGGCAACAAAAGCTTGTATGTTAGATGAAAGAACTATTCATAAGTGTGTGTTGCTTTTAGTTGATGTGAAATTTTGTTAAGAATAAATTTAATATAGAGGGTCTTGTAAAATGTACAAGACTCTTTTTTTATAAATATAAATACTTTCTAAGGAACTAAAGTCAAAGGATAACATATATTAATAAGAGATAGACTTAAGCATTTCAAAATGAATATTATTATTAAAAAAAGAGTATTAGAATAGGCAGTTAATAGATAAAAAAATTATAAATAAGAAGTTCGGAAAATGTAGTTCTAGTCTAAAGTTAATTTAAATTAAATACGTAAATATAATATTTGACTATTAAAAATATTATTTGGGTAGGAATATGAATGAAAAATCAGAGCATATTTGTTTTGAATATAATGTAAAAGTCAGGAGTTTTAGATACTATGATCATAGTAAGAATAGAGTAATATTGATATTAATACATTTAATAATCAACAATTTTTTTCTTGGTAATAGTATATAGTATAGGGCATTTTTAAGTATTGCATAAAGTAAATAAGATTAATTTTATTAGTATTTAGGAGGTACAACAGTGATTAACTTAAATATTATTAAGTGTGCATCAGTTGCAAATGCTGTAATAGGAGATATTATAGATTATAAATTAATTGTAGAAAATAATGAAGTTATAGATTTAAATAAAGTTTTTATTTATGATGTATTAAGTCCATTATTAGAGTTTGTAGAAGGTTCTGTTAAAGTAAATGGTAATGAGTTAGTATCTGAAAATATTGTTTCAGGTATAAACTTAGGAACATTAACACCAGATGAAAAAAAAGAGGTTACTTTTAGAGCAAAAGCTATAGGACGAGGAATAATAGAAAATGAAGCAGCAGCTAATTTTTATTATACTTTAGTAACGGGTGGAAAAGAACAATATGGAGTGAGTGTGTCTAATCTCAATGTTGTAGAAGTAACTAATGTTTCTTTAAGAATAAGTAAAGAAGTGAGTAAAAAATTTGTAGTAATAGGGGAAAAAGTAGAATATACTATAAATATTACAAATGATGGTGAGTTAGACGTAGTAAATGTTTTTCTTAAAGATGTAATATCTAATAATTTAGAAGTTATTAATGGTAGTGTTACTATAGATGGGGTTGTAGTAAACAATGCAGATTTATCTAAAGGCATAAATATAGGATGCATAAAGGTTGATGAAACTGCTACTATTAAATATAGTGCTATCGTTAAGAATGGAACATGTAATGGTAAAATAACTAATATGGCAACAGCAATTTATCATTATATATTAGAAGATGGTTGTTTAGGAAAAGGTACAGTGAGTACAAAAGAAAAGGATATAGCAGTTATTGAAGTAGGAATAAATAACTTTAAGCAATTAAGTATTGAAGAGAAATTAGTTATACCTTCAGTTAAACCAGATATGGAAGATATTTTGTCTATAGAAGGAACTATTGAGATTTTAAAATCTCATGTTATAGAAACTCCAGTTTTAATATCAAATGAAGGTCAAAAATTAACAGGATATAAATTAATTATTTATGGAAAATTAAGTGAGGTTGTTGAGTATACTGCTTTAGATACTGAACAAACAGTACACTCTGCTCATTATTGTATACCATTTACAACTTTCATAGTTTTACCAGATAATTATTGTGTTGGATCACCTTTAGAGATAAATGGTGTTGTAGAGCATGTGTATTTTAATAAGTTAAATCCTAGGGAAATATTCTCTAATGCAACTATTTTAATAAAGGCCATTTTATGTAATTGCTAATTTAATTTTTAGGGAAATTTTATAATGGATATAAAATCAAAACAATAGATTTTTATAGTATAAATATTAAATTGCAATAAGATGTTGATATATATTGATCCATATAGTATAAGATTAGAGTATCTTTACTATATGGATTTATTATGTTATTAAATGATTAATACTTATAATATTTTATATTATGATTATGTACTTTAAAGTTGTTGTTTAAGTGCATTTTTTAAATCTTCTTCGGCTATAGAAATAGGTGTTAAATTGTAGTTATCAACTAGATATTGAAGAACATTAGGTGTAAAAAAGGCTGGTAAACTAGGTCCTATGTACATATTTTTAACCCCTAAAGAAAGCAATGCAAGAAGGTCTGCTACTGCTTTTTGCTCATACCAAGAAAGAATAATTGATAATGGTAAACTATTTACATCTGTATCAAAGGCATCTGCAAGAGCAAGAGCTATTTTAGTTGCGGAATAAACATCATTACATTGTCCTACATCTAAAAGTCTAGGTAATCCACAAATTTCGCCAAAGTCCAATTTATTAAATCTGTATTTACCACAAGCAAGTGTTAATATAACACAATCATTTGGGACTTTTTTTGCAAATTCTGTATAGTAGTTTCTACCTGGTTTAGCTCCATCACATCCTCCAATAACAAAAAAATGTTTTATAAATCCATTTTTTACAGCTTCTACAATAGCTTCTGCATGTGATAAAGTTGCATTATGACCAAAGCCTACTATAATTTCTTTAGTTGGTTCATCTTCTTCAAAGCCGCCAAGTTCTAAAGCCTTATTAATTATTTCAGAAAAATCTTTTTTTCCATTAGCTAAAGTTTTAATATGTTTAATTCCATCCCAACCGACAACATTAGTTGTAAAGATTCTATCTTTATAAGAATCTCTAGGTTTCATAAGACAGTTAGTTGTCATTAAGATACATCCTGGGATACTATCAAATTCTTTTTGTTGGTTTTGCCAAGCTCCTCCATAATTCCCAACTAAATTAGAATATTTATTTAGGTTTGGATAACCATGTGCTGGAAGCATTTCTCCATGAGTATAAACATTTATACCAGTTCCTTGAGTTTGCTCTAGCAACATTTCTAAATCTCTTAAATCATGTCCTGATACAATTATAAAAGGTCCTTTTTGTTTATTTACCTTAACCTTTGTAGGAGTTGGATGACAATAGACACCTGTGTTAGCGTCATCTAAAATCTTCATAACTTCAAGGCTCATATTACCTGCTTTAATCATAAGTTCTATAGCTTCAGTTAAGTTTAATTCAGGATTTGCTATGGCATCTAGGGCTATTATGTAAAATTTATCTACAGTATCACTATGATAATTTATAAATCTGGCTTGATGACCATAAGCACTAATTCCTTTAAGTCCATAAAGAATTGTGTGTTTAACAGATTTTACGTCAGGATCTTCACCATTATTCCTATCTAGTCTAGCTATTTTAGCATCTTCTAAAATTTCTTCCTTAGTGTTACTTAAAGTGTAATCTACTTGCTCTCTAGATTTAGTATAATTTTTAGCTTTTAGTTTAAGTTTATCCTTTAAATGTTGACTTTCCTTTAACATTTCAATATGAACATCAGCATCAAAATTTACATTAGTTAAAGTTGTAAATAATGAATTTTCAATAAATTCAATAAAACATGCATCAAGTGAACCACCGGTATCTAATATAGATTTACCAAGACAACTTATTCCTTGAAGTTGGTAAATAAGCAAATCTTGAAGAGCAGCAATTTCAGGAGATTTACCACATACACCAAATTTGGTACAAGCCTTTCCACCTAAAGTTTGTTCACATTGATAGCAGAACATTGGACTATCCATAAAAATAATTCCTCCCTAAAATAAATTAAGATATTATTTTTATTAGTTCCCTAATTTGACATAATTAATACTTAGGATTTTTTTTTGTTTGATAATATAAGATAGAATCTCTAACCCATTTTATACAAAATCTTTTTTCAGCCTTACTAAATTCATTTTTATAAAGATTTAAATCATTAAGAATTCTTGTAACTAATTGGATAGGATTCATTTCAAAGGTTTCCTCCATAGGTACTTGGATTCTTTTGTTTTTATAAAATGGATTTTTAGAATTATATGTCCAGTATAAGTTTTCGAAGTTTAAAAGCTCTATATTATTACTAAGAACTAATCTAGGGGCAGAGTTACCTCCATGAACAAGTCCAGTTATTTCAATTTCAGCTAAAGCACTTAAATCATCATCATCGTTATTTTTAAATATTTTGCTAAGCATAAATTTAAGTCCTCCTTTATTAAAGTTCTCCTAGTATGTATATTAATATTATATACTCAAATAGATAATATTAATATAGTTTTATAGAAGATGAATATAGTTAAGCCTAAGGCATAATATTTATACAATTTTACTTAATAATTAATATTAGTAATATTCTAATATTTAACAAGCCTAAAAGAAATATATACTTTACTAAATAATTTAATTTAAGATTAATTTATATTGTAGTATTTTTATATAATTTATATAATTTTATATAATATTATAATTATCGTTTTGATTAATAATATATTTAGAAAACATTGTGTTAAAAGAAAATGTTATTATATTAATTAAAAATATTTGAAATTTTAACTGAATTTTTATGATGTAATTTTAATTTAATTAATGAGTTTTTATTTTGTCTAAAATTTGTGATAATATAAATTAGGGTAAGTTTTTAGAATTAAAGTAAAAATAACATTATAAAGAATTTTTAATATAAATAAAATATTTAATTTTATATTATTAGGAGAGTGACGTAGGAATATTAAAAACAGAATAAATATGAACTTAATAGTATGAATTATGTGAAGCAATTAGAAAATATAAATAAAGTTAAAATATAAAAGCAAAAGAAAATGGAGTAGAGAGACTATGTTGATAAAAAGTTATAATGATAGAGAATTAAAAAGATTAAGCAAAACTGCAGATAAAATTATAAATTTAAATAAAACATATAGATCTTTAAGTGATGAAGCACTTCAAGGAAAAACTTTAGAATTTAAAAGAAGATTGAAAAATGGAGAAACATTAGATGATATATTAGTTGAAGCTTTTGCAGTCTGTAGAGAGGCTGCTTCAAGAGTTCTTGGAATGAAACAGTATAAGGTTCAATTAATTGGAGGGATAGTAATTCATCAAGGAAGAATTGCTGAAATGAAAACTGGAGAAGGAAAAACATTAACAGAAACATGTCCAGCATATTTAAATGCTTTAGAAGGAAAAGGGACCCACATAGTAACAGTTAATGATTATCTTGCTGAGAGAGATATGCATCAAATGAGACCACTTTTTGAATTCTTGGGATTAACTGTTGGAGTTGTTAAACAAGATACTCCTCATGATGAAAGACAAGCAGCTTATAGATGTGATATAACTTATACTACTAATAATGAAATAGGGTTTGACTTTTTAAGAGATCATATGGCTGTTGAAGAGGAAGATAAGGTTCAAAGAGATTTACATTTTGTTGTTTTAGATGAAGTTGATTCAATATTAATAGATGAAGCAAGAACTCCACTTATAATTTCAGGAGAAGGAGATAAGCCTACTGAATTATATAGAATAGTTGACAGATTCATAAAAAAATTAGTTCCTGAGGATTATGAAAAAGATGAAAAAGAAAATGCAATAACTTTATCAGAAAAAGGAGTTAAAAAAGCTGAAAGAGTTTTAGGAATAGAGAACTTAGCTTCTGTTGAATATGGAGAACTTAATCATTATCTTAGCCAATCTTTAAGAGCAAATTATATGATGATAAGGGATAAGGATTATCTTGTTAAAGATGGAGAAGTTATAATAATAGATGAGTTTACCGGAAGAATAGCAGATGGAAGAAGATTTTCAGAAGGACTTCATCAAGCAATTGAAGCTAAAGAAAACTTAGAAATTAAAGCAGAATCAAAAACTTTAGCAACTATAACATATCAAAATTTATTTAGATCATATAAAAAATTGTCAGGAATGACTGGTACATGTAAGACAGAGGAAGCTGAGTTTAGAGAAATTTATAACTTAGATGTTATAGTAATACCAACTAATAAGCCAATAGCTAGAATAGATAATCCTGATAAGGTATTTTTAAGTCATCAAGGAAAAGTTAGAGCTATAATAAATGATATAATAAATACTCACAGAACTGGTAGACCTATACTTGTTTGTACTCCTAGTGTAGAAAAATCTGAGGAGTTATCACTTAAACTAAATCAAATGGGAATACCACATCAATTATTAAATGCTAAATATCATGAACAAGAAGCTGATATAGTATCAAGAGCTGGAGAAAGAGGGAAAATAACTATTGCTACTAATATGGCTGGAAGAGGAACTGATATAAAATTATCTAAAGAAGTGGAAGCTATGGGCGGCTTAAAAGTTATAGGAACTGAAAGAGCTTACAATAGAAGAATAGACAATCAATTAGTAGGTAGAGCAGGAAGACAAGGTGATAAGGGTGAATCTCAATTTTATGTTTCTTTAGATGACGATTTATTAAGAGTATTTGGACTTGAAAAACTTAAGTCTATGTTAGAGAAACAAGGATTTAGTGAAGCTGATGTTATACAAAATCCATTCATTCATAAACAAATAGTAAAGGCTCAAAAAAGAATAGAAGGTGTTCATTTTGATGAGAGAAAACAAACTATTAAATATGATGATGTAATAAATGAGCAAAGAAAAATAATCTATTCTCAAAGACAAGCTGTTTTACATGGAGAAGAACTTGATAAATATATAGATGAAATGATTAAAGAAACTGTAGAAAATATAGTAGATAGAATTTTAGAAAAAGAAGAATGTGAATATGATGACTTTGAAAATAATACAGAACTTCATAATAAGGTATGTCTAGATATATTTAATGAAGTATCATTAGGGTATTTATCTACAGGAAAAGAAGTGCTATCATTTGAAAGATTAAAAAGAAAAAGAAGCATAGAGGAATTAGAGGAATATGTTAATTCAGTTATGGAAAAATTCCTTAAAGAAAAAATATCAATAGATAGAAACTTCTTTGAACAAGCACAAAGAAAAACATTGTTATCAGTAGTTGATAAGTTATGGATGGAACATGTTGATGAAATGACTGAGCTTAAAAAGGTGGTAAGAAATACTGGATATAAGCAACAAGACCCTGTACAAGCTTATCAACTTGAGGGGAGTAAAGTGTTTGGAAGTTTAGTGGATAATATAAGAGAAACATATATTAGGGCAATTTTTAATATACAAATATTCGCAAATGAACATTTAGGTTAATAAAGTGAAATTAGTTTTGGATTAAATTTACCTAAAGAACTATATTTATTTACTATTAATATGTAGAATGTTAAATATTATAGGAATTAGTTATGAAAGAAAATTAAATAGTAAGGGCTATATCAGAATTAGTTTATAATATTTTGATTTAGTCCTTTATTTGTTTAATTTAGAATGAATGTAAGTGTAATTGAAGTGGAGTTTTAATTTTATCTAAAAATAATAGATTATTTAGTGCTTATAACAGATAGAAAATAACAATTTTAGTATTAAATAAAATATTTCTAATTTTATAATTAAAATATTTTAAAGAGTAACTTATAGATAAAAATAATTAATATTTTAATAGCTTAATTTTTTTATTAATAATTGAAGTTTTGGTAGAAATTTTTATAATAATATTTAAAAAAATGTAGAAACTATTGTAAAACTTAATAAAATAAGAGGGAATATGAAAAAAAGGAGAAATATATATTAAAGGAAAGATAATTAGAGTTAGGTGAAAAAATTATCAAAGTATTGATAATTTACAAAAAAAAAACTGAGTGTTAAAATAGTTTGTAAGCAAAAGCCTTTAAAAAAATATCTAGGAGGGAGGTTACTGTTGCAATAAACATGTAAAATCTAATCTTTTTAATTTATATGTAAAGTATATGAATATATAATTAATTATAACATAGATTTTTGAATTATTGGCAATGGGGACTAATGCTGAATAAAGATAAGAATTCACGAAAGAAAAGGTCGACAAGACAAGAGGAGATTGTTAAAAGAACTAAAAAAAGTTCTAATGCAAAGAGTTCTGTAGTATCAAATAATAAAGCCACTAGGACAAAAGAAAGGGATAAGAGTTTAGATAAAAAGAATACAAAGAACACTCCTAAAAAAACAGTGAAAGAAGCACCGAAAAAGAAAAAAGTTAAAAAACCTAAAAAGGAATTAACTCCAAAACAAATTAAAGCAAGAAATGTATTAATAGGTATCTTAACGATAATAATAATTGGGGGACTTTGTGCCCTAGCAGTGATAGAATTTAATAAACAAGGTGTTACTAAGAATAATACACAACAACACAAACAAACTTTAGATGGACTTACTGATGAACAATTAATAACCGCAGCTAATGCATATATGGGAAATACAAATTATAATTTTAAGTCAGTTTTAAGTAAAACAAAAGAAAGTAATGGTGACTTAGTTGCTACATTAATGGCAACCCAAGAGAATAATGGAACTTATAATACTAAACAAGTAAATGTAACTTATGAACTTGCAGGTGGTGAGCCATTAGCAATTAATGAACAAGAAATAGGGAAAGAAACTAGAACTAAGAGTGCAATAGAAAATTCTACACAAGTACAAAGTAAACTTGATGTTACTTATAAAGTGTTAGACTATTTAGAAGGAACAGGAATGCAAATAAATGATACTAACTGGGCTATGGATATTTATGAAAATAGAACAGTAGATGGTCAAACAGGGTATCTTATAGATGTTTATAAGGTTCAAGGTAGTGTAAGTAATTCTGTAGAATGGATATTTGTAAATAATAGTGGGCAAATGTATAGCATAGGAGCAAATGGAACAGGTCAATTACAACCACTTCAATAATATAATATTAGAAATAGGAGACTATCTCAAAGCGAAATAAAATTTCTCTTTGGAGATAGTCTCTTTGCATTTAGATAGTGTGAAGTTATATTATTATATTATGGAACTAAATAAAAAGGAGCTGTATTAAAATCAGCTCCTTACTTTAAATATATATTTTCATCTGCCTTTTATTAATCTAATTTTATGTGGCAATAACCATTAGGATTTTTCTTTAAGTAATTTTGATGGTATTCTTCAGCTTTATAATATTTCTCAAGTGGTTTTACTTCTGTTACAATAGGTTTATCATATTGCTTTTGAATATTTTCTTTGCTTTTATTTATGACAACTAAATCTAGAGGATCTAAATAATAAATACCAGTTCTATATTGACTACCAATATCATTTCCTTGTCTATTTAGGGAAGTAGGATTTATTATTGTCCAAAATTTACTTAATATTTCTTCAAGAGAAATTAGGTCCTCATTGTATTTAATAAGGCATGCTTCTGCATAGTTTGTATTTCCATAGCACACATCTTCGTAAGTTGGATTCTCGGTTCTTCCATTGACATAGGAAACTTCTGTATGGGTGATTCCATCTATTCTTGAAAAGAATTCTTGAACACCCCAGAAACAACCACCTGCTAATACTATTTCTTTCATAAATGTCACCTCTTTTAATATTACATCTGTTATATGGGTTTATATATAAGTAACTAATTAGTTTACAGATGTATTTTTTTTATTTTATCACAGAATTATTCATTTTATCAAAGAGTCATAAGAAGAAGAATTTTAAAAAATATAAAATATTATTAATTTTTCAATAAAAAGAGATATTAAATTCACAGTAATGTCACATTAATGAAATAAAATAGAAGCAATAATAAAGATAAAATTTGTTTATCTTAAAATAAGGAGTGATATTTATGGGTAAAGGAGCTTTTAAGGATTTTACTATAAAAAGTTTAAATTTTAAAAATAAAATGGTGATGGCTCCTATATCAAGTAATAAAGCTGATGAAAATGGATTTCCAAAGGAGTTCCATTATATGCACTATGGAAGTAAAGCAGTTGGTTCAGTTGGAGCTATAATAATTGAAGGAACTGCTATAGATAAAAAAGGAAGAGTAAGTGATAAAAATTTAGGGATTTGGAGTGATTACCATATAAGAGGATTAAAGAAAATAGCTGCAAGCCTAAAAGAGAAATCAGTAGTTGCTGGAATTCAACTTTTCCATGGAGGAACTTCAAGCCAAATGGATTTTGATAATATAAACGTTGTTCCTGTAAAAAGAATTAAATCAATAATAAAGTCTTTTAAGTTAGCTGCCAAAAGAGCAATTAAAGCTGGATATGATATTATTGAAATAAATGCAGGAAGTGGATATTTAATAGATGAATTTTTATCTTCTAAAACTAATAAAAGAGAAGATGAATATGGTGGAACTATAGAAAAAAGAGCTTCATTGTTAATAGAAATTGTTAGAGAAATAAAATCTATTGTAAAGGATAACAAAATAATAGCTATAAGATTATCTTCAAATAGTTTTGAATCAGAAAAAGAAGAAGAAGAACTTTCATGTTTAATAAACCTTTTAGAAAAGGAAGGGGTAGACCTTGTAGATATTAACAAAGGATTAGAGGTTAAAAGAGCAGTTGATACTGATAAAGATATATTTAAAAAGGAACTTCCTATAGTAGAAGGTGGATTAATAAATATAGTAGAAGAATCTACAGAAATCGTAAAAAATCATAAGGAATCAGGATTAGCCTTTTTAGGAAAAGCTATATTAAGAGATTCTTATTGGCTTCTAGGAAATACAAGTAGAAGTTTAAAGTATAGTATATAAAAGTAAATATTATATAAATATTAAAAAAGTAGGAGGATTTTTAAAGCTCCTACTTTTTTAATATTTTTTATTTAAAGCTTCGTTGAAACATAGCCATTTTTTCTTCGTCTTTAAAATCTTCTAATGAATAGATGTTTAGTTTAGCAAGAATATCAGTGAGTAAAGAACTATACATAGGAACTTTTATAGCTGATGAACTAGCAAAAATATCTACATTTGCTGTGCCTTTATCTAAAGGTAAATTAGCTTTAGGACCACCAACACACCCACCAACACACCCCATGCCTTCTATGAAGCTTGCTTTCACTTCACCATTTAGAGTTTTAGTTAAAAGTTCTTTACATTCACGGACACCATTGCCCTTAATTGGGTTAAAGTACTTAGCTTTATCTGGATATAATTCTTTTATAACATCATAAATTGCTCTTGTAACACCACCAGTTCTAGCATAGGAACGACCACCTAAAGAAGGATATTCTTTAGTAGGGACTGGAGTAAGTTCTTCAGGATTAATTTTTAGTGTGTGAAATATTTCTTCAACTTCTTTAAAAGTTAAGACAAAGTCGATAGCATCTTTAATATCGGGTTCTTTAGCTTCAGCTTTTTTAGCTAAGCAAGGGCCTATAAAAACAACTTTAGCTTCTGGATTTAGTTTTTTTATTATTCTTCCAGCAGCAATCATTGGTGAAACTGAAGGAGAAAGATTAGGGATAAGTTCACCATAAACTTTTCTTAACATTCCAACCCACATTGGACAACAACAAGAAGTTATTAGTAAATCATCTGGGCCTTTTACATGTTTATCAAATTCAACAGCTTCTTTTATAGAAAGAATATCTGCTGCAAAGGCTACCTCTACCATATCTGTAAAGCCCATAGAAATAAAGGCAGATCTTAAATGATCCATTGAAACATTATCACCAAATTGTCCAATAATAGCAGGAGCAACAATAGCTATAACTACTTTATTGTTTTTTATTAAATCTAAAATAGGTAAAAATTCTACTTTATCTATTAATTTACCTTTTGCACAGGCATCTATACAAAAGCCACAATTTAAGCAAAGCTCTTCATTTATATTAGCTATAGAATTTTCTTTATCCATAGTTAAAGCATTAAAAGGACAAGCTTTTTCACAGGGAAATTTGTTATCAATATCCTTTGTGCAATTACTATCTATGCATTGAAGCTTTTCAATTAATCGTTTATTTACAACATAATAAGTAATTGCTTTTTTTAGATTACGAAGATAGTCATTATCAAACTCTACAGTTACGCCACATAAAGAAGTTGTTATTTTGAAGGTTTCCTGTGGGGAAACTTCGTGAGCAGTCATAAGAGTAAAAACAGTTTCATCAAAAGTTCCATCGTAGTAAGCTTTTATTAAGCTTTCAAATAAGTCTTCATATTTACCATTCATATGATTACCTCCAAGGTAAAAAATAATCGTTATAATTTAGTATGCTTTAAATAGGTGAAAATAATACTAAACTTTCAATCATTTTAATAAAATTTAAAATAACTTAACTATGAAAAATGTATATAAAAAAGAGGAAGTACCTAATTACAAATACATCCTCTTTTAAATAATTATTCTATTGAACCAAAACTATTAAATGGATAAACTCTAAGCCAAGTCTTTCCTTTTATATTTTTAAAAGGGATATAAGGATTTATCCATTCTCTAGCATCAGAACTTTTTGCTCTATTATCTCCAAGCATAAAATAGTGTCCTTCAGGAACTTTAAAAGTGCCACCTTTAGATTCTTAATATTTAACGTAAGGTTCTGATAGTTTTTCTCCATTGATATAAATATCACCATTATCTTTTATATCTATATTATCATTAGGCATTCCAATAATTCTTTTTAAAAGATAATGCTCTTCACCAGCTTTTTCGAAAACAACTATATCTCCTCTTTTGAGTTGAAATGGTTTATATACTTTGGTAACAAATAGTTGATTATTCAATTGAACTGTTGGTAACATTGAACCTGTTGGAACTATAACTTTAAACAATATAAATTTTCTTATTAAAAATGCTAAAATAAAAGCGATTAAAATTGGTAAAATCCATTCTTTAAAAAAATTTATTTTTATAGGATTAGATTTTTTACTCATAAATTCCCCTTAAATTTTTGTAATTCATAATAATCTTAGTTAAGATTTATTTCTATAGCTTTTTCTTTCTTTTCATAATAATTATTTTTATCACTATCAGATTCTGGAGAGTATAAAGGAATTATAGTTATTTTATTAATATCTTTAAGTTTTCCATATTCACAGTCATAGCCTACACTTTTATCACCAATTTCATAACCAGAACCAACTATAGACTTTTGTTCTAGCAAATTATTACTTTCATCATAAATATTAAAACCAACAAAAATATCTTTTTTAGAATATAATAAAGAGATATCCATATCATAAAAAAGGCGTATAGAACTTGGAGAGTTTGATATTTTTGTTATATTAATAAATTTATTAGAGTGAATTTCTACTTTTTTATTTATATCAAAAAGTTTACTTTCATTAGCTAAATTTTTTAAAGGAACACGGATATTAAACTTAAAATTATTATTTGTTTGTTTATTTAAATCTTCAATATCATTCATATCTTTTACTATACGAAAATTATGAAAAGTGATTGTTAGCTCAACTTCATTATTTTCTTTTATAATTTCCATAACATCTTCTAAATCATAGATATCATTAACTTTATATTGATTTTTTAAATCGTAAACAGATAGCATTGTAATATAATTGATAGTATTATCTTTAATAGACCCCTTTGTGCTAGATATAGTTGTAAGTATATCTTTTCCATCAATAGCTACAGACACATTCCACATTATATTATTTTTGTTATTTTCACTAAAATCAATATTTTCCATAAGTTTTTTAGGGAGCGTAAAGCTATTGCTTATTTTTATATAAGGTCCATCAAAAAGAACTTCGTTTAATTTTGCTGTAATTTTATTTTTAGTTATTTTTTTGTCATAAATATTTATATAATTATTAGCTGAAGAATCTTCAGAAAACAAGTTACTTAAAGATATTTTAAGTTCATTAATAGCAGCTAATACTGATTCATTATTTAAAGTTATAAGTCCACAACCTACAGCTAAGGTTAAGGAAGCAACTAGAATTTTATAGTTTTTCTTTCTCTTTGCCTTTTTTCTTTCTCTATAACCTTTTTTTATAGAAAGATTAATTGTTTCTTTTAAATTTTTTGGAATTTTTATATCATTAAAGTTTTTTTCATGCATATCAAGAACCTCCCAAGATTAATTTTAATTTTTTTAAACTCCTATTTAAGGTACTTTTAATAGTACCAATAGGCTTTTTTGTAATAATAGCAATTTCATTAAGTGGTTTATCTTCGAGGTATTTAAGTTTAATAATTTCTTTTTCATTATCTTTAAGTTCTTCTAAGGCAGTATTTAAATCTATATTTTTTTCTAGAAGAAATGAATTACGGTCTATAAGTTCATTTTCAAATTCTAAAATGTCAACTGGAATTGTCTTACTAGACTTTTTTATGTAATCTTTGCATTGATTAATAAGAATTCTAGTAATCCATGAATTAAAATTTTGAGGTTTTTTGAGAGTATCTAAATTTTTTATAGCTTTTATAATTGCATCCTGAAGGCAATCTAGAGCGTCATTTTCATTTTTCACGTATGTATAAGCAATTTTGTAAAGTTTTTCTTCTATAGGTTCAATAAGTTTGTAAAAAGCTTCAGAATCTCCATTTTTAGCTTTTTTTAAGACTAATTCATTAATCATTGTATCCTCCTTAAATTCTTTTCACTTATAAGACGATTTTAAAATAATAAAAGTTCCAAAATATATAAAAATATATAACAAGTATAAAAACTTACTTGTACTTACATTATGACTAGGGAATTTAAAATAAAATAGATTATTTTTATTAATTAAAGGTAAATTTTATATTATAAATAAATTTTAATTTACTAATATTTATAATAATATGGGGTGATTAGTGGTTATATTAAAGTACTTTCAAAGGGAATATTTGTTATAATTAAAATTATAGATATGTAAAGAGAAAGGGAGAGATATTATGAAAATAAAAAGTCCTAAAATAATTGGAGAACTAGAAGAATTAGATAATTTAAGGGAAGAGTTAGGAGATAAAGAAAAGTTATTAGAGAAAATAATTAAAGATAATAGAATAGAGAATATTAATGAAAGAGGTATAACTATAGATTCTTGTATTTTTAAGAATGTTATTTTTAATCAATGTACTTTTATTAATGCTGATTTATTAGATGTAATTTTTGAAAATTGTGATTTATCAAATATTGATTTTACATCGTCTGTTATAGAAAGGGTAGAATTTAAAAATTGTAAGCTAATAGGAGCTAAATTTGATGAATGTAGTCTTAAAGATATATTGTTTAAAGATAATTTGGCTAAATATATTAACTTTTCATTTTCTAAAATGAAAGGTGTTAAATTCCTTGAATCAAATATGGAAGAAGCTGTTATGCAGGAAATTAAGTTAGACAAGGTTGAATTTGAAAAAGTTAATTTGGTTAATTCCTATTTTAATAAAACAAAATTAAAAAATATAGATTTTACAAGTTCTGAAATAAGTGGTATTGATGTAGAAATAGATGATATCAGAGAAGCTATAGTGAATCCAGTTCAAGGATTAGAATTAACTAGACTTATTAATTTGATAATAAAATAGAAATTTGTAAGTAATTAATAAATACTTTTTTTATTACATAGAAATTAGAAGTTGTAAGAAAAATTTAAAATAGATGTTACTAAGTTTTTATATACTAGTCCTAGAATAAAGCTATATTTAGTTTAATTCTAGGATTTTATTTTAAATTATGAACAAAAAATACAAAAAAGTCGAAAAAATATAAGAAACTAAATAAAAGTGAATAAAAAATAAATATTTATTTAGTTTATTTATACATAAAATAAGAATAAATATTCAAAAGTTGATTTAGATGTAATTATTAAAAAAGAATAAAACTATATTTTAATATGGATTTTAATAGAAAGACAAAATGATATATATTTAAATAGTGAATAATTATTAAATTATTATAAAATGTTGCGTTAATGTTAAAAAATATAATATAGCGTAAATTATGTAAAATATAACATGAAAACATTTCCAGTAGTCGAAATTTGTTGTAAAATGGTTATGTTGATAATTTAAGTAAGGGGGATTTGAAATGCAAATCTTATTTGGAACGTTGTTATTATTATTAGTTCTTGGATGTTTTACATTATTTAGTTACAAAGCTCCCCATGGAATGAAAGCAATGGGAGCACTAGCAAATGCTGCTTGTGCAAGTTTCTTAGTTGAAGCTTTCCATCTAGCATTCTTTGGGGAAGTTCTTAAAATACCATTTTTAGCACAGGTAGGTACAGCTAATGGAAATCTTGGAGGAGTTGCAGCAGCAATCTTAGTTCCATTGGCTCTTGGAGTTTCACCAGTATATGCAGTGCTAACAGGTCTTGCATGTTCAGGATTTGGAATATTACCTGGATTTATAGCAGGATATCTTGGAGCATTCGTTATAAGGTTCTTAGAAAAGAAAGTACCAGCTGGTCTTGATTTAATAGTTATTATTGTTGTGGGAGCACCACTTGTAAGAGGAATAGCTCAAATCTCAAATCCTCTTGTAAATACAACTCTTCAAAACATTGGAGGAGTTATAACAGCTTCATCAACAGCTAGCCCAATAATTATGGGAATTATACTTGGAGGATTAATCACAGTAGTTGCTACAGCACCTCTTAGTTCAATGGCTTTAACAGCTATGCTTGGATTAACAGGACTTCCAATGGCAATTGGAGCTTTATCAGTATTTGGTT
Source organism: uncultured Sarcina sp. (assembly GCA_963557775.1). Lineage (GTDB taxonomy): Bacteria > Bacillota > Clostridia > Clostridiales > Clostridiaceae > Sarcina. The sequence continues at coordinate 34,441 of CAUWDH010000006.1, forward strand.
CATCATTCATGAACTTTGTATTCTTTGGAAAAATGAAATTTGGAAGCAAAAAAGATACTATTGCAGTTGCTATAGAACCACTAACACAGGCAGATATAATTTCTGCAAATCCAATTCCTGTATATGTAACTAACTTTATAGGTGGTGCATTATCAGGTATAGTTATTGCATTAATGGGACTTACAAATAATACACCAGGAACTGCTACACCAATAGCTGGTTTCGCTGTAATGTTTGCTTATAACCCAGCAGTTAAAGTTTTAATTGCAGCAGCTATAATAGTAGTTCTTAACATAATTGCAGGTATGGTAGGATATTTCTTATTTAAGAATTATAAAATAATGAGAGCTGATGAAATCAGAGGAAATAAATCATCTGATAGTGAAGGGGCTGCTAAAGAAGAAGAACTTGTAGTAGTTTAATTTAAAAATAATATTAGGTTAAAAAATAAAATGACACTTGGTTTAGATAAAGATAAAACTATATCTAAATTTTAAGAAGTTATAAAAATATTAGTATCTATACTTAGCTTATTGAAAGTTAAAGTATTACAGATATTAGTTATGAGATAAATATAGGGTAGAGTAATCTACCCTATATTCAATATAAAAGCTATTACTAAATAAAGGAAGTGGGTAAATATGAATAATATTTGTGTTTTTGATATATTAGGTCCAATAATGGTTGGTCCATCATCATCTCATACAGCTGGTGCAGCAAGACTTGGTAAAGTTGCTAGAGCTGTTGCAGGTGAAAAAATAGTAGATGTTAAATTTATGCTTCATGGTTCTTTTGCTAAGACTTATAAGGGACATGGAACAGATAAAGCTTTACTTGCAGGTATATTAGGTATGCAACCAGATGATGAAAGACTTAGAGCATCTCTTTTAATTGCAAAGCAAGAAGGTTTAAATTTTGAATTTATAGAAAGAGATTTAGGTGATTATCATCCAAATACAGTTAAATTTATTATGACTGGTGAATCAGGAAAAGTTTGTGAAGTACTAGGTTCATCAATAGGAGGAGGAAGTATAGAAATAGTTGAAGTAAACGGCAAAGGAGCTAGTTTTACAGGGGCATATCCAACTCTTATTACATGTCATGATGATAAATTTGGTACTGTAAATAAGGTTACTAACATTCTTTGTGAAAATGAAGTTAATATTGCTTTTATGAATGTTTCAAGAACTCAAAAAGGTATGGATGCTACTATGACTTTAGAAATAGACAATAAAATTGATGAGTCAGTTATAAAGAGAATAGAAGAAATAGATGGAATAAATAAAGTTATACTTATAAATATAGACGAGGATGGTGAATAATATATGAGAATTGCAAAAACTGGTGAAGAACTTTTAGCAATATGTAAGGAAGAAGGAATTAAGCTTAGCGAATATGCCTTAAGATGTGAGATGCAAAGCAAAAATCTTTCAAAGGAAGAAGTTTTAGAAAAGCTTTCAAAAACTTTAGATGTTATGAAAAATTCAGCATCAGAAGGAAGAGAAAAGGAAGTTTATTCTCTTAGTGGATTAATTGGAGGGGATGCCTTCAAGCTTCAAAAGTATTTAGAGTCAGGAAAATCATTTACTGGTAATGGTGCTATATTAGCTATGGCTATGGCACTTTCTTCATCAGAAGTTAATGCTTCAATGGGTAAGATAGTTGCTTGTCCTACAGCTGGTTCCTGTGGAATACTTCCAGCTGTTATGTTAACAGCAAAAGAAAGATTAGAACTTCAAGACGAGGAGTTATTATATGGACTTCTAGCAGCATCAGCAGTTGGAATGATAATAGGAAAGAATGCTACATTTTCAGGGGCTGAAGGAGGATGTCAGGCAGAATGTGGTTCAGCAGCAGCTATGGCAGCAGGTGGACTTGTAGAACTTATGGGTGGAACACCAGAAATGTCTCTTAATGCAGCAGCAATAGTTATAAAAAATATTTTAGGGCTTGTTTGTGATCCAGTTGCAGGGCTTGTTGAAATTCCTTGTGCAAAAAGAAATGCTTCAGGTGCTGTAAATGCAATATGTGCAGCAGACCTTGTAATGGCTGGAATAGAATCAAAAATACCATTTGATGATACAGTAATAGCTATGTCTCAAGTAGGTAAAGCACTTCCAGAAACTCTAAGAGAAACAGCACTAGGTGGAGTTGCTATCAGTAAAACAGGGCTTATGATGAAGAAAAAGGTATTTGGTGAATAATTAAGTAAGAATAGAAGGGAGGATTTTATAAAGCTATTTATGCTATTATAAGAACTCCCTTTAATTAAATAAAATATGAAGAATTCAATTTTCAAAGAAATGTGATTAGGTATATAGTTATCTTTTCTTTTAATATTATCTTATCTTTTCTTTATAATAACTGTCTATAGCTCATTTGTTTATGTTATTACAGTCCAAAGAGTCTTAGCTTTATTAGGAGACCAGTTTATTAATGATTTATGATCAGCTAAGCATTTATATTTAATACCGTTGTATAGAATAATCTCTTCTTTTCTATAACTAGTATCTTCTTTCCATTCATTGTAAGGTGGATTTAAGATTTTACTTATAATTTTTAATAAATCACCCTCTCTATCTTGGAAGTATTGCCAAGTCATTATGCCACCTAGATTTTTTTCTAAAATATAGTTAGCTTTATAAGCAATAGACTTTTCATCTTCATAAGAAATAAATATATCACCATTAAACAAATATGGAACTTTAGCTTCATCATCCCAATATCGTATAAAACCATTTTTATTTATAAAATTATTTTTTAATTCAGTATAGCCTAGATTCAAATTATTTGAACCTTTAAATTTTTGTCCTAAGCCATTATTAATATTATTAACTCCATACCAGTCTTGAGAAAAGAATGGTACTCCTAGAATTAACTTATCCTTCTTTGCCCCATATTTTATAAACAATTCTACAACATCAGAAGAGTTTAAACTATAATAAGAAGAGTTATGGTAAGGATATAAGGCACTAGCATGTCCAGTTCTTGATGACCATGAGCCCTCATAAGAATACCCCATTAAATTTATTCTATCAACTAATTGGAAAACTTCTCTATATTCTAAATTAGTTATATTCCATTCATTTACACCAGAGGCATAAGATAATATATAATCTTTTCCATTTCTTTTTTCTAATTTATCTAATTCGACTCTAAATTCTCTGAGTAACTTAGTAAAATTCGCTTTATCATTCCAATTTCTATCTAAATTAGGAATCCAATTTTCACCTACTGGATATTCCCAGTCTATATCTATTCCATTCATATTATAAGTTTCTAAAAGTTTTATACAATCAGAGATAAAAAGGGATCTTAATTTTTCTGAATCTGTTACTTCACTAAATTCAGTTACTCCCCAGCCACCTATAGATAGACTAATATTTAAATGAGGATATAAATCAGCTAATCTTTTAACTTCTTCTAGTCCAGTTTGATTATATTTATCGAAGGAAATTCTATTATTTTCATCAAATTTTGCAAATGCTATAATAACATCAGTTAATTTATTACCTTGAATATCTTCTGCTTTCCACTTTTCATATAGAGGTACATAACTAGCAACTATTTTTTGAGGTATATTGTTATTTTTCCCCTTTGCTGTAGATACAGTTGAGAAAATCCCTGAAGTCGTAAGTAAGCTTAAAATTAAAATAAAAGTTCTTTTCACTTTAATCCCCCAAATTTATAACTAAAATTAAATTTAATATAAGTATATGTTTATGATTAATATTAATTACAACAAAGTGCTATTAATAAATCGAAAAGAAATTTAGAATAAGTGAATAAATTTTCATAAATTAGGGCAAAAATTAATGTAATAGGTCTTTAATTTATGAACATATGCTTAAGTTAAATTGAGTTTTGGATTCATTTGAATGTGTAGTTACTGTTATCTAGAAAGATAAGACTGGTTATTTCTTATTTATAAAAGATAGGAGTATTATAGCTATAGTATCTAGCTATAAGAAAAAAGATTGAAAAGGATTATCTTTATGAGAATTAAATTTCTTAATAATGGATAATCCTTTTATTTTTAAAACAATATAGTGTTATCTAAAATTTTTATACTTTCTTAAAATAGATTTCTTTAGAATATAGAAGGAAAATTATTTTTTATGTAAACATAAAATTGAAATATATATATGATAGAATAATTTAAGCCCAAAATCAGAATATTTTACAAAATAACCGTTTAACTAACAAAGGAGGAAAAAGTATGAGCGAAGCTATAAAAAAGTCAACATTACTATTTGTAATGATGATAATTTTTATTTTTTTAGCAAAAACATTTTTAGGTGAAGAAAATGCAACTGTTGGCGTTAGTATTGTACTTATTAGTTTTATGCTTTTAGGTAAAGATTTAACAGGGAACTTACTGAAAAATACTATTGATTTAGTAGGATTAATTATATTTATTTGTATCTGTACTTATATAGCAACTTTTAATATTTACTTAGGGCTTATAGTAAATTTTATAGGTATTTTTGTAACTACTTATGCATCTATGTCAGATTTAAAAGGTTCAGTTTATCAACCTTTTTTACTTGCTTATGTATTAATGCTTAAGAATGTACCACATCACCAAGAGATCCCTCTTAGATTTGTAGGGTTTATACTTGGTGGATTATTTGCAATGTTATTACAATATTTGGTGAATGGAAAGAAAGGTGATAAAATAGCAAGAGCTAGTTTAAAAAGCATAGTAGAACTACTAAGAAAAGAAATTAAAGCTGTTAGAAACAATGAATCTATAGATAAATATAAAGAAAATGTAAATAAAGAAATTAAAAAGTGGAATAATTCTATTTTAGAAAGAAGAGATAGTTACTTTCAGTTTACTAAAATAGAAGAAATACAATTAAACTTTTTAAGTATATTAGAAAATTTTGAGCTTACTATAGAGGATTTAGGAAAAGCTAATAGTAAAGACAAGTGTTATGATGAAGTGTTAGATGATTTAGATAGATTTTTTGAAATTTTAAAAAAATCTATAGATGAAGAAATTGATTCAAAGGAGTTTATAAAAGAATTTAACAAAATTAGTAAAAAATATGAAAAGAAAAGTGAAGATGATTATTTATTGTTTGAATTATTTAAAATTTTAGAACGTTTTGATTATTATATAGAAGATGCAATGATGATTCACAAGAATGAGCAATATAGAAATAGTGTTCTAGAAGTAAAAAAACCATCAATTTGGTATATGATTAAAGCAGCTATAAATAAAAATTCCTTAAGATTTACTTTTTCAATTAGAATGGCTCTAATGATTTCAATTGTTTATTTTATAACTAAGATAGTAGGGGGTTCTGAATACACTTATTGGATAGTATTAACTATAGCCATGGCGGCAGTTCCTTATAATGATAATATAAAACATACAGGCTTAAATAGAATATATGGAACTATTTTAGGGGCAGTTATATTCTTTATAGCATTTGATTTAATATCAGGAGAGCTTCTTAGATTAGCTGTAATAATGATTAGTTTTTATGTGATGAATATAGTTAAAAATAATATTATTAAAAATACATGCACTACAATTTTAGCACTTGGAATTTATGGAATGTCTTCAGTTAATACTTTAGGACTTGCTGAGGAGAGAATATTATTTGTAATAATTGGAGTAATAATAGCAGTCATATGTAGTATGATTATTTTCCCATATGATATAGGAAAAGAAACTAAAGTTCTTATATCTAGATATAATAGAAGTGTTAAGAGAGCAATAGAGAATTTAAAAAATATAGAACAAATAGAAGAGAATAAAATTATTATAAAAAATACATTAAATATATCAAGAGCAATGGAACATAAAATTTTAGTTAATAATAGAGCTATAAATGATGAGAATATAAGTAAATTTATTAAGGAGCAAAGAAACATAATCAATAATTTATATATACTTATAAATAATATGGAAGATATATCAAAAAAAGAATTTATAAATACTAAGAAATTTAATGATTATATAGAAAAATTTTATAATAATTTAGAAGAAGAACATGAAAAGTTAATAAAAAGAATAAAAAGTCAATCACTTTCAGATTTTCCAATGAATTATAAGTTTACATATTATAATACATGTAAATTATTTTCTGATGAAAAAGAACTTGATAAATTTATAAAAGAAAAGGATTTAATATTATAAATCTAGATTTAATTTAATTGACGATTTGATTTAATAGAGTTAAAATTTTATTTGATTTTTGACAAATTTATTTAGTAGCTAGTATTTATTTACTTTTAGCCAAGAGAGGATGAGTACTAGTTATTAAATAAAGTTTATTTAGTAGTAATATGTTAGTATTTTTCAGTCGAATATAGAAAGTTAATCTTTTGTAAACTATAATTGTAAAAAATATTGCATAATATATTTAACTAAGAGATGGCTAGTAATTACTTTAGAATAGCTCATAGGATAAAAATAATAGTAAAGCTTATTTCTAATTATATTATTAGGGATAAGCTATTGTTATATAGGTACAAATGATACGAGGTGTAAAAATGGATTTTTTAGAAAAATTGATTAATGAAATAATTAGGTTAGAAGAAAAATATGGGAATCTAAGACTTATTTATGAAAATGGAGAAAGTAAAAAGGACTTTGATTTATTAAACTTAGATAATGAAATAGTAAGTTTATTATTAAATACAGAAACAGAAAGAAATATGCTTAAAGCTATTTATTATTCTTATGCTATTGAGTATTTTTATAAAAGTTATTTAAATCAAGAATTAGATTTAGAGGTTCCTATTGGAAAAACCTTAGCAGTAAATTCAGTACTTTTAAGTTTAATTAAATGCAAGGTAAATTTTAAATATCAAGTTGAAGGTTATGTTGATAGGGTATTAAGAGAGAAGTCTGGAAATGAATTTGAATTTTTAAATGAACTTTCAGATTGGTATTCTGTAAGCATAATAAATAAAAGACTTCCTTATAAAGTTACTATGAATGCAATTCATATGGCTCTTAATAATAATAGTAACTTAATAGAATTAAAAAAGGCAATTTTTATAGATACATCTATGGCTATAATAGCAACAGCACATAGATTTTTAGAATTAACAGAAGAAGAAGTTAGAGTAGTTAAATGTTCAATTTTATTTAGTTTCTTAGAAGATGCTAAAGCAAGAAGACTTGTAGATAATTTTCTAAAAGAAATTACTTATGAATATGAAGAAAAAGAATATTCAAGATCAGATATTTTATTAAGAGTAATTGCTTCATTTGGAAAAAATAAATATCAACAATTTGAAGAAAGATTTAGAAATTATAAAGTTTGGAAAGCTACCAATTTCACTAACAATATAAATAATTTTGAAGAAATAATGATTGCTAACTTTAATATGGAAGTAATTAAAAATAAAGTAATAGAAGAAGTTAAGGAAGAGCCTATTGTAGAAGAAATTGTATTTGATGATTATGAAGAAGATTTAGAATCTACACAAGTTATTGATGTTAATAGTATAAGAAGAGAATATGGACTTATTGATGAGGAAGAAAAGATTACATCAAATAATAGTTTAGAAATAATAGAAGAAGATGAAAGCAATAAGACATTAAACTCTTATGATGAATTAGATGAAAATCAAACTATAAATGAAATAATGGCTAGTGTATCAGAAAATACTAATGAAAGAGATAATTATAATGAAGAAATCCAATTAGAAGAGGTTATAAATCAAGAAGAAAGTGAAAATTTAGAAGAGTCAGATGTTATAAATGAATTAGAAACTATAGAGGAAATAGACGAATTAAAACAAATCTTAGAAGATGATACATTAGAAAATGAGGATTATAGAAATGATAATTTAAATGACAATATTGAAGAAGATAAAGAATATGTTGATTTAAGTGAGTTAAGAGAAGAAATAGAAGATTCAGTTGAGGAAGCTATAGAGGAAAATAATTATAATAATGAAGAGGAGAATAAAGAAGAATTTTATACTGAGGAGGAAGATGAAATGAATACTTTAGAAGGATTAGATGATTTAATAGGAAGCTTAATGCCAGCAGAAAAAATTGCAGAAAGAAATACAAATGCTAGAAAGGAAAAAATAAAAGAAGAATTAAAATTAATAATAGAAGCAATACAGTCAACAAAAATAGAAAGTTCTATTAAAATTTCTTTTGAGCCATTAAAAGAAGTTGTTGATATATTAGAAGCAAAAAACTATAAAGTAGAAAAACATAATGATTCAATAATAATATCTTGGTAATATTTATATAATTATTTATATACACAAATCATTGAATTTATGGTAATATTAACTATAAGGTAAAGTTTAATTAATTATGTGAAGCTTTTTTCTATAAAATAGAACTAACTTAAATAGAGTTTTGACTCTATGTAAATTTTTAGTGAAAATTAGCTAGAAATATGAAAATATTTATTTTTTGCTTACAGAAGATAAAAATATTATAGTATTTCGTCATTAGGTAAAAAATTTAATTACAGTTGAAAAATAAATTTATCGAATGAGGATATTCTTTAATTAATAAGGGGAATATTAAATTAAGGAAGTGTTTTTGTGAAGTTTATTAAGGAATTTATAAAAAATCCTAAAAATGTTGGGGCAATAGCACCTAGTGGTGCACAACTTGCTGAAAAAATGATTGAGACTATAGATTTTAAAAATTGTAAATGTATAGTTGAATATGGGCCAGGCTTAGGTTCTTTTACAGAAAAATTATTATCAAGAATATCAGATGATACTATGTTTATAGCATTAGAAGTTAATGAAGAATTTTATAAAATTCTTAAAGGAAAATATGGTCATAGAAGTAATGTTAAAATTATAAATGATGGAGCTCAGAATTTAGATAAATATCTAAAGAAATTTGGAATAAGTAAAGTTGACTATATAGTATCTGGATTACCATTTACATCATTAGATAAAGAAATATCTAATGCTATATTAGAAAAAACTAAAAATATAGTGAATCAAGATGGAGCTAAGTTTATAACTTTTCAGTATTCTTTAGTAAAAATAGGTTTATTTAAGCAATACTTTAATGACATAGATAAAGATAGAGTTATTGCTAATATACCACCAGCCTATGTTTTGAGATGTAGCTAATAATAAAAATCCACCAAAAATTCTTTTGAATTTTTTGGTGGATTTTTTCTTTTATCTAATAGCTAGAATCTGTAATACTCCTATGTTTTAAAGAAAACTCCACCTCAATTAAGTTTACGTTTATAGAGAAGTAAATATTATAGTTTTTAATAAATAAAAATAAAAGTATTGACAAATAGAAATTACAATTGTAAACTGTAAATAAATTACAAATGTAATTTTAAGGAAATGGAGGGGATGAAATGAGAAATTTACCTAGAATATCTGATGCAGAATGGGAAGTTATGAAAGTTATTTGGCAGAATCCAAAGACTACTTCAGCTTTTATTATAAAAAGTTTAAGTAGAGAAAAGGTATGGAAACCTACCACAATTAAAAGTTTAATTAGCAGACTTTTAAATAAAGAGGTAATAGACTATGAAAAATGTGGGAAAGAATATCTTTATTATGCTTTAATAGGTGAAGAAGAATATGTAAAAGTAGAAAGTAATAGTTTTTTAAATCGAGTTTTTGGAGGTTCTATTAATTCTATGCTTTTAAACTTTGTTAAATCAGAAAATATATCTAAGGATGAGATGGAAGAACTTAGACAAATATTAAATAAAGAAATTGAGGAATAAGCTATGGGAGGATTTGAAAAGTTATTTGACTTTATAGTTAAGGGCTCAATAGCTGCAACTATATTAGGTATAATAATTTTAATTGTAGAATTTATATTAAAGAAAAGAGTTTCTCCTAAAATAATTTATTCTCTTTGGGTAATAGTTTTGTTGAAATTTTTAATACCATATGGTCCTGAAAGCAGTTTAAGTATTTATTCAGTAATAAATAATCCTATAAAGAGCTATTTTATTCAAAGTAATAATGAACAGGAAGTGAAAAAAAGTAAAATAAACACTAATGAAGGAACTAAATATAGTAGTTTTTTAGAAAAGGATATAAATCTTAATAAAGAAAACGACAAAGGTAAAGTCATAAAATTCAATGAAGTTATAAATCATAATCAAGGATTATTAAAAGATATAGGAATTTTTTCTTGGTTGTTAATAGTAACTTTATTAGGTTGTTATGGCTTTTTTTCTTATATTAAATTAAGAAGATTAGAAGGAGAAACTGAGAATAATACTTATAAAGAAATTCTTGAAGAAATTTTAAGGAAAAATAACATAAAAAGAAAAGTTAAAATAATAGAAAGTGATCTAGTTGGTACCCCATCAATTTATGGAGTAATTAATCCTAAAATAATTATGCCAAAAGACTTAGAAAAAAAGTTAAGTAAGGAAGAACTTAAGTATGTTTTTTTGCATGAAATAACACACTTGAAAAATGGTCATACTTTAATATCGATTATAGGATTAATTATTAAAATAATTCATTGGTTTAATCCTTTTATTTATATTTTTTTAAAAGTAATAGATAAAAATTGTGAATTAGCATGTGATTACGATATATTAAAAAAATTAGATGAAAGAGAAAATATAAAATATGGAAACACAATATTAAAAGTTATAGAAAGTATTAAAAATAATAAAAGATTTATGGTTGAAATACCTATAGGAATAAATAAAAAAGAGGTTAAAGGAAGGTTAGAGATGATTGTAGAAAATAAAAAGTTTGGAAGAACATCTTTAATAATAGGGGGAATAGCTTTAGTTGTAGTTTCGGTTATAGGTCTTACTAGTAAAATTACCAAAAGTGATGATAGATTAGCTATTAAAAGTGAGAAAGATATAATATCAATTCAAGACAAAATATTTATGGATGGGGAGAGTAAAGGTAAGGAAGCTAATAAAGTAAGTGAAGATATAATAAATGTTTTAAAAGAATATGTTGAAGCCTTAAATAATAAAGAATTAGATAATATAAAAAAATTAGTATCAATAAATTTTTATAAAGTAAAGGAAAATGAATTAGCACAAGAGATTTATTTAAGTAGCGAAAAATTAGGAACTATTAAATCAATTGAAATAGAAGAAGTCATTAATGATAGCAACGTAGTCCTATTTGTAAAATGTAAAAATAAAAATGAAGTTTTTACCTTATTAAAGGAAAATAATCAGTGGAAAATAGATGGGATTGGTTCTACTTTTAATAATGTTGATCATAGAAAAGAAGAGAAAATAGCAGAAAATAAAATTAATGAGTATTTAAGAGAGAAGCATTATAAGGTTCAAATGAATAGCGGTATGGGGGGAATGCTAAAACTTCCTGTATCCTTTAATGAAATAAAAAGAGAAATAAAGGTAGGTAAGATAATAAAAGAGTTTAATGAGTTATCTATTGAAAATGGATATGATTTCTCTAATTATTTAAATGAAGAAATTTATTTTAAATCTATAGATTTAGAAGATAATAAATCAGTTAAAACTGTAATAATTTTTGTTAAAGATGAAAATGTTATAGGGCTTTTTAATTGTAATATGTTAGAAAGTGAAAAATTTAGAAGTTTAATAAATATAATTGGAAAATAAACATACATTTAATTATTGAGTTTAAGTAATATTATGGTAAAATTAGTTTAATAATAAATTATTTTGGAGTGAAGTTAAGCTATGATTTATAGAGGAAATTCTAAAGTGAGAAAAAATATAAATAAATTTTTTAAGAATACTGATGAAAAGCTTATTTTAACATATATTCAAGGACATATGGGGGAAGCATGGGTTGATGATTTAACAAATCCAACAATGATAGAAGTTGTTGTTGGCGATTTTGTCTTTTTTGGAGGAATTCCTAAAGGAGAAGAAGCAGAAGAATTGATTTTAAATATTCCTTTAAATTCAATTATATATGTTGAAAATAATAAATGGGGAGATTTATTAGAAAAATTTTATCAAAAAGATATAAAAAAAATAAAAAGATATGCATTTAAAAAATGTAAAGAAAATTTAAATAAAGCTTATATAAATAGCTTAGCAAAGAAACTTCCTAAAGATTATTTATTAAAAAAGGCAGACGAAAAATTTCTAAATGAATATTTAATTGATGAAGTTTCAGTAGATTTTATATCACAATTTAAGTCTAAGGAAGATTACCTAAGGAGAGGTATAGGTTATTTCATAGTTAAAGGAAATAAGGTTATAGCTGGAGCATCATCTTATGTAATTTACGATAATGGAATAGAAATAGAGGTAGATACACATAAAGATTATAGAAATAAAGGATTTGCTACTATAGTATCATCAGCATTAATTAGTGAGTGTCTAGATAGAGGAATTTATCCTAATTGGGATGCTGCTAACTTAATATCTGCAAAGTTAGCTAAAAAATTAGGCTATGAATTAAATTATGCTTATGAAGTGTTTAATATTGAATATAAGAAATAATTACAAGGAGGTTGCAAAAGAGCAACCTTCTATATTTAAAAAATATTTTTATCTATCCAAATAAGTATATAAATAAAGGATAGAATAAATATATCTTTTTTAATATTTTTTATTTAATAAAGCAATGACAAGTTCATCTTTTGTGAATTTGTCTTTGTTTGGTTCTGTAAAGTAGGATAATTCTACAGCTTCATGTTTTCCACTTTTTAGAACTATATTTATAAAGTTGCTTTGAGTAGATTTTGTCCATCCCTCTATATTTTTATGCAACCACTTTTCATATTGTTCACGAGTTTTCAATGGCAGGCCTCCTAGTATAGAAATTATTATGTTAATTAATGGTACATTTTAATAATATAATATTTCTTATGAATTATCAAGTGAAACTCAATTTAAAAGAATCTTTTTTTATTATGATGATGAAAATGTTTATATAGGATATAATATAGGTTATAGCACTGAAGAAAAATAGATTCTACTTAAATATTAGGATTAAAAAATACGAAGGAGGAAGTTTAATGACAAAAGGAAATGGACTAAAAAAAACTGTGGGGTTATCGGCTGCGTTATCAACAGTTATAGGCGTTGTAATAGGATCAGGAGTTTTTTTTAAACCTCAAGCTATATATAGTTCAACCCACGGAGGACCTGGATTAGGTATAATTGCTTGGATACTTGGTGGTTTAATAACAATTGCAGCTGGACTAACAGCAGCAGAAGTATCAGCAGCTATGCCAGAGACAGGTGGAATGATGGTCTATATGAGAGAAATGTATGGAGAAAAGTTATCTTTTTTAACAGGATGGATGCAAACGGTGTTATATTTCCCTGGAATAATAGCATCAGGAGCAGTAATATTTGGAGAACAATCAGCTTCAATGCTAGGAAATCATGATTTTAAAATGCCTATAGCAGTAGGAATGATAATACTTATATTAATTTTAAATGTAATTAGTTCGAAATTTGGAGGAGTAATTCAAACTTTAGCAACTATATGTAAGTTATTACCTTTAGTTTTAATAATAATTTTTGGTTTTATAAAGGGAACAGGCTCAAATAATATAATAACACCATTAGTTGGGTCACATACAAGTATAGGAGCTGCACTTGGTGAAGTTTTAATAGCAACTCTATTTGCTTATGATGGATGGATAAATGTTGGAGCTATAGCAGGAGAGATGAGGAATCCAGGAAAAGATTTACCAAAAGCTATAATAGGTGGATTATCAATTGTAATGGCAGTGTATTTAGCTATAAATATAGCTTATCTTTGGGTCGTTCCAGCTTCAGTAATGGCAACTGTACCATCACCAGCATCTTTAGTAGCACAAAAAGTATTTGGATCAGTTGGAGGAAATATAGTATCAGTAGGAATATTGATATCAGTTTTTGGGAATATGAATGGGAATTTATTAACAGGCCCAAGGGTAACTTATGCTTTAGCAGAAAAGAAAACAATTCCTTTTAGTAAGTTTTTTTCAAAAGTAAATAAAGGTGGAGTTCCAGGAAATGCAATGATATTAACAGTAGTTTTAGCAATAATTTATGCTCTTTCAGGAAAATTCAATCTATTAACTAATTTAACTATATTTACTGTATGGATATTTTACATAATGATTTTTGTAGGAGTAATTAAATTAAGAAAAACAAGACCAGATATGAATAGACCATATAAAGTTATTGGATATCCTATAATTCCAGTAATAGCTATTTTAGGTGGTGTATTTGTTATTATAAATCAATTATTTATGGCAGGGGCACAAAGTACTTTTACAGCTATAGGAGGGGTTATTATAACCTTAATTGGACTACCTATCTATTTATTTATGAAAAGAAAAAATGAACTAGTGTAAATATTGATTAAAAAGAAATATAAAAAATCCTAGGTAAAACTCGAAAATACCTAGGATTTTTTGAATAAAATAAATATAATTGCTGTTTAAATAATTTTTAAAATATAATTTTTAATTAAGTTTTAAGTTTTATAAATTTTAAGTTTTTAAGTTTTATAAATTTTAAGTATCTTTTTTGAAATATAATTTTAATTTAGTTTTTAGTTTTCAAAGCATTGTATTTTTTTGTCTTTAGCTAAGAAAGATCCTGCAAAAAATACTGCTGAAACTCCACAAACGATTCCTAATAATGATAACATATTATTTCCCCCTTTGCACTAAAATATTGAAAATCTATTTAAATTTTTTATTATTTTTTATGATTGGCTTCCGTCAATCTCTATAGTTTTATTATATTCCTGAATTATTACAAAAGAGTAACTTTTGGATTAATAATTGGTGGAAAAAACATAATAAATTTTCTTTAATTATTAATAAACAATGAACGCTGTCAAGTTACTTATAGTGGGGCTTAAGAAATAACGTTTACTTAAATTTTTAAATGTTAAAATTAAGACTTTTTTTATCTTATAAAATGTAAATTTTATATTTGTATTTTTCTAATAAAAGGGAAAATATAAGACGTTTAAATTTCATTTTTAATAATGAAGATTTAATAAAAATGTATGTAATAGTATTTTAAAATAATATTATAATATGGATTAATTATTTGTAAAATAATTACTTTTTCATTATTTTTAAAACTCATAAGGATAAGAAAATTTTTTGCAATTAACCATAAAATTATATTAAGTTATTTTTTTGTTTTATAAATTCTGTTTTTTAATAATCTATAATCTATTTATTTTTATATAATTTTTAATAACTATAGAGAACTTTTTATAATAATTTATTTAATATAGATAAAAATAATTTAAATGATGAAAATATAAGGGATTTGAAAATAAATCAATTTATAAAGTAAAATTATTAATATCTTCAAGAATTTTTAAAGGAGTATTTTATGGTAAAGGAAAAAATATATAGAGATAATGAAGTTGATAATAATAAAGATAATGTAAAAGAATTTGAAGAAGAAAGTAAAAAGAAAGAACTTTTAATTGAAGTTTCAAAAAGTTTGTTAAATGTACCAATAAACAAATTTATACCAGAAGAAAAGTTAGTTGCTTTAGTGGGAAAAAATGATTCTTTAACTGCTATTTTAAACACTATAGCATCTATAGATGTAATATGTATTTTAGGTAATTATTTAGGAATTCCTATTTTAAGAAATGAGATTAATGATATAGGTAAAAGAATAGTAATAACAAATAAAACTATGGATGATTTTAGTACTCCTAGTGAATATATGGTTTATTTAATTGATGAAGTAAAAGTAGAGAATTTTATAGTTAATAATGAAATAGAAGAAGAAATTTATGGTTCAATTGGAGGAATATTATTATTAAATATAATATCCCAAAAAGTTAGAACAGCTGTAGCACCAAATTTTATTAATATACTTAAAAATATAGGAGTAAGACCTGATGAAATTCTAGGAATTATAAAGGCATTTGCTAAAAAGGAATTAGCAGCAAATTTGGACCCCTTATTTAATGGTACTTTAATACATAATGATAGAATAAAAACGATAGAAACTTTAAAAAATTCATTAATGACAACATTTTTAAAAATGTCTGAAATAGGGGCTTATGATAAAATAGATGAAATGAGAGAAGAAAATAGATTATTTAAAAAAGAATTAGGAATAAAATAACTAAAAGATTAGTAATTTCAAGTAAATTTTAAAGTGTATTATTTTAGCTAACAATTAGTGTGTATATACTAAAATTTTTTATAAAGCTAAGATAGATAGACAGGCTTTTTTAAATAAAATTCTAATTATATCTCAATTAAATTTCAGTTTACTTAGAAAATTTTGTAGTAAAAATAAAAAGGGACCTTCTCGGAGTGAAATAAAATTTTTCACTAGAGATGGTCCTTTTATAATTAAGTACTTTGAGTGTAGTTAGATTTTATTATGTTTCGAATAAAAATATCTTTGGTAGAATTAATATTTAATTTTATATAAAGGATTTTATGAGTTAATGAAGAATTAAATAATGTAAAAAATACAATTAAAGAAATAACAACATATCAATTAACTTAAATACGTATACATTATATAAGTGGTGTAAAGTAAGGGGGGAGTCTGATGGAAGATAAAATAAAAATGGTAGATAAGTTAATGAATATGAAAAAGTATGAAGATGCTATAGAGTATTTAAATAATATTAAGCAAAGTTTAGAAAATAATGTTGAATATTATTATAAGCTATCAAAGATATATGAAGAATTAGGATTTTATGATGAAGCTATAGAAAATTTAGAAAAAGTTTTAGAGATTGATGATAATTTAGGGGAAACTTATTTTAAAATTGCTAATGTATATCAAAAAGCTAAGGAATTAGATCAGTGTTATGTGTATTTAAATAAAGCTTTAAAATTTGGTTTTGATAGTTCGAAAATATTTTTTTATAGAGGATTAATTCACGAGATAAATGGAAACTATGAAGAAGCTTTAAGTTTTTATAATAAGTCTAATATAAAAAATAAAAGTTACATGGACCCAAGATATAGAACATATCGTATTTATAGAATGTTAGGTGATGATATGTTAATTGAAAAGTCTTTAAATGAAATAATAGAAAATAATAAAAAGGAATACAAAGGATATAGATTATTATTTGAGTTTTTATTGTCTAAAAATAGATATAGAGATGGAAAAAATCTATTAGAAAAAGCTAAAAAAATATTCCTTGATTCAGAGGAGTTAAAGTTTGATTTAGTTAGAATTTATATAAAAATAACTAAATATGAAATGGCTGAAGATATAATAAAATCTATTCCTGAAGATAGCGAGAATTATAAAATTTTTCAGATAGAACAAGCAAAGTTGGAAGGTATGTATAAAAATTATTATATTGCAAGGAGTATTTTAGAAAAGAAAAATGTTTATGATGAAAGAAATCCAGAAATTTTATATTTATTAGGAATTTATAATATAAGAATAAGAGATTTTAAAAATTCCTGTAAGTATTTAGACAAACTAATTCTTTTAGATTCAAATAATTTAGCAGTTATTATTGGATATTATTTAAATGCTTGTAGTTATAGATTTATTGAAGAGAAAGAAGAAAATATAATAAGGTTTAAAAAAATTTATAAATTTTATAGTAATAAGTTATTAGAAAATAAAAGAGATACAAAATTAATAGTATTAAAAATATTAGTATTATTAGAGATTGATGATTATATTGAAATAAATAATATAATTAAGGAAATTAAAGATGAAAATTTAGAGGACAGATATAGAATTATAAGATTAGCAAATAAGTTTATAGATAGTAAGAAGAAAGGAAATTTCAATAGTATTGATATAATAATAATGTTAAAAACATTATGGTCAAGATAGTAACAAGTAAATTTTAAATAAATAGCTATCTTTTAATATAAATAAGATATTAGGAGATAGCTTTAATTTAGTGTTAAGTTACAAAATTGAAAGGTTAAAGAAAGATAAGGAAATTGAAGAAGCTATGTTAAGTTAGTATAATGAAGTAAAAAAAATATGAAAAACTAAAGAGGAGAAGATATAATAATGGATTTTAGCTTTATCATTACTAAACTCACAGATTTATCCATAAGTATGGGGAATGTAGGGATATTTTTATTTTTAGTTATAGAATATGCAGGAATACCAATACCTAGTGAATTAATATTGCCCTTCTTTGGTATAGCAGCAGCTAAGGGAGATATATCTCTTATTGGAATTATAGTATTAAGTACATTAGGAGCTTTAATAGGATCACTTATATGTTACGGAATAGGATTTTTTGGAGGAAAAAGATTAATTGATTTTTTAATAACAAAATTTCCAAGATTAAAAAAGCCATTAAACTCAATAGAAATATGGTTCTCTAAATATGGAAAGGAAAGTATTTTAATTGTTAGATTATTGCCTGTAATTAGAACATACATATCTTTATTTGCAGGAGCAGAAAGGCAAAAAATTTCTGTATTTACTGTGTATTCAACTATTGGAATAGCTATATGGAATATAATTCTTATACTATTAGGATATTTCGTAGGAAACAATATGTCTTTAATACAATCTATATTAGAAAAATATACATATGCCTCAATAGCACTTGTAGTAGTGGGTGCTGGAATTTATTTTTATAATAAAAAGCGTAAAAGTAAAAACGAAGATAAGGAACTTTGTTAAGAAATACTTGATTACTAATATCTATTATAATATTAGATGAATATGTTAATATTTGACGAATTATTTTAATATATAGGTTTAAAATAAGATTTCTATATTATTATATAATTATAGAAATCAATAATTATAAGTAATAAAAGAGCTTATTGATTTTTATCAATAGCTCTTTTTATTTTAGCACTGAGGGGGAGCTTATGAATAAGGTAGAAAGTATTATAAAAAATAAGAGGTTAACTTTTGAGCAAATGGTGGTAGCTTTAGCTAGAGAAGCTGAAAATAATATAGATGTTTTAAATATAAGTGAGAAAACTGAGGAACTTAGAAAATCAGGGGTAATTTGTGATCTTTTTGAAGGAAATGCACCTTATAGACCTAGATATATAATTCCTAACTATGAGAAATTCATGGCAGAAGGGTCTAAGTTTTTAGGTCTTAAAAAGCCAAAGGATATTTGGGAAGCTGTTAATAATCTTTTGATTTTTTATAAGCATGTTCCATCAATAACTACTATGCCTGTTTATATAGGAAATATAGATACTTTATTAGATCCATTTATTAAGTCAGAGCGAGAGGCTAGAAAGGCAATTGAATTTTTCTTGATTCATATTGATAGAACTATAACAGATTCTTTTTGCCATGGAAACTTAGGACCAAGAGCAACTAGAGCTGGAAGAATAATATTAGAAATAGAGAGAGAACTTGAAAATACTATACCTAATTTGACTTTAAAATATAATGAAGATACTGAAAAAGTATTTGCTTTAGAAGCCATAAGAACTTCATTAAAGACAGCTAAGCCAAGCTTTGCTAATGATGAGATGTTTAAAAAAGATTTTAATGGAGATTATGCAATTGCTAGTTGCTATAATGGATTACCAATTGGTGGTGGAGCTTATACTTTAGTGAGAATGAATCTTAAGAAATTGGCAGAAAGTGCTCAAGGAAAAGATGATTTCTTTCATAATAAATTACCAGAAGCAATGGAAGCTATGGGAAGTTATATTAATGAAAGAATAAGATATTTAATTGAAGAAACTGCATTTTTTCATAGTAATTTTTTAGTTAAAGAAGGCTTTATTGAAAAAGAAAAGTTTACAGCTATGTTTGGTATAGTGGGATTAGCAGAAGCTGTAGACTGTATTATGGAGAAAGAAGGAAAAGTTGGTTCTTTTGGACATGATGTTGAATTTGATGATTTAGGAGAAGAAATAATTAAGGAATTACATAATTTTGTGTTAAATTATGAAAGTCCACATTGTAAGATAACAGAAGGACGATTACTTATGCATGCTCAGGTTGGAATTTCAGATGATAATGGAGTGAGCCCAGGTTGTAGAATTCAAATAGGGAATGAACCTGAAATTTGGAATCACCTAAGACAAGCAGGAAGATTCCATAAGTATTTTCCATCAGGAATAGGTGATATTTTTCCTTTCGAAGAAAATACAATAAATAATCCAGAGTATATATTAAATATAATAGAAGGTGCTTTTAAGGTTGGAATTAGGTATTTTTCATTATATTCAAGTACAGCAGATGTCATAAGAATTACAGGATACTTAGTTAAAAAGAGTGAGATGGAAAAGTTAAAGAAAGGTGAAGCTGTAATGCAAGATACTGTGGCTTTAGGCCTTGAAGCAACACAAAATTGCAATATATTAAATAGAAAGATAAGATAATATTTGCTTTATATTTAAATTGAATCTAAGTGTAATAGTGAGAGTGTGGTTTTATGAAGAGGATGACAGCAATAATTAATGATATTATTCCATTTAGTTCTGTAGACGGACCTGGAAACAGAACGGTTGTGTTTTTTCAAGGATGTAATTTTAATTGTTCTTATTGTCATAATAAGGAGACTATATCATTATGTAAAAACTGTGGTGTATGTGTTGAGTTTTGTGAAAATGAAGCTTTAATTTATAAAGATAACAAAGTTACTTTTAATAGAGAGAAATGTAGTGGATGTGACTGTTGTATAAAGGCTTGTCAAAATAGTTCAACACCTAAAGGAAGAAAAATTACTGTTGAAGAATTATTTAATACAATAAAAGAATATACACCATTTATAAGTGGAATAACAGTGTCGGGTGGAGAATGTACCCTTTGGAATGAATTTCTTATAGAATTATTTAAATTATGTAAAGGTGAGGGGCTTAGTTGTTTAATTGATAGCAATGGTTCTAATAATTTTAAGAAGATGAAAGAGCTTTTAGACCTTAGTGATGGTGTAATGCTTGATATAAAGTCTTGGGATAATAATATTCATAAAGCTCAAATTGGAGAAAGTAATGAAATTGTAAAAGAAAACTTTTTATATTTATTAGAAAGAAATAAATTAAAAGAAGTTAGAACAGTTGTTTTAATGGATGATTTTAATAATGAGGAAACTGTAAATGAAGTTTCAAGAATTTTAGGTAAAAAGAATGAAAATGTAAGATATAAATTAATAAAATTTAGAAGTCATGGTGTTAGAAAGTCAATGAAAGATAAAAAAGTATCAGATGATGGATATATGATGAAATTAAAAAATATAGCAGAAAAAAATAACTGTAAAAATATTTTAATTGTATAGAAATATAAGTATTTTATGAATAAATAATTGAATTTTATTCTAATAATATGTAAAATATTAGAAAAAAGATTTAGGAGAGTTTATTTAAGGGTATGAGTAGATTTGGGGAAAGAAAAAAATTAGTTGAACTAACGATAAATCTTATAAATGAGTATGAAGAATTAGCTTCAGAGCTTAGAGAAAGCATAGAAAGTGTAGAAGTTGATGGAAATTATGAAAGTATACAAATTATTGATAAATATGGAGAAGAGGATTTTAATCTTTCAGAAATATCTTATTATTATGAGGATGAGCAAGAGTTAGGATTATTAAATAAAGCAATAAGAGAAAGATTAAATAATGATGAAATTAGAGAACAATTTGAAGAAATGAATAAGAATGAATTTATAAATTATGTAGGGTCACTTTATTATAGCAATTATAGATGTTCTGAAATATATGATGAACTTAAAGCTATAGAGGAATATTATAAAGAAAATTTAATATAAAATATAATGAAGACATTTATAAGTTTATAAAAAACAAAAGAGAGTATCTAAAAATTTAATTTTGGATACTCTCTTTCTATTACGATAGAAGTTATTAAGTAATTAATATTCTGGTGGTACACCCATAATACATCCCTCGCTAACTTAAATTTTAGTTAATAATTCAATGTTCTGGTGGTATATCCATTACATCTACCTCATTTACTTCAATTTTTAGTTAAATTTCTTTTGATAATTAATCTCTAGATTTTGGAATTTACTTGTGGTGACTTTCAATTTTCTTCTATCTTCTTTTTACCATGTCACCTAAGGATTATCTCCTTGTCTTCCTATAGGATAACCCTTAATGTCATTTAAAATCTGTCTAAATTCTTCAACTAATTTTAGTCTTAGATTAGCGATTTCTTGACTTCTGGGAATCACTTTATTAGACATAGTCAATTCCTCCTTATGGATTTCTGGCTTGTAAAATGTTTTATAAACATCTTACACTATTATATTGTCCTAAAGATATTTTTTAATTCAAGGGAATTTTAGGTAGTTGTTAGAGTGACTTTTATATAGATTTGTATAAAAGTAGTTTCTTATATAATTGATTAAAAATGGTTAACTTGGAGATGGTTACAACTCAACTTGAGTTAAGTTTATGCTTATTTTTTATATTTAATAATTATTATTTCCAAATCAGTTTACTCTAGCAATCAAAATATGTTATTATTTGGGATATAAGGTGTTAAAAGGTAAGGAGGATGTATGATAATAAAGAAGATTATAAAAATCTTTTAAATACTTGTTTACTGATAGTGATGATGTCATGATTAATAAATATGAAATTTTAAATGATAAAAATCCATATGACAATAGATTTGTAGTAAGGAAGTATTTTAATAATGGTGAAGTTGATTTGAAAATAAAAGTTGCTTTCATTAGAAATAAAGTTTTAACTGGTGGAGAACTAGAAAAGGTTTCAACATATGTTAAAAAAGTCTCAAGTAGTGAATGAGAAGTAGTAAATATTTAAGATGGATAATTTATAGAAAGTATAGGTTATCTATTTTTATTTTTTTGTTTTATATGATAATGATTGTATAGAATATATTCATACAGTCATTAAAAGTACTAATATTGTTAATTTATAGGTTATTAACACGCATAAATACGGCATAAATGTATCTTGAAAATGTTTTAAATTTTCTTCTTTATCATATATTAATAAATTCACAAAAAACTCTTTAAGCAAGTAATTATCTAAAATAGAACATTAAATTATTAAAGTAATAATATTATGTGAAATAGATTAATATAATTTATAATAAAAGGATATAAGGTGAGTGAAGGTAATTTTAGATGAGGTGAGTTAGTGTTTTGATAAAAGAGTGTATTAAACCAAATTGTAGAAAGAAATATAGAGTATGTGATGAAGGATTTGGATTAAATAATTGCAAGGTTTGTGGAGCACCACTTAAATTGATAAATAATGAAGGGAATGAGTCAGAGAATTTTAAAGAACAACAATTCATAAATACTAATGAAGAGACAATTATTGATAGAACCATGATAGATAGTGACTTTGTAGAAAAAGTTAATAAATTAGAAAATCAACATAATAAAGAATTAAAAAATGAGGAAAATTTTAAAAAGAGTAAGTTATCATCTAGGGAGTTAGAAATAGATAATATTGAAAATATAGAAGAGAAAGAAAATATAGTAGAATTTAAGGAAAAGGAGATTTTTGAAATAGATGAATTTGGCTATATTTATTTTAATAGTATAAAAGAAGAAAATAGAGAATGTTCTAAAATTATTCTTTATTTAAATAATATCATACATTCTGTATTTAATTTGAAGTATGATGAAATGATAGTAGGTCGCAGTGCTAAAGGGAGTAATCCAGACATAGACTTAGCTTCTATAGATACAGATAAAATAGTTAGCAGAAAACATGCTGTGTTATATAAGAGAAATAATGATTATTATATTGGAAATTTGACAAATCAAAATTACTTAGAGGTAAATGGAGAGGTAGTTATCAAATCTAAAGATAGAAAGTTAAAGAATGGAGATTTAATACTATTAAGCAAAAAATATAAATTAAAATATATAAATTAAAAGTTAAGATAGTAAATATTTAAATGAGCATTTAGGGGGAATTTATGGGGGAAATCTATAAAAATTTAATAGTATTAGGTGCTAATAATAAAAATTTGAATGGCAGATGGAGTTTAATAGATAAAAATGAGGTTGTAAATGAGGAATTTACATGGATTTATAAGGAACTTCAAAAAGATTCTAAAAGAGTTAATACATTTTTAGGTTATGATAATTTACAACAGAAAGAAGTTATTATAAAAACGGTTAGACCAAGTAAAAATAAAGATTACAAAGAACAAAGGGAGATATTAAAAAATTATATAAAGACTTTAAATGATATAAAATCACCTTTTTTACCCAAAGTATTAGATTTTTTTTATTTAAAAGAAAACAATAAGATAGTATCTATTATAAAAAATGAACCTATAGTGATTTTAGAGTACAAAAAGGGAATGACCTTAGAAGAGGAAATTTTAAAAGGAAATTTTAAAGATGCAAAAAATAACGAGATTAATATGCTTAGAATTGTAGAGATAATGAAAAAGATATTGAATTTAAGTAAACATATAGAAGAAAAGGGATATGTTCATTTGGGCATAAGTCCAGAGCATATTATTATAGGAGAGAATGATGAGGTTAGTCTTCTAGGGTTGGGAAGAATTTGTGAAGTGAAAAATGGAGTTTTATATTCTAAATCGGTTAATTTTAGTAGAAGTCTTTATGGATATTCCGCCCCAGAACTAAATAATATAGAGTTTGGGTGGGGAGAAAATTCTAAACCTTCTGAAATAATTGCTTTTTCTTTAGGAGCATTATTACATCAATTAGTTTGTGAAAGTACAAATTTTTCTAATGATTCTATAAAGGCAGGAGCTTTTTATTATCCTAATAATAAAAGTAAAGAAATAATTTTTAAGCAAAGGAATGGATATAGATTACATGACTTTTTAGTAAAACTTTGCAATCATAACAAAGAGGAAAGATTAAAAGATTATGATGAAATAGAAAGTATATTAGGTGAATTAATAAAAGAGAGGAATTATTATGATCTTATTGATAAGCCATTTATAGTTCCAGAAGAAAAGGAAGTTATATATAAAAATTTGGTTGGCTATATTAGTTCATTTAATAAGGAAAGAAAGCACGGTTTTGTAAGAAGTGATAAGGGAGAAGAATTTTATTTAAGGATTAAGGAAATTGAAGAATCTAGTTTGAAGAATGTTTGGGAAGGATTAGAAATTGAATTTGATGTAGTGAAAGATTCTACGGGAGAGATTTTTGTTGCTAATATAAAGGATAAAAGTTTTGGTGTGATGGATGTGAAAGAAGAAAATAATACTGAAGCTGAAGATGATGAACTTGAAGAGTATTATGAATATGAAGATGAAGAAGGCAGATTAAAAGCAATTGGAGGAATATTAAAGCGTATTAGAAAGACATTAAATAAATTTTAAATATTGAGAGTTTTAGGATAAATTAATTTAATGGGAGGTAAAAGTTACAATATATTAGAATGCGAAAGTAACTATTTTGGGAATATGAAAATAAACAATGAAGAAAACCAAGGGCATTTATCTATAATGGAAAAAGAATTTTATCTAAAAGAAATAGCAGTTGATAATCTTAATCAAAAGGATGAAGATTATTTAGTTATAGGAGATTTCTTAAAGGAAAATATTAAAAGCTATAGCATTGGATTTGGAATAATAAACAAGGAAAATAAAGAAGTAATATCTTCAAAGCAGATAGATTTAACATCTAATGAAAATATGGCTATCTTTATATACAACTGTACCTTAGATATGAGTTCTATTTTAGGTAAAAGAATTTTTCTTAAGAATAAGAAAAATGAAATAATATGGGTTGGAAAGATAAGATGTATTCCAAGCAAATGTTTAAAGTTTACTAATCATGAAGTTGGAGAATGTTATATTTGTGATAGAGTTGTGAATAAAGATACAATAGAAAATAAAGAGGATGTTGCTATAGCAACTTTAGAAGGAAATGATAAAATATTTTCTGTTTTGAATATAAAATGTAATGGAAAAGTAAATTCAGAAAAAGTAGATAATCGTATTGTAGAAAAAGAAAATATTGTTTCTACAGAGTTGAAACAATATATAGGCAATAGAGGAGAAGGATTAATACTAAAAATAATAAAGGATATAATAACTGAAAAATCAGTAGTAGTAAGAAATATAAAAAAAATTGATGATACTTTAGATAAATATGCAAAAATAACAATTTCAAGGGAAGAAACGGAGATAACTATAAATCAAAATAATGATACAACTACAATAATAAGTTGTGGAAGAGGAATAATAGATTTAGAAAAAATATTAATGTATACAATATCAAAATAATTCTAATGTGAACTTTTTATATAATTTATTGTAATAATCTATCTGTTATAAGTAAGAGATAAAGGGCCTTACGCTTCTAGATAACTTCAACTAAAGTTCGGATAAAGTTTTAACTCTATTTGAATTTCAGTTGAAGTTTATTTATTAGTAAAATATGAAAATTCAATATTTTGTATAATTGTATTTCCAATAATAAACTTTTAAATCTAATTTATGAAATTATTGATTTTTATTTATAGAACTATATAATAAATTCATTATTTTTTAGTCATATATGAACAATATAATGAATATTTATTAAAATTTTATTCATTATGTAGTATGTATAAATATTAACATAAAAAGGATAGGTTTTTTCTATGTAATTCTTTAAAAAAGGTCGATATTTTTTTACTTTGTTAAAAATATCACATTGGACTTTAAGTATTAATAAGCCTAAAATTAATCTCGTAAAGGAAATTTAATTTGTTTATGGTTAATTTAACGAGAAGATGGAGGGAAAATAATGGATAAAGAAAAAATGAACAAGCAAGAAAACCACATCCATGATCATAATCATGATCATGGACATGAGCATCATCATGGTGGAGTAAATGATTACTTACAAGCAGTATCAGAATATAGAAAAACTTTTCCTAATAAACAGCAAGTTATAGAAAATACACCAGATCCAGCTGTAAAAGAGCTATTATTGCATATGGAGCAAATAGGTTGTGAAACATCATTTGATAGATTTGATGCACAACAACCACAATGTAGCTTTGGTATGGCAGGGGTTTGTTGTAAAAACTGTAGTATGGGCCCTTGTAAAATTACTCCAAAAAGCCCAAGAGGGGTTTGTGGTGCAGATGCCGATATTATAGTATCAAGAAATATGTTAAGAGCTCTTGCAGCTGGTTCAGCAGCTCATGGTGCTCATGGAAGAGAAGTTGCTATAGCATTGAAGAAAGCAGCAGAAGGTCAATTAAATTTACCAATATGCAAAGATGTTACTTTAAAGTATGCTAAGCAATTTGAAATAGAAACTGAAGGTAGGACAATAGAAGAAATAGCTATAGATTTAGCAGATGTGTTATTAGAAGATTTATCAAGACCCATGGCTGATGAATATAAATTAATTAAGTATTGTGCTCCAGATGAAAGACAAAAAGTTTGGGCTGATCTTGATATACTTCCAATAAGTGCTTACCAGGAAGTTTTTGAAGCTTTCCATAGAACAAATGAAGGAACTGATGGAGATTGGGAAAATATAATGAAACAATTTATGAGAGTTGGACTTACTTTTGCATTCTCAGGTGTTGTTGGTGTTGCTATAGCAACAGATTCATTATTTGGTTTACCAGAAAGACGAACTTCAAAAGTTAATGTTGGAGCATTAGAAAAGGGCTATGTAAATATAGCTGTTCATGGACATTTACCTATTTTAGTAAGTGAAATAGTTAAACAAGGACAAAGTGAAGAGTTTATAAATTTAGCTAAGAAGCATGGAGCTAAGGGAATTAAATTCTATGGAATTTGTTGTTCAGGGCTTTCAGCAATGTATAGATATAGTGGTGTTATTCCATTATCAAATGCAGTAGGAGCAGAACTAGTATTAGGCACTGGTGCATTAGATCTTTGGGTTGCAGATATACAAGATGTATTCCCTGGAATAATGGAAGTTGCAAAATGTTTTAAAACAACAGTTGTAACAACTAGTGATTCAGCTAGATTACAAGGTGCAGAACATTATGCATATAATCATGAACATTCTAATTTAGGGGACACTGAGAAAATAGCTAGAAAAATAGTTACAAGAGCTATAGAAAGCTTTGCTGAAAGAAGGGATATTCCAGTATTTATTCCACCTTATGAGGTTGATGCTGAAGTAGGATTTTCATCAGAATATGTAACTCAAAAATATGGTAGTATGAAGCCTTTATATGAAGCATTAAGAGATGGAAAAATTTTAGGTATAGCTAATATGGTTGGATGTAATAACCCAAGAGTTATTTACGAAAGAGCTACAGTGGATATAGCAAATAAGTTAATTAAGAATAATGTTCTTATATTAACTAACGGTTGTGTTTCATTTCCATTATTAAAATTAGGATTCTGTAATAAAGATGCTTTACAGAAAACTGGAGAGGGATTAAAAGAATTTTTAGGACAAGATACGCCTCCAGTATGGCATGTGGGAGAATGTATAGATAATACAAGATCGGTTGAAATATTTGCTGGTGTTGCTGCTGAAGCTGGAAAAGCTATTAAGGATATGCCTTATGCGTTCTGTAGTCCAGAATGGTCAAATGAAAAAGGTATAGGTGCATCATTTAGTTTTAGATTACTTGGAATAAGCTCATATCATTGTGTAATGGCACCAATTATGGGGTCAGATAACGTTAAAAATTTCTTGCTTAATCAAAGAGATACATTAGGATGCACAATGAATATAAATATAAATCCTGATGAATTAGGAGATAAGATATTAGCAGATCTAAAAGCTAAGAGAAAAGCTTTAGGTTGGAAATAAAAATTAGAGTATAGAAAATTATAAAAATAATATTTTTGTAAATTTTATTAAAGAGGGATTGTCTCAAAGTGGAATAAAACTCCTAATTAGAGATAATCCCTTTTTCTTTAAAAAGCATGATATCATTTAAAATTCTCTATCTCCTGTTTTAATATAGAAAATAGTTCTATTATGAGATAGCACCTTTAATTAGTTTTAGCAGTGGAAAATTAAAATTATAGAGAGTATATTTTTATATTGGTTTTTTTAAATTTTCTTTCTATTAATCAGTTTCAAAGTTGTAAGTATTAATTTAAGTGAATAATATTGATAATGGGATAATAAATGTATTATGAATTTAATTATAAAATGATGAGGAGGGAGTCATGGATGTTACTTCTCAAATAATTAAACTTATAATTGCATCAATAGTAGGATTTGTAATAGGAATAGAAAGAGCAAAAAGACAAAAAACAGCTGGAGTTGGAACATTTTCTATTATATGTATAACATCTTGTTTTTTAACTTTAATTGCAGTTTATGAAATACCTAATAATACAGATCCCTCTAGATTAATAGCTAATATAATTACTGCTATAGGTTTTGTTGTAGGAGGAACTATTTTTACAGTAGGAATAGGGAAATCTATTAAAGTAAGTGGATTAACAACAGGAGCTGAGATATTTTCAGTAGCTTCTCTTGGTATAGGAGTAGGATTAGGCTTATATGAAATAGTAATAACTGTAATTATTTTAATAGAAATTAATATATATTTTGCTAAGTTAACAAAGAAATATTATAAAAAGAAAAGGACAAAGGAGAAAAATATCGTTAAAGAATTTTCAGACAATGTTTTAGAAGAGAATTTTGTTGAGAAAAATGAAGAAGAATTGGATTAAAGGGGTAGTTTGATATACCCCTTAATAAATTTTAAATTATAAAAAACCCAGCTGCTATTATAAGATATACAGCTAATAGTTGAAAGCCTTCAAGCCAATGAGACTCACCATCACTTGCTATTCTATTAACTATGAGAACTGCAAGAAACATTGACACTAACTCAAAACCATTAAACACTATGCTCATAGGCTTAAATAATAAACTTAAGAAAATTAGCACTGGCGTTACAAATAAAATAATTTGTAAGCTTGAGCCTATAGCAATTTCTACAGAGACATCCATTTTATTTTTTAGTGCCATGGAGACAGCAGTTGAATGTTCAGCAGCATTTCCTATTATAGGTATTAAGATTATACCAACAAAGAGATCACTAAGTCCAAGAGTTGAAGTTATGGCGTCAACTCCATTAACTAGGAATTCACTTTCAATGGCAATACATACTGTAGAAATAGCTAGTATTGCTATTGCTTTTTTTAAAGACCATTTATTTTTATCTTCTGACTCTTCTTCATTTGTATTATTTAAAGAAGAATCATTTTCTTTCTCAGTAGCTTCATAAACATTTTTATGAGTGAAAAATGAGAAAACTAAGCTAAGTATATAAATGATAAACATTACAGCTGCAACAAATATACTAAAATCCTCATATCTTGTGCTTATGAGAGACTTGTCCAATGTATGAGTAAATACAGCTGGAATAGATAAACCTATAACTGCAAATAATAGCATACTAGATGAGACTTCAACAATTTTTTTATTAAATTTTTGAGTTTTAAATTTTAATCCACCAGCAAACATACTTGCACCAAGAACTAATAGTATGTTTCCAATAACAGAACCAACAATAGAAGCTTTGACTACATCAAATAATCCAGCTTTTAAAGCAAAAAATGATATTATAAGTTCTGTAGCATTTCCAAAAGTTGAGTTTAGAAATCCACCAACTTTAGGTCCTGTATAAAATGAAATTTCTTCTGTAGCTTCTCCCATTAGTCCAGCTAAAGGTATAATAGATAAAGCAGCAAAAATAAAGTTAATTGAAGGTGAAATTTTTAGAAATTCTCCTATAAAACTTATAGGAATGAAAATCAGTAAATACTTCAAGATCTTCATTTGTTTATGTGTCCTCCTTACAATTGTCTTTTGTTATGTTACTTGCTAATTATATCATCAATCTTAAAAATTTTCCTGTAAGAAACTGTGTATTAAATAATACTTATAATGATAATTATTATTTAATGAGATAAAAGTTTTATTTAAGTTAATTAAATTATTTATAAATATTAAAATGAAGCTATAGAGATATAGATATTTTATCCTTATGAGCAAGAGAACCAGCTTTATCTACTGAACAGAATAGAACATTGTGTTTTAGTGGACAAGGTAAACTTTCTTTAACTAAATTACAATCTGCATAACATTTTTTACCTATACCATTAATTGTAAGTATGGTAGAGCCAATTTTTAATTTAGAATCTATTTTTAGTTCTTCACTTT
The DNA here is from genome assembly GCA_963557775.1 of uncultured Sarcina sp. Classification (GTDB taxonomy): domain Bacteria; phylum Bacillota; class Clostridia; order Clostridiales; family Clostridiaceae; genus Sarcina. The sequence goes on from CAUWDH010000006.1 coordinate 65,379, forward strand.
TATATCCAGAAACATATAGGTTAGCTTTAAATTTATTTGTACATAAACCAGCTTTTAAAAAGGGAGTATTTTCTCTTGGAATTAGGTAAATTACAACTTCTCTAAGTACTTTTCCTCCTTTATCATCATTTTCAAGACCAAAGCCTTTAATTGTATTGCAGTTTTTTAAAGATAAGAGTTCTTTATTTTTAGTTATACATATTTTTTCTATACACATATTAGTATCTTTTAATGTTTTTAAAGTAGTCATAATATATCTCCTTAATCTAAATTTTATTTAGAGTTAAATTTTTGAGCTACCTCAAAATGAAAAATAATTCTATTGAGATAGCTCATTTTATTAAAGCTTAAGCTTAATAAAGCCTAAAATAATTTGTTGAGTAAATATTAAATTTAATATTAATTGATTTCTATTAATTTACCAAGATTATCAAAGCTATAGCCACCAAGTTCTTCAAGAGATTTTTTAAATTCTTCACTTTTAAGTGCATTAATAAATTCTGTTAAAAATTCTAGAGAGGATTTTTTTATTAAGAAATCATATTCTTCATTAGCTACTTCAATAAAATCTAAATCCATTTCCTTAGCAGCTGAATAAACACCAAGTCCAACATCAACCTTAGGTGATTTAACTTCAGCAGCTACAGACATGTGAGTAAGCATTTCTCTATCATAACCTATAATATCTTCTTTATTTATATTATTTTTCTTAAGAAGATAATCTAAAAGTAGTCTAGTTCCTGCCCCTCTTTGTCTATTGACATAAGTTATGTCTTCTCTTGTTAAGTCATTTATAGTTTTTATATTTTTAGGATTTCCTTTTTTAACTATGAAACCTTGAATTCTATTAACACCTTTAATTAATATCATAGGCTCTTTAAAATATTTTTTTACATAGGAAATATTATATTCTCCTTTTTCACTATCAAGAAGATGAATAGGAGCTAAGTGACATTCACCTCTTTTAAGAGCCATTATACCACCCATACTACCTACATGAGATGATGTTAAGTTAAGATGATCCCTTAAAACATCCATTAAAATATCATGGCTACCAATAGAAATAATATTTTTTTCTATATCTTCTTTGCTTTTAAATAGTGAAACAGAAACTTCTTCACCTTCATTTAATCCTTCAACTTCTCTTGGAATTTCTATAATTCCATCTGCTTTTAAGAGGCTTGTGGTGATTCCAGCACCTCTGCTTATAGGTGATACTATAAGTTTTCCATCTACAATACCAGCATTAGCTCTAACAAGTTCTCTATGTTTGAAAGATGAAGCTATTTTTCTAGTAAGAGTACCTTTTAATTTATATTCAGATATCTCTTTTTTATTATAATAAGCGCCTAGAATAGGAATTAAAAATTCTTTAAAAGCAACATAGGATGAAACAGGATAGCCTGGTATTCCTATAACTGGTTTACCTTTAATTATTCCAAGAATAGTTGGTTTTCCTGGTTTTAAAGCAACACCATGAACAACAACTTCTCCAAGTTCTCTTATAATATGAACAGTATAATCATGAGTACCAGCTGAAGAACCAGCATTAATTAAAACTATATCACTTTCATCTACAGCTTTTAGTAGAGTATCCTTAATTAAATTATAGTCATCTTTAACTGGAGGAAGAGCTTTAGCACTACCTCCACATTCTTCAACAAGACCAGAAAGCATATAACTATTGGAATCTATAATTTTACCTTCAGTCATTTCTTCAAAAGAAGAAACAATTTCATCTCCAGTAACTATTACTGATACTAGAGGTTTTTTATAGACATTAATATTAAAATTACCTGAAGCAGCAAGAGAACCAAGAGCAAAGGAATTTATTTTAAAATCTGAAGGAATAACCATTTCCCCCTTAACGATATCTTCACCAATAGGTCTTATATGTTGCCATGGCTTAGAAGGAACAATAATTTCTATATGATCATCTCTATCTAGAACATCTTCAATCATAATGACACTGTCATATTCATCAGGAATAATATTACCTGTATTTATATATTTAAAATCTTTTCTCTCATAAAGTTTAAGAGGATTTAATTCTGTTGCTTTTTCCGTAATAGATGCTTTTATAGCAATACCATCCATAGCTGCTAAATGATTTTGTGGTGAAGAAAGCTTAGCAAAGATGGCTTCACTAGAAGTTCTACCTAAAGCCTCTCTTAAAGATATATTTTCAATTATAGGTTTTATATTTAATTTGTTTAAGTATTCGCTTAAAGCTTCTTTGTAATCTTTATTTTCAATGTATACATTTCTCATTAGATTATGCCCTTTCTTTAAATTATCTATTTAAAAAGTGAACTTCTATATTCTCATCTTTATATAGTCCTTCTTTATGTTCACTTATTCTTATATATCCTTTAGCCTTAGCCATCATGCTAATCATTGAAGAACGACCAAGAATAGGAGCTGCTTTTCCATCGATGATATCTATCATTTGGAAAGTATCTTTACCAGGAGCAGAATGAATATTTGTATTAATAGGTAAATTTCCTTTTATTGGTAAGTGTGAACTGTTGTTTAAAGCTTTAACAAATTCAGAAATAATTAAATCACAAGTTAAAGAACAAGATACAGGATTTCCAGGAAGTCCAAAGAAAGCTTTATTATTTATTGAACCAAATAAAACTGGTTTGCCTGGTTTTATTCTTATGCCATGGAAGAAAACTTCTCCAAGTTCTTTTAATAATTTATTCATGTAGTCTCTTTCTCCAACAGAACTACCACCAGACATAATAATAAAGTCAGATAGTTCAATAACTGAAAGAATAGATTCTTTCAGTAAATCGTAGTTATCTTTCACTAAATTAGTAGAAATTACTTCACAACCAAATTCTTTAAGTTGAGCTTTTAAACAATGGGTATTTATGTCTCTAATTTCTGTTCCTACTAGATTTTTTTTAGAAACAGGAACAATTTCATCTCCAGTAGATATAATAGAAACTTTAGGTTTTTTAAAAACTTTAATAGTTTCTATACCAAGGGAAGCTAAAACACCTATGTGGAAAGCAGTTAATTTTGTTCCTTTTTCGATAACAACTTCACCTGTTTTTATATCTTCTCCAACCATTGTTATATTTTCATTAGCAGCAGTACTTTTATTACAAAGCAACTCATTTTCACCTATAGTATCAGTATTTTCAATCATTACAACTGCATCAGCACCTTCTGGTATTTCACCACCAGTTGGAACATAGGTACATTCTTCAGAGTTTATTTTGAAGTTAGGCTTTTCTCCAATGCTAACAGTACCAATTATGTTAAATAAAGATGGCATAGTTTCAGAGGAACCTATAGTTTCTTTACTTTTTAGAGCAAAACCATCCATTCTAGAACGATTAAAGTTAGGAATATTTTCAGAAGAAACAATATTTTCAAAGGCAAATCTTCCTAGGGCATCTTCAAAATTGACAACTTCATAATCTAAAGTGTAAGTTTTACCAAAGTTAGAAGCTATATCAATAGCTTCATCTATAGAGATTGATTTAAAAAATTCCATATTACGCATTATATTCAACCCTTTCTTTCCCTGAGTAAACATTAAATCTATTTCCTCTAGAGAATCCGATTAAAGTCATGTTCATATTTCTGGCTAATCCAAGAGAGAGTGAAGTAGGACATGCTCTTGAAATAGCAAAGGAAATACCAGCTTTGCTAATTTTAGAAACCATTTCAGAACTTAGTCTTCCAGATATATAAATAACAAATTCATCAACGGGAAGAGAATTTAAAATAAGATACCCAACTGCCTTATCTATGGCATTATGTCTTCCAATATCTTCTCTGAATATTTCAATATCTTTATTTTTTAGTAATACACTATGAACTCCACCAGTTGCTTCAAATATTTTAGACCTATTAAAGAAATTACTCATAGTATCCATAATTTCATTTTTATGTACTTTGATATTATTAGTAAACTTTTTATCTTTCATAAAGCTCATAGAATTATAGTATAAGCTTCCCTTACTACCAGAGGTAACAACCCTATTACCATAAAGTTCTTCAAAGTTAATATGATTTTTAATTCTAACTCTACATATATTTTCTTCTGAACTTTCTAAATTAAGAGATATAATATCTTCTTTTGATTTTATTAGTCCTTCACTAAATAAAAAGCCTACAGCAAGTTCTTCCATTTTTATAGGAGTACACATTATAGTAATATATTCATTATCATTAACAATTATAGTTAATGGTGTTTCAACAACAACTTTATCAATAATTTCTAAGTTTTCATCTCGAGTGCACTTTAAAATTTCAAATTCTTCAATCATAAAAATCTCTCCTCTGTATAAGAATTACTAAACATTCAGCTAAAGTTAAAACTCTATCTGAATTAACTTTAAATTTATAAGCTTGGAATATTATTTATTTCACAAAAAGGAGCCGTAAAGTTAACAGCTCCGTTTTGATTATATTTAATTATGCTTTTTTTACATTAACTACACAAACTTTTAATTCTGATATTTCACATTCAGGATCTAAAGCTGTGTTTGTTAAGACATTACAGTTTCCTTGAGCAAAGTGGAAAGTCATAAATACAACTTCTTCAAGAATTTTATCTGTAACTTTAGCATAGGTTTCAACAGTTCCTCTTCTTGAACTAACAAGAACTTTATCACCATCTTTTATACCTAACTCTTCAGCTCTGTTAGGATGTATTTCAACATAAGATTCATTTGAAATTTCGTCAAGACCATTTACTCTACCAGTCATAGTTCTAGTATGATAGTGGTAGAGGTTTCTTCCTGTAGTAAGTATAAAAGGATATTCTTCTGAAGTAACTTCAGCAGCTTCCTCGTAGTCTTGGTAAGCTAGTATTCCTTTTCCTCTTACTGGGCCATCTTTATGCATGAATTTAGTTCCTGGATCATCTAAAGATTTACAAGGCCATTGAATCCCTTGATTTTCTATTCTTTCATAAGTTATTCCAGCATAATTAGGAATAGCTTGTCTAATTTCGTTAAAAATATCTTCTTCAGATTTAAAACCTTTATGTCCTAATCTTTCCATAAGCTCTGAGAAAATAAGCCAATCTGGTTTACATTGTCCTTTTAATGGAAGAGCAGCTCTAACTCTTTGAACTCTTCTTTCTGTATTAGTGAAAGTACCATTTTTCTCAGCAAAAGCAGCTGCTGGTAGAACAACATCAGCATATTCACAAGTTTCATTAAAGAATATATCTTGACAAACAACAAATTCAGCATTTTCAAAGCATTCTTTAACATGGTTAGTGTCTGGATCAGAAACTATAGGGTTTTCACCAAAGATATACATGAATTTGATTTTTTTACTGTGTAAGCCTTTTAAAATATGAGGAACAGTAAGCCCTCTTTTATGACTAAGTTCCATATTCCAAAGCTTTTCAAATCTTTCAATTCCTTTATTGTCATCAGTATAAAGATAACCAGGATAGTATTCAGGTAAACAACCCATATCACAGGCACCTTGTACATTGTTTTGACCTCTTAATGGATTAATACCAGCACCTTCCTTACCAAGGTTACCAGTTATCATAGCTAAGTTTGAAACTGACATAACACCTGATGTACCAGTTTTAAATTGAGTTATACCCATAGCATAGTAAATAGCAGCTTTATCAACAGAAGCATATAAACGAGCAGCTTCTTTTAATAATTCAACATCTATTCCACAAATTTCAGCGGCCATTTCAGGGGTAAACTTTAGTATATTTTCTTTAAGAGTTTCAAAACCTTCAGTATGCTTTTCTATATATTCTAAATCACAAAGATTTTCTGAAATTATAACATTCATCATTCCGTTAAGAAGAGCTATGTTTGTACCAGGTTTTAATTTTAGATAAATATCAGCCTTAGAAGCTAATTCAATTTCTCTAGCATCTGCTACAATTAATTTAGCTCCCTTTTTAACAGCTTGTTTAATTTTTGATCCTATAACAGGATGATTTTCTGTAGTATTTGAACCAATAACAAATATTACATTAGCACTAAAGACTTCTTTAATAGAGTTAGTCATAGTACCGCTTCCAAGTGTAGCTGCAAGACCTGCAACTGTAGAGCTATGTCATAATCTGGCACAGTGGTCCACATTATTAGTTCTAAACACTGTTCTAAATAGCTTTTGGAATGCATAGTTATCTTCATTAGTACATCTAGCAGAAGATAAACCAGCAAAAGCATCAGGACCATCTGATTCCATAACCTTTCTTGCTTTTTTTTCAATTAAATCGTAGGCTTCTTCCCAAGTAGCCTCAACAAATTCTCCATTTTTCTTTATTAGTGGTGTTTTTAGTCTATCTGGATTATTTAAAAATTTGTATCCAAATTTACCTTTAACACATAAAATTCCTTCATTAGGGCCATCCATTACTGGATTAACACCAACAACTTTATCATTAAGAACTTTAAGTTCTAGTTGACAACCAACACCACAATATGAACAAGTAGTCTTAACTTTTTTAACTTGCCATTCTCTAAATTTAATTTTTTTCTTTTCCATTAATGCACCTGTAGGACAGATTGAAACACAGTTTCCACAAGATACACAAGTTGTATCAGAAAGCTTAGTATAAGCTTCTACACCATCTTTTTTAATAAATCCTCTATTTAATTTTGTAATAGCTTGTTGTTGTTGTAATTCATCACAAATTCTAACGCATCTATTACAAACAATACATTTGTTTTTATCAAAGTAATAAAATGGATTGGAGTAATCTATCTCGTATTTATTTTCTTGAAGTAATGGTCTATAATTTTTTCTTTCAACACCATACTCATAAGCATAATTTTGAAGTTGACAATCTCCAGCCATTTCACATGTTAGACAATCATCAGGATGATCTTTTAAAAGTTTTTCAATAGCTTCCTTTCTAAATGCTCTAACAACATCAGTATTTGTTTTAACTTCCATTCCCTCTTTAACAGCAATACAGCATGATAATAAAGGCTTAGGTCCACCATTAACTTCAACAGCACATAATTTACATGCAGCTGCAGGCTTAAGCCTTGGATCTTCACAAAGTACTGGAATGTCAATGCCTATACGTCTACAGGCATCTATAATCTTAATGTTATCAGGAACTTGTGTTTTGATTCCATCAATAGTAATTTCTACCATAATATATCTCCTCTTTTTATTTGCTTTACTACATGAATAAATTTTTAACAAAATGTTATTAAATAGTAACTAAATATTAATATAAAATAAAAATTAATGCAAAGTTTATAAAAGTTCTAATTATCAATAAAAACATTTTCATATTAGAGAAATACTTTATTTTTTAAAAATATATATTAATTTATATAATTAATATATTAAAAAGTTAAAATTTAATAAAATAAAGGTTAATTTACAATTATATTCTTTATATTTAACTTAAATTTCAGTTAGATTAAAATAAAGCTAAAAGCTGCAAATATAAGGATTTATAGAGAAAATTAATATTATAAAGTTAAGAATTAATTTATCCTACTATGAAAAAAATAAAAAAGAAGAGTGATTTTTATTATTGACAAAAAAACAATTAAATAATACTATAAAGATAATGATAATCATTATCAATTAATTTATGTAGGAGGGATTTTTGATGGCATATGATATTAATAGTTTTTACAATTTATTAGGACAATTAGATGGAAGGGAATTTATAGAAAGCTATATTTCTTATAATGCAGCTTTAATAAGTTCTAAAGTTAAGCCATCAATTACTTTAACTATAAAAAAGAATTCAGATAATAAAATTTACAATCTTTGGAGGGTGCATGGTATTGAAGCTCTAAATAATTTAAACTTAGAATCAGTGTTATTAAGAGAAGGGAATGACTTTATAATATTATTAATTTATAATAGAGATCTTTTATATAAATTTTTAAATAAAGAAGAAAATAGAGCTTTTTTAGAAGAATTAGGTTATGAATTTAGTGAAAAGCTAGAAAGTTCACTATATAAGTTAGTTGAAAGATATGGAATTTACAAATGTCCACATGAATTAGGAATATTTTTAGGATATCCTATCGATGATGTTAAAGGATTTATTAATTGTTCTAGAAGCGAGTGTATATTTTGTGGATATTGGAAGGTTTATAAAAATGAAGAGAGAGCAAGAGAATTATTTAAGCTTTTTGATAATATTAAAAATATAACTATAGAAAAATTAATGTCAGGAAAAAAAGGAAAAGAAGTTTCATTATATTTAACAAATGAATTTGCTGGTAAAATAACTATTTAATTTGTTAAAGATTAGTTCTTAACCTTACGATATATTTAATAGATTTTTTATTATGGAAATAATAATTAAATTTAAATATTTAAGAAAAATATAGGAGCTATTAAAAGTAGAGAGGAGTAGTGACTAAAATATTTTTTAAGGTTAAGAATATAAAAGACAAAAGCACAAAAGAATCTATAGTTAAAGAGAAATTATGGCTTTATTTTATTTTATTATTTTTGGCTATTACATTTAAATTAATTAAACTTGATATTTCTTTTGGTATAATTGTAGATTTTTCACCTATATTTTTTATATTAATATTATTAATTTTTGGGTTCAAAAAAGCTATTATTACCACAATAATAGTATCAGCAATTAATATATTATTTTTTGGTGGGGAACTTATTCAACTTATTAATATATTTAATATTATAATTTTAGAAATTTTTTGCCGAAAAAGGTGGAAACTAAATTTAATAATTGGCGAATTTATATTTTGGGCAATTTTTACTCTTCCTATTATTTATAGTATGGTAACTATAAATGGAACAGTAGAGCTTAAAGAGTATTATTATTTTTCAGTATTATTGAAAATAATAAATGGAGTTTTTAATGCATTTTTTGCTGAAATAATATATTTGTATATAATAAAGCCTAAAGTATGTGATAAATCAGCTATGTTTAGATACAAAAAACTTATAGTGCATATAGTTACTTTAGCTATATTAATTCCTTTTGTAATAAATATATTTACAGATTTGAAGAGCAATTATAATAATATATGTGATGTTATAGAATCATCATCTGAGGAAATATACTACTATATAAATGATGAACTTAAATTATGGAACGAAAAAAATATTACTAATCTCAAGCTTTCTGGAATTGTAGAAGTAGCCTTAATGAAAGAAAGTATAAATAAAAGTTCGAGATATAAGCCATATAATATACATATATTAGGGAATAAAGATAATTTAATATTAGACATTAAAAATAGTAATAGAGAGATAACTGAATATGAACGATATAATGGAATAAAAATAACAGAAAATCTTTATAGAGTATCACCTAAGGATAAAAATAATATTTTTAATAATAGCTGGATTAATAGTTATTTTATTTGCATTAGGGACTTACAAGAAGTTGATTTGAAATTAATGATTGAAGTGCCAACAAGTACATATAATGAAGAGATTATAAATGAATATTTAAGGCAATTTAAGTTTTTATTATTTTTCACCTTCTTTATAGGGATTACATCTATGCTATTTAATAGAACTATATTTGATAGTTTATATAAACTATCTCTAGAAACAAAAAACCTTCCTAAAAAATTGGCTAATGATATATCAATAGCTTGGCCTACAAGTAAAGTTTTTGAAATTAATATTTTAACTAAAAACATAGAGGAAATGTCTTCTAATTTAAGAGAAAGTTTTGTGAAACTTAATGAAAGTCAAAAGAAACTTTATGAATTAGCTTATTATGATACACTTACTGCTTTGCCTAATAAAATATCCTTTAGAAATCATTTAGACAAGTTGGTGAAAGAAGGAAAAAGGGATGAGCTTATTTCAGTAATATTTGTTGATTTAGATAAATTTAAATTTATTAATGATAATTGGGGACATCAAGTTGGAGATGAATTATTAGTAGCAGTATCTAAAAGATTTAATAGGTTAAAAAGTCATAAGCTTAAAATTTTTAGATTAGGTGGAGATGAATTTGTTTTTGTTTTACAATCTGAAAGTTATGAAGAAATTAAGGAAATAGGAGAAAAGATAAGTTTAGCTTTTAAAGAGAATTTTAAGATAAATGAATTAGTAATAAAAAGTAAATGTAGTATGGGAACTAGTGTGTATCCAGATCATAGTGATAATATAGATACAATTATAAAATATGCAGATATAGCAATGTATAAGTCAAAGGAAAATGGTGGAGGCTATCTTCAATTATTTAATGATGAAATAAAAGAAAAATTCATGGAAAAGGTTAATATTGAACAAGGTATAAATTCAGCCTTAGAAAAGAAGGAGTTTATTTTATATTATCAACCAAAGTTTAATAAGTTTAGGGATATTGTTAGCTTAGAAGCACTTATAAGATGGAAATGTAAAAACCAATCAATAATTTCGCCAAATAGATTTATTCCTATAGCAGAAGAATCTGATTTAATATTTGAAATTGATAAATGGGTTATTTTAAATGCATGTATAGAGAATAAAAGATTACAAAATGAAGGGTATAAAAAGATGCCTATTTCAGTTAATATATCAGGACGACATTTTGAACATGTTGAATTTTTAAATGTAGTGAAAAATTCTTTGGAGTTATCTGGATTAGAACCTAAATATTTAAAAATAGAAATAACAGAAAGTGTATTAATAAAAAAATTAGAATTTGTGAGTAATGTAATTATAAAGCTTAAGAATTTAGGGGTTGATGTATCTATAGATGACTTTGGAAAAGGATATTCATCAATAAATCAATTAATGTCTTTGCCAATTAAAGAGGTAAAAATTGATAAAGATTTTATAAGTGGTATAAATGAGAATTATAAAAAACAAAAAGTAGTTAAATTAATTGTAGAGCTTGCACATAGCTTAAAGATTAGTGTTGTAGCAGAGGGAATAGAAAATGATGAAGAAGAAGCTTATTTAAGAGAGATTGGTTGTGATGAGTTACAGGGATATTTATTTAGCAGACCAATAACTGTAAGTGAGTTAAAAAAATTTTTATAAAGGGGTATAAATAGAGAATGAAGAGGTTTCAAAATTTATTTAAGATTGTAGCTATTGCTATGTCAACTGTAATGTTAGTATCTTGTAGTAATGTAAAGGTAAAAAAAGAAGAAGAGAATGAAGGAAATATGAAAGTTTCTAAAAATGAAAAAATAACTTTAAATCTTTGGACTCATTTTCCAGGATTGGAGGATATAGTAGAAGCTTTTGAAAAAGAGAATCCTAATATCAATATAAATATAAAGAATTTTGATTATGATGAATATGAGCTCGAATATAAAAAATCTTTAGTTGAAAAAGTTGGTCAAGCTGACATTCTTGCAATTGATAGTAATCACTATGGTGGATTTAATAGTATAGAAGGTTTAGAAGATTTACTTAAACCAGAATATACAGCTATTAATTACAAAGAAGATTTTGATTCAGAACTTTGGGAGTTAGGTAAATCAATGGATAAGAGTAAACTTCTAGGTATACCTATAGGAAGCGCTCCTATAGTTACTTATTATAGAGCTGATATTTTAGAGAAATATGGCTTTCCAACAGAACCAAATGAATTAGCAGAATATATGAAAGATAAGAATAACTGGATAAAAATAGGTGAAACATTAAAAAAAGATGATATATCTATAGTTCAATGGGTTGCTGAAATAGTTAAAATATATAGTGCTGATATGCCTTATTTTAATGAAAAATTAGAATATCAAAGAGATAATGAAAAATTTAAAGAAGGGATAACTATTGCTAGAGAAGCTATGGAAAAAGGTTTTTCTCCTTTTGCTGATATATGGTCTGAAAAGGGAAAACAATTATTAAAGGATGATAAATTTGCCATGTTATATTTAGGATCTTGGGGGGCAAGAGATTTAGAAGCTTTAGTACCAGAACAAAAGGGAAAATGGAGAGTAACATCCCTTCCTTTTGGTGTTTATGGATGGAATAATTCATCTATATTGTCAATTGCTGCAAATAGTAAAAATAAGCAAGCTGCATGGAAATTCATTGAGTATTGTGTATTTAAATATAATGATAAAAATCGTATAGGAACTGTATCTTCATATTTGCCTTTTAGAAATAATGCAAGTGCATTTAAGCAAAAAAATGAATTTTTAGGTGGACAAGAAGAACAAAAGTTTTATGAAGATATAATGGAATTAACTAAAGAGTATCCAGTAACGGTGTTAGATAATGAAGCTTTTAAGCTGTGGGATAATTTAGTTAATATTGGCTTAGAGGAAGAATATAGTGATGAAAAAATAATGGAAAACATAAGGAGTAAAATGGAAAGTTCATTTTTAAAAGAAAAAGAAAGTTTATTAAAAGGAAAATAAGAAAATTTAGTATAGTTTTAGAGAATCTACTTATAGTACAAGATTGGTATTATAAGTAGTTTTTTTAAGTTTAATCAATTAGATTAAAGAAAGTATATTAAATAATAAAAAGAAGAAAGTAAATTTATTATTTGATACATAATCTATGGCTATATGTCTATGGGTATGATATACTAATAAAGAAAATTATGTAATATTATGGGGGATTTATGAAAAAAGTTATTTTATCATTTTTATTTATTTGTTTAGTACTTTCAGGGTGTTCAAGGAAAAATATTTCTGAAAAAAAGGTAGAATTAGCTCAGTTAAAAACAACTATTAATGAAGAAGTTGAATGGCCTAAGATGATGGAAGTTGATTCAGAATCACTCCAAACACTATTTTATTTAAACGAAGATATGTATGATGAAGTGGTAAGTGAGGTCAGTGCAATGTCTGTTCATGCTTATGAATTAATTATGGTGAAGGCTAAAGATGGAAAAATTAATGAAGTGAAGGAGTCAATTACTCATCGTATTGAGGACTTAGAGAAGATGTGGAGCACTTATTTACCAGAGCAATATGAATTAGTGAAAAATGCTGTGAAAATTGAAAAGGGGAATTATTATTTTGTTATTATTCATAAAGATGCAAAAGAAATAGAAAAAATCATTAATGAGGCTTTTGAAAGTTAATGGTTTTTAGTAGCCTAACATTTATATTTTTTTATTTACCTATTGTACTTATAATTATGAAAATTATTCCATTTTCATATGGTAATGTAGCGTTATTTATAGTTAGTCTTATTTTTTATGGCTGGGAAGAACCTATCTATATTTTACTTATGTTATTGAGTACAATTGTGGATTATTTTAATGGATTATTTGTTTATAAGTACCGACATAAAAAGAGTATTGCTAAAAGATTTGTTATATTTTCAATTGTATTTAACTTATCCGTATTGGCTTTTTTTAAGTATTATGATTTTATTGTGTTAAGCTTGAAAAGTATTGATATTGTGTCATTAAAGCTATTGGGATTATCTTTACCTTTAGGGATTAGTTTTTATTCTTTTCAAACCATGACTTATACTATTGATATTTATCGCAACGAAGCAACTTACCAAAAGAATATTTTTTCTTTTGGTGCTTATGTTTGCATGTTTCCACAACTAATTGCTGGACCTATTGTACGTTATAAAGATATTGACAAACAATTACATAATGCCAAAATGTCGTTTTCACAATTTAGTTATGGAGTGGAGACTTTTTTAATTGGCTTGAGTAAAAAGGTATTATTGGCAAATACAGCTGGTATGTTATATGAAAGTATTTCAGTTATTCCAATGAATGAAATCACAGTTCTTTTACTTTGGATTAGTAAAATTGCTTTTGCTTTTCAAATTTATTTTGATTTTTGTGGATATAGTGATATGGCTATTGGGTTAGGAGCAATGCTAGGATTTAAACTACCTAAAAATTTTAATTATCCATATATATCAAAAAGTATTAAGGAATTTTGGCAAAGATGGCATATGACATTAGGAACTTTTTTTAGAGATTATGTTTATATTCCTCTAGGGGGAAGTAAAAACTCTATAGGAAAAACGGTGCGAACTATTGTTATTGTATGGTTATTGACTGGATTGTGGCATGGGGCATCTTGGAATTTTGTTTTGTGGGGACTTTATTTTTCTATTATTTTATTAATAGAAAAATTTATTATTGGAAGCAAACTCCAAAAGTTGCCTCTTTTTTTTAGATACATCTATACATGGATATTAATTCTTATTGGGTGGACCATTTTTGATAACTTAGATATATCTAAAGTAATAATAGATTTAAAAGCTATGTTTGGTTTTTTTAATATTCCCATGGTAAATCCTTTGACATATTTCTATTTAAGAAATTATATTATATTACTTATTATTTGGATGATAGGCTCCACGACAATACCTATAAGGTGTTATAGGTACTTTAAAAGTGAATATTATTGGGTTGAATGGTTAAAACCTTTATTTTTAATGTGCCTTTTAGTTTTATGTATTGCATCACTTGTAAGTGAAGCATATAATCCATTTTTGTATTTCCGTTTTTAAAGGAGGTTATATGAAAAAAAAGATTGAAATTGCTACAAGTATTTCTTTTATTTCTATATTGTTTATGGGAAGTCTATTTTATTTATGGAATCCTCAAAAGGTTTTTTCAGAATTAGAAAATCGCTACTTAAGCCAATACCCATCATTTAGTATAGATTCTTTTTTCAAAGGTACATGGAGTAAAAATATTGAAGAGTATATGCAAGATCAAATAATTTTTCGTGATAATTTAGTAATGATACATAATATTAGAGAAAGGCTATTAGGGAAAATTGAATCAAATGGTGTTTATTTTGGGAAAGACAATTATTTAATTGGAGATTTTAAAAAATACAATATAAATATTTTAAAGAAAAATATTAGTACTATTAATAATTTTTCTAAACCTGTTTCACTAATGGCGATTCCTTCCTTAATTGAAGTACAAAAGGGGCTTTTACCACATTGGGAATATCATACTAGCCAAATACAGTTATCTAATCAAGCTAAAGCAATGTTGCATGAAAAACATCAATGGATAGATACTTTTGGATTTTTGCAAAATAATAATGAAGCTTATTATAAATTAGATCATCATTGGAACACTCAAGGAGCTTATTTAGCAAGTCAAAAGTATTTAAAATTAATGGGGAAAACAACTAGCAATTATACTTTTTATCCAGTAACACATGATTTCCGTGGTACAATGTATGCTAAATCAGGAATGTTTCACTATTCTGGTGAAGCTATGAATGGAGTTAAAGAGCTTGAAGAGTTAAATGTAACAGTAACTTTTGAAGATGGAAAAACATCTAATAGTTTGTTTTTTGATGAGCATTTAACAAAGAAAAATACTTATGCTTATTTTTTAGATGGAAATCATAGCTATGTAGATATTGTTAATCATGACACTAAAAGTACGGAAACATTACTTGTGATTAAGGACTCCTTTGCTCACAATATGATTCCTTTTCTTGTGCCTCAGTATGAGCGTATAGTAATGATTGATTTACGCTATTTTCATGAACCAGTATCAGAGTTGGTAGAAAATATAAATGCAGATGAAATACTAATGTTATATAGTATAGAGTCATTATGTACTGATAAAAATATAATGTATTTAACATAGAGTTTATTTATAGTGGACATAAAAAAATTTAAATAAAATACTATTATTAGGTTTTAAAGTAGAAGATGTATCAAAGTCGGAGATACATCTTTTTTTGTATTTTTAAATAATTTTTAAAATATCAAAACCAAATTAATGTTTTTGATGTCTAATGGATGTAAAGGTAATTACCAATATTAAATAAGACTTAATTAAAGGGGTATAAGGACATATGGAAATTAAAGATAAGGTGAAAAAAGCTATTAGGGGAGATGATGAAGCTTTTGAGTATATTGTAAATAATTGTAAAGAAAGACTGTATAGAACAGCTTTTGCTTATGTTAAAAATGAAGAACAGGCTTTAGATGTTGTGCAAGAAACTGTTTATAAAGCTTATGTTTCTATTGAAAAGCTTAAAAATCCTGAGTATTTTAATACATGGATAACTAGAATACTTATAAACAATGCATTAACTGTAATTAAGAAAAATAGTAAGATTGTTTATTTAGATAATAATGAATTAATTAATAATATTATAGCTAATGAGGCTAATAGTGATGAAAAAATATATATCTGGCAAGCTTTAGAACAATTGGAGCTAAAACATAGAGAGGTTATAATACTTAAATATTTTGATGATTTAACAGTAACTGAAATAGCAAGAGTTTTAGATTGTCCAGTGGGAACTGTTAAAACTTATTTAAATAAGGGGCTTAAAAAATTAAGAGAGTTTGTTGGGAAGGATGTTGTTTAATATGAGAGAAGAGGATTTAAAGGGATTAATAAAAGTATCAAAAAATTTAGATGATGCAGTATTTAAGGGAATAGAGAGAGGCAAAAAAGAAAAAAAGTTAAATAAAAAACGAAATTTTCTTAAAAAAGGAACTATGGTAGCCGGATTAACTTTAACAATTACAGGGGGAATAGCAGTTTTTAATCCAGAATTAGTTAGAGCTATACCAGTAGTTGGAGAAGTATTTAAAAGCTTCAATAGCACTTTATTTGGAGAACCAACAGGTAAATTCCAAGGTATAGGAATTGGTGTTGGAGAAGTTGTTGAAGATAATGGAATGAAAGTATTATTAGACGAAGTTATATTAGATGAAAATGTAGTTATGATGACTTTAGTAGTTGAAGGAGATTTTTTAAAAGGATTCACAGGAAAAAATGAAGGAGATTTTTTTAGTTTAGATAGTAATCTTATGGTTAATGATAAAGAAGTTTCTCCAACTATAAATGTAAGAAAATTAGAAGAGAATAAAGGAGCTGTAATTTTAACAGCAAATGTAGCAAAACTTAATATTAAAGAGAAAGCTAATATTAAATTAAAAACTAGACATATATCAAGAATGGATAATAATATAGAAGGAAAATGGGATTTTAATTTAGATGTAAAAAATCAAGATGAAGGAAAAAGAATAAAATTAAAAAATAAAATTGAATATAAGAATAATACTTTAGAAGCTGAAGAAATTGTAATGACAAATCTAACTAATACATTAATATTTAAAGGAAAAGTTGGAGAAGTTAATGGAAAACAGGATAAGAATAATGCATTATTTTTTTATTCAGATTATATGATAAGAGATAACAATAATAAATATTTTAGAATAGAAAACTTAGGAAAAAGAATTGATGAAGATAATAATTTTCATATGACTATGAAAATAAATGGAGACTTATTAAATAGTAAGTATATTGAATTAATACCGAAAAACATTCCTGATTTTATTACTGAAGGTACTGGTGGATATGAAGCTCCAGTACTTAAAACTACAGGAAGCAAAGAGGGTAAATATGAGAGAGTAATGCTTTCTAGAAAACCTACAGAGGAAGAAATGAAAGCTGGATATGCTTTAGATAGTGTAACTTATTATGTAAATGTAGATAAAGAAGAAATGGAATTTAAAAAATTAAGTGAGTTAATTGGAAGTTCAATAGCAGTTAATAGTAAAGAAAACATTATTATAAAAGATATAGTAAATACAGAACAAGGAACTAAAGTAATATTTGAATCTAAGGGAATTTATAATTATGAAAATTTAACTAGTTTAGTAGCTTTTGATGAAAGTATGTGTGATATAGGAAGAAGAGAGGAACAAAGGGGAGCAGCTATAGAAGATGAAAGTAAAGGATTATATAGTATAACTTTAGAAAAATTAGATGCAGATAAGAAATATAAGCTTGCAATTCCGATGATGCCTGAAATAACCAATGAAAAGCCAGAATGGTTAATGAAAATTAATTTAAAGTAATTTAGTAAATTATATAGTTAGGTACAAGAATAAAAAATTTCTCTTCTCTTTTAATAAAGAGAGGAGAATTTTTTGTTATTAAATATATACATAACAAAATGTAATTATTTTTAATTAAGTTAACTATTTGTAAAATAAAGAAAAATAGTATAATTTTTAAAACTATATTACTTATAATATCGTATGAACTTATGAGAAGATAAATGTAGACTTAATTCAGATGGAGTTTTGACTCCATCTAAATACTTAGTGTTAGTTATCTAGAAGCGTGAGGCTGTTTATTTCTTACTTAAGTGACTATCTAAATCTTGATTTAGTTATATGAGTTAAAATTAATAATAAAAAGAGATGAAAGAAAGTTAGGAGGGGAGGACATTAGAAGAGAAGTTAATAATAGCTATTAAAGAAAAAGGGGACAAAAGAGCTGCTAGTAAGCTTATTGAATTTTATTATAAGGATATTTATATATATGTTTTTAAACAAACCAGTGATAGAGAACTTTCTAAGGATTTAACTCAAGAAATATTTATAAGTATATTAAATTCTATAGATAGTTATAGTTTTGAAAAGGCATCTTTTAAAACGTGGATTTATAAGATAGCCAGTAATAAAATAATAGATTTTTATAGGTCAAAGTTTTATAAGTATAGAATTATAGTTGATGAAATTGATGATTATAACTTATTGTCCTCAGAAAATATAGAAGAAGAATTTCAAATAAGAGAAGATTTAAATGAGGTCATAAAGATAGTTAATACTATGAATGCTAATATTCAAGAAATATTTAGACTTAAGGTTTTTGGAGATATGTCATTTAAGGAAATTTCTATAATATTAGAGCTTTCAGAATCTACTGTTAAAACTCGATATTATGGAGCAATTAAGAAAATTAAAAATATTATGGAGGAAAAAAGTAATGGTTAAGGATAATAATTTTAATGGTTTTGATGACATAGATATTAATTTTATTGATATGGAGGAAATAGTTAATAAGGGAGTTAAGGAAAAGAAAAGTTTTATAAGATATCTAATAGATGTTTTTAGAGAAATTGGAGTAAAGAATATTTTTCATGACAAGATGGAACTATTTTTTATGTCAGCTATAGGTATTACTACTATACTTTTTACATTAACAATGATTTTTAAAAATAATAATAATGAGTATATTTATAGCTCTATATTTATGATTGCACCAATATTTTATTTAATTTTATCTCTATTTTCTTTTTTTAATGCTAGAGAAAAAGGAGCTATGGAAATAGAACTTACCTGTAAATATAATTTTCATCAGCTATCTGCAATAAGAATGTTTTTATTTAGTATTTTAGCTATGGTTGTAAATACTTTTTCAATAGGAGTACTGTTTATCTTTTTTAGGGAAATAAATTTATTTAAGTCTATAGCAATTTCAATTACAGCATTATTTTTATTTTCATCTATATTTTTATATATGCTTACAATAAGAAAGAAAAGTTATATTAGGTATTTAGTTATAGGAAGTTGGATATTGCTGAATATTATTTTTATATCAATTGACCTTGAGGGATATAATAGAATACTTAGAGAAATTCCTATTTATATCCATGTAGGAATAACTATTATATGTTTATTTGTATATATAAAATCTTTAAAGAAATATATCAATTTTAAAGGGGAATAATAAGGAGAAATTTTATGTTAGTTGTTAAAAATGTTAAAAAATCATATGGTAGTTTTGTGGCTTTAGAAGATTTAAATTTAGAGTTTAAGGAAGGCGTTTATGGATTACTTGCACCAAATGGTGCTGGAAAAACAACTCTTATAAAAATGCTTACAACGCTTATCTTTCCAACAGAAGGAGAAATACTTTATGATGGGACAGATATAGTAAGTTTAGATGAAAAATATAGGGAGATTATTGGGTATTTACCTCAGGATTTTGGATATTACAAAAATTATACTCCTAATAAGTTTCTTTTATATATAGCAGCTTTAAAAGGAATGGAAGAAAAAAAAGCTAAAGAAAGGATTGGAGAGCTTTTAAAGTTAGTGGCTTTAGAGGATGTTGCAGATAAAAAGATGAAGAAGTTTTCAGGGGGGATGATTCAAAGAGTTGGTATAGCTCAAGCTTTATTAAATGATCCTAAAATTCTTATTCTTGATGAACCCACAGCAGGACTTGATCCTAAAGAAAGGGTTAGATTTAGAAACCTTTTAAGTACTTTAAGTAGAGAAAAAATAGTTATAATATCTACTCATATAGTATCAGATATTGAATTTATAGCTAATGAAGTTATAATGATAAAAAATCATAAGTTACTTTATAAAGATAGAATAGAAAATTTATGTGCTGTTATAGATGGAAGAGTTTATGAAAAAGAAATGACCTTTTCTGAAAGTATAGAGTTTAGAAAGAAATACTTAGTTTTATCTGAAAAACAAGAAAGTGGAAATGTAAGACTTAAATTTATAAGCGAAAATAATAATAAAGATTTTATTAAGGTAAAAGGAAGTTTAGAAGATTTATTTCTTTATGAATATAGAGATGAGGAATTTTAATTATGGCATTTAGAATTATATGGGAGGAAGGAAAAAAATTATTTTTATCTCCAATAATTTGGGGGTTAATAATAGTTTTCATAGCTTTTAATGGAATTATAATAAGTTCTAATGGATATTTAAGAGAAGAAATAAGAGATATAAGTACAATTGGAGAAAAATTTGGATATGAGGTTAATGAGAAGCTTATAAGAAACTTAGAAATTGAAGAGAGAAAAAATTTAATTAGGATAAATGAAATTTCAAGGAAGTTTTTTAATAAAGGAAATTATAATTCCACAATGGAATTTTTACAAAGTGAGAATGGACAAGATTTTTTTAATAATAAAGAAAAGTTGGGAAAAGAAAATTATAGATTTCTTATTTATGCAACAGTAATAGAGAATTATAAGGAATTAATAGGTACTACTGAAGAGGATTATAATAAAGTGAATCTAATTGATTATGGTAAAGCTATAGTAGAAGATTATGGGTTAAAGGAAGAAGTGGCTAGAATAGTTAGAAAAAATTATGATTTATTAGAGAAAAGACTTAATGAAATAAAAAAAACTGGAGAACAAAAAAATTTATTTTTTTATGGTAAAAGTTACTTAATGCATAGTTTTTTATTTAAGAAAATCATAAAATATGTTTTATTTGAGGTGACCATAATAACTGTATTAATAACATCTTTTCTAGTTAACTATGAAAGAGATAATAGAAATAACCTTTTAGTAGAAAGTACAAAAAGAGGTAGAAAGAATTCAGTAGACAAGCTTTTTACTTCCATTATAGGAGCTCTAATTACCAGCTTTATAATCATTGGAATAACTTTATTGATATATTTTATGTTTTTTAACTATGGGGGACTTTGGCAAAGTAGCATAAGTTCTATGTTCAATTGGGAAGAAAATCTTCCTAATATTAGTTGGTTTAGGTTAAGTTTTAGAAGTTATTTAATGTTAACTATTATTTTCATTTTATTGGTAGCAATAATAATATCTATAATAAGCTTTTCAATAAGTATGATTTCAAAAAGTTCTTATAAGACAATATTTTTATTTTTTATACTATTTGGAGTTATATATGCATTACCAGCTATTATACCTAAGAGTTCACAATTTATAATATGGTCACATCTTAATATATTTACTTTAATAATGAAATCAGGGAAGTGGTTCATAGGAGGAAATCCTTTTGTATCATTTAAGTATTATGAAATTATAACAGTTATTAGTAGTTCTTTTATAGCAAGTATAATAGCTTTATTTAGCTATAAAAGAGAAGATTTGGTTTAAGGGGAGAAAATGAGTTTAGTAATATATGAAATTAAAAAATTATTTAATATAAAATCCATTATGATAACTCTTTTAGGAGCATTATTAATATGGTTTTTATTTATTGACTTTGACATAGAGTATTTTCCAAATGGAATAGGGGAAAAGGATGCTTTTAATATTTCAGAAGAAATGCTTAAAAATTATGGAACAACAGTGGATGAAAAGGAATTTGAAGATTTCATAAGTAGCACAAAGAAAGTAGAGAAAGAACTTAATAAAGAAATATTGAATAATGAAACAATGATAAAATATGGTATAAAAAATTACAAGGAACTAAAAGTTTTTGAAGAAAATATTTTTAAAGACCATATGACAGAGGAAGAACAAAAAGCATTCAATGAAATAACAAACTTTATTATAGACAATGAATTAAGTAGGATTATAGAAGAAAGAAATAGAATAATTGAAAGCTATAAAGGAATAAATGAAGATATACCTTATTTACTAGAAAATTTAAGTAATAGAGCTCTTGAAAGATATAGGGAAGTTAAAGGAACAAAAGAAAGAACTTCTCCTTTAAGTTATGGGATTTTAAATAATTACAATAATATAATAATTTCTATATTGGGATTAGCAATAGTAACTGTATTTTTTATGGTATCTCCAATTTTTATAGAAGATAAAAAAAGCAAGGTTAATTATTTGCAGTATAGTTCTAAAAAGGGAAGAGATGTATTTAAAAGTAAATTAATAGCAGGATTTTTAACGACTATTATAGTTACCTCAATAGAAATGTTAATAATAGGATTAATTTACTCAACAAATAATACTTTTCAATTTTGGAATTGCTCAGTAAACTCTATTTTTGTTTTTCAAGAGCCATTATGGTTTGACATGACTTTTGGACAATACATAATAATAACTATGTTTTTTGTTTATATAATAGCAATGATAACAGGTGTTATTTCAATGTATGTAAGTAGTAAAGTTAATAGTTATATTACTTTAATTGGAGTTAATATTGTTATTTTAGGAATAGTATTTTATTTAGGATTTATAGGTATAGATAATTTTGGAACTATATATGCACCTAAATTTTTACAGTTAAGTATATATGCTTTATTCTTAGTAATTATAGTAGTTTTATCTTTTATAATATTAAAAAATAGGAAGATGAAAGTTTTAGATTAAATTAAGAGTATAAAACTTAATTATTATATTTTTATTAAAAACATAGGAGCAATCTAAGGAAGGAAAACTTCACATTAGATTGCTCCATAAAATATTATATTAGAATTTTATATACTTACTTAAGACATAGGCTGTAGAATTATTGTATTTAATTTTGCTCCATTCACCCATATTTTCAATAACAGAAACAGAGGAACCAACTTTAATAGTACCTAAAACTTTAGCACTATAAGAAGCAGAATCTCTAACATTTAGGTCATAAGTGATGACAGTTCCAGTTTTAGAAGAATCAACAGCTCCATTAAGGCTAACATATTTAGATAAAACATAGCCAGTAGAGTTATTATATTTAATTTTGCTCCATTCACCTATGTTTTCAATAACAGAAACAGAAGAACCAACCTTAATAGTACCTAAAACTTTAGCATTATAAGAAGCAGAATCTCTAACATTTAAATCATAAGTGATAACAGTTCCAGTTTTAGAAGAATCAGTAGCTCCATTAAAGCTAATATACTTAGATAAAACATAACCAGTAGAGTTATTGTATTTAACCTTGCTCCATTCTCCTAAATCTTCAATAACAGAAATAGAAGAACCAACTTTAATAGTACCTAAAACTTTAGCATTATAAGAAGCAGAATCTCTAACATTTAAATCATAAGTGATAACAGTTCCAGTTTTAGAAGAATCAGTAGCTCCATTAAAGCTAATATACTTAGATAAAACATAACCAGTAGAGTTATTGTATTTAACCTTGCTCCATTCTCCTAAATTTTCAATAACAGAAACAGAAGAAGCAACTTTAATAGTACCTAAAGTGTTAGCACTATATGAAGGTGCAGATCTAATATTTAAATCATAGGTAACAACAGTACCTTCTTTAGTAGGTACATTATTCGTATGGTTTGAATCATTTGTATTGTTTGATATTTTAATATAGTCTGAGTGAACATAACCATAGCCATTACCATATTTTATTTTATGCCAACTTCCTGAGGTTGAAACTATTTCTACTTTTGAATTTAATTTTAATGAACCAACGATTGAGTAATTAGTACCAGCACCACTTCTAACATTTAATGAATTAGTAGTAACTATTCCTTCATTAATTACAGCTTCAGGTTTACTTGTAGAACCTTGAAGAGTTACATTTTCCTTTAAATATTCAATGATACCATTTGCTATAGCATTGGCAACTGTATTTTGATAAGAATCAGAGTTTAATTTAGTACCTTCACTTATATTAGAAATAAAGCCACATTCAACTAAAGAAGATGACATTTCAGCAGTTTTTATAACTGCAAAATTTTGAGTTTTAACACCTCTATTAGTAGCTTTAGTGCTATTTATTAAATTGCTTTGAATGTCTGTGGCTAATTCTTTGCTATCTAATCTTGGTTGATAATAAAAAGTTTCTATTCCTTTAGCACTACTACTACCGGCTGAGTTTTGATGTATTGATACAAAAACATCTGATTTTTCTTTATTTGCCATTGTAGTTCTTTCAGATAGTGAAAGGTAAGTATCATTATATCTACTCATTTTTACTTCTATCCCTTTATCAGAAAGGATTTTTTCTATTTTTTCAGAGATTTTTAAGTTTATTTCATCTTCTAAGAACCCATTTTGAACTGCACCATTATCATATCCACCATGACCTGGGTCAATAAATACTTTATAATAATTTCTATTAACTGTTTTTCTTGCATTTGAGTTTCTAGCAGTCATTGTTAGGTTGTTTTCAGTAACTGCAAATTCAAGGATATAGACTTTATTATCTACTTCTTGTGTTATAAAAGTGCTACCAACATTTTTAGTAACTATCTCTCCATTTTTTACTTCAACTACAGATGTATTATCTATTTTAAATCCTTCTTCTTTAGGTAATTCTAATTTTTCTCCAAGTGATAAAATAATACCATCTTCTAAAATTATTTCTTTATCATTATACTTTTCAACTAATCTTATTAAATCATCTTCAGATGCATTATTTTTTGAGTCAGCTTTTACTATAGTAGATGGAAGTAAGAACATACCCGAAATTAATAATATGCTAAGTAATTTAAATTTTTTCATTATAAAGCTCCTTTTATATTAATTCTATATATAAAATACGACTTTATCTAAGATATTAGGAGTACCTAGTGTTAAAAAAGATAAGGTATTAAATATCAGATAAATTTTTACGCTATTATAATAATCGAGCATAAATCTTACTAACTTTACTTAAGTTATAAATTTAATTTGAAATACTTTATTGCAATAGCTATTGACTTAGGTCTTGGTATGACTTTTAGGATAAAATTTATAAATGTATGATTATTTAAATTTAGACTGTTCAAATAAGTACTTTTCTATTTCATTTTCAGTAAGATATGTTACTTTAGTATTTTTAAAATTATTATATTCTTCTTTTACATAAATAGGTTTCATTAACTCACACCTTATATTTGGAGATGCCTATTTTAAATATTAATTTAAAATATAAGCTTTTTATAAAATAAAATTTTAAAATTAAATAATTTGGGTAAACTAAGCAAGACATAAATCATAGGAGGAATAAAAATGAGAAGAACAATAATAGGAATAATAATAGCTGCGTTAGTAGCAATAGGAGGATATGGAATATATAGAGGTGTTAGTAATAACGGAAATAGAAATATTTTTGTAAAAGAATATGTTCAAAATTCAGGAGAGACAAATAATAAACCTAATACTAATGAAAATAACATGTCAACAAAAGAGGATAATACATCTACGCAAGATAATAACACTCAAAATAATTCACCAGCTGAAACAATGACACCAGCAGAAGCTTTAAATTTACTTAAAGAAGGAAATAAGAGATTTGTAGAGGATAAATCACAACTTAATGATGTAAATGCAGCAAGAAGAAAAGAACTTGAAAGTGGGCAACATCCTTATGCTACTGTAGTAGCTTGTTCTGATTCAAGAATAACACCAAATATAGTTTTTAATGCTGGACTTGGGGAAATATTCGATATAAGATTAGCAGGTGATGTAGTAGATGATGCAGCATTAGGTTCAATTGAGTATGCTGTAGAACATTTACATACACCAATTATAGTTGTAATGGGACATGAGAATTGTGGAGCAGTAACAGCAGCTTATGATGATATAGTTAATGGTCAAAAAGTACATGGTCATATAAAAGATTTAGTTGAAGATATAAAACCAGCCATTAATAAGGATGAAACTATTGATCAGGCAATTAGAAAAAATGCAGAAAATGTAGCAAATGAAATAAGAGAAGATCCAGTAGTTGCACAAGCAATTAAAGAAGGAAAGACAGAAGTAGTTACTGCTTATTATGATTTAGATGGAACTGTACAATTTAATAGTTAAGATTAAAGAAGATTTATTATAGAATAAGGATATTTTTACAGAATGAGGAATTTATGAGGAAAAAAATTAGTTATTTTTTGATGATTTCTATATTATCATTAATTATAATTAGTTGTAATGATATAGATGTTAGTAAACAGATAGAAAAAGTAAGTAAATCTATTAGATCTGATGAAATTATTGATTCTATGACATTGGATGAAAAGATTGGTCAATTATTTGTTGTTGCTTTTGAAGGAAAAGAATTAAACAGTAATATTAAAGATTTAATAGAAAAATATAAAGTTGGTGGAATAATATTATTTGATGGGAATGTTTCTGATATAAAGCAAACAGTATCTTTAATTAATAATTTAAAGTCTATAAATAGCAATAATAAGTATCCTCTATTTATTTCAGTTGATGAGGAAGGTGGAAGGGTAACTAGAATGCCTGAAGAATTTAAGCGAATGCCTTCAAGTGCTGATATTGGAGGAAGAGGAAAAATTGAAATAGCTGAAAATGCAGGTAATATTATAGGAGAGAGTCTTAAGAGCCTAGGATATAATGTTGATTTTACTCCCGTGCTGGATATTTATAGCAATCCTCAAAATACAATTATTAAAGGTAGAGCTTTTGGTAATGATGTAAATATAGTAACTAAAATGGGAATAGCTGAAATGAAAGCTTTAAAAAAGAATAATATTGTATCAGTTCCAAAGCACTTTCCAGGTCATGGAGATACCTCTATTGATTCTCATGTAGGATTACCAATCGTTCATAAAAGTTTAAGTGAACTTAAAAATTTTGAGTTTAAGCCATTTGAAGAAGCTATAAATAATGGAGCAGATGCAATTATGGTTGGGCATATAGTATTATCAAAGGTAGATAAAAATAATCCAGCTTCTTTATCAAAAGATGTTATAGATATTCTAAAAAAGGATTTAAAATTTGAAGGTTTAGTTGTTAGTGATGATATGACTATGGGAGCTATTACAAAGAATTATAATTTAGAAGACTCTGTATTAAAGTCAATAAATGCAGGGGTAGACTTAGTTTTAGTTTGTAATGGTTTTGATAATCAAGTTAAATCTATAAATAGAGTTAAAGAAGCTTTAAGTACTGGTGAACTTACAGAAGAAAGATTAGATGAAAGTGTTTATAAAATATTGAAATTAAAACATGAATATGGATTAAAAGATGAAATCTTAAGTGAGAATATAGATGTAAATAAGATTAATTTAAAAATAAATAATTTAATAAATAGTTTAAAAATAAAAAAACAAGAGGCTAGATTAAATAGCCCCTTGTTTTTTATGTTGAGAAAATTAGAGAAATATGGGACAATCTTAAATTATGTAGATAAGAAAAAAGAAGGCTGATATAATATTTTTTATAAAGCTTACAAAGGAGACATTAAAATGCAATATTACTTAGCACCAATGGAAGGAATTACGGGATATATATATAGAAACACTTATGAAAAATTTTTTCATGATATAGATAAATATTTTACTCCTTTTATTGTTCCTAATAAGAGTAAAAGTTTTAAAACTAAGGAATTAAGAGATTTATTGCCTGAGAATAATGAAGGACTTAATATAATACCTCAAATACTTACTAATGATTCAGAAGGCTTCATTTACATTTCTAAGAAACTACAATATTTAGGATATAATGAGGTTAATTTAAATTTAGGATGTCCTGCTGGAACAGTTGTTTCAAAAAATAGAGGGTCTGGATTTTTAGCTAAAAGAGAAGAATTACATAAATTTTTAGACGAAATATTTAAATTAGAAGATATGAAAATTTCTATTAAGACAAGAATAGGAAAAGATAGTCCAGAAGAATTTTATGAATTAATAAAAATTTATAATGAGTACCCTATGGAAGAACTGATTATTCATCCTAGAACTCAAAAAGACTTTTATGGAAACAAGCCTAATTTAGAAGTTTTTAAGGATGCATTGGATTTAAGCACTAATAAAATTTGTTATAATGGAGATATTTTTACAGCACAGGACTATGAGAAAATAATAAAAGATTTTCCAACAATCGAAACTGTAATGTTAGGAAGAGGGATAATAGCTAATCCTGGATTAATGGGTGAAATAAAAAATAATACTATTATAGATAAAAAAGTATTTAAAGCTTTCCATGATGAAATTTTAAATCAATATATAGAATTATTTAATGAAGAAAGAAATGCTTTATTTAGAATGAAAGAATTATGGGGATATATGATTTATATGTTTTCAGATAATAAAAAATATGCTAAAAAAATAAAAAAGGCACAAAATTTAAGTGATTATAAAAGCGCTGTTTCAAGTTTATTTGCAGAGCAAAAGATTGTAGAAGGTGCTGGCTTATTTAGGGATAAATAAATATTTGATTGATAATCAAATAAATTTCATCTAAATCTATACATATATAGACAAAAAAGAAAAGGGGTATATCCGTAAAGTTGATATATCCCTTAAATTTATTATTATTTTGTTAAAACTGTTTTACTAGTGATTTTTAGTTTATTTCCATAAACAAAAAGTATAATAGCAGCAAAGATTATGATAGCATAGCCTATTAAATCAGTAATTGTTGGAAGTTTGAACCAAATTAAAAATTCAAATATTGCTGAAAATATAACGCCGCTATAGGTATATAATGATATATCTTTAGATGGTGCAAATTTATATGCATTGACAACAGTAAATTCTGCTATTGCACATGCACCACTTGCAAGCATAAGGAAAAGAAATTGTTTTCCATTTAGTGGAACATAAGAATAAATCATGAAAGGTAAACACAAAAGTGATGATATGAAAGTATAGAAAAAGACAACGGTTACAGGTTTTTCTATAGGTCCTAAGTATCTCATGGTTGTATAAGCTCCACCAGCCATTATTGCACTTAATAAAGCACAAAGAGCTGCAATCATTTCAAACTTACTTCCAGAGGGATGAACTACAAATATCATGCCAATAAAAGCTATAGTTATAGCAAAGATTTGCATTGGTTTTAATTTTTCTTTTAAGAATATATATGAGAATATAATTACGAAAAAAGGACTAAGCTCTGTAAGCATAGTAGCATTAGCTAAAAGCATATGTGACACAGCATAAATTTTTGCCAAAAGTCCGATAGTACCAAGAACTGTCCTACCTATAAGTCCATTTCTACTTTCCTTAGTACCAAAAAATGAGCCTTTAGTTTTTAAGATTATAAAGAAAGATACTATAATACTAATAGTATTTCTATAAACAAGTTTTTCAGCTGTGGGAATGTGACCAGCCAATTTTACGAATAATGCCATTAGTGATAATAAAAATGCTGTAATTATTATCAAAGAAATTCCCTTAATTTTGTCATTAGTCATTTTTTAACCTTCTTTTCTAAGTATTTGTTACAACATTAACAATTGTAGCATAGAAGCAAGATTAATCAAATTTTAAGTTTTATATAAATTATAAAGAGAGTTATATTGTCTATAACTTTCTTATAAATACTAATGAAAATTTAGGAAATATAAAATTACATTAATAAAAAGATTTAAAATTAATAAAAAAATTAATGTTAAATTTTAAGAAATGGAAAAAAAGAATTAGTAATAAAATTAAAAGTTATATTCATAAATTATAAATATTTAATATTTTTAATAAACTTATTGATAGTAATTGTTATAATTAATGAGAAAAGAAAAGATGGTATTAGTGTTATAATAATAGAGAGAATTTAGAAAGGTATTGGGGAGAAGTTTATGAATAAAGGAATTGTATTTTTTGATGCTGATGGAACCATAATCAAAAATAATAAAATTTCTAAGTTAACCATAGAAGCTTTTGATAAATTAAAGAAAAATGGTTATATTTTAGTTTTAAGTACAGGGAGAGCTTTGCCAGCAATTGACGGAGTTTTAAAAGAGATGAATTTTGAAAATATGATTTGTTCTGCTGGGGGAGTAGTTATTGTAAATAATAAAATAATTCATTCAAAACCTATGAAAAAAGAAAGTTTAAAAGAATTAGTAGAATACTTTGATAAGCATAATATTATTTATAATATGGAAGCTAATGATTATATATGGATGAAAAAAGGACAAAAAGAAAAATATCTGCGTTTATTTGATGTACCTAAAAAAGATGTTGTTTCTGAAGATGAATATAATAAGGCAGTTGAAAGACTTACTATGATATCAAATAGAACTATGGAAGTAGAAGATATAAATAATATAGAAGTTAATAAAATTCATTATTACGAGGCAGATGTACTTTATGATGGAAATGAATCTCCTATTTCTTATAAAGAAATAGGAGAAGAGTTTGGAGATAGATATAAGTGTGTGTCACTTTCTTTAAGTAAACTTTTTTCAGGTGGAGAAATTTGTGAAAAGGAAATTTCAAAAAAGGTAGGAATGGATATTGTTTTAAAATATTTTAATATTGATAAAGAAAATATATATGCTATAGGTGATGACTATAATGACAGAGAAATGTTAGAATATGCACCTAAAAGTATTGCTATGGGAAATGCACCAGAAGAAATCAAGAAATTATGTAGTTATGTAACAAAAAGTGTAGAAAATGATGGATTTTATTATGCAATGAAACATTTTGGATTGATTTAAAAATAGGATTTTATTACTTAAAATTTAGTTTATATAATACAGAGAAAAGGATAAAAATAATGATAGAAATATGTTGTGGAAGTTATGAAGATGCAATGAATGCATATCTTGGAGGAGCTAAGCGTATAGAACTTAATAGTGCATTACATTTAGGGGGACTAACACCTACTCTAGGGAGCTTAATTCTTACTAAAAAAAATACTGATTTGAAGGTAATTTGTATGGTCAGACCTAGAGGAGCAGGTTTTTGTTATAATGATATGGAATTTGAGCAAATAATGGAGGATGCTAGAATTTTATTAGAAAATGGTGCTGATGGACTAGCTTTTGGTTTTTTAAATGAGGATTGTACCATTGATGTTCATAAAACTAAATTAATGGTTGATTTAATTAAAAGATATAATAAAGAAGCTGTTTTTCACAGAGCTTTTGATTGTGTGAGGAACCCTATAGAAAGTATTGAAATACTAATAAATCTTAAGATAAATCGTCTACTTACAAGTGGATTAAGGGAAAGAGCAATAGATGGAAAAGAACTACTTAAAAAGCTACAAAAGCAATATGGTGATAAAATAGAGATTTTAGCAGGAAGTGGTATAAATGCTTCAAATGTTAAGGAGTTAATGGAATATACTAAAATTAATCAAGTACATTCTTCTTGTAAAGTATGGTGTTATGATAGAACTACTTCTGGAGATTATGTGAATTATTGTTACGGATCTGCTGGAAATGAAAATGATTATGATTGTGTATCAAAAACTTTAGTGGAACAATTAGTAAAAATAGAAAAGTAGTCTAAATGCTTATTTGGATAGTTTTGGTTAATAATTAATAAATTTTAAATAACTAAGAAATACATCTTTAAAGTCCTTCCTTATAATGATTTAGATTGTTATAAAGAAGGATTTTGTTGATTTAATTAAAAAGAATATAATTTAATGTTATAATTACTTGTAAAATGAGTTAAAAATTAAAGAAAGAAGCCAATGATAGTAATTTTAAAATAGAAAAATTTGAGATGTATTTAATATAATTCTTATTTTAAGGAGATGAATTATGGATATACAAAAGATTTTAATTTATGATAAATTTAAGTGCATAGCTGACAAATGTAACTTTACTTGTTGTGAAGGGTGGGATGTATTTGTTGATACTTGTACATATAATAAGTGGAAGGAAAATTATAATTTAAATTATCTTTTAGATAATTTAAAAATAAAGGAATACAAAGATAAGAAAGAGTATTTTATAAATAAGGAAACTCATGAAAAATGCCCTATGTTAGATGATAATGGCTTATGTCAAATAGTGAAAAGTCATGGGGAAGAGTGTTTATCATCAACTTGTTATAGCTTTCCTAGAATAGAGAATAATTTTGGATATAAAAAGGAATTTTCCTTATCATGTGCATGTCCAGAAGTGGTAGAGCTTTTAGAAAAAGAAAATGGGAAGATTATTATGATTTCAGAAAATCATAATGATTGTAAGGATAATTTATTAGAGTTAAATATAAGAAAAGCTATAATTAATATTATAGAATATGATGGAATATCATTAGAAAAAAAATTAATTATTACTTTCGAAATGCTTTTAAATATATTAAAAAGTAAAAATGTTAAGGAAGATACATTAATAAGTGAATTAAAAAAATACAAAAATGTAGAGTATATAAGGGAACTTATAAAAGCATATGAAGAAATAGATTTTAATATAGATGAATCTATGGAAGAATTAAGCTGTTTATTTTTAGATATTATAGAAAATTATAAAGAAGTTTCAGGATTAGAAGAGGTGTTAGGTCCTATAGGAGAGTTTGGAGAAGAGGTTCATATTGAAATTCTTTCAGAGAATTGGAATAAATATAAAACTTTATTTGAAGAACATAATAAATTACTTGAAAACTGCATTATATCTAAAATTTTAAGTAGTTGCGTTAATGAGGATATAGAACACATGATAACAGCTTTTCAAACTATTATATTAGAATACATTCTAGTAAGGTATGCTGTATATCTAGAATTTTTAATGAATGAAAATGAAGAAGTGAATATTAAAGATGTAAAAGGTTATATTGTAGTTTTTTCAAGAGTTATTGGTAATAACATAGAAACTGTACTAGAATTTCTTCGAGAAGGATTTGGAGATGAGATTCTTGAGATTGGTTATTTGTGCTTTATAGGTTTATTTTAAATAGTTTTAGGTGGAAATTTGATTCTATATTAATTTAATTAAATTTAAAAGTATGAGATTATTTATTTTCTAATTATAGAAGATAGAAATGTCATTAGATAAGTTTAGAAAAGCCTTTTTAGGGAGAAAATCTATTTTAGATAATTCCTAAAGTTTTTTTATATTATGATGGTTTAGATTATGATAAGATATAGTTAATTTAATAAATTAAATTTTAATTTATAGAGGAATATAAGAAATGAAGTGAGGAATTTGTATGAGCTTGAATAAAGGAAGTTTTAATAGAGTTTTAGCTATAGATTTTGAAACAGCAAATAGTAATAACAATACAGCTTGTTCTATAGGATTTGCTTTGCTAGAAGATGGGGAAATAATTTTAAATAGGGAAATTTTAATTAATCCAGAAAGTCATTTTTCTGATGGCAATATAGCTATTCATAATATAACACCAGAGATGGTCAAAGACAAAGATACTTTTCCTGTTGTTTGGAATGAAGTGTCTAAATTAATTAATGATAATACCTTAGTTATTGCACATAATACATCAGCAGATATGGTTATATTAAGTAAGTTAGCAGCAAAATATAATATAAAGATTGATAAGTTTTCTTATTTATGTACTATGGAAGCTTATAAGAAAAATGGTTTAGTTTCGAGGTATGGTCTTAAAAGTATTGCTGATGAACTTGGAATAAGCTTTGAGCATCATAACGCTAAAGAAGATGCTTTAGTTTGTTTGAAAATATTTACCAATTTATTGAAAGATAAAAAAATTATAACAATGGAGTTTTTAGAAAAGGATTTAAAATTAGAAATAAAGAATTTTTCTATAAGAGAAGAAGATAAACCCTTTAAAAGAAAGTTCTTTAAGCAAAATACATTTAAAGCTAGTGATTTAACTACATTAAATACAGAATTTGACGTAGAACATCCAGCATATAAAAAGATATTTGTTACAACTGGAGATTTTGTAAAGGTAGACAAAAAGGTTGCAGCACAAAGAGTAGTTGATTTAGGTGGAATATTTAAAGATGGATTTGTTAAAGCAACTGATTATCTTGTAGTTGGATTAAATGAATATAAAGAACCTTCTATAAATACCACAAAGTATACAAAAGCTATGGAGAAGCTTAATAAGGGGGGAGAAATTAAAATAATAAACGAAGATGAATTTATAAAATTATTAGATTTAAATGTTGATATTGTTACTAATAATGAAGAGAAGGAAATAGAAATTAGTAAAAGTATAGAAGAAGATAATTATATAAAAAATAAGAATATAGAAGAGAAGAATAGAACTAACATTGTAGAAAATTCAGAACAATTATCATTTGATCTTTTAATTAAAGATAATAAGAAAGATAATAACATTGATAATATTGAAGAGGAAATAGCAATATCAAAATTAGGAAAAGAAAAATATATAAAACCTAAAGAAGGATGGATAACATTTAACTCTATTGAAGAAAAATTAGAAAAATTAAAGGAATATAAACTGCTTTCACCTAAGGCTACAGATGCAGATAAAAAATTTTATTATAAAGGTTTGTATACTAATAAAGCAGTTCAATGCTCAATTTTAGAGTATCTTGATATAGATGTTCTTGTTATAGAAATTAAAGGTAAGCTTCATTCTATAAGAGGGGAGTATTTAAAGCAAATGCAAGATACAAACTTTAATAGATTTGATTCATTAATTGAAAAGTAAGGACTTTTAATTTTTATAATTTATAAAAATTAGTTAATTAAGTTAGAAGTTTGTTTTAAGGTCATTAAATAGTATAGATTAATATTTTGCAATTAAGAAATTAATGGGGAGAAATTTTAGAAAAGCTGTTATATTACAGGGGGAGTAATGTATGAAAAAATATAAATGTATAATTTTTGATTTAGATGGGACGATGTTAGATACAGAAAAAATGAATATAATACCATTACAAAAATTAATTAAAGAAGAGTTAAATCAGGATATACCATATAGTGATTTGTTAAAATATAGAGCTTATGCAGGGAAAAAGACATTAGAGTTAATAGGATTCAAAGACATTGAGAATTCTTATGACAAATGGGTTAAATACGTTAATGAATATGAAGAAGGTGCAAAATTATATGAGGGTTTTGATGAAGTTATTAAAACTCTAGATAAAAATGAAATTATTTGTGCTATTTCAAGTTCAAAAACAAAGGCTCAATATGAAATTGACTTTTTTAAAACTGGGTTACAACATTATATGAAATCTGTTATTTTAGCAGAAGATACAAAAAATCATAAACCTCATCCAGAACCACTATTAAAGGTTATTGAGATGTTAAATATAAAACCAAAAGATGCAATGTATATTGGAGATACAATTGCAGATTATAAAGCAACAAAAGATGCTGGAATGGATTTTGCTCTAGCTGTATGGGGAGCTACAGACATAACAGAAATAAAAGCAGATTATAATTTAAATGAACCAAGAGATATTTTGAAAATATTAGGATTGGAAATTGAAAAGGATATAAATTTAAATTAATAAAGAGGAAAATAGAAAATAAATAGCTTTTAGCTATGAGATAAAAGAAGGAGTAACAAGGGAAAGAATATATGGAAGAACAATATTATGAAAATATATTAAATATAAAGACTACAGGAAAACAAGATTTAAATGAAGCAACTATTCATTATAATAGATATGAACCTACTGATTATGATGTATTAAATAAGTTGTGTGAGGAGCATAATTTTAAAAGTACTGATTCAGTAGTTGATTTTGGATGTGGAAAAGGAAGATTAAACTTTTATTTGAATTACTTTTATAAATGTAAGACAACAGGAATAGAGATGAATAATTACTTTTATAAACAAGCATTAGAAAATAAGAAGTCTTATTTAGAAAAGCATAAAAAAGATGAAGAGGAAGTAAATTTTATTTGTATATTAGCAGAAAAATATATAATTAATAAAGAAGACAATAAATTTTATTTTTTCAATCCATTTTCAGTAGAGATATTTATGAAAGTTGTAGATAATATTTTAGGATCAGTATATGAAAATAATAGAGAGATAGAAATTATATTGTTTTATCCATCTGATGATTATATATTCTTTTTAGAACAATATACACTTTTTAATTTAGAAAAAGAGATAAAATTAGATAAGTTTAATAATGATACTAGTGATAGAATTTTAATATATAAATTTGGTATTTAGTTGGAATTAAGTAAATTCAACTATCAAGTATAGTTAACTAGTTAAAATTTGAATTAAATTATTAAACTAAAAAGGATTATCCTTAAAATGAGATTTTTCTTCATTTAAAGATAATCCTTTTTTATTTAAGTTATTTTTATTAGATTTCTTCTACTAATTGAATTAACACGCCATTTGGATCTTTAATAAAAAAGAATTTTATATGAGGTGTTGGTTCAAAAGGACCGCTATGTATGTTTATACCTTCTGATTTTATTTTTTCTATCATTGTAGTTATAGAGTCAACTTTGAAGCCCATTGATATATTTTCACTGTGAGGAAGATTATCCCCTTCCTTATCTTTTATTAATTCAATTTCTACTTCGCCTGCTTTTAAAAAAGCAATTTCAACAGGACCTACATTAAATCTTTTAGATATTTTAAGGTTTAAAATATTTTCATAAAATTTTATTGATTCTTCTAAGTTATTTACATGTATTGTGTTCCATAATAATTTCATAAGAATCCTCCTAAATAAATATAATCTTATATAATAATAACACTTTATTTAGAGATTATCATTATATAGAATTAACAAAATTAGTTATTATAATTTATTTAGTTTGTAAATATAAAAAATTTTTAATTTAAATATAACAAGTTTTCTACTAAAGATTCCCAAACCTTAGGAATGACTATAGTTGTATTTCCTAATTTATTTGAAAGGGCAAAGTTAGAAACAGCATTTTTAGTTGAGTTATCATATATTCCAGTAAACTTGATATCTTTATACCCTATACAATATAAATAATGTTGAAGAAGTATAACAAAATCATTTTTTTCACCTGGTATTAGTATAGGAAGATTATTTTTTACCCCTTCAAGAAGCCTTCCATCAAAATCATTACAAATAGAAACAGGGAACCCCTCTAATCTGTGTAAAGCATAAATTAATGCAATAGCTAATTCCTTATTATATAAACCATCACAAGAAATTAAAAATCCTCTTTCTTTAGAATATTTGCAATTTAGATAATCTTGTATATCCTTAATTTTTTCATCTTTTAATTTTTGAATTTCTACACTCATTTTTACACCTCATTTAAATTTATTTTATCTAATATTATTAGTATTTGAATTTGTTAAATTTTTATCACTTAGAAGTGAATAAACTATATAGATAATTTTTGAATAAAATTCAACTTATAATTAATACAGTATATTTAATATGCTATACAATTTGTTAATAAAGAATACTCTTTATTTTTATTATAGTATGTCATTATGAAAATATTAAATGTTGATAATTAGCATATTTATATATAAATATAAAATTAAAAATAAAAGTAATAAATATATAATATAAAAAAATTATTATGACAATAAAATATTTCTATTAATATTAAAATAATAAAAATATAAAACGGTGAGTTAGAAATAAAAATAGATATTATATGGAAAAGATATAGTAATTTACATAGAAGATTATACTTATGAAGTTATTTTATTTTTTAATAGATTAAATAAATTTTTATATAGTATATAAAATTATTTAAAATATAGTTTTATAAGGTTATTAATAATAAATTAGTAGATATAAAGCTTTTATTTTGAAAAGAGAAAGAGAAATTTATAGGAAAAATTTAAAATAAATAAATTTAAAAAGTTTATGTAAATTTAAAATAGTATATACTTTATTTATAATTAAAGTACTCTAATTATTAAATTTTAAAAAAAGAGTAGTCTAAATAAGGAGGATTATATAAAGTGACGAGTTTATTATTAGAAGCAGAAAGATGTCTTTTATGTAAAAAACCTAGATGTAAGAGTAATTGTCCTATTAACACACCTATACCAAAGATAATGAAATTGTACAAAGAAAATAAATTAACAGAAAGTGGAAGTGTATTATTTGAAAACAATCCTTTATCTATAATTTGTTCTGTAGTTTGTCCGCATGATGAACAGTGTAAAGGAAATTGTGTAAAAGGAATTGATGGACAACCTATTTCTTTTCCTAAAATAGAATATGAAATTTCGTTAAAATATTTAAAGAGTTTAAGACCTAAAATAACAAAGAAGAATGGAAAAAGAATAGCAATTGTAGGGAGCGGACCTGCTGGAATAACAGTTGCTATAATTCTTGCTAAGAAAGGATATAATATAACTATTTTTGAGAAAAAAGAAAACATAGGGGGAGTACTTAAATATGGTATTCCAGAATTTAGATTATCTAGAGAGATTTTAGATTATTATGAAGAATATTTAATAAATTTAGGAGTAAAAATAAGATTCAATACTCTTATTGGAAAAGTAATAACAATAAATAAAATATTTAATGATGGTTATTCAGCAATATTTATAGGAACTGGAGTATGGGATGCCAAAACTATTGGTATAAAAGGGGAGTCTTTAGGAAATGTACACTATGCTATTGATTATTTAAAGAATCCTAAGGTTTTTAGATTAGGTGAGAAGGTGAATATAATAGGTGCTGGCAATGTAGCTATAGATGCAGCACGTTCTGCAATACGTTGTGGAGTAAAGGAAGTTAACATTTTTTTTAGAGATGCAAGAAAGAAAATGGAAGCAAATAAAATAGAAATTGATAATGCAGAAAAAGAAGGGGTTAATTTTAATTTTTATAAAAATCCAATTGAAATTTTAGATGAAGGTGTTATTTTTTCAGATGTAGTAGTTAAAAAAAATAAATATGGAAATTCTGAATTTAAAAATATTCCTAATAGTGCAAGGCTTTATTTGGCAGATTCAACTATAATAGCCATAGGTCAACGTCCTAGGAATAATATAACAAGTAATACTGAAGGGTTGAATACAACAATAGATGGATTAATTATTACTGATAAATATGGGTATACATCTAGGAAGGGTGTTTTTGCTTGTGGAGATGTAGTTAATGGATCTAAAACAGTTGTTGAAGCTATTAACGAAGCTAAAATTGTAGCAACATCTATTGATGAATTTTGTAAAGATAGGTGAAAAGAGAAAAATAACTAATATAACTATGAAGGAGTTTGTAAGATGAAAAAGTATGTTTATTTTTTTTGTGAAGGTAATGCAAGCATGAGAAACTTATTAGGAGGAAAGGGAGCTAACTTAGC
>CAUWDH010000007.1:0-102229 GCA_963557775.1 uncultured Sarcina sp.
ACCAGCGACACGAGGATTTTCAGTCCTCTGCTCTACCGACTGAGCTATCGAGCCAAATGTCTTAAGTCATCCTTAAGACATTATTAATTATAATATTTTAAATCATTTTTGTCAACTATTTTTGAAAAGTTTTTTAAAGATTTTTTAATAATTCACCAATTTGTTCATTAGTAAATTTATATCCAGTTCCACAGAAGTTGCATTTTATTTCTTCTTCTTTACCTTCATTATATATTTCTTCTAAATCTTTTTTACCTATACTAATAAATACTTTTTCCACTTTTTCTCTACTACAGTCACATTTGTATTCTGGAGTTATTTCTTCATTATATATTTTTAAATCCATACCATCGAATATTTCTTCGATTATATTTTCTATTGTTTTTCCTTCTGATAACATTGTAGTTACAGATTTTGTTTCTTCTAATCTATAAGTTAATAAATCTCCTAAAAGTTCATCAGCTCCAGGCATTAATTGTATTATATATCCTCCTGCTGCTTTTATACTTAAATCAGTATCTACTAATACCCCTAAAGCTACAGCAGTTGGAACTTGTTCTGACATAGTATAGTAATATGCTAAGTCTTCAGCTATTTCTCCACTATAAATTGGAACCTGTCCAACATATGGCTCTTTTAATCCTAAATCTTTTATTACTGTAAGCATTCCATCTTTGCCTATAGCTTCTCCTACATTCAGTTTTCCATTAGCAACATTTAATGGTAAATTAACATTGGGATTTCCAATATACCCTTTTACTGTTGCATCTGAATGAGCTGTTACTGTAACACCCTTTGCAGGTCCGCCACCTTTTATTTGAAGAGTTAAAACTTCTTTCTCTGATTTTAAAGTTGACCCCATTAAAGCACCAGCTGTTAATAATCTTCCTAAAGCAGCAGCTGCTGTTGGTGTACATCCATGAATACGGCTTCCTTCATTTACTAAATTTCTAGTTTGAGCAGCTATTATTCTAACCATTCCATCCTTAGCTGTTGCTCTTATTAACTTATCTTTCATATAAACTTCCTCCGTTACTTTTTTAATATGTATAAGATTCTTTCGCTATCTTCTTTTACACTATTATAACTGTATCCTTCATTTTTTGAAACAATATTAAATCCAACTTTTTTCACAATATTTTCTATAAATTCCTCTTTATAAGCTCTTTCTTCATGAATTTCAGTAAATCTTTCATATAATTCACCATTTCTAATAAAGAAGTTTAGTGTCATTTCAACTATTTCATCTTCAAATATATTTTCCCAAGAGTAAAATATATCTTCACTATCATAAGTATATACATTATTACCAAGAACCTCTGATAATTTATAATAAGAATTTATATCAAATATGAATAATCCATCGTCCTCTAAATGATTATATACAGACTTAAAATACTCTTCTAAGTCTTGTTCTTCTAATATGTAGTTAGTTGAATCTAAAACACAACTTATTAAATCAAATTTTTTTAATAAGTTCAATTCACACATATCCTGACATATTATTTTCCCTTTGACCTTAGAAGCTCTTAGCTTCGCATCTGCTTCTATAAGCATATCTTCTGATAAATCTACAAAATAATTATCTTTAAAGTATTTTCCTACTAAGATACCTACATTTCCTGTTCCACATGCTAAATCTAAATAGGAATTAAATTTAATATTATGCTTTTTACAAGCATCTACTAAGAAATTACTTATTTCCTCGTAATTTATATCTTCATTTATGAGTTCATCATAGACTCTAGCCATTTTATTATAACTGTCCATAGATTTCTCCCCCATCTAATTTAAACTATACATAAAATATTATATTTAAAAGTATTTTTAGTCAATATTTTCGCCTACCTAATATAGCATCATTACTTGGTATCCTTCTTTCTTTTTTTCTTTTAGTCATTATCCCTCCAATTCTCCCTGTTTCTTCTGCTGTAAGTCCACCCCAACCTAAACTATCAACTTTATCTTTCAAACCTAATTCATCAGCTATTTCATATTTCATTTTTTCTCTAAGCTTTTCCTCTTCAGTGAGTTCTTTATTAGTTTTTAATTTGCTTTTTATTATTTTTTTCAAAGGTGTTTTACTCATTTTTTAACCCCTCCTACTTTATATAATTATTTTAAAATTATATTTATTTATAAATTTCACCTCATAATAGAAACTGTAATACGCCTCTCTTTATAAAGAAAAAACAAACAGTCTCTTGCTTCTATAATTCCACACAAAAAATATTTTTTTATTTAAGTGCAAATATATAGATTGTAACTATTTTTCCCATTTCCCAAAATATTATACTTACTCTATTCAAAAAATTAATATTTTCTTAATTTTTTTACTAATAAAACTTGCTAATTAAGACCATTTTGAACTATTATTGAATATATAACATTATTTATATTTTAGGAGGGGATAGTTTTGTATAATGTTGCAGTAGTCGGTGCTACAGGTAATGTAGGAAGAAAATTTTTAGAAATACTTGAAGAAAGAAATTTCCCAATTAAGGAATTATTCTTATTTGCTTCTAAAAGATCTGCTGGTAAGACTTTACCATTTAAAAACGAAAATTACTTAATAGAAGAATTATGTGAAGAAAATATAAAAAACAAAAAAATAGATTTTGCTTTATTTTCAGCAGGTGGTGGTCCTAGTCTTGAATTTGCACCTATCTTTGTTAATTATGGAGCTGTAGTAATAGATAACAGTAGTGCTTGGAGAATGGATCCTAAAGTTCCTTTAGTGGTTCCAGAAGTTAACCCTGAAGATATTAAATGGCATAATGGTATAATTGCTAATCCAAATTGTTCTACTATACAAGCTATGGTTGCTTTAAAGCCATTAGCTGATAAATATGGTTTAAAAAGAGTTGTTTATTCTACTTATCAAGCTGTATCAGGTGCTGGAATTCAAGGAATATCCGATTTAAAAGAAAATACTTGCAAGAAATTCACACAAAATATAACAGGTAATATTCTACCTCATATAGATGTATTTTTAGCTAATGGATACACTAAAGAAGAAATAAAAATGATTGAGGAAAGCAGAAAAATTTTACATGATTCAAATTTAAGAGTTACTGCTACAACAGCTAGAGTTCCTGTTTTAAATTCACATAGCGAAAGCATTAATATCGAATTAAATAAAACTTTTGACTTAGATGATGTAGTAAATACTTTCAAGGAAGCTAAAAGTTTAGTTGTTATGGATGATCCATCTAAAAACTTATATCCTACCCCTCTAAACTGTGATGGTAAGGACGAAGTATTTGTTGGAAGAATAAGAAGAGACTTTAGTGTTGATAATGGATTAAATATATGGATTGTTGCAGATAATATAAGAAAGGGTGCTGCATTAAACGCAATTCAAATAGCAGAATTATTAATAAA
Source organism: uncultured Sarcina sp. (assembly GCA_963557775.1). Taxonomy (GTDB): domain Bacteria; phylum Bacillota; class Clostridia; order Clostridiales; family Clostridiaceae; genus Sarcina. Next base: position 3,385 of record CAUWDH010000007.1, read on the forward strand.
ATAATTTACTTAGGAGGTATTTTTCATGGCAATTTTTAAAGGATCCTGTGTAGCTCTAGTTACACCATTTAATGAAACTGGAGTTAATTTTGACAAATTAAAAGAACTTATTGAGTGGCATATTGAGCAAGGAACTGATGCTATCTTAGTTTGCGGAACTACTGGTGAAGCAACTACTATGTCACTTCAAGAAAGAAAAGACACTATAGAATTTACAGTAAAAACAGTAAAGGGAAGAATACCTGTTATAGCTGGTACTGGAAGTAACAATACCAAAGCTTCTATAGAAATGAGCATTTGGTCTGAAAAAATAGGTGTTGATGGACTTCTAGTTATTACTCCTTATTATAATAAAACATCTCAAAAAGGATTATATGAACATTTTAAGGCTATAAATGATGCTGTAAAAACTCCAATAATCCTATATAATGTTCCATCAAGAACTAATATGAACATAAGTCCAGATTTACTTTTAAAATTATCTGACCTTAACAATATTGTAGCTATTAAAGAAGCTAGTGGAAACTTCTCTCAAATAGCAGAAATGAAAGCACTTTGTGGAGATAAAATTTCAATTTATTCAGGAAATGATGATCAAATCATTCCTCTTTTATCACTAGGTGGAGAAGGTGTTATATCTGTTCTTGCCAATGTTTTACCTAAAGAGACTCATGAAATGTGTCATCTTTATTTAAATGGAAACACTAAAGAAGCATTAGAGCTTCAATTAAAATACTTAAATCTTTCTAACACTTTATTTATAGAAACAAATCCTATTCCTGTTAAAACAGCAATGAACTTAATGGGATTTGAATGTGGTGAACTTAGACTTCCACTTTGTGATATGGAAGAAGTTAATCTTTGCAAATTAAAAGATGTTTTAAAAGAAAATAATTTATTAAAATAATTTGGAGGATATTATGGTTAAAATTTTATTAAGCGGTTGTTGTGGTAAAATGGGAACTGCAATAACTAATATGGTAGAAAATAAATTTCCAGAAATTAAAATAGTAGCTGGCTTTGATAGAAACGTAAATGTTAAAAGAAGTTATCCTATATTCGATAATGTTGATAACATAGATGTTGACTTTGATGTAATCCTTGACTTTTCAAGAGCAGAAACTTTAAAAAACTTAGTTTCATTAGCTAAAGCTAAAAATAAAGCTTTAATTTTATGCTCAACTGGATATTCAAAAGAAGATTTAGAATTAATCGAAAATACTTCAAAAGAAATTCCATTATTTAGATCAGCTAATATGAGTATTGGTGTTAATATAATGAATAATATTCTTAGAAAAGTTTCAGATGTTCTTTATAAGAATTTCGATATAGAAATAATTGAAAAACATCATAATCAAAAAGTTGATGCTCCTAGTGGAACTGCACTTATGCTTGCTCATAGTATCCAAGATTCTATTAAAGATAAAACTAAATTAATCTATGGTAGAGAAGGTATACAAAAAAGAGAAGAAAATGAAATTTGCGTTCATACTGTAAGAGGTGGCGGAATTATAGGTGACCATGAAGTTATTTTTGCTGGTGATAGCGAAATTATAGAAATAACACATAAAGCTATATCAAGAGACTTATTTGCTATGGGTGCAATAAAAGCTTGTGAATTTATGTCTACTGTAACTTCACCAGGAAAATATGATATGGATGATGTTTTAAATATAGAATTTTAATCTGATAGCTAGAGGCTGTAATACTCCTATCTTCTATAGGAAACTCCACTCGCATAGCTCGCTGAGTAAGTTCCTATAACTAAATCAAGATTTAGGAGATAAACAGTCTCACGCTTCTAGATAACTACGACTAAGCATTCAAATGGCGTTAAAACTCCACCTGAATTAAGTCTACGTTTATATACCATAAAAATTAATAAAAAAGAGACTATTCAAAAGTGAATTTTCATTTCATCTTTTCCTATAGTCTCCTTTTTATATTTAAAAATTTATTTAAGAATTTGAATATACTCCTTTTTATCAATTAAACTTTTATATTTTAACTGCTCCCCTTCCACTGTAAACTTATCCAAATATACATCTGCAAATTTTTGAATTTGTTTTGACTGTATATTATAAGTACTTAAATTATAGTTTGTATCAATATAATAAATAAATTTACCTTTAAAAATTATAGATGCCGAAGATCTTAAATCATCTATGACTATTTTTAATTTATTATTTTTTCTATTAATTTCTACTAATGAATTTCCATCTTCGTAATAAATATAATCATTAAACACAAAAAATCTTGCAATCATTTGTTTGGATAAAGTAACTTCCTTTTTAAAAATTTCATTTATACCAAAAAAGTCATTATTATTTTCATTTATATTACTATATATGATTTTCTTTTCTAAATTTTTCATATTCACTTCGTATATTCTTATACCTTCTTCATTTTCTATTTGTTCGAGATAATAACAGTTTTCTCCTTGAATAAAAACATCTCTAATTTTCATATTTTTATCTTTATTTAAAAGTTCTCTATTTATCTTAAATTTTTCTCCATTTTTTTTATTAGTAGCAATTATAAAATTATTTTCTATATCTAATTCAATAATATAATCCTTATTTTCAGCTTTAGCCTCTTCTATATTTTCATAATATTCATGTGAAAAATTATTTTCCTTTAATTCATTTTTTTCACATCCTAAAAATATTAAACTAACTGTTGATAATAAGAAAAACAAATAACAATATGATATACTTTTTTTCATATTTTTCTTTAAATTATGAATTGAAATTTTTGAATATTGCCTAATAGAAATAAAAACAATTACAATTATCATTAATAAAATTATAGATAATATTATAATAAAATTTTCTTTAGAAATACTTTGAAATTCTTTAATTAACTCTGGCTCAAAATTAGAGTTTAGCCCTGATTCATAAACATCTCCTCTAAAAAAACCTGAAGCACTAAATAACCCTGCTGGTAATGGTAAATAGTACAAAAAGGAACTTTTTTTAATCATTATAAAAGGAATAATTGTTATTATAAAAGCACTACTTAAAGTTATTATGGTTTCTTTTGTTAATATATTCATTATCATTGTTATAGCTACTAACATTACAGCTCCTAATATTCTACAGAGTATAATAAGTAAATAACAACTTAAAAGAGAAAGCGAATATGGCGAGTTTTCAAAATACTTTAAACTTTGTATTGGATAAGTTCCATTATCAAGCCCTAATATTTCTTTAATAGTTATATAATCAATGAACGAAAAAATTCCTACAACTAAAATTGCCACTACCATTGCAAAAATAATTTTAATCTTTATTAATTTATATTTACCATTGACGGTTGATAACAATAATAGATACATACTATTTCCAAATTCAATTGAAAATATAATTGCTGTAAAAATTAATATAGTAAGAATCATTAAAAAGTCTGGATTTCTTTTACTTAAAAGTTCTATCCATCCTGAATCTTCTAATATATATCTCTTTTCTGGATTCTCATTAGCATATGAATACTTTTTAAAAATAGCTAAAAAAGAATTTTTATTATTTATTCTTTCATAACTTTCTAATCTCACCTTTTCAAATTTCTCTTTTGATATTTTATTTTCTCTAAAATCTTCTATTGCCTTATCCAAAGAAGAATGTGCTTCACTAACCAATCTATATTCATTTTCAATTTTATTTTTTTTCTCTTTAGTCACTTTTCCACTAAATTCTTCTATATACTCAAAATACTTTTGAGATTTATATAACTCCTTATTTTTTAAATTATTAAGATTATAGATATTAAATACTACTTTTAATGAAATAAAAAAAAGTAAAATTATTAATCCCCTTTGCTTAAAAATAGTTTTTTTTATTTCGTAAACAAACAAAATTTGACCTCCTTTTTTTCCTTATTCATTCCTAACTTTTTAAAAATAAGGATTAAAGTTATAGTAAAAAATATATTTGCTACAATAGCAATAACAGGACTAAAATAAAATTTATTAAATATATTTAAAGAAAATAAATCAACAAATAACTTTTCACCTCTTAAGAGAGTAAATGGATTAATCAATGCTATTACTGCTTTACCTAAATATATAGAATTAAAATATGCACTTGAAAAAATTGAGATTACAATAAAAAAACAACTTACTAAAAAAGGAATTACCACTTTTTTAGAAATTAAAGATAATAACATTAATATTAATGAAAAATTAAATACCCCTAAAATTTTTAATGAATTTAATAGTAAATAAAAATTTAATATAGATATATTTAGAGGTGTATTTTGATAAGCTTCTATAGAATATAATGGCATATTATATCCAGATAAATTATAGTATATTTTCTCAAGCAAAAAATTTTCTATAGAAAAAATACTAATTAAGGAAAATATAAATATAAAAACCGCTATTATTTTAGCATAAATATAATTAATATCTCCCTTATCACAGGTTAATATCAATTTATTCATTTTTGTTTTCTTCTCATTAACATAAATAGGAACTAAACTTACTACTAATATTGATATAATTAATAAATCTGAAAATGAATATTCAAACAATTGCTCCCAATTAACAGTTTCATAAAAATCACTTATTTGCCTTCCTGAATAATGTCTTGTAATAAATTTATTTTTCTTAACTTCATATTTATTATTATACTTATTATAAAACGTAATATTTTTATTAGCATTATCGACTAATTCATCATTATTTTTTTTATAATAAGTTAAATATTTAATTGGATTATAAAAATACTTATTTATCAAATACATATCTCCAAAAATATATCCAGTATAACTATCTTTCTGATACTTCTTACTATAAGTTCCTTCTGAAATTATTTTATCTAATCTATTATTTTCCTCTATAATAAAATTAATTTTTTCTTTTGTTAACTTACCATCTAATTTATTATGTAATTCATAATAACCTTTCCATTGCATTTTTGCATCAATACCTATTCGAAAAAAATATTCATTATCTATAAATGTAATATTGAAATAAATAAAATTTAAAGTTAAAAAAGATAATAAAAAAATTATTATATGTTTTCTAAGAAAATTTTTCCTGATTTCAAAATAAATAAGTCTTAGCATATTAAATTTCCTCCTTAACTTAAAATTTATCTGATAGCTACGACTAAGCATTCAGATGGAGTCAAAACTCCACCTGAATTAAGTCTACGTTTATTTTCCAAAAGTCGAAAGAAAAACATCTTCAAGAGAAGGTTCTACTCTTTGTCCATTCTGTATAATTTCTTTCTCCGAAATTACTCTTAAATTATATTTATCATCTATTCTTTTTACATTTGCTATTAAATATTTATCTGATAAATACTCAATTTCTTTCTCATCACATGTAATAGTATAAACTTGTTCCTTTATTAATTTACATAAAGACTCAGTTGTCCCTTGCATTACTAAATGCCCCTTTTTTAAAATTAATATTTCCTTTGCAATATGTTCAACATCTGAAACAATATGAGTTGCCATTAATACTAACTTTCCCTTTGATATTTTAGAAATTAAATTTCTAAATCTAATTCTCTCCCCCGGATCTAATCCTGCTGTAGGTTCATCAAGAATGAGAATTTCTGGTTCATTTAAAATAGCCTGAGCTATTCCTAAGCGTTGTCTCATTCCCCCTGATAACGCACCTATCTTTTTTCTTCTATCTTCAATTAAATTTACCATTTCTAACACATCTAATATTCTTTTTTTCGCTTCTTTTCTAGGTATATTTTTTACTGTTGCCATGTAGTCTAAAAATTCATCAACATAAAAATTTTTATAAAATACAGGATATTGTGGTAAGTATCCTATTCTCTTAAAATACTCCTTTTTCATTTTTCTAATATCTTCATTATCTAAAAATATTTTTCCTTCATCAGAATTTAGACCTCCAGTCAAAATACTTATTAATGTAGTTTTACCTGCTCCATTTGGACCTAAAAGACCATATACACCATCAGTTAATGTTGTTGAAAACCCCTTTAAAGCTTTTTGCTTGCCATAATTTTTTTGTATATTTTCAAATTTTAATTCCATTTTATTCATCCTTACAGCTAAAAATTTCTACTTTATATTCTTCATTTCCTACTAAAAATATAGATGCAATCTCTCCACTTTTTCCTGTTTCTACAATTCTATTTAGCTTTGCATCATTTTCAGAAACTTTATAATCTTTTTCTTTAAGTAATTTTCCACTTTCTCTTGAATACTGCTTAATAGTAAACTCACCCTTATTACCAGTTTTAACTGTTACAATATATCTTCCATCTCTAGTTATAGTAGATTGAGTACTTTCTTCATTATCTACATTTAAACTTTTTAATTCTTTATTTTTTATATCTATTATTGGTATTTTTCCGCTAGACTTTTGCGTTCTTGCTTCTACATAATCATTTAAAATCGCATAATTATTGACAACTTGAATTTTCTCGCCTAAATAATTTTCAATTTTAAATTCTTTTTCTATATTTCCTTTATTATCTATAATTCCACATAATGTGTTGATTTTATTTCCTTCATCTATAATCGAAGAAAAAATCAATTTATCATTTGTTAAAAAACTTATTGCAGATATATTATTTAAAGCAATTTTATTACCTTTTCCATTTTCTAAATCTACAAATATTTTTTCTCCTAACTTATCGTACACTAAAAACTTAGCATTTTTAGATATAATTGTTTGATTAATAAAATCTAAATTTACCTCTTGCACTATTTTTGTTATGTCATACTCTCTTATTGATTTTAAATTTTTATCGTATACTCTTACCATTACTGACTCAATTTTATCAGGATACTTTATGCTATAAGTATCTTGAAAACTTTTAACTTCTGGTAATGTTTCACCTTTATAAATTATTGCAGCATAACCATTATCAATTTTAAAAACCTCTTTTGAAAATTCTAAGTTTTCTAATTTAATTTCTTTCTTTACCTTATTATTCATATAATCCCATAAATATATAGAATTATTTTTTTCACTATATTTAATATCTATGCTATATTCTTTATTTTCCTTATTTATATCATTTGTCATAGTAGTATTAATTTCTGAATTATTTTTAGATAATTTATTTTCTATATTACAACCATAAAAATTTAGGCTTACAGTGGTAATAAATATAATTATTATTTTTTTAATATTTCTACTCACACTCTTCTCCTATCTTCCTTTTTTAAATTAACTTACTGCTAATAATTTTGATGTTGTTTTTATAGGAAAATCAATTTCTTTTTTATAATCTTCTCCATAAGGCACTGATATTGCATATATTGTATTTAAATCTTTCAAATTTTGTGTGTCTATCTCTATTTCTGCAACTGCTATATTATCCTTCTTTGTTTTTATCTCTATATATTCACAATCTTCAATCTTTATAGGCTTATGATTAACAAAGAAAGTAGTTCTATAATTTGCCTCTAATCCTCCCCAAATTTTAAATTGTACTTTCAATTTCTTATTTTTCTCAAAAGTTATTAAATTCTCATTATCTGTATTTCCTGATATTTCAGATATAATATTTCTATCAAAATAATCTTCTGAATAACTAGGAGTTATACTATTATAATATTCCTTTATTTCTTTTGATATTTTTTCATAATTAACCTTATTATAAGTTTTAAAGCTTTCTTTACTCTTTGCAGAGCTTTTATAATTTAAAACCACAGGTAAATTAGCAGCTAATGAATTATAAATACCATATGAAGTATATTTTTCTAAAGATTCAGGCAAATAATCCGGTCTCAATATTGTTGCCATAGTTACCGCAAGTTTCTCTCCTTTTTTACCTATAACTGGATCAAAAACTATATTGAACTTTTCTTCTTGCTTAAATTCTAAATTAAAATTATGTATATAATCTTCTGCTGATTTTTTTTCATCTTTCTCTATTTTATAAGGTTGAGGAATTCCATCAACAAAAACAATCAAACCAAATTTAGAAATAACACCTTCAGCTTCTCCAGTAATACGATAAGGTATTTTCATCTCTTTTCCTGTATAATCAAATGTTAATGTTTCTCCTGACTCTAATAGTTCTGACGTTAAATCTGGAGCAAATGAAATTGCACCTTCATTTCTTTCACTTTGATTTTCTTCAAATAATTCTACTGCTGAACTATTTTCTCCATCTTTCTCACCTTTTTCTGAATTACAACTTACTAATAAACTAGTTGTTATTATTATTGATAGAATAGTAATAATTATTTTTTTCATCTTCCTTGCTCCCACTTACTTTATCTTTTCTTTATTTACATAATTAAATATTAATAATATTCCTATTTACTAATATAGACAATGTTATTTATATAACATTATCTATATTGATTTTATTTTTTATTATTTATAAGCGCAGAATCTTTACCTGTAGTTGTTGTCCTACCTTTTCCTAAAGTTTGATCCGTTATATTTATTTTGGCTTCAACCCTAGCAAAACTCTAGTACTCGACTTATAACTCTCCCTTTAAATTACTTTTTTATTAAATTATTACATTATAATTATATAACAATTCCTTTACATAAAGTAAATAAAACTTTATTTTTTAATTATTATTTATAATTTATTTACATCATTATTTCAATTTATATTACTTGTACAAATATCCTTTTCATCTATTGAAGTAGCTAAAAAAGTAAAGAGGACGTATCTGTAATTTGATACATCCTCATCTTAAAATTACTTTTTAATTTTCATTAAATCTAAATTTTAACTATATTAAAACTCTATACCTAATCTTGCTTGAACTCCCTCATTAAAATAATGTTTTACAACATTCATTTCTGTTACTAAATCAGCCTTATTTATAATTGCTTCCGTTGGATATCTTCCTGTCATTACAAGCTCTACTGTATCTGGTTTTTTATCCATCAATTCTAAAACCTCTTGCTCTGTTAATAACTTTGCTCCTAAAGCACCCATTATTTCATCTACTATAACCACATCATATTTTTTTTCTTCAAATACATTTAAAATAAAATTATATGCTTTCTTTGTTTCTTCTTCTATTTGTTTACGTTCACTTTCATTTAACTCCCAAGTAAACTTTTTTATAGTTTGAAATCTAAAAACATCTATATTATCAATTTTTTCTAAACTACTTAACTCTGATGTTTTCCAAGCCTTCAAAAATTGTACTATACAAACTTTAAGTCCACTTCCTGCTGCTCTTATAGCTAAGCCCATAGCTGCTGTAGTTTTCCCTTTACTTTCTCCTGTGTATATTTGTATATATCCTTTTTCCATAACTCTACACTCCTATTACTTTATCTCATAACTAAAGGCTCTAACACTCCTATCCTCCATAAGTTTAGGATGAATAGACACAACCTCCTAGTTAACTTTCACTAAAATTTAGTTAAAGTAAAAACTTTATCTAAATTAAATTTCAGTTTATCTTAATTATTTTAACATAATTATATATTATTCTTTTATATTTTACCTCATAACTAATATTCTAATTCTTTATAAGCTTAAAATAAAAGATATATATTTCTAAGTGACTTTGCTATAAATTCAAATGAAGCTTTACTCTATGTAAATTAAACCTCACTTTATAACAAAAATTTAATTTAGATGAAAAAAGACCATTCATTACTGAATAGCCTTAAATATTATATAATTTACATAATTTCTTGTGTTTCTATATCTGATGGTTGAGATTGTGACTCATCAACCTTTTCCATTTTAGAAATAGATACTTCATAAGCAACCTTTTTAACAACTTCCGTTTCAGAAATTTTCTTTTGGTATTCTCTGCTTTGAAGTCTTCCCCATATTCTTATATTATCTCCTACTTCTAATACCTTACAGAATCTCGAATTTCTTCCCCATGCAATTGTAGGAATATAATCTGACTTGTTATAAGCTCTATTAACAGCTAATAATAAATCTGCAATTTCTCTACCAAAAGGTGTAGTTCTATATATAGGTTCTTTACATATAAATCCATCTAAGAATATCTCATTAGGATTTTTACTTCTTTCTAAACAAGGTTCTATATTTCTAGCAAAAACTGTTAATATAAGTTTGTTGCTTCCATCAACAAATTTATTGTAACTTCTTAATTGGCCTTCCACTATTACATCTTTACCAATAGTTAAGTCCAATTCTGTCATTAATCTTTCTGACACTGTTATATTCAAAGTATCCTTTGAATCACTTAATCTCATTACATCTAAATCGAAAGTATAAAAACCCTCACCATACATTTCATGACTAAATTCTAATTCAGATGAAACTGTTCCTTCTAAGTAAATCTTGTTATTTAACATTAAATTATCCATGTTAATCTTAACCCCTCTCCCCATCAGTTGTTTAAATAAATTCTTTTCATTAATTTTGGTGTTTAATCATTGTAATAAATTAACACATTTTCATTATAATACAAATATTTCTCTATTTTCAATAGGTTTATGTTAATTTATTTTTAATTGTTTACCGTTTTCATTAACAATATAAGCACCATCATGCATTAACTCTTCCAATTTTACTAATTTATATCCCTTACGTTGTAAATCTGGAATTATTCTTTTTAAATTTTCAACAGTATTTTCTCCATTATTATGGAATAATAAAATATCCCCAGCATCTATGTCTTTCATTACATTATTATATTCTTTTTCAAGACCAATATTCTTCCAATCCACACTGTCTTTACTCCACTGTATTGATTTATAATTCATAGCATTTACACATTTAACGGCCTCTTTATTGTAGGCACCGCTAGGAAATCTAAAAACCGTAGTTTTCTTTCCAGTTATATCATATATTATTTTTTCTGTTTTTACAATTTCGTTTTCAATTTGTTTTCTGTTTATTCGCAGAAAGTTTGGATGTACATAACTATGATTACCTATTTGATGGTTAGCATTACATATTTTTACTAATTTTTCTTTATTTCCATCAGGATATATAACCCATTTTCCCATTACAAAAAATGTTGCCTTTACATCATAATCATCTAAAACTTTTAGTATATCATCTAGATAATCTTTTTCAGCCCAATTCACATCAAAAGTAATTGCTATTAAATTTTTATCACTTTCTACTGAATAAATAGGCATTTCATCTTTGTAATCTTTACTCGCTGAATACGCACTAATATTAAAATTTAATAGCATGTTTATTATTAATAACACAATAAAATATATTTTTCTTCCCTTTATTTTCATAGACTTCATCAGTCTCCTTTCATTTTTTTAATAAAATCAAATAAAGTTTCTTATACTATAAATTATGTGTTATAATTAGTATAACTATTGCATCAAAATTATGGAGGAAAAAGAAAATGTATGATAATACAATAGAATTAGCTGAAAATAAGCTTTTACTATTATATATAATTAAATCTATAAAATACCCTATATCCCATTCTCAATTGACAGATATAGTTTTGGAAAAGAGCTTCATAAATTACTTTATGCTTCAACAATATATATCCGAACTTAAAGAATCTGAATTCATAAAATATGAAGAAAAGGATAATAAAGAATTTGTTTTCCTCACAAAAAAAGGAGATACTGTTTTAAATTTATTTAAAGATAGATTATCAACTAATAAAACTGCAATAATAGATGATTATCTATCTGAAAAAGTAGAACAAATAAAAAAAGAATTAAATATATTTAGTGATTACGTTCCAGATAATAAAGATTCATTTATAGTTACGTTAAAAGCATTAGAAGGGGATTGCTTACTACTAGACTTAAGTGTTAATGTACCATCTAAAGCACAAGCTCAAGAGCTTTGTTCTAAATGGAAAAATAACTCATCTGAAATTTACAATAAAATAATAGACGCTTTAATTAATTAGCAAAATTTTAAGGGGGACAAAAATTGATCAAAAAAAATAAGTATTATTTGAATTTAATTCCTCTAATACTAATCTCAATAATATTACTTAAATTTATTTTTAGTATTGAGTCTATTTTTTCAGGATTTTTTAGTACTATATTATCCATATTAATGCCTTTCTTTTGGGCATTTGGCATAGCTTATCTATTAAATCCTATTTCTATGTGGTTTGAAAATAGATTCAATCTAAAAAAATCCTTAAGTATTATTTTGACTTATTTTATTACCATAATAGTATTAGTATTTCTATGTTTAGTAATAATACCTACAATTATAGAAAGTATTACTGACTTAGCACATAATCTATCTAATTATATTAATACAGCACAATCTTTTATCACAGAATCACTTGGTAAAATCCATACGTCTTCTCCTAATTTAACAAAACAAATTGAAAATGTATTTCTATCAACCTTTAGTAATTTAGCTGAATTTTTAAGTAATTTTATGAAACAATTGCTTGATCAAACAATTAGATTTACATCTTCTTTTATTAAATTTCTCTTTGGCTTCATAATATCAATTTATATGTTGTCTGAAAAAGAGAAAATAAAAGTTTTTTTTATTAAATTTTTGAGAGCAATTTTACCAATAGAAAAGTCTAATTTTACCATAGAATTTTTATCTAAATCTAATTTAGTATTTTCCAAGTTTATAATTGGAAAAACTATTGATTCCATAATAATTGGCATTCTATGCTACATAGGTTTAATAATCTTAAAAGCTCCTTTTGCAATATTAATTGCTTTAATAGTAGGAATTACAAATATGATTCCTTATTTTGGACCCTTTATAGGAATGATACCAGCTTTTATATTAACTTTGTTTGTTAATCCTAAACTAGCTATTATTGTTCTAATTTTTATATTCCTACTACAACAGTTTGATGGTTTATACTTAGGTCCTAAAATACTAGGAGATCAAGTTGGAGTTTCTCCATTATTAATAATTTTTTCAGTTACTGTTGGTGGAGGTATTGGCGGTGTTCTAGGAATGTTTTTAAGTGTTCCTATTGCTGCCTTAGTAAAAATATATGTAGATAAATACTTAGAACTTAAATTATCTAAAAAAACTGAATAATTCATTTTTTAAAAAAAAGATGTTGATTTATCAAAAATTAAGATAAATCGACATCTTTATTTTTACTATATTATAAATAGCATTGAAAAATATTGCAATGCACTTCCTAGTAGAACAAATATATGCCATATAGCATGATTAAATCTCCATTTGTCCTTTACAAAAAATAAACATCCTGCCGTATAAGCTATACCTCCTAATGCTAATAACACTACTGAAGCTAGTGGAACATTCTTTACTAAATTACTAATATTAAAAATAACTAACCATCCCATAGCTATATAAAGAATAGTTGATAACTTAGTAAATTTCTCAAGCCAAAAAGCTTTGCAAAATATTCCTACTATAGCACAAGTCCAAACTAATATTAGCATAAGCCAACCAAAATCATTTCTAAGTGAAATTAATGTATACGGAGTATAAGAACCAGCTATTAATAGATATATGGACGAATGGTCTACTATTCTTAAAAATTTTTTAGCCATCTTTCCAGGTATACTATGATAAAGAGTAGAACCTAGATATAGACAAATTAATGTTGTACCATATATACTTACACTAGTCACCTTATAAACATCACCAGTTAACGTAGCTAATACAATAATAATAACAGTTCCTACAATGGCAAGACATAGCCCTAAACCATGAGTTATGGCATTAGCTATTTCTTCACCTAAAGTATAAAATCCACTATTATTCTCCATTAAAACACCCCTTTTTCAAACTTTTAATTACACACTAGATAATCTTTAAGTTTAAAATTTAGTTATTTCTTTTCTCATGTCTCCAATCATATATAGAGAACCACATATAAGCACTAAGTCATCATCATTTGCAAGTTCTAAAGCTTTTTCATATGCTTCTCTATAATTCATTATCTTATAGACATTTTTATTTTCTTCTTTTAAGTAACTTTCCATAACATCTAAAGATTCTGCCCTTTCATTATGAGGCTCTGTTAATATTATATTTTCTCCTAAAGAACCTATAGTATTGACCATTTCTTTAACTTGTTTATCACCTAAAATCCCTAATATTAATATTAGCTTATTGTATGAAAAATATTCCTTAATTGATTCTTTTAATGTTCTTATTCCATCAATATTATGAGCACCATCTATTACAACCATAGGATTTTTATTTAGTCTTTCCATTCTTCCTATCCATCTAACATTTTCAAGACCAGCTTTAATAGATTCTTCCCTAACTCTTCCCCCTAAAGTTTTAAAGGCTTCTATAGCATTTAAAACTACCATAGCATTCTTCACTTGATGTTTTCCTATTAAGGCTAATTTATATTCTTTTAATTCATTTCCTACTTCTAGCTTAATGTTTTGTGTATTGTCATTTTTATTAATAATTACTTCCTTTATTGAGCTTTCTGAAGTTTTAATTAATTGTACTGATTTTTCCTTGCATTTTTCTTCTATGACTTTCATAGCTTCTTCAACTTGAGGATATGTAACCACAGGAGAATTTTTTATTATTCCACACTTTTCTCCCGCTATTTCTTCTATAGTTTCTCCTAAAATATTCATATGGTCATAGCTTATAGATGTTATAACAACTAAAACTGGATCTATAACATTAGTAGCATCTAATCTTCCACCAAGACCAACTTCAATTACTGCATAATCTACATTTTCCTCTGCAAAGTATAAAAACATTATAGTTGTTATTATTTCAAATTGTGTTGGATTATCAAAACCTAAGCTTACTATTTGCTCTGATACTTTTTCTATTTTACTTACTAATTCAGCTAACCTTTCTTTTGGTATGTTAACTCCATTTATTTGAATTCTTTCCTCAAATTCTTCTAAATAAGGAGAGGTATACATGCCTACAGTATACCCCTCTTCCTTTAGTATTGATGTAATTATAGCTGTAGTTGAACCTTTTCCATTGGTTCCAGCTATATGAATACATTTTATTTTATTTTGAGGATTTCCTAGTAGTTCTAACATTTTTTCTACTCTACTAAGACCAAAGTTCATACCAAATCTTGAAGTGTTAGCTATAAAATTCATAGCTTCACTATAATTCATGGCATCCTCCTATTTTAAAGCATCTATTCTTTCTAATACAGCTTCAAGCATTTCTTTATATTTTTCACCTTTAGCTCTTTCTTCATTAACAACAGCTTCTGGTGCTTTACTTACAAATCTTTCATTAGAAAGTTTTCCTTCAACTCTCTTGATTTCACCTTCTAATTTTTTCTTTTCTTTATCTAATCTTTCAAGTTCTTTTTCTCTATCAACTAAGTCTAATAATGGTAAGAATAATTCTCCACCCTTAACAACTACTGAAACTAAGTTCTTATCTAAGTTTTCTTTGTTATCTAAGAAAGTAACTTCTGAAGCTGAAGCAAGTTTTTCAAGATATGCTGCACCATTTATAAATGCATCTTTAGCTTCTGCTGAAGCATAAGCCATAACTTTTGCTTTTCTTGATGGTGGTACATTCATTTCTGCTCTTAAGTTTCTTAATGACTTAATAGCTTCCATTACAAATTCCATATCTTTTTCTGATTTTTCATCTTTAAGTTCTTCTTCATATGTTGGCCACTCTGATATAGTTATTGACTCAACTTCTGTGCTTAAGTGAGTAAATATTTCTTCAGTTATAAATGGCATTACTGGATGAAGTAATTTTAATCCTGTTTCTAATACTCTGTATAGAACATTAAATACTCTTCCTTTTTCTGACTCATCTTCACCATATAATACTGGTTTAACAAGTTCTATATAATAATCACAGAACTCAGTCCATAGGAAATCATAAACTTTTTGAAGTGCTATTCCTAATTCATATTTTTCCATGTTTTCTGTAACATCTTTAACTAAAGTGTTCATTCTTGATAATATCCACTTATCAGCTAAGCTGTAGTCTTTATTATCTTTATATTTCTCCATAAGTTTTCTATCAAGGTTCATCATAACGAATCTTGAAGCATTCCAAATCTTATTAGCAAAGTTTCTTGCTGCTTCAACTCTACCTGGAATATATCTTATATCATTACCTGGAGCATTACCTGTTACAAGCATGAATCTTAATGCATCTGCACCATATTCATCTATAACTTCAAGTGGGTCAACACCATTTCCTAGAGATTTACTCATTTTTCTTCCTTGTTCATCTCTTATAATTCCGTGAATTAATACTGTTTCAAATGGAGTTTCTCCCATGTTGTGTATTCCTGAGAATATCATTCTAGCAACCCAGAAGAATATAATATCATATCCAGTAACTAATGTTGCTGTTGGATAGAAGAAATCTAAATCTTCTGTTTTGTCTGGCCATCCAAGAGTTGAGAAAGGCCATAAAGCTGAACTGAACCAAGTATCTAAAACATCAGTTTCTTGTTCTATATTCTTTGAACCACAGTGTTTACAGCTAGTTGCATCTTCCATTGATACTGTAATTTCATTACAATCTTTACAGTACCAAACTGGAATTCTGTGTCCCCACCATAATTGTCTTGAAATACACCAATCTTGAATGTTTTCCATCCAGTTGAAATATGTTTTTTCAAATCTTTCTGGAACAAATTTAGTTTCCTTATTTCTAACAACTTCTATAGCTGGTTTTGCTAATTCTTCCATTTTAACATACCATTGTTGTGATATAATTGGCTCAATAACAGTTCCACATCTATCATGTGTTCCAACATTATGAACATGAGGTTGAACTTTAACTAATAAGTCTTGTTCTTCTAGGTCTTTAACCATAGCTTTTCTAGCTTCATATCTATCTAAGCCTGCGTATTTTCCACCTAATTCATTGATTACACCAGCATCGTCCATTATTCTAATTTGTTTTAAGTTGTGTCTTTGACCTACAGCAAAGTCATTAGGGTCATGAGCTGGAGTTATTTTAACAGCTCCTGTACCAAACTCTACATCAACATAATCATCAGCCACTACTGGTATTTCTCTATCTGTTAAAGGTAATTTAAGCATTTTTCCTACTAAGTGCTTATATCTTTCATCACTTGGATTTACAGCAACAGCAGTATCTCCTAATAATGTTTCTGGTCTAGTTGTAGCTATTTCTAAGAATTCATCTGAACCTACAACTGGATATTTTATATGCCAGAAATGTCCTTCTTGCTCTTCATATTCTATTTCTGCATCTGATAAAGCCGTTTGACACTTTGGACACCAGTTAGTTATTCTGTTTCCTCTATATATTAAACCTTCTTCATATAGCTTTACAAAGACATGTCTTACTGCTTTACTTAAGTTTTCATCCATTGTGAATGCTTCTCTTGTAAAGTCAGCTGAACACCCCATTTTTTTAAGTTGCTCTCTTATTCTTTCTCTATATTCATCTGTCCATTCCCAAACTTTTTCAAGGAATGCTTCTCTTCCCATTTCCTTTTTATAAAGACCTTGCTTTATAAGTTCATTTTCAACCTTAACTTCAGTTGCAATACTTGCATGGTCTTCTCCTGGAAGCCATAAAGTACAATATCCTTGCATTCTTTTAAATCTTATAAGCATATCTTGAAGAGTATTATCAAGAGCATGACCTAAGTGTAATTTACCAGTTATATTTGGTGGTGGCATTATTATTGTATAAGGCTTTTTACTCTTATCAACTTCTGGTGTAAAGTATTTTTTTTCTTGCCATTTGCCATAAAGTCTTTCTTCAAATTCCTTTGGATTATATGTAGTAGAAATATTTACATTGTTATTATCCATCTATAATTCCTCCTCTTATTTCTCTTATATCTAGAAGATATAATATTTTTCTTGTAAAATTCCACTTAATTTATATAAAGCTTTAACTCTATATGAAATTTAGTTGAAGTTATCTATTGATGTGTCCCTGTTACTTTTAATTTATAGAATATTGAAATGCTACAGGCTACAGCAGTGAAATATTTAATAGAATAATTTTGAACAAAATTTTCATCCTTATTCTCATTTAACTTACTTAATGTGATACTTTATTTTACTCAATAAAAGCTTTAAAAATAAAAAAACCCTCATCCATAAAAGGACGAAAGCTCGCGGTACCACCTTTTTTCCCTCAAAATAATTTAGGGCTCTCTTAAAATAACGACTAAAATTGCCGACTTTAACTACTTAAATTTCACTAAAGTTGCTCAGAAGCTACCTTCAAGATATCAAATAAAAAAGTCTCTCAGCCTATGGACTTTTCTCTCTATATATTCTTCCTATCTTTACTCCTCTTCCTCAAAGCTTTTTGTTAATTCATTTTTAATTACAAGAAATTTATTCCTACATATTCTTAATAACTAAATATAAATTTAGTTTCTTAATATCTATTATAATACTATTCAATTCTACTTAATGTCAACTAAATTAATCACTTAATTAACTTAAGATGAATATTTTTTAATATAAGTAATATTAATATTAATATTATCCTAAGGTATAAATTGGGAATTCATTGTTAATACTATAGTTAAAGTAATTATTGGAGGTATGAAATGAATTATTTTTCAAAGGCAAATGAATTTTACAATGATCAAAATTATTCAATAGCCTTAGATTATTATAATAAAGCTATTGAAAACAAGCAATATGAAGCCCATGCATATTATAATGCTGGAGTTTGTTATATAAAATTAAAAAAATATGATAAAGCAATTAAAATGATAGAACAGGCTTTGGTTATATGCCATGAATCCAAATACTTTTTTAACTTAGCTTATTGTTATTCTATGTTAAATGACAATAAAAACGCTTTAAGGAACTTTAACATAGCTTGGTCTTTAGACAGTTCTGATAAAGATTGTGAAAAAGCGATATCTCTTATATTAAAAAAGTTAAATAAATTCTAATATAAAAAAATGAACTTGTGGAACTATTCTTAAATTAAGAATAAATACCACAAGTTTTTTTATTTTACCATTGACCTATTACTTTAGCATCTCTATGTGTATCATAAAAATTTGATGTATCAAAGAAGTCCCCTGAACTTTCAAAGGTTGGATCTACAGGTATCCACTTTCCTTCACTTGGAATATAAACTTCATTCCATGCATGTGGTCCCCATTCAGTTCCAGTATACCCTTCACCTGAAACCATTCTTACCTTTAATCCAACAGCTCTTGCCATTGCAACATATAATGAAGCATAATCAAAACATACACCTGATCTTGTATTGAAAGCTGGTATAGCCCCTGATGGTATACCCTCTCCCCCTGTTTTGTTTATTTCATCTGCCTTTTGGTCGCTGTAAGTTACATTATTACCAACCCAAGTATAAATAGCTTTTGCTTTTTCTAAATCAGTTGTATCTCCAGCAGTAATTTCTTTTGCCATATTATTTATAGCAGCATCACTTTTAACTGCCGTACTTAACTTCACACCATTATAATATACAATTACATTATTTCCATCATTTGATGAAGATGTAGTAAATGCTTGATCTATTGGCTTTTTACCACTAACTATTCGTTCAGTATTAGTAACTATATTACTAAAATCCTGCTTTAAAGCACTTAAGTTTGAAACAGGTAATATTGTAACAACTAAAAAGACTATTAGTAAGTAAGAACAGGCATTAGGAAGATTAAATAGAACACCTGAAATCCCTGATTTTTTACCATTTTTTCTTGCATCTAAGGCTCTTATAGATGATTTTATAATTGTATTATTTACAGCTATTAATATTCCTCTAAGAATAACATATATAATATATATTATTAAAAGGAATATAATTACAAGCATTATATATGCTGTCATAGCTGGACTTATAATAGAAAAATTAAAATGCGATATTATAGAAGATATACCTCTTTCTATAACATTACTTGATTTTACAATATAATAAGCAATAGCAAAGGCTATAAGTTTAAGCAACGTCCTTGCACCGCCATTAAAATCATCATATAGGCTTTTCTTATCAAACCTCTTAAAATATGACATTATGAGAGGTATTATAAATACTGCTATTGCTAATAAATAAACATATTTATTCATAGTTCGCCTCCACTTCCTCATTTGTGATTCTTTTTATTACATCTTTGATAAGACCATAATCATAGCCTTTTCCTAATAAGAATCTAATTAATTTTTGGTTCAACTTATATTTATCATTTTCTTTTTTAGATAATATTCTATATTTTTTAATTGCTAAATTATAAGCTGTTTCTTCTTCAACATTATTATCTATTGAATCCAATGTATTTTCTATAATTTCCTTATCTATACCTTTTTTCATAAGAGAATATTTTATTTTATTTTTTCCCTGAATCTTACTCTTATCCTTTGCATACATTAAAGTGTACTTCTCATCATTTAAAAAATTATACTCTTTCAAAAAAGCTATAGTTTTTTCTATTATAATACCTTCATATCCTTTTTGCAAAAGCTTATCCACCATTTCTTTTTCTGTTTTATAAGCTTTTTCCACTATTCTTAATGCTGAATTTTTACATTTTAAAAATTCTTCTTCTGCAATTATTTTTTTGAGGCTATCTATTTCGACTTCCATATCTTTTTAAGCCCCTCTTTATAAACTAACTCTTTATAACAAGCAAATGCAAATTCATTATCTATATATATATTTACTCTTTCCTCATTTCGTTTTTGTACTTCTATATTAGTAATTTTATTCATTCAATTACTCCTCAGATTTTAATATATGAATAGTTTCTCCCTTTAAAAATTTATTACATACTCTATGGATATCATCTTCCTTAAGCTTTTCAAGTTTCTCCATATCATCTATAAATTCATCTATAGGGCGATTTTCTAAACTTTGATTTAGAACATAATTACATAAATCACTTGAATCTTCTAAAGTGGATAATACAGATGTTTTATGTATTTTTTTCATAAGCTCTAAAGTTTCTTCGTCAAAAACTATATCTTTATTTTTTATTTTCTCTATACACTCATTTATTACATTAATAGTTTCATTTATTGATTCTTCACTTACAGCAGTAAAAATATTCATTATTCTTACATCTTTACTTAAGTCAAGACTTGTATATACATCATAAGCTAGTCCCCTATTTTCTCTTAATTCTCTAAATAAAATAGAGTTAGCACTTTCACCTAATTTATGATTTAATATTTTCAAAGGCATTTCATCTTCTTCTTGAAGATTATCTATACTATACAAGTATATTACTGTACTTTGTTCAATTTGTTTCTTATAGCTTGTAAAAACTCCTGGATTATTCTTTTCATAATCAATTTTTATTTTTTTGTCTACAGTTCCTTTCCACTCTTTAAAAACATCTTCTATTAATTTTATTGCATCATCATGATTTAAAGAACTAACGAGTACTAGTGTAGCATTATCTGGAGTATAATATCTATTATAATAAGTTACAATATCATTTCTTTTAAAGTTACTTACTGTTTCTTCTGTCCCTAAAACATCATATCTAAGTGGTGATTTTAAAAATGCAGCTTCACTTGTTCTTTTAAAGCTTAAATCTTCTATATCATCCTTACTTGCTTTTATTTCTGAAAGTACAACCCCTTGTTCTTTCACTATTTCGTTTTCATCCATAACTGAATTCATTAACATATCACCTAATAAGCCAATTGCATTTCCTATTTCTTCTTCTATACAACTTACAGTGAATACAGTATTGGAATTATCAGTATAGGCATTATAATCTCCACCTAAAAACTCCAATTTTTTATTTAACTCTTCATTATTTTTAGTTTTAGTTCCTTTAAAAAGCATATGCTCTATAAAGTGACTTAATCCTCTTTCATTATCTTTTTCATATAGTGAACCTATATTTATTCCTATATTTAAAGAAGCTATCTGTGTATCTTTTTTTATAGTTATAACCTTTAAACCATTATTTAAAGTTATAATTTTACTATCAATATTTAAATTATTCATTAAAGTTCTCCTATTTTTTAATTACTAAATTCCAATTTTCATTGTATAATAATACTTGAGGTAAAAGCAATATTATTTTGGGGTGATTAATTGTAATGAAAAAAAACATACTTATTGTTGAAGATGAACTTAGAATAAGAATTCTCTTAAAAGATTACTTTCGTAAAGAGGGTTTTAAAATATATGAAGCTGGTGATGGAGAAGAAGCTTTAAAAAGCTTTTCAGAACATAATATAGATTTAGTTGTACTTGATATAATGATACCTAAAATAGATGGTTTTAAAGTTTGCGAAACTATTAGATCAGTATCTAATATTCCAATAATACTTTTAACTGCAAAAGAGGAAGAAGAAGATAAATTGAAAGGTTATGATTTAGGTGCAGATGATTATGTAACAAAACCTTTCAGCCCTAAAGTTTTAGTTGCCAAAATTAAAGCACTTCTTAAAAGAATTGAAAATACAAATGTTGATAAAAATATATTAGATTTTAATGGTTTAACTATAAATAAACTATCTCATGAGGTTAGATTAGGAGAGAAAGAAGTTTCTTTATCACCTAAAGAATACGATCTTTTAATATATCTAACATCAAATAAAGGCATAGCCTTATCACGAGATAAAATCCTTGATAATGTATGGGGATTTGATTATTTTGGCGATATCAGAACTGTAGATACAAATATAAAAAGATTAAGAGAGAAATTACTTAACAAATCTTCATATATAACAACTGTAAGAGGAAGTGGTTATAAATTTGAAGTTAAAAATGAAAAATAGTATTACAAAAAAGCTCATACTAATAATTTTCTCCTTAATCGCCTCTCTCCTTATTGGCTTTATGATTTTTCAAAGTTTCTTTTTTCAAAGTTTTTATCTCCATAAAAAAAGTGAGGACTTACAAAATTCACTTTTAGAATTCAAAAAAACTTATGACTATAATTGGCCTGTTAATACTCAGGCTGTTATAAATGCTATGACTGCCTTTGAACTAAATAATACTGCTAAAATTGCTATTTGCCCAATAGATTCAAATATAAGCAAAATAACAGTTAGTCAAAAAGATAATGATGATATTGATACCACCTTAGACAATATTTTAAATAATCTTAAAGAACAAAAACTTTATACAAAGGAATTTTTAAATTCAAATAAAATTATTACTACTGTAGTTAATACTAAGGGACATAGTAAACAAATAGTTTCCATAGCTCCATTTTCACTTAGTAGCAAAAATGATGCTGTTATAATATCTATCTCTCCCTTTAGAACCATAGAAGAAGCTAGTTCTATTATGAAAGACTTTTATGAAGCTATAGTTTTAGTTCTTATTATTTTATGCTTTTTCTTTGCCTATATTTTTTCTAATTTAATCTCCAAGCCACTGCTAAAATTAAATGAAACTGCAAAAAAAATGATTGCTATGGATTTCACAGAAAAATGTGATGTTACTAGCAATGATGAAATTGGAAGTTTAGCCACTAGTTTAAACTTTTTATCTAGTAGTCTTTCAAGTGCTCTAGATGACTTAAAGCTAAAGAATGCATATCTTGAAGAAGAAATAAGAAAAGAAAGAGAAATAGAAAAATTGCGTAAAGACTTTATTGCTTCAGTTTCACATGAATTAAAAACACCTATTGGAATTATTTCTGGTTATGCTGAAGGGATAAAAGATGGTGTTGTAGACCCTGAAAACTTAGATTTTTACTTAGATGTTATAATTGATGAATCTAATAAAATGAATAAACTAGTTTTAGAAATGCTTAATTTATCAAAACTTGAAGCAAAAAAAATACAACTTACACTTAGTGAATTTTCCTTAAGCACTCTTACAAAGGATATTATTAGTAAACATAAAAATAAATTTGATGAGAATAACTTAAAGGTTAATTTAGACTTAATTCCTGACTGTGAATCTAGGGTTTTAGCAGATAGTTTTAAAATAGAGCAGGTTATTAGTAACTTTGTAACTAATGCAATAAAATATACACCCTCTGGTGAAAATGTTAATATTAAGATTAGTGACTTAGAAGATAAAGTACTTTTTTCCATAGAAAATACAGGTGTTTCTATAGATGAAAAACATTTATCTAAAATTTGGTCTCAATTTTATAGAATTGATAGTTCTAGGAATAGAGACTCTGGAAGTTATGGACTTGGTTTATCTATTGCTAAAAATCTTTTAGAACTCCACAATAGTCAATATGGTGTTGTCCATACTGATGCTGGACTTGAATTTTACTTCTATCTTGAAAAACTTAAAGATTAATATGTTATACCTAATTTTAAATCGATTATACAACTATATTCTATAAAAAAGCTCTAATATTTCTATTGCAAAATGCTAGAAATACAGAGCTTTTATTTTGATACTACTTACCTAATAACTTTAATAATATTCCACCATATTCATATATCACTGAAGCAAAAACTACTGATACTATAGTCATAAGTTTTATTAATATATTCATAGATGGTCCTGATGTATCCTTAAATGGATCTCCTACAGTATCTCCTACTACAGCCGCTTTATGTGCATCACTGCCTTTTCCACCTTCTAGTCCACCTTCTACTGCTTTCTTAGCATTATCCCATGCTCCACCTGAGTTTGCCATAAAAATAGCCAATAATACTCCTGTACCAACACCACCTGCTATGGTTCCCGCTAGAGCTTCAGCCCCTAAAACTAAGCCTATTATAATAGGTATAATTATGGCTAAAAATCCTGGTATAATCATTTCTTTTAATGCTGCTTCTGTTGATATTTCCACACATCTTTCATAACCTGGCTTTTCTTTTCCTTCCATTATCCCCTTCTTTTCTTTAAATTGTCTTCTTACTTCTTCTACCATCTTAGTTGCAGCTTTTCCAACCGCTTCCATAGTTAAAGCTCCAAATAAAAAAGGAAGCATACATCCAATTAAAAGCCCTACTAAAGTTAGTGGATTTAATAAATTAATAGTTTCAATTTTTACAGCTTGAGCATAAGATGCAAACAAAGCTAATGCTGTTAATGCTGCTGAACCTATAGCAAATCCTTTGCCTATTGCTGCTGTTGTATTACCTACTGAATCTAACTTATCTGTTATGCTTCTTACTTCCTCTGGAAGTCCTGACATTTCAGCTATACCTCCAGCATTATCTGCAATTGGACCATATGCATCTACTGATATTACAGTTCCTGATGTAGCAAGCATTCCTATAGCTGAAAGGGCTATTCCATATAACCCTAGTCCACTATCTTCAAATCCTCCCATAGCTATATAGGAGCTTATAATACCCCCTCCTATAATTACTATAGGTGCTACTGTAGATTTCATTCCTACGGCTAATCCTTCAATAATATTAGTTCCAGCACCTGTCCTTGATTTTTCAACTATACTTTTAACTGAATTATACTGATCTGATGTATATATTTCTGTGATTTTTCCTATAACAACTCCAACAATTGTTCCTATTAATACTGAAATAAAAGGTTTCACACTACTTAATAACATATTACTTAATATAAGAGAAAATATTATCATAAGAGCAACAGAAATATACATAGCTTTATTTAATGCCCTTTGAGGATTTGTATCCTTTGACTTTCTAACATAAAAAATTCCTATTAAAGATGCTATTATTCCTGCTCCTCCTAGTAAAATTGGTAACCTTAACGCTTCTTCTCCTAAGGTAACACTTGCCATAACTCCCAATGTTATAGCTGATATTATAGAACTTACATAGGATTCAAATAAATCTGCTCCCATACCTGCAATATCTCCTACATTATCTCCTACATTATCTGCTATAACTGCTGGATTTCTTGGGTCATCCTCTGGTATTCCAGCTTCTACTTTTCCAACTAAATCAGCACCTACATCTGCTGCTTTAGTATATATTCCCCCTCCAACTCTAGCAAATAAAGCTATAGATGAAGCTCCAAATCCAAAACCGGTTATATACTCCACTTTATCTATACCAAATATAACAGCTATAATTGTAAGTCCTAAAATACCTAACCCAACAACAGAAAGTCCCATTACAGCTCCGCCAGAAAAGGCAATTGCCAAGGCCTCCCTTTGACCTTTCATAGCACCACTTGCCGTTCTAACATTAGCCTTAACTCCAACATTCATACCAATATATCCTGCTAAAATAGAAAAAATAGCTCCTAAAATAAAACTAAAAGCAGTTATAACATTCAAAAAAAGTCCTATGATAATTGCAACAATTATTATAAAAATTATCAAATACCTATACTCCTTTTTTAAAAATGCCATGGCACCTTTAGCTATACATTCGGCTATTTCTTTCATTTTTTCATTACCAGTATCTTTCTTTATAATATCTTTTCTTATAAAGAAGGCAGTAATTAAAGCTATTAAACCTATAATTCCGACCCAAATCAATGACATGGTTTTCCTCCTTAAATTTATTTCCCTTATATTCTTATTCTTTTTTTTAATGTTTTATAAATAAAAAAGAAAAATATATTTAAAAAGGAGCTTCATTACTTATTAATTTATCCATCTAGCTATGGCCTATTTTCTTTCTTGAAATTTTAATTAAAACTATAATAATAGAAATCTTAATTTACTTGAATTGATTTAATTAATTCTTCCTTTTCTAAAATAGTTCCTCCTTCATTAGTTCTCGTTATAATCTCTAAAATATCGTGATAATCATAATAATTTGATTTATCTACATTATCTAATACATCATAAGAAATTATTTCTTTACTAACAAATCTATTTATTACTTGATCTAAATTATCATCTATTAAATATCTTATCTCTTCTGTAAATTCATCACAGTCTTTTTGTATATTAGTAATTAAATTTCTTTTAGTAATTCCTCTTCTTTCCTTAGAATTAACTATATCCTTTAATTTAATGAAATTCCACGGTGCTTCCTTTTCATCCATAAATTTAAATTCATATTTTATATTTTCTTCATTAGCTTCTTGGCCACTAAGCAAGTTAAAATGCATTTCCTTTCCTTCATAGCTTCCACAAATAGATACATATAAACATTGCATTCTTTGTTGTCCATCTAAAACTAAAAATTTTTTATATTCATTAATAGGCTCACTTGTCCTTGTTATATTTATTTTTTCTGTAAAAGTACTAACAAACCTTTTATATTTTATTGGACTTTCTGTTCTTAAAACTAAAAAATGACCAATTGGATACTCTCTCATTATAGAATCTAAAAACTTTTCTATTTTCTTTTCATTCCATACAAAAGACCTTTGGACATTAGGCAACCAAAAACCCCCTTGCTCTATGGGATTATTTAAATAACTTACTAATTTTCTAATTGATAAAGTATTTATCATAATATATCTCTCCCTTCTACAATATTATTTGAATATCTCATAACTAGAGGCTGTAATATTATCCTCTAATCAAAAAAATAAATAAGCTCATGTTTTTATGTTAAAACTCCACCTAAATTAAGCTACCTTTATTTATATGTATATTATTGAATCATAATGTTGATTATATACATTTATTGGGTAATTAATATTAAAACTAAAAATCACCATACTCTTCTCCTCTATAGCTATGATACAATCAACATTTTCCTTTAGATAAAGAAAATACACTTACACTTCTATACAAAATTCCATAAATTCAAAGGTATATCTCAATTTTAATTATACTTATTAAAAAAGCACCCCAATAATTATCTTATTGAAGTGCATATGATAAACTTGTTAAATTTTTATAAAAAATAAAAAGTCTATTAAAATTTTAATATTGTTGATTTTCTGTTTTCTTTACTCTTTGGTCTCTTTTATTCATATTATTGATATTTTGATTTAATTGATTATTATCTCCTGTTTCTTGAAAGCTCTTAATATCTGTTAATTTTTTCTCATTTTTATTGCTCATAATAAACTCTCCTTATCTGCTAGTTGCTAAATATCACAAGATTATTTTCTGCAACTTAGAAAAGTATATACTAATTAAAATGCTCCTTTACTGGCTCTCTATGGGAACTTGTATCTCTGTTATGAATTCTTCATAATTTCCTGTTTCATGAATATCTATTTTATATATTTCTAGAGGGTCACTTTTTATTTTAAAATTATTATTTTCTATATATTTCATTATTTTTTTTAAACATGATTTTTTATTACTATAATCACCTTTGTAAGTACATGTTACATAATTTCCCTCTTTTATAATTACATTGCTCAATTCCTCGTTTTCTTCTAAAAAACAAAAAACTGATTTATAATAATTAAAGTTATCTTTATTTATCTCTTCTAAAGAAAATACAGCTCCTATATTATTATTCCCTAAAATATTAAATTTTTCTTCAAACTTTTTATGAAGTTTTTTTATTAAAAAATCTGCTTCTGAATCTCTTTCAATATCTCCATTTAGAATAATAGCCTTTCTATCTTCAAAATACTTCAATTCTATTTTATCAAAGTTCTTAAAATTTAATTCTTTTTCTATATTTAAAAGTCTATTTTCTATATTTTCTTTTTGGTTTAAAAATTCTTTTATTTTTTCATCTAATAACTTTAATTCTTCCTCTAATAAATGTTTAGTAGATTCTATAGTTCTACAATCTAAATAATCCTTTATTTTATTCATAGGGAAATTTAAAGCTCTAAGTTCTTTTATTAAATTTAATCTCCATATATCATTTATACTATATAACCTATATCCATTTTTATCTCTTATTGGATTTAATATTCCTAATTTCTCGTAATACATCAAAGAATCCTTTCCTATAGAATATATCTTAGAAATTTCCCCAATTTTATAATAATCTTTCATTTTACGTTCACTTCCCAATTATTAAATTAAACCCTATTGACTCTAGTATTATACCATAGTTTAAAATTTTAATAAGGAGGTTTTAAAATGATTAATAAACAATACGAGGAAAATAAATTAAGTAGAAAGTTTTTACATTACTTAGTTCCTTCTGTTGCAGCCATGTGGGTATTTTCTATTTATACAATGGTAGATGGTATTTTTGTAGGGAAATTTGTAGGAGCAAATGCTCTTGCATCAGTAAACATCTCAATGCCTTTTATCAGTTTTACTTTTGCTTTTGCATTGTTATTTGCAGTTGGAGCATCAACTATTATATCAATTTATCTTGGAAAATCTCAAAAGAAAAATGCTGATAAAGTATTTTCTTCTACTTTAGTAATTATAATAATATCATCAGTGATTATACTTTTTTTAGCGCATTTTAATATTAATAAACTAGCTTATTTTTTAGGAGCTGATAGTACAACCCTACCTTCGGTAAAGGAATACTTATCAATTATAGCTTATTTTAATGGATTTTTTATGGTTTCCTACTATCTTGAAGTTTTATGTAAAGCAGATGGAGCACCTTATTTATCTACTATTGGTGTTACCTCTTCAGCATTAACTAATATAGTTCTTGATTATATATTTGTAGTAAAACTTAATTATGGTGTTGCTGGAGCTGCCTTTGCTACTGGCTTATCTCAAGTTTTATCAACAATTATATTTTTTAGTTATTTTTTGAGTAAAAAATCTAAATTAAAATTTACTAAATTTAAATTTAATTTAAGTGAACTTATAAGAACTGTAAAAGTTGGATTTCCTGATTCAATTACAGAATTATCTGCTGGAATTGTAATATTACTTTTTAATCAAGTTATAATAAGACTTATTGGTGAAAATGGAATAGTAGCCTATAGTATAATTAGCTATATAAATGGTTTAGTTTTAATGACTATGCTTGGAATAAGTCAAGGTATGCAACCATTAGTAAGTTTCTATTACGGAAAAGGTGATCGTGAATCTATAAAAAAATTATTAAAACTAAGTTTATTAACAGTATCTGTTAGCTCTATGTTTGCATTCTTAATTTCTATATACTTTAGTAATCCTATAGTTTCAGCTTTTCTAGATAGTTCTAATATAAACTTATTTAACTTCACTATTAAAGCCTTTAGTATTTACTCAATAACATTTTTACTAATGGGCTTCAATGTTTTAATAGGTGGATTTTGTTCAGCTTTAGAAAAGCCTAAATATGCTTCAGTAATATCTCTTTCTCGCGGTTTATTTATAATATCTTTAAGCTTATTTACAATGGTTTTAATCTTTAAAAGCAATGGTATTTGGATTTCAACTGCAATTTCTGAAGCTATTTGTCTTATTATTTCATTAACTATTCTAATTAAAAAAATAAAAGTTTTTAACTTAAATGTTCATTATAAAGAAAAAAATAGACCCGAATCAGCTTCATAGCTGATTTAGGTCTATTTTTTATTTTCTATCATCACAACACTTCACATCCGAAGCGCCGCTAACTTCTAACATATCAAAAATTTCAGTTGATTTTTGCTCACTAGTCATTACCATTAAATAATCACCAGCTAAAATTTTTGTATTTCCCCTTGGTATAATTTCACTATCTCCTCTTTTAATAGCTACTACTAAACAACAAGATGGTAAATCTAAATCTTTAACTAATTTACCTTCCATAGGACTTCCAAGTTCAACAGAATGTTCTACAATTATTTTATTAGTTGCTATTACATCTCTATTTTTAAATCCAACCCTATTTAATAATCGACCAAGTAATGACTCATAAATTGGCTCTACATTTAAAGCTTCTGATATTACATAAGAAATAATTACTACTATTGATAATGCTAATATATGTTCAAAAGACCCTGTCATTTCTAATATTAACACCATACCTGTTATAGGTGCTTTTACTGTAGATGCAAAGTTAGCAGCCATTGCTAATATTATAAAGTTTAATACATATACTTCTGGAATATGAAAATAATGACATGCTACAATTCCAAATATATCTCCTATTATAGAACCAAGAACTAATAATGGAAAGAATATACCACCTGGTAATCCTGAACCGAATGCAAATAAAGTTAAAATAAACTTTAATATAAGCATTGCGAAAAGAAGATCTAATCCGTAATTTGATGTAGGTAAGCTCATTATAAGATTATGACCACCACTTAATAATATAGGTGCTGTCATGCCAGCTATACCTGTCATAACAAAAGGTATCATTACTTTTATTTCTATAGGTACTTTTTTCATACATCCATAAAGACTTTGAACTTTTAAAATTCCCTTATTGAATATAGCACCACCAACGCCCATTATAATTCCTAATATTATTAAAATCCAATAATATTTTAATGGTAATACTAAAAGTGGTGATTTAAATCCTAGTGCTAATCCTGGATGTAAAAATAACTTTAATATAAAATCAGAAGCCAATGATGATGCCATTGCAGATATTAAAACTAAAGGTGAAAAGTTTCTATGAACTTCTTCTAATGCAAATATTGCCCCTGAAAGTGGCGCATTAAATGCAGAACTTAATCCTGCTGCAGCACCTGCTGTTATTAGAAATTTTTCTTCAACCTTTGAGAATTTAAACACTCTTGAAAATCCTTTTCCTACAGATGCACCCATTTGTACAGATGGACCCTCTTTACCAACTGAAAGCCCAGCTCCTAAAGATATAACTCCACCCATAAACTTGAATATAAGTATTTTCCACCAACTCATTTTTAAGTTTCTACTTAAGTCACCTTCAACTTGAGGGATTCCACTACCTGAAATCATTGGTTCTAATCTTACCATAAAACCAACTATAGCACCTAATACACATAATAAAACAAATATTCCTATTATTCTTGTTATATCAAATGTTGCCCATTGATATAACTTTGTAAATTTAGGTAATAATATATCTATTAATTCTCGATATATTACTATTACTGCTCCGGCTAATGCTCCAACTACTGTGCCCTCAAAAATTAGCCTATACTTTAAGTTTTTTCTTCGGGATAACATATCATTTATTTGTCCGCCTCCCAACTTAAAAGCACCTCCTCTATAAATAAGCATTTAATTTATATTATATTACTTATTTCGATAAGTCTCAAAACTGTTAATTCAGTTGTTATAATTAAATTAAACTTTCTATATCAATGTAAAGGTTTACTTCACTTTTTTGCATTATTTTATAAAAAATATTCATTCTTTATTCACAAATATATGATTTAATACTATTATATAATAAAATTTATTTTATAAGAAGATTTATTTAACAATAAAATTTATTTTATAAGAAATTTTTATGCATCTTATTATTTACCATTATACACAATCCAATCCTAGTATAATTCAATATTAGATGCCCAAAATAAAAAAGAGGTGATTATTTATGAATACTGTAAAACCATCTAAAATTTCTATAATAGGAGCTGGTTTTGTTGGCTCAACTTCTGCTTATGCATTAATGCTTCAAGGTTTATGTTCTGAAATAGTTATTGTTGATTTAAATAAGGAAAAAGCTGAAGCTGAGGCAATGGACTTATCACACTGTGCCTCTTTCGTAAAGCCAGTTGATGTTATTGCTGGAGATTATAAAGACACAGCAAATTCTGATATTGTCATAGTTACAGCTGGTATTGCACAAAAACCAGGAGAAACTAGACTAGATTTAATCAATAAAAATATTAAAGTTTTTAAAGATATCATACCACAAGTAGTGCAATATAGTCCTAATTCTATACTTTTAATTGTTTCTAATCCTGTTGATTTACTTACTCAAATTGCCTATGAGATTTCTGGATTCCCAAAATCTAGAGTTATTGGATCTGGTACTGTTTTAGACTCATCTAGATTAAAATATCTAATAAGTGATTACTTTGAAATTGATTCTAGAGATATAGAAGCCTATATAATTGGAGAACATGGAGATTCAGAAATAGCTGCATGGAGTTTAGCTAATATAGCTGGAATGCATGTAGATGACTATTGTGATAAAATCTCTGAAAACTGCGAAAAAGATTTTAGAAGTGTTATACCTGAAAAAGTTAAAAATGCAGCTTATGAAATAATTAATAAAAAAGGTTATACAAACTATGCTATAGGAATGGCTGTAGCTAGAATTGTAGAA
The DNA here is from genome assembly GCA_963557775.1 of uncultured Sarcina sp. Classification (GTDB taxonomy): domain Bacteria; phylum Bacillota; class Clostridia; order Clostridiales; family Clostridiaceae; genus Sarcina. The sequence continues at coordinate 36,083 of CAUWDH010000007.1, forward strand.
ACTATTCTAAGAGATGAACATTCTATTTTAACTGTATCTTCTTTATTTGAAGGTGAATATGGAATTAATGATATCTATATGTCTATACCTACAATTGTTACTAGACACGGTGCTAAAAAAATAGTTGAAGTTCCTCTTAATGATAGTGAAAAAGCTGCTTTAGTTGAAGCATCAGAAATGTTAAAAAAACATATAGCTTCATCTGAACTTTAAAAATGTGACTATCTCAAAATAGACGCTTTATTTTGAGATAGTCCTTTTATCTTTACATAATATATTTTTCTAAAGTTCTATTTCTAAAGTTACTGGACAATGATCTGAACCTAATACTTCACTATGAATATCTGCATCTTTTATATTTTCTTTTATTCTTTCTGATACAAGAAAATAATCTATTCTCCATCCTGCATTATTCTTTCTTGCATTAAATCTATATGACCACCAAGAATATCTTCCCTCTTCATTTGGATGAATATATCTAAAACTATCTACAAAACCTGCATCTAATAACTCTGTTAATTTTTCTCTTTCTTCATCTGTAAATCCAGCATTTTTTCTATTACTTTTTGGGTTTTTTAAATCTATTTCTTTGTGTGCTACATTTAAATCTCCACAAATTATAACTGGCTTTTTCTCGTCAAGTTTTAATAAATATTCTCTAAAAGCATCTTCCCATTTCATTCTATAAGGTAATCTTTTTAATTCTCCTTGAGAATTAGGAGTATATACTGTTACCATAAAATATTTTTCAAATTCTAAGGTTATAAGTCTACCTTCCTTATCATGTTCTTCTATTCCCATTCCATAGAACACATTAGTAGGTTTTTCCTTAGTAAAAATAGCTGTACCTGAATACCCTTTTTTCTCTGCATAGTTCCAATAATCATAATAGCCTTCTAAGTCTAATGAAATTTGACCTTCTTGAAGTTTACTTTCTTGAATACACAATATATCAGCATCTTGTTCCTTAAAATAATCTAAAAATCCTTTAGTAACACAGGCTCTTAACCCATTAACATTCCATGAAATTAACTTCATAGTAAAACCCTCCAAACTAAAAATGTCAAAATCACTTAAAATTTAGGGGATGTATCAAAATTATTTTGATACATCCCAATTTTAATCTTATCTTATTATAAACCTAAATTAAATAATTTACCAAAGTTAAATATTATTCTAATTTAACCCTTTATTTTAACTGCTTCTTTAGCATTATATCCATTTAAATTAATTTTTATTGATTCTATCTCTATTCTTTCTATAGGTGTTTGTCCATTTACTTTCACTACATTTAACTTCTCTAAAACATCTTCTCCTGAAATAAGTTTTCCAAAAGCTGCATAAGCACCATCTAATTGTGTTGCCTCATCAGTCATTATGAAAAATTGACTTCCAGCACTATCTAATTGCTGTGCTCTTGCCATTGATAATACACCCTTTGTATGGCTTATATCATTAGTATTAAATCCATTTTCAAGGAATTCACCCTTTATCTCATATCCTGGTCCTCCGATTCCTGTCCCTTCAGGGTCACCTCCTTGAATTACAAAATCCTTTTGAACCCTATGAATTATTAAACCATCATAGAACTTTTTATTAGTTAATTCTATAAAATTATTTACTGTATTAGGTGCTTTGTGTGGATATAACTCTGCTTCCATAGTTCCATAATTTTTGATTTTTATAGTAGCTGTTGGTAACGTTTCTGGTTTTTCTGGAACTTCCACAAAAGCTGATATCTGTTCTTTTTCTTCTTTTTTATCTAAAGAATCCTTTTCCTCCCTTCCACTAGAACACCCAACTAATAACATTGGTAATAAAATAGCTGCCATTATTCCTTTTGTAATTTTCCTCATAATATCCCCCATTTAATTTAATATATAGAAATTATATACTATTTTATATTTTACAGGTAAACATATTAATTAAAATAATTTAAATTTTTTATAAATATCTTCTTTTGTATCTTTTTATTAACGTACAAAGCAAATTTATATTATATAATTAAGTTATATTACATATTTAATTACAAACTTTTATTTATGTTATTAATTTATCTAATAGAATGTTTATATATTCTAACCTTCTATATGTTGAATATAAACAAATATATTTTCCTAGATAAACATTATAATAATTATAAATTTAAACTAAAAGAAATGAAACGGAGCTGAGAATATACTATGAGTTCTTTACTTAAAGAAAATGATAAAGTAGCTTTTTTTGCATCTTCTAATGGTCTATCTCCATTATTGAAAAGTAATATTTTTTCATTAAAAAAACTTTTTAATAGTTTAGGTCTAGAAGTTGTTTATGGTAATGAACTTTTTTATGAAGAAAAAAATTCACCATTTAATGAAACTGCTATAATTAAAGCAAAATCTTTAGAAAACTTATTTTCTGATAAATCTATAAAAGCTATTTTTGATATATCAGGTGGAGATCTATCAAATGGTCTTTTAAGTTACATAAATTTTGATATTATAAAAAAAAATCCTAAACCATTCTTTGGATATAGTGATTTATCAACTGTCCTTAATGCATTATACAAAAAATGTGGATTTCCAACTTTTCACTATCAAATAAAACACCTAATAAATAATCCTAATTCCGAGAAACAAATAAAATTATTTAAGGATAGTATTCTTGGGGAAAAAAATGACTTATTTAAATTTAAATATAAATTTATTCAAGGAAATTCAATGAAAGGAATAGTAGTTGGTGGTAACATTCGTTGCTTACTAAAACTTGCTGGCACACCATTTATGCCTGATTTTAATAATAAAATATTATTCTTAGAAGGCTATAGTGGAAATCCTGCTAAAATTTATACTTTTCTTCATCAATATAAACAACTTGGAGCTTTTAATAACTTAAAAGGTATACTCCTTGGAACCTTCACTGAAATGGAAGAAAATAATTATTCTCCAACAGTTGAAAAAATGTTATTAGATATATTACAAAACAAATCAATAACCATTGCCAAAACTTTAGAACTTGGACATGGTGTAGATAGTAAATGTATAACAATAGGTGGTGCACTCAGCTTAAAATAAAAACTAAAGGGATTCTATACAGAAATGTACTTTTACCATCTCTTATAGAATCCCTATTTATACTTTATTTCATAGTCAAAGTCATAATACTTCTTTTAAACTCCTAAAGCATTCCACCATCCACAGTAATAATTTGTCCTGTCATATATGAAGAATCTTCTGAACATAAAAAAGCAACCACTTTTGCTATCTCTAAAGCTTTTCCAAATCTATTCATTGGAATTTCCTCTTCTAGGTCTTCTCTCTCTTCTTTATTCATCCAAGAATTCATTGGTGTATCAATTACCCCTGGTGCTACAGCATTTACTCTTACATTAGACATTGCCATTTCTTTACCTAAAGCTTTTGTAAATGAATTTATAGCACCTTTAGTTGCTGAATATAATACCTCACAAGATGCACCAACATTCCCCCATATGGATGATATATTAACAATAACACCTTTGCTTGATATAAGCTCTGGCATAGCTAATTTACTACAAGCTAAAACAGATTTTAAATTAATATTAAGAACTCTATCAATCTCCTCAAAATCATTATCCATAAATAATCCAACTGTTGAAATAGCTGCATTATTTATTAAAATATCTATTCGTCCAAAAACCTTTTTAGCTTCTTCTATTAAAAACTTACACCCTTCATAATCTCCAACTGAAGCTTTCACTAATATTCCATAAGCTCCTAATTCTTTTATTTCATTTAAAGTTTCTTTAGCTGCATTATCATCTCTACTATAATTAATAACAACACTTGCTCCTCTACTTGCAAGTTCTAAAGCAATAGCTTTACCAATTCCTTTACTTCCTCCTGTAATAACTGCTACTTTTCCAGCTAAGTTCTTCATGTCCTTTTCCTCTCTCTTTCTTTACTTTACCTAATTAAATTACTTTAAAACGTCTTTTATTATTCTAAGTGCATTTCCATAGAATATTTTTTCAATCTCACTTTCTACAAATCCCTCTTTTTCTAAAGCAAAAGCTAATTTACCCATTTCACTAGAATTTTTTATTTCAACTTCATTTCCTATACCATCAAAATCTGAACCAATTCCTATTACTTCAATACCACCAACATTTCTTATATGCTTTATATGTCTAATCATATTTTCTATAGTTGCTACTTCATCATCTGAAGGATTAGGATTTTTATTTAAAAATGCATTACAAAAATTTATTCCCGTTACTCCACCTTTATTAGCTAATATCTTTATCATTTCATCTGTTAAATTTCTACTATGATTAGTCATTACTCTAGCGTTTGAATGTGATGCTATAAATGGCATTTTTGAATATCTTGCCACATCAAAAAATCCAGCATCTGATAAATGAGAAACATCTATAAGCATCCCTAATCTATTCATTTCTTCAACTACTGCTATTCCTTTTTCCTTTAGTCCCTTATCTTTATTTATAAAAGCAACATTTGGATAGCCTAAGGCGTTTTCAAAATTCCATGTTAATGTCACTAATGAAATCCCTTCATCTTTAAAATGTCTAAGATTATCTAACTTACCTTTTAAAGCATCTCCTTCTTCAATAGTTAAAAAAGCTCCTATCTTCCCTGCTTCCTTTGCTCTTTTTAAATCATCAAAATTTCTACATAGCTCTAAAATATCTTCATGTTTTGAAATTTCATTTTTAAAATTTAGTAACATCTTATTACAATATTCAAAAGAATCATCTACTTGGTCTTTTTCTATAAACATAGCAAAAAATTGTGCCATAGCATTTCCTGCTTTAATATTATTTAAATTTGCCTTAAGAATTGAATCAGTAATATGCTTACCTTCCTCAATCATTCTATAGGCAGTATCACAATGAAAATCTATAAAATTCATGTATATTCCTCCTTGCTTTATGATTTTTTTCTATTAATTTATGCTTAAAAACTAACATTATTTTTCTAAAAAGCCTTACTATCCATTCTTCTATTTTATGCAATTTTCATTATTCCATATTACAGAAGTACCTTTAATCGCTAATATTTTTAATACTAAGGCTTTTCTAAATCTAATATGAAGAAATCTAGTTCTAGATAGAAACTAGTAAAATTCAATTCAAGTCAACACTCTCTATAAATTAAATTTTAATTTATAATCTTATTATTCTTTTCCATAGATTTCAATTACTTCTTCTAAAGTTCCTATAGATGGCTGTGCTCCTTCTTTTTGAACTGTTATTGATGAAACCTTATTTCCAAAAATAACTGCCTTTTCTAAAGCATTAAAACTTAAATTATTTATATCTAATTTAGAACTTAATCCTCCTATAAAGCTATCACCTGCAGCTGTAGTATCTATAGCCTTAACCTTATAAGCTGGAATTATTTTAGCCATCTCTTTACTTATTAAAGCTGCTCCCTTTGAACCTAGAGTTATAATAACAAACTTTATACCTTTATCTAAAAATTTACTTCCTGCTAATTTAGCACTTTCTAAATTATGAACTTTAATTCCAGTTAAAAGTTCAACTTCTGTTTCATTGGGAATTATTATATCTGTATAACTTAAAATATCTGTTGTAATTTCCTTAGCAGGAGCAGGATTTAATATTGTTACCTTCTTTGATTCTTTAGCAAATTTAAAAACCCTTGCTGTAATTTCTTCAGGTGTTTCAAATTGAGCTATTAAAATATCATTTTCTTTTATAACATCCTTTGCCTTATTTATTTCCTCTTCATTTATAGTCATATTAGAACCTGCTATAACAACTATTGAATTATTCCCTTTTTCATTAACAGTTATCATTGCCATTCCTGTTGGGTTAATTTTATCTTCATAAACAAAATCAACATTAATCTTTTCATTTTCTAAAGCATCCTTTAATACTTTCCCATTTTCATCTTTCCCTATTTTTGATATTATAGTTACTTCATTTCCGCACCTTTTAGCAGCTATAGCTTGATTAGCCCTCTTTCCTCCATTAACTTTTTCAAAGGACTTTGAAAGAATTGTTTCTCCTTCCTTAGGCATATCCTTAACCTTTATAACTAAATCCATATTTATACTTCCAAGAACACAAACTTTATTCATTACTCTAAACCTCCAAGCAAACTATTTTAATTTACTATTTAACCACATACTACACTAAATATAATCCTTTTCCAATAGTAAATTCTATAGCTTTTTACGTCTATCTGATAGCTATTACACTATTCTACAAATTTAAACCTAACAAAGATATATTTTTATACATTTATACTAAACTAAAAAAGTGAAGATATATTAATATTATTACATACCTCCACTTTTTATATAAGTAACACTATACTTATATCTTTATTTAGTTATATTGTCTAAATTACCTTGAGTAACTTCTAATAAATCTGAAAGACTTACTTCAACTTGCATACCAATTTTACCAGCAGAAACAATTATTTTTTCTAACTCTTTAGCTTTTTCACTAATAACAGTTTTATATTGTTTTTTCATACCAATAGGAGAACATCCTCCTCTTATGTATCCAGTAAATTTATTTATATCTTTAACTGCAATCATTTCAACATTTTTTTCTGAAACAGATTTAGCTGCTTTTTTAAGGTCTAATTCATCAGAAGCCCCTATAACAAAAACATAAAGTTCTTTGCTATGTCCCATAGTAACAAGTGTTTTATAAACCATTTCTATAGGTTTTCCTATTTTACTTGAAACAGAAAGGGCATCTATTTTATTATCTTTAGGGTCATAAGTAAGAACCTCATAATCAACTTTATGAGAATCTAAAATTCTCATAGCATTAGTTTTTCCTTTCATACAAAACATCCTCTCTTTATCAATTAAAAATGGAGAGCTGAAATTTTTAATATCAACCCACCATTACAAATTTTCAATTCAATTTATTAATATAAAGGATACTTATGGCAAAGCTTTTTAACTCTATTTTTTACTTCCTCTAAATCACCATCTCTATTTTCTATAGCATCATTTATTATTGTTGCTATTTCTTTCATGTCTTCTTCTTTAAATCCTCTTGTTGTTATAGCTGGAGTACCTATTCTTACCCCACTTGTAACAAATGGACTTCTTGTTTCATTTGGAACTGTGTTTTTATTTAATGTTACACCTACTGAATCTAATAAAATTTCCACTTCTTTTCCTGTTATATTTTTATTATTTAAATCAACTAATAGTAAATGATTATCTGTTCCATTTGATACAATCTTAAATCCATAACCTTTTAAAGCTTCACTAAGTGCCTTAGCATTTTTTACAACCTGCTCCATATATTCTTTAAATTCAGGCTCTAAAGCTTCTTTAAAACAAACAGCTTTTGCTGCAATTATATGCATAAGTGGACCACCTTGCATTCCTGGGAATATGTTTTTATCTAATTCTTTAGCAAATTTTTCTTTACATAAAATTAATCCCCCTCTTGGTCCTCTTAAAGTTTTATGTGTTGTTGTTGTGACAAAATCAGCATATGGTACTGGGGATGGATGGATTCCTGCTGCTACAAGTCCTGCTATATGTGCCATATCTACCATTAAATATGCTCCAACTTCATCTGCAATTTCTCTAAATTTCTTAAAATCGATTACTCTAGAATATGCACTAGCCCCTGCAACTATTAATTTAGGTTTATGCTTTATAGCAAGTTCCCTAACATCATCATAGTTTATTTCCTCTGTTTCTTTATCAACACCATAAGATACAAAGTTATAAAGCTTTCCAGAGAAATTTACTGGTGAACCATGTGTTAAATGCCCACCATTACTTAAATCCATACCTAAAACAGTATCTCCTACATTAAGTACAGTTAAGTAAACAGCCATATTTGCCTGTGAACCTGCATGAGGTTGAACATTAGCATGCTCTGCTCCAAATAATTTTTTTGCTCTTTCTCTAGCTATATTTTCTACTTCATCAACAACATAGCATCCACCATAGTATCTTTTATTTGGATACCCTTCTGCATATTTATTTGTTAAAAATGACCCCATTGCTTCCATAACAGCTTTACTCGTAAAGTTTTCAGATGCTATAAGTTCTATACTTTCTTGCTCTCTTTTTAATTCCTTTTTTATCAATTCTTCTATTTCTAGGTCTACTTTTGATAAATTTTCAAAATTCATTATACCACCCCAAATTCTTCATATTTATTTTAATTATATTAATTAAAAATATATTTATCAATAACATTGATACTATTTATTTCAGTATTTATCTATTTATGCTATTATATACTAAGAGTTGATTTGTTCCATAAGATAAAACTTAATTCAATAAAGTTTTGTCTAAACTTACGTAACAAAATCAATACTTAATTCAGATAAACTCAAAGTTTTATTTGAATTTTAATAGAAATTATCTAATAATTTTTATTTTAAATTTACAAAATACAATAAGCATTAATCATTAGATAAAAATATTTTTATTTATATACAAATACATATAATCTTAATCTAACAAAAATATATTTTAAACTTCTGTGAGGTGGATTATGGATATTGATAGCATTGTACACGTTGCTACCCTTGCCGGAAAAATAATTCTAGAAAGTGGTGGTGAAACCTATAGGGTTGAAGAAACAATAGTTAGAATTTGTCATTCCTTTGGTATTAGTCAAGCAGACAGTTATGTTACACCAACTGGTATTATGGTATCTGTTTGTCATGATAAAAATACAAAGACCTTAATAAAAAGAGTTAAATCTAGAGGAAATAATCTTCAAAAAATACATTTAGTTAATAATCTTTCTAGAGAGCTACATGTTAAAGAATATACTGTTACTGAATTTGAGGAAAAATTAAATGAAATAAATAGTATTCCAGCCTATCCTTTTAAAATAAATGTACTCTGTGCTGGTATTGCCGCTGCCTCTTTTGCTATTCCTTTTGGAGGAAATTTAAAAGACTTTATTGCAGCATTTTTTATAGGAATAATAATAAAAATATTTGTTATTTATGCTGAAAAGCTCTCTTTAAATTCTTTCTTTATTAATTCAATTGGTGGAGCAATTGCAGCATTTTTGGCAATAATAGCTTCTCAACTAGGTATTAGTAGCAATATAAACAATGTTATAATTGGTTCTATAATGCTTCTTGTTCCTGGTATGATTATTACAAATGCAATTAGAGATACTATATCAGGTGACTTAGTTTCTGGGCTTACAAAGGCTGCTGAAGCTATATTAATAGCTGTTTCCATTGCAGTAGGAACCGGTATGGTTATGAATATTTGGATTAATCATTTAGGAGGCTAATATATGGAAAAAATTTTTATAGAATCATTCTTTTCTGGAATTGCTACCCTAGCCTTTGCAGTAATGTTTAATATAAGAGGTAAATTTTTAATTTGGGCTGGTATTGGAGGCTTTTTCAGTTGGTTTTGTTATTTAGTTTCTTTAGCTAAATTCGGAAATACAACTATGGCTATGTTTATTGCTTCTATTTGCCTTAGTGTTTATTCAGAAATTCTTGCTAGAAAATTAAAGACACCAGTAACTACATTAGTTATTTGTGCCTTAATGCCTTTAGTTCCTGGTAGTGGAATGTATTATACTATGTATAGTGCAGTTAGTGGTGATATGACAAAAACTTGGACCTTAGCTGCATCTACCTTATCATCTGCTGGAGTTTTAGCTCTTGGAGTAATATTAGTTTCTACTTTAACTAGGTTACTTAAAAATTTTAAAGATGATAAAGTCAGCATAGTAAAAAAACGAATAATAAAAACTAAATCTAATTTCTTAATAGACATTGAAAAAAACAATGATGAAACTAAAGATGAAGATAATAATAAAAAAGAGTAATACATACTCAATTTAGATAGAATTTTAACTCCAACTAAATATCTAAATCTTAGTCAAATTTCTAGAGAGATCTATATAGCTAGATAAAAGAGCAAAGAGGATGTATCCAATTATAGATACTTCCTCTTACTTCTTATTTTACAAAACTATTTAAAGTTTTTATAAGTCTTTCAAGACCTGGGTAATTTTCATCCCCTTCTTCTATTCCCATACAATTTTTTGCATAGTCTTCTATCATAAGAATACCAACTTTATTAATAGCTGCTTTTATAGCTGCTATTTGAGTAAGGACATCTCTACAACAAATATCCTTATCAATCATCCCCTGAATTCCCTTTACTTGTCCCTCTACTCTTCTCAATCTCACAAGTATTTCTTTTTTAAGTTCATCATCTTTAAGGGCTTCCTCTTTAACAAAATCTTCTTTTTGACTCACAATTCCACCTCTTTAATCTATTTTTCTTTTTGTTCCTTATTAATTTTTCTTCTTTCCTTCTTAGACATTCTTTGTCTAGAATTAGCTTTCCCTATTGTTTTAGATTTATATTTTAATCTTTCTGGTAAATACCTATCAGCATACTCTTTTCTTCCTTTTTCAGTCTTTACCATATCTTGACCCTTTTTATCTAAATGTGCAAGATACCAACAAAAAATCCCAATTATTAAAAATGCCATGGTTATTGTAAATTCACTTGACATATAACTCCCCCTTAATTCTCTGTTACTACCTATTATACCAAAGTTATAAAAATAAATTATATTTATATTAATTTTTTACAAAAATATAAAAAATAGGGCTGTATCGAAAATTCAAAACTTAGATACAGCCCTCTATTATTAATTTTCTGTAGTATTTTCTTTTACGATTGATATTCCAAGCTCTTCTAATTGATTTTCATCAACTATATTAGGTGCTTCTGTTAAATAACAGAAAGCATTTTGATTTTTAGGGAATGCTATTACATCTTTAATGTTTTCTGTTCCAGCCATGAACATAACCATTCTATCAAGACCAAATGCTAATCCACCATGTGGAGGTGGTCCAAATTTAAATGCTTCCATTAAGAATCCAAATCTTTCCCAAGCACTTTCCTTAGTAAATCCTAAAGCTGAGAACATTCTTTCTTGTAGCTTAGTATCATGTATTCTTATAGAACCTCCACCTAATTCTTCACCATTTAAAACTAAGTCATAGGCTTTTGCTCTTACTCTTCCTGGATCACTCTCTAAGAACTCTAAATCCTCTTCCATTGGCATTGTAAATGGATGGTGAGCTGCTGTATATCTTTCTTCTTCCTCATCATACTCAAGTAATGGGAATTCTGTTATCCAAGTAAAGTTAAATTCATTTTTATCCTTAACTAAATCAAACTTTCTTGAAAGTTCTAATCTTAATTCTCCAAGACTCTTGAATACTACTGAATTTTTATCTGCAACTATTAATATTAAATCTCCAGTTTCAGCATTCATTGTATTTTTAATAGCTTCTATTTCTTCTTCTTTTAAGAACTTAGCTATTGGTGATTTAACACCTTCTTCTTTTAATTGAATCCATGCTAACCCCTTAGCTTTAAATGTTTTAACAAATTCACCTAATCTATCTATATCTTTTCTACCCATAGTAGCTCCACCCTTTAAGCAAAGAGCTCTTACTGAACCACCATTTGATATAGCATCACTAAATACTTTAAAATCAACAGATTTAACAACTTCAGTTAAATCTGTTATTTCCATACCAAATCTTAAATCAGGTTTATCTGAACCGTATTTTTCCATAGCTTCTTTAAATGCCATTCTTTTTATTGGAGTTTTCACTTCTACTCCTAAAACATCTTTAAATACATGCTTTATTAATCCTTCATTCATAGCTATAACGTCATCTATTTCAACAAATGACATTTCTAAGTCTACTTGAGTAAACTCTGGTTGTCTATTAGCTCTTAAGTCTTCGTCTCTGAAGCATTTAACTATTTGGAAGTATCTATCAAAACCTGAAACCATTAATAATTGCTTAAATAATTGTGGTGATTGAGGTAATGCATAAAACATTCCTGGATAATTTCTTGAAGGTACTAAGTAATCTCTAGCTCCTTCTGGTGTTGATTTTGTTAATATTGGAGTTTCTACTTCTAAGAAATTATTGTTATCTAGATAGTCTCTTATAGATTTAGTTAATCTATGTCTTATTTTAAATATTTTTTGCATATCAGGTCTTCTTAAATCTAAATATCTATATTTTAATCTAATTTGCTCTGATGCATCTAAATCTTCTTTTATATAAATTGGTGGAGTTTCTGATTCTGATAAAATTTTTACACTATCAGCTATAACTTCTACCATCCCTGTTGGTATATTATTATTTACAGATTCTCTCTTAACAATTTCACCAGTTACAGCAATACAATACTCTGGCCTAATTGATTTAGCTTTTTCTAAAATTTCTGCGCTTAAAGTATCTCTAAATACTATTTGAGCTATTCCTTCTCTATCTCTAAGGTCTATAAATTGAAGACCTCCTAAATTTCTATTTCTTTGTACCCATCCCATTAAAGTAACAGTATTACCTATATGTTCTTCTCTAATCTGTCCACACATCATTGAACGTTTTAAACCATTTAAAGTTTCACTCATTTTAAACTTCCTCCTATCTAGCTTTAACTACCTTTGCTATTTCACCTATATTTGATAATTCAACTTCAAAAATTTCTCCATCACTCATTCTCTTTATAGCAACTTTATTATTTTCTATTTCAGAATCCCCTATAACAAAGGTATATGCTGCTCCAACTTTATTAGCATATTTCATTTGTGCCTTAACACTTCTGCTTAAGTGATCTATTTCAGCTTTAACGTTGATTTTTCTTAGCTCATTAACCACTTTCATAGCATTTACTCTAGCCATATCACCCATAGCACCAACATAAACATCAAATCTATTTGGTTCTTCTATTTCTATTCCATCTTCTTCAAGAGTTAATAAAAGTCTTTCAAGGCCCATAGCAAATCCCATAGCTGGAGTTTTTGGTCCATCAATTTCTTCTACTAAATAGTCGTATCTTCCACCACCACATATAGTTAATCCATTTTTTATAACTTCAAAAACTGTTTTACTATAGTAGTCAAGCCCTCTAACTATTTGAGGATCAACAACATATTCTATGCCCATAGCATTTAAGTAAGTTTTTAATTTTTCAAAGTGATCTGAACACTCATCACAAATAAAATCTAATATAAGGGGAACATCCTTAACTATTTCTTTACAGCTTTTTTCTTTACAGTCTATGATTCTCATCGGATTTTTTTCAAATCTTGTTTTACAAGTTTCACATAATTCATCATATCTTGATTTAAGATACTCTTTTAATGCTTCATTATATTTCTTTCTACAAGTTGGACATCCTAAACTATTTATATTTAAAGATAAACCTTTAACTCCAAATTCATCAAGAGTTCTCATAACTAAAGAAATAACCTCTGCATCAACAGTTGGTTCTTGTGAACCAAAAACTTCAATTCCATATTGGTGGAATTGTCTTAATCTTCCTTTTTGAGCTCTTTCATATCTAAAGCATGGTGTAAAATAAAACATTTTTGTTGGTTGAGCATCTGCATATAAACTATTTTCAATAAAAGCTCTAACAGCTGGTGCTGTTCCTTCTGGTTTTAATGTAATACTTCTTCCACCTTTATCTTCAAAAGTATACATTTCCTTTTGAACAACGTCAGTTGTTTCTCCAACCCCTCTTTTAAAAAGCTCTGTAGCTTCAAACATAGGTGTTCTTATTTCTCTAATACCATATTCTGCTGAAATTTTTCTTAATTTATCTTCAATATATTGCCACTTATAAGCATTACTAGGCAACATATCTTTCGTTCCTTTTTGCGCTTGAATTGCCATTCTTATTCCTCCTATATTAAATTTTAATTAAATACTATCTTTGAAATTATAAGTTATAAATAGTATCTAAAAGTGCTGTTTTTCTTTCTATCATCTCGTCAATTCTATCAATATAGCCCTTTACATCTTTTACATTTGCAAATCTCTCGATTCTATTTTTGTTTTCATTTAAGTATACAACCTTTGAGACTGCATCAGCTCCTAATGCTATTATAGTTTGGCTATCTTCTATCATTTGCATATTATAAAGGCATTCCTTACCTTCTCTTGAGAATCCTACATTCTCCATATTTCCAACCATATTTTTTTGTCTATACATGTAGTATGGATTCATATTTAAGTCTTTTGCTAAAGTCTTACTCATCTCATACATTTGATTTAATTCATCTTGTTTTGCTATCTTAACAGTTTTCTTTAAAACTAAATTTTCATGTAACTTTGATGATCTTTTTATAGACATTCCATGTACAGTTAAACTATCTGGATTTAATTTTTTTATTTCTTCTACAGTCTTCTTTACAGAGTTTACATCTTCATTTGGTAAACCTATTATAATATCCATATTTATGTTATCAAATTCTAGCTTTCTTGCCAAATTAAATTTATCAATTACATCTTGACTTAAATGCCCTCTACCAATAGATAAAAGAACTTCATCATTCATAGTTTGTGGGTTTATTGAAATTCTAGAAACACCATATCTTTTCATAGACGTAAGTTTTTCTTCAGTTATTGAATCTGGTCTTCCACATTCTACTGTAAATTCCTTAATGTTATTATCTTTAACAAAGCTATTATAGATATGTTTCATAACTCTTTCAAACTGTTCATTATTTACTGCTGTAGGTGTACCACCTCCAAAATAAACAGTTTCTATAGTTAAAGCCTTTTCCTTTACATAGTTTCTAATAGCCTCTATTTCTTTATCTAAGGCATCTAAATAATCTTCTACAGCATTCTTAAATGCCCCTATTGGATTTGCTGCAAATGAACAATAAGTACATCTAGTTGGACAGAAAGGCATTCCTACATAAATAGCAATGTTTTTTTCATCCTTATTTACATATTTATTTTCTCTTCTTGCAACTTCCATACATAATTGAGCTTTTTCTTTACTAGCTTTATATTTATCATCAAAATATTTTATTATTTCTTCTTCACTTTTACCTTCATTTAAAAGTTTAAGAGCTATTTTACTCGGTCTTATTCCTACTAAGGTTCCCCAAGGATAAAAATCCTTTAATTTATCTGTTAAATATATAAATATTCCTTTTTTAAGTTCTTCTTTAAAATTTTTATCTTTACTTATTTTATAAGTATATTCCTTATTATCTTCTGATATTTTTAAATAGTCTTCACCTATATTTACATCAAAAGTTAATTTATCATCTTCATTAAATTTAATGTCTTCAAATGTATAAAAAATATTAAACATCTGATAAACATCATATCTATAATCTAAATTATTTAATCCTATGTTAATATACATGATCTGCTCCTACCATATATGGATTTGTCATTTTTTCAAGGCCTATAGTAGTACTTGGTCCATGTCCTGGATAAACCATTGTACTTTCATCTAAAGTAGCAAGTTTATTTTTTACTGATGCAATTAAAAGTGGACCATCTCCACCTTTAAAGTCACTTCTTCCTATAGTTCCTTTAAATAAAGTATCACCTGTAATTAAATGTCCATCAACTAAGAAACATATTCCACCTGGAGTATGACCTGGAGTTTCTATAACTTCTATAAGTTTATTTCCTATTGCTATTTTTGACTTCTCATCTACAAAAAATTCAGGTTTGCTCATTTCTCCAAATATCTCAACCTTATTTTCTATCATATCCCAATCATTTTTGTGCATATAAACAGGAACTTTTAAGATGTTTCTTAATTCATCTACTCCTGAAACATGGTCAAAATGTCCATGTGTCAATAATATAGCTCTTGGATTCATTTCCATATCTTCAATAGCAGCAATTACTTTGTTAACTTCTCCACCATTATCTACTATAAATCCTTCTTTTGTTTCTTCATCCATAACTAAATAAGTATTTGACTCATATGCTCCTATGGCTATAGCTTTTATAATCATTTAATCACATCCTTTAAAAATTCTTTTTACTGTCTAATAGTAGTGTTACTGGTCCATCATTTTCTATAGATACCTTCATATCTGCTCCGAAAATACCAGTTTCTACTTTTATCTCTTCATCATCAAAAAGCTTTAAAAAGTCTTCATAAAGCTTTTTAGCCTCATTTCCTCCTAAAGCTTCCATAAAGTTCGGTCTTCTACCTTTTCTGCAATCTCCATAAAGGGTAAATTGAGAAATTATTAAAAGTTCCCCTGATGCATCTTTTAGTGATAAATTAAGCTTTTCATTTTCATCCTCAAAAACTCTTAAATTCATAATTTTATCTTTTATATATTTAAGATCTTCTATAGTATCATCCTTGCTAATACCAATTAAAACATTAAATCCTTTGTTAATTGCTCCAACTATATCATCATTAACTTTAACACTTGAAGATGTAACTCTTTGAACAACAGCTCTCAAAGTTCTCCCTCCTTTCACACCTCTTCTATATTTCACATCTTAATTCTTCACTCTGTATACATCAAATGTGCCTTTAATTTGTTTGATTTTCTTTATTAATAACTTTAATTTCTCTATACTATCTATTTTAACTTTTATATTAACATTAACAGTATTTTCTTTACCAGCTTTAGCACTTAAATTTGTTAAATTAACCTTTGAATCAGTTAAAGCCATCATTAAATCTGATAAATATCCTAATCTATCCTCAGCTTTAATTTCAAGTTCAACAATAAAATCTCCATCAAACCCATCTAACCAAGAAACATTAACAACTTTTTCATTTTTTGTAGCTATGATGTTGTTAAAGTTATTACAATCCTTTCTATGTACCGATACTCCTCTTCCTTTTGTAACATATCCAACAATTTCATCTCCAGGCACAGGATTACAACACTTAGCAAATCTAACCATTAAGTTTTTAACACCTTCAACCTGAACACTACAACTGCTATATTGTTTTTTGTTATTATTTTTCTGATTTTTTATTTTATCCTTTATTTCATTTTGAATTTTCTCATTTGTCTGTATTGGTACAACTTCACCTCTAAGCTTATTTATGGTCATTGAAGCTGATAACATTCCTGTTCCTACAGCTGCATAAATATCATCTATTGTATTTAAATTATATCTTTTAACAAACTTATCATACTTTTCGCCTTTTGTTATATCCGCAAAGGTAATAGATTGTTTCTTACATTCCTTTTCTATAAGATCCTTACCTTTTTCAATATTTTCTTCTTTTTTAATCTTCTTAAACCATTGCTTTATTTTACTTCTAGCTTGATTACTCTTTGCAAAGTTTAGCCAAGCTATATTAGGTCCTTTAGATGTAGCTGATGTTAGTATTTCTACTATTTGCCCTGTTTTCAATGGTTGGTCTAAAGATATAATTTTACCATTAACTTTTGCTCCTACGCATCTATTTCCTACATCTGTATGAATTCTATATGCAAAATCTATAGGTGTGGCTCCTGCTGGTAAATTTATAACAACTCCTTTTGGAGTAAATATAAATATTTCATCAGAGAATAAATCCATTTTAAAACCTTCCATAAACTCTTCTGCATCAGAAGCTTCATTTTGCCATTCTAAAATTTCATTTAACCAACCTAATTTATTTTCTAAAGAAACATCTTTACTATCTGTAGAATTATTACCTTCTTTATATTTCCAATGAGCAGCAATACCGTATTCGGCAGTTTTATGCATCTCAAAGGTTCTTATTTGAATCTCAAAAGTCTTTCCTTCTTTTCCGATTACTGTAGTATGAAGTGATTGATACATATTTGGCTTTGGCATCGCAATATAGTCTTTAAATCTTCCTGGAATAGGCTTATAAATTGTATGGACAATACCTAGAACTGCATAACAGTCCTTTACCGTATTAACAAGTATTCTAACTGCTGTTAAATCAAAGATTTGTTCTAAACTCTTATTTTTATTTACCATCTTTCTATATATACTATAAAAATGTTTAGGTCTACCTTCTATATCACACTCAATATTTGCTTTAGCTAAATTTTCATTTAACTGAGCTATTATTTTTGATATATATTCTTCTCTTTCTACTCTTTTCTCTGCTATTTGATGAACTAAATCATAATAATCATCAGGATGTAAATATCTTAAGCATAAATCTTCAAGCTCCCACTTTATTTTTGACATCCCCAATCTATTAGCTAAAGGTGCAAAAATATCTAAAGTTTCTTGAGCTTTTGATTTTTGTTTATTAACTGGCATAAACTTAAGAGTCCTCATATTATGCAATCTATCAGCTAATTTTATTATTATTACTCTAATATCCTTAGCCATGGCTAATAACATTTTTCTTACATTATCTGCTTGCTGCTCTTCTTTACTTTTATATTTTATTTTACCAAGTTTTGTTACTCCATCAACAAGATTAGCAACTTCCTTATTAAATTTTTCTGCTACATCATCATAACTATAATGTGTATCCTCTATAACATCGTGAAGAAGACCTGCTATTATAGTATTGCTATCCATTCCTAGTTCACTTAATATCATAGCAACATTAACTGGATGCATTATATAAGGCTCTCCAGACTCTCTTTTCTGTTCCTTATGTGCTTCAAAGGCAAAATTATATGCTTTTTTTATTAATTCTATATCTGCACCTTTTACATTAGCCTCTATTTTTTCAATTAAACTATCTAGCATTAATGTCTCCTCCTTATTAATAAATTCAATTAAAATAAAAGCTGGTTAGTTAAAACCAGCCTTAGTATAATTAATATTATATTATATTTCAATTTCTATTTCAATAATATTAAAACTCATAATCAACTAAAGATTTAATATCATAGTTTCCTATTTTACTTCTTCCCTCTAAGCCCTTAAGCTCTATAGCAAAAGCCATACCTACAACTTCTCCACCTACAGCTTCAATAAGCTTTGCAACAGCTCCTATTGTTCCACCTGTAGCTAATAAATCATCTACTATAGCAACTCTTGTACCTTTTTTTATAGCATCCTTATGAATTTCTAGACAGTCTTTTCCATATTCTAAATCATATTCAACTTTAACAGTATCAGCTGGTAATTTTCCTGGCTTTCTTACAGGTACAAATCCTGCACCTAATGCATAAGCAACTGGAACTCCAAAAATAAACCCTCTAGCTTCTGGTCCCACTACTACATCTACATTTTTGTCTTTGAAGAACTTAGCCATTTCATCAATTGATTCCTTTAAAGCTTCTCCATCTGCAATTAAAGTAGTAATATCTTTAAAGCTTATTCCTTCTTTAGGAAAATCTTCTATTACTCTTATTTTTTCTTTAAAATCCATTTTGATTCCTCCAAAATAAAAATCTATTTAAATTTAATTTATAACCTTAAGTTTTCATTATGCAAATATTTTGTTATCTGTTCAGCTCTATCCTTATCATCTGTAGTCAAAAGCTCAACAATTATTTTTGCATTATCTTTTCTACAAATAGCGCTATCCCTTGGGGTAATGGTATCTATTATTTTTTTTATATTTTCATCGCTTATTGAATCTATGTTATGAAGGTCCTTTATAGCTCTTAATCCTACATTATTAGTGGTATCTAAATACTTTATTCCTTCTTTTAGAATTATTTTATTTTCACCTACATTTTTAATTCCTGCGGCTAATCCACCTATTAGAATTAAATCTAAATACCTATTTATACTTTTCATATTATAATAAATTGCTATAGCTTGCATAAGTTTGAAGGTTACGCCACTTTGGCTTATATCCTTATATCTGTAAAGAGACTTCTCTTCACTTGGGTTTATATATATGCCATCATATACTGATTTTTTTCTTTTATTTTCAGTTACTATTAAATCTATGTTACATTCCCTACAAAATTTCTCGACTTCCTTATCTTTTAACCCAGAACCAACAGTTATTAAAAGCCCAGCTCCTAAAAATGCAATTTGATTTTTAATAATATCTTCATCTAAATCATAACTCTGATTTTCTTTTCTAGCGATACAATATTCTACATCTGCATTTAAATATTTTAAAATCAGTAAAAGAGATGATATGCCACAAATGCAATCAACATCATAACCACCATAAATAACTATTTTTTCTCTATTATTTATAGCTTTTACTAACCTACTAATGGCTTTATTCATGTTTCTTATGTTAAAAGGGTTATAACCCGATATATAATTAGGGGAATATATACTTTCCCAAACCTTATGCATAATTAAACTCCTCCATAATTTCAAAAAGAAAACACATACTATTATAATTTAAAATACCCTATTTGACAAATATTTTTCCTTAATAAAAAAAATGGCATAGTAAAAGATAATTTATTATCTTTTACTATGCCTAAAATAATTATTTTTTCTTTTTCCCTAGTTTGTTTAGTAAACACCAAATTGGACTTGCAATAAATATTGAAGAATACGCTCCACATGCTATACCAACCATTAATGGGAATGCAAAATCTCTTACATTTGGTACGAAAATATAAACACAAGTTATTGTTACTAAAGTAGTAAATGTTGTATTTATAGATCTTGTTAGAGTTTCAGATATACTCTTATTTGCAATTTCCTTAGAAGTTGATGCTCCCATGTTCTTTCTATTATGTCTTATTCTATCGAATATAACTATTGTATCCATTATAGAATATCCAACTATAGTTAAGATAGCTGCTATAAATGGTGAATTTACTGGCAATCTAAACACTGCAAATACTGTAACAGTAATTAATACATCATGTATTAATGCTATTATAGCTGCTATACCAAAGTTTGTTTCAAATCTTATTATTACATAGATTAAAACACAAGCTAAAGCAACTAATAGAGCTATTATGGAATTTTGAGTAAGTTCCTTACCTATTGATGCTCCTATTTGGTTTTCAGATACTAAAGAATTTTCCTTAAGGTTAAATCCTTTTTCTACTGCTGTTACAATTTCTTTTATTTTATTTGAATCTAAATTACTAGCTTTTATTTGATAATCATCATTATTTACTGTTGTTGTAATAGCATTTGGTGCTATTTTATGAACTATACTATCAGCTTTTGCTTTATCATAGTTTGGATTATCCATGTTTATAGTGATTTGTGTACCACCTCTAAAATCTATACCAAAGTTTAAACCTTTAGTAAACATAAATCCAAGACCAATTATTATAATTATTAATGAAATAGTAAATGTTATTTTTGCTTTATCAACAATTTTGAAAGTTTTTCTTTCTTTTACCTTATTTACATTTACACCAAAGAAAGATGGTTTACTTAATATTCCCATACCAAAGAACATATTCATAAAGAATCTTGTCATAACTATTGATGTAAATAAACTCATTACTATACCAATTAATAATGTTATAGCAAAACCTTTTACTTGCCCTGAACCTAAGAAGTATAAAACTAAACCTGCTATTATGGTTGTAATGTTTGAGTCTATAATTGAAGACATAGCATTACTAAATCCTGATTTTATAGCTGCTTTAACAGTTCTACCTTTTCTTAACTCTTCCTTAGTTCTTTCAAATATCAGAACGTTCGAGTCTACTGCCATACCTACAGTTAATAGGAATGCTGCTATACCTGGAAGTGTTAATGTTACCTTTATGGCAATGAATGTGTAAAGTACTAATAATACATATCCAACTAATGCTATACTTGCTGCAACTCCTGGAATTCTATAATAAAGTATTAAGAATAGGAATATTATAGCTAATCCAATAGCACCTGCCTTCATTGCATTTGGAAGTGCATTTGCTCCAAGTTGTGCTCCTATAGTTTCTACAGATACTTCTTTAACCGGTACTGGAAGAGCTCCTGCATTAATTATTCCTGCAATTCTTTCAGCCTCTTGAAGAGATGCCATACCTGTTATAGTTGCTTCACCATTTAAAATAGGTGTTTGTACTGTAGGTTTTGTTAAAGTTTCTCCATCCATTTGTATTTCAATACTTTGTCCTACATACTTTTTAGTTGCTTCTGCAAAAGCTTGTTTTCCAGCTTCATTGAATTTTAATCCAACTACTGCCTGACCATTCTCTTGTTGAATATAAGCAGTTGCTTTCTCAACATCTTTTCCTGTTAGTATTACACTACCGTCTGGAGCTTTAAAATCTAAGTTTCCAGTTTGTGATAATGCATTTACTATGTTGCCAGAATCGTACTTACCTGGTATGTCGATTCTAATTTTATTGCTGCCTTCAGTTGTAACAACAGTTTCTGCAACTCCAACCTTATTAACCCTTAAAGCTAATAAGTTTTTCACTCTGTTTAACTCTTGAGTACTGACATCTGGCTTTTGAATTTCCATAACAACGGAAACTCCACCTTGAAGATCAAGACCCTTTGTTATTACCTGAGTAAAAGGTTTAAATTGGTAATTACCAATAGTAACCCCTTTAAATCCAGCTAACGAAAAAAATCCAATTACTATAATAGCAATTAAAAAAAGAACAATACTTGATCCTCTACTTTGGGTTTTTCTTCCTTTCTTTCTCATTTTCTTCCCTCTCTGTAAATCTATTCATATATTGAATTATAAACCTTTTAAATTCCAATGGCAATACATTCCATAATATTTAAAGGTATATTTTCATTTTATTTGCCCTCTTTTAATAAATCCTTTTGAGTTTTTAATGCTATAGCACATTCTATTCTCTTCATTTGCATTTTACATCCTACTTCATATGGTACATGTATGTCTTTATTGAAATGGAAGTTATTTGCTTGACATCCACCACTACAGTAGAATCTTGCCCAACATTCTTTACATTTTGGTTTGTTGTAAATATGAGCTTTTTTGAAATCATTTGACATTTGCTTTTTAGTTATTCCATCTTCAACATTTCCTATTATGAAGCTTTCATCCCCAACAAATTGGTGACAAGGATAAATATCTCCATCTGGAGTTATAGCTACATATTCATGACCAGCTCCACATCCTGCTATTCTCTTATAAACACAAGGTCCACCATTTAAGTCTATATTGAAGTGATAGAATTTAAATTCTCTATCATTTTCTTTTGCTCTTCTTAACATTTCTTTATATAATTCATCATATTGAGCAAAGATTTGTGGTAAATCTTCTTCTCTTAATGAAAGTGGATGATCATCTGGAAGTACAACTGGTTCTATTGATACTTCATCAAATCCTTCATTTACTAAATGCATTATATCTTTGAAGAAATCTGTATTTTCTCTAGTAAATGTACCTCTTGCATAGTATCTTTTATTTTTCTTATCTCTTCTATCAACTAAGTTTTTGATATTTGGTAATATTCTATCGTAGCTTCCTGTTCCATCAATTCTAATTCTTATTTTATCATTGACTTCTTTTCTTCCATCAATAGATAATATTACATTTTCCATATTTTTATTTAAATATTCTATTTTTTCATCATTTAATAAAGTTGCATTAGTAGTCATAGTAAATCTAATATTCTTACCATGTTTTGGTCCAACTTCATGACCATAGTCAACTATTTGCTTAACTAAGTCATAAACCATCATTGGTTCTCCACCAAATAAATCTACTTCTACATTCTTTGAATTTCCTGAATTTGCTATAACAAAATCTATTGCTTTTTTAGCTGTTTCAAAATCCATTGGTTTTCTACATCCATGGTATTCTCCCTTATCAGCAAAACAATATGAACATCTTAAATTACAGTCATGTACTATATTTAAGCATAAAGCTTTTATGTGTGATTCTGTATTATCAGCAATTGCTGCATGTTCTTCAAAGATATCCTCTGAATATAAATCTCCCTCATTTGTTAAATAAACTAAATCTTCATAAGCTTCTTTTATATCTTCATCACTATATTTTCCTTCTAATGAAGATATTATTTCTTCTACTGTAAGTAATTTGTTATCATCTAATAACATATCATATATAAGTTCATCTACTAAATGAAAACTTCCTGAGTTAACATCTATTACATAATACTGTCCATCTTGTTCAAATTTGTGTATTAATGACATTCTTAAGCTCCTCTCTTTTCTTTGCATATAATTAAATCAATATATTCAGACCTAAATTATTTTAAGCTGTAATTATGGCAGCAACCTAAAGATTGCTGCCACTTTTTGGTTTACTATTATTTATCTTGTTCGATTTCACAAGGTAAATTTGCTACTGTAGCTGAAGTTTTACATGCTGATTGGCATGAGTTGTGACACTCTTTACATGTAGCAGTACCTATGTTCTTTTTTAAATTTGATTTGTTTACTGTCTTTATATGCTTCATTAATCTCTTCCTCCATCCATAAACAATTCAGAAATAATTTTATCATACTATTATCAAATTTTAAAGAAGTATTTCACAATAAAGATATTTTTAATATAAAATTATTACTTAAATTTCCATTATTTATTTTTATCTCGTAGAAAATAACCAGCCTCATATTTCTAAATATTTATTATTATACATTTAATTAGAGTTAAAACTCTATCTAAGCTAAATCTAGGCTTATACTCTATAAATCTATAAAAAAATATAGGGGGTGTATCTAAAATATATGATACCCCCCTATAAATAAACCTATTATCTAGGTAGTAATAAATCAAAACTAAATTTTAATTATAATAATTTATCTTCTAGTTTTTCACCTTTTTCTAGTTTTGAACTAACTGCTTTTCTCATAATTTTTAATTTAGTTCTTTCTGATTCTATTATTAATTCTTCACCATTGATTTTAATAATTATCCCAATGATTCCACCCTTAGTTATGATTTTATCATTAACCTTAAGGTCTTGTATCATTGCAGCATAAATCTTTTGTCTTTTCTTTTCTGGTCTAACAAGCATAAACCAAAAGATAGCAATTATAAAAATGAATGGTACAAAAGCATAAATTAATTCTAAAATATTCATTTATGCACCCTCCTAAAATATAATTTATTAATTAAGCAAAATTATTTTTTCTTTGACCAAGCCTCAAGTTTTTTAGCTTTAAATTCTGCATAACAATCATTATCTATAGCTTCTCTTATTTCTTCCATAAGTTTATTATAGAAGTATAAGTTATGAAGAACTGATAATCTCATAGCTAACATTTCTTTTGCTTTAAATAAATGTCTTATATAAGCTCTTGTATAGTTTTTACAAGCTGGACATTGACAATTTTCGTCTATTGGTCTTTCATCTAATTCATACTTAGCATTGAATAGATTCATTTTACCTTCTGATGTGAATAAATGTCCATGTCTACCATTTCTAGCAGGAAGAACACAATCAAAGAAGTCTACCCCTCTTTCAACTGCTTCTAGTATATTTTCAGGTGTTCCAACACCCATTAAATAAATAGGTTTATCTTCTGGAAGATGAGGTACAACAGCATCTATAACTCTATACATATCTTCATGACTTTCACCTACTGCAAGACCACCAATTGCATATCCATCTAAATCTAATTCTCTTATTTCCTTAGCATGGGCTATTCTTATATCTTCATAAACTCCACCTTGGTTTATTCCAAATAGCATTTGATTTTTATTTACAGTATCATCTAATGAATTTAATCTATCCATTTCAGCTTTACATCTCTTAAGCCATCTAGTAGTTCTTTCTACTGATTTTTCAACATAATCTCTTGGAGCTGGATTTTCAATACATTCATCAAAAGCCATAGCAATTGTAGAACCTAAATTACTTTGAATTTGCATACTTTCTTCTGGTCCCATGAATATTTTCTTTCCATCTATATGAGAGTTAAAGTATACACCTTCTTCTTTTATTTTTCTCATACCTGATAATGAGAACACTTGGAATCCGCCTGAGTCTGTAAGAATAGGTCTATCCCAATTCATAAATTTATGTAAACCACCCATTTTTCTAACAACTTCATCACTTGGTCTTAAGTGTAAATGATAAGTATTAGATAATTCTACTTGGCATCCTATTTCTTTTAAGTCCATTGATGAAACAGCACCTTTTATAGCTGCTAAAGTTCCAACATTCATAAATACAGGAGTTTGGATAGTTCCATGAACTGTTCTAAATTCTCCTCTTCTTGCTTTACCATCTTTTTTTAATAAAGTATAATTTTTTGACAACTTAAGTTCACTTCCTTTTCTTCTAGTAACTATATTCTAGTTATAATATTATTCTATAAACATTGAATCTCCAAAGGAGAAGAATCTATATCTATTTTCAACAGCAGTTTCATAAGCCTTCATAGTAAGCTCTTTTCCTGCTAAAGAAGATACTAACATTATTAAAGTAGATTCTGGTAAATGGAAATTTGTTATTAAGTTATCAACAACCTTCCACTTATAACCTGGGTATATAAAAATATTTGTCCATCCACTACACTCTTTCACCATACCATTTTCATCTCCTATAGTTTCAAGAGTTCTAGTTGATGTTGTTCCTACTGAAATTATTCTTCCACCATTCTTCTTTGTGTTATTTATAATTTCAGCATTTTCTGCATCTAAGTGATAGTACTCAGAATGCATTACATGTTCATTTATATCATCAACTTTAACAGGTCTAAAAGTTCCAAGCCCCACATGTAAAGTTAAATAAGCTATATTTACACCCATTGCTTTTATTTCTTCTAATAATTCTTTAGTAAAATGTAATCCAGCTGTTGGTGCTGCTGCTGATCCTTTTTCTTTAGAATATACGGTTTGGTATCTTTCTTTATCTTCTAATTTCTCATGGATATAAGGTGGAAGTGGCATTTGTCCTAGTTCATCTAAAACTTGTTCAAATATACCATCATATTTAAATTCAATTTCCCTATTTCCTTCTTCACCTATAGCTGTTACTACAGCTTTAAGTTTACCATCTCCAAAAGTAAATTCTGTTCCTATTCTAGCTCTTTTTCCAGGTTTCGCTAAACATTCCCACTTATCTCCTGAAAGCCTTTTAAGTAATAAAAACTCTATTTTACCACCTGTTTCTGACTTTTCTCCAATTAATCTTGCAGGTAGTACTCTAGTATTGTTTAATACTAAAGTATCTCCTTTTTTTAAGTAACCTAATATATCATGAAAATGCTTATGTTCAATATTTCCTGTTTCTCTATTCACAACCATAAGCTTTGAACTATCTCTTTGTTCTAATGGATGTTGAGCTATAAGTTCTTCTGGTAAATCAAAATAAAAATCTTTAACTTTCATAAGTACACACCTTCTCTAAATTTAATCTTCAAATAAAGTACACTGGGCTGCATCCCCTACTTTTTTGTTTTTTCCAAAACTTCTATTTAAATGTTTATAGGCTTTTTCAGTTGCCATTCTTCCTCTTGGAGTTCTTATTATAAAACCTTTTTGTAATAAATAAGGTTCATAAACATCTTCAATAGTATCTAATTCTTCTCCTATAAAATAAGAAAGAGTTTCAATTCCTACAGGTCCTCCATTAAAGTTATCTATAATTGCCCCAAGTATATTATTATCTACTCTATCAAACCCTTCTTTATCTACATCTAAAAGTTCTAGAGCTTTCTTTGCAGCTTCTTCAGTAATCTCATTATTGCAAAGTACTTCTGCATAATCTCTTACTCTCTTTAATAGCCTATTAGCTATTCTAGGAGTTCCTCTTGACCTTCTAGCAATTTCTAAAGCTCCATTATAGCTAATTCCACAACCTAATATATGAGCACTCCTAATTATAATTTCTGTTAATTCCTCATGAGTATAATATTCCATAGAACAAAGAACACCAAATCTATCTCTTAGAGGTGCACTTAACATTCCTATTCTAGTAGTTGCTCCTATTAAAGTGAACTTAGGTAAATCTAATCTTATAGACTTACTTGACGCTCCTTTTCCTATAATTATGTCTAAAACATAATCCTCCATAGCTGGATATAATATTTCTTCAACAGATCTATTTAGTCTATGAATTTCATCTATAAACAAAACATCATTATCATTTAATGTTGTTAATATTGCTGCTAAATCTCCAGCTCTTTCAATTGCTGGTCCAGAAGTTATTTTTAAGTTTCCCCCCATTTCATTAGCTATAATATTAGCAAGAGTGGTTTTCCCAAGTCCTGGAGGTCCATATAAAATAACATGATCTAAAGCTTCTCCTCTATTTTGAGCTGCTTTTATAAAAATGTTAAGTCTTTCCTTAACCTTTTCTTGACCTATGTATTCACTTATTTTTTCTGGTCTCAAACTATATTCATTATTTAAGTCAAGCTCAGTTTCTGTAGAAGTAACTATTCTGTTATCCATAAATTAGCCTCCTATCTCATTAATATTTTTAAAGCTTCCTTTATAATATTCTCAATACTTTCAGTCTTATCAACTGATTCTAAAGCTTTATTTGCTTCCTTATCACTATATCCTAAAGCCATTAACGCATCTAAAGCTTCTTCTATGTTACCTAAATAGCCAAGCTCTAAAGTATTTCCATCATTATCTGAAACTAAATTACCTTCAAGTAACTCATCAGGAGTAATTTTATCTTTAAGCTCTAATATAATTCTTTGAGCTGTTTTTTTACCTATTCCAGGAGCTCTAGTGATGTGCTTTTCATCTCCAGATAAAATTGCATATTTTAAATTATTAACAGTACTTATTGATAATAATGAAAGTGAAGCTTTTGCACCAACTCCATTAATTGATAATAATTTTTTAAACATCTCTAATTCTTCTTTTGTTGTAAAGCCATAAAGACCTATAAAGTCTTCTCTAACAATTTGTTCAATATAAAGGATACTCTCTTCCCCTACCTTAGGCATAGTTGCCATAGTATTTCCTGATGTGAAGATTTTATATCCTATATTATTATTTTCTAAGACTACATAATCTTTGTTAATCCCTATAAACTCACCTTTTATGTATTCGTACATATATGTTCACTCCCATAGCCTACCTTAAAATATATAGAAAAATCTTTTCATTTACTAAAAAATAATCTACATAATACTTTAACACGAACAAGCTATATTATCAATAATTATAGAAATAGGGGCTGTATTACTACAACCCCTAATAATTAGCTAGTATAAGCAGTTAATGCTTCTTCACATTCTTCTCTAGTATTATAAACATTAGAAAAATTCTTTATTTTTTCTTGGTCAACTTCTGGAAAAATATTTATAGGTACTTCTGTTATATCTTCTGCTTTTTCTATATAAACATTACCCTTTTCATCTGATTTATAAATAGATAACTTCCCATCCATAGAACCTATATAATATTTATTAGGTTGAAGACCTGTTCCATCTTCTTTAAAGAACACTGCATTGGAAGCATCTTTTGTTTTTTTCTTAAATCCATCTTCAGCTAAAACTTTTTCTAATTCACCTTCTGTTAACTTATCTACTTTTAAACTATTTTTTAACTCTCTAATACTTGTTTTATAGTATATTTCTTCTACCTTTTCATCATTCATTCTCATAAACATAACTATAAAATCATCACTTAGAGGCTTATTTTTTTCATCTAATGCTACTTCCCCTGAAGTTGTCTTAGATTTATCAGTTAACTTTCCTAACTTATAATAATAGCTAGCTAAATAACTTCCACTAAAAAAAACTATAGCTAAAGCTACAGCTATAACAAGCCTAGCTTTTTCATCTTTAAAATATTTAAATAATTTCAAATTCATCACCTCTCTATTGGTGATTATTGTCAATTATTTATTTTTTATACATCTTAAATAAATTTTTATCTATCTATTAATTATTGCTTATTTTCTTCTATTAATTTTTCAATCTTTTTCTTACATCTCAATCCCTTACATCTTCCATCCCCAGCACCTGTTGAAGACTTAAGCTTTTCATAAGTATCTATATTATTTTTGATGGCATTTATTATTTCACTTTCCTTAGTTCCTTTGCATTTGCATATTATATCTTTATCTTTTAAAAAAAATCCCATTTAAAGTTCCTCCTAAATTTTAGCCTTAATTTATCCTTTGATTACTTCATTACCTTTAAAATATAAACTATTACCTTAGGGAATAGTCAATTTAGATTTAAAAATATATTAAAGTTATTTTTCTAAATAATATTCTATATTTATCTAAGTTGAATATTTTAATTACAATAAAAAAGAGGGCTGATTTCTCAACTCTCCTAATTATTCTTATCCAACTAACATAATATACTTTCTTCTAACCATATTATTTCTTGTATACTACTTAAACTATTTTCTAACTCCAATATTATACTACCACCACTACTATTTATTATTTTAATAATATCTTCCTTATTTACTCTATTAGATATTTTATTAAGGTCAATTAACATTTTTTAATCTTAACTAGCTCAACATTAAAATACATTCCTTTAATCTAATATACTAAATTATTTTCATCAAACTTATATAATATTGATGATATTAATCCTATATACTCCTCTATAAGTTCTTTACTCCTGATATCACCATTTTTATATACCCTTTCAACTTATAGCCTATTCTATTAAGAATCTCTATTATACCTTCTATTAATATCATATATTTCATATTTATAAAATTTATTTGTATCATTTTCTGTAACATAAGCTAATATATCTATAGAAAATAATAGTATAGTTATATGTATATTTACGTACTAACAACTGTAACAAGTTGTATTAATAGCTAATAAAAAAATAGTTATACTCTATTACGCTACATTATTACTCTTATACTGAGTATATACTTTTGTAACGGTTAAGAGTTATACTAGTGTTAGTTTTAAAGTTATTATTTGTTCCCCTACTTCATTTGCTTCAGCTATTCCAACTTCTTTATACTCACAAAGTTTTCTCAAAATAACACCGACATCAGCTTTTACCTTTCCATAAATCACCCGACTTCTATATTTTGGAACAAATACTATATGATATTTACAATTCCATTTACTATGTGCTAAACTGTTATTGTTTACTTTAATGAACCTCCTTTGCTTATATAATTGGTTGGCAAGCCCCAATATATTGTAACCAAAGGAGTCTTTTTTATTCGATTCAAAGCTATAAGCTTTTCAGAACCACCGATATAATCAGTGGTATTCTTTATACAACAAAAGAGCCATAGCTGCGTTTTTTCACAGCCTTAGCTCTTAAAATATAAATTTATATCTTCCTCCTTACAATATCTAATATAGTATGTCCATTAACTCTAAAACTATACTTTGCTTGTAGCTCTATGGTTAATTGATTATTATATTCCACTACTAATCCACCAGCTACTAACTCAACTGATTTTCCATCATTTATTAATCTATCAAAGTATACTTTTAGATTTCCTAACCATCTAAATTCTTGAGGATTTAAATTATTATATACTTGACCAATTAATACTTCTATATTGCTATTTCTCTCCTCTGAAAATAATATATGAACTTGACCATATTTATCTAAGTCTAAGCTCTTAATTTTTCCATATACTCCAATTTGAGCTCCGATATCACTATCTGATACACTATATCTTCTGCTCATTCTACCTTTATTTCCTTCAAGCCCAACTTCACCTCCTGATACTATCCTTCCACCTTTAATAATGGTCTTTTCTTCATTATTTCCTATAGTATCAGTTCTTTTTTTAGGGTTATTATTTGTCTTTTTCCTTTTTTCTTCTGGAGGTGTATTTAAATCTTTATACAAATTTCTTATATAATCATTTATTTGCCCTTCAGTATAATATCCATTCATTGATGTTCCCGTGGCCCTTCTACCTTTACTATTTTCATTTCTATATGGGCACGTAAGAATATGATTATCATTCGTAGCCTTAAAAAATATAGTTTTACCACCATCATTCGGATTATGTGCTATATATAAAGGAGCTGTGCACCCTTCTCCTGGGCAAAATATTTTCCCTACTAATTTATTTGCTTTTACCTCACTCATACCTTCTAAATTTATAATGGTAGTACCACTATCATCAATCAATTTTCCTTCTATGTACTTCATAATTAAATCACCTCTTTTTTCAGAATGTTTATTTAACTACATATTACCATATTTATATATATTAAACAATAATATATTATGGTAACGTAATAAATTCTGAGAATATATAATTTACCTACCTGTACAGCTATAATAAAAAATAATATGTAACTGCATAAGTAGCTAAATATCAATTTATATATGCTAGATACCTCTCTTAATTTAGTGCCATTGACAATACTAGCTTTTTATTTATAATACTTCTCCTATAAGCTTATATTCTAGTATCTACCTTACATAGTACTCACTAAAGAGAGGTGTAATGCTTTTATGTACTATAGCTGATTTTATACTTTGGCTTAGCTTTCCTACTAATTCAGAGTAGCTTAGTGCTTAACTACTAACCTACATTCCCAATTTACGGCATAAAAAACAAAACCTTATATACTCCCATTTTTTGATACCATTTAATTACGGTTAATGGTATCTCCTAAAGGGGTACACAAAGATTTATTTAACAATATTTAATTGTTACAGTGGAGCTATTGACGTAGCTCCTTTTTGTTTTATACTTTTAAATTCATTA
This sequence comes from uncultured Sarcina sp., assembly GCA_963557775.1. Lineage (GTDB taxonomy): Bacteria > Bacillota > Clostridia > Clostridiales > Clostridiaceae > Sarcina. The sequence continues at coordinate 68,306 of CAUWDH010000007.1, forward strand.
ATGGACTTGTCTTAGCTCCTTACTCAACTGCATCCTTATCTTCTAGTCCTTGTAAATACCTTTTAGTAATTATCACACCATTATGTCCTAATAGCTTGTTTAACAAATATATATCCAGTCCATTTCTAAGCTGTGCTTGTGCAAAATATTGTCTGCAAGTATAGGAACTCTTACCTTTGTTATATTTCCAGCTATCTTTACTATTCTTTCTACATCCTCACCTATTAGAGGTTTATTCCTATAACTAAGGAAATAATAGTATATTATCTCGTAGGTAGGCATCTTTAATCTTCTCATACTTAATCATTATCTTTTTAAATATGGACTTATGGGAACTATCCTCTCCTTATTTCTTTTACCGTCTATATAGCTAACAGTCTGTCTTACACTTAACTTCTTAATTTTGCAAAGTTCAGTATTTCTAATACTTATATCAAACAAAATGGCCATTACACATTTATTACGTACATTAATATAACTCTCCATTTTATACGCCTCTAACATATTCCTAACTTCTCTATCTGTGAATTCTTAATAACAACTTTCTTATCTTTAGCCAAGCTTACTCGTTTAGCAATATTGATACAGTAACCTTCTTTATAACAGTAGTTAAAAAATCTACGTATATTTTTAAGATAGTATTATATAGCTAGACTTAAATCTCTATCCTTTAGGCAATTTAAATACTTCTTAATATGCAAATGACTAATATCTTCTAATTCAAGCACCTTTAACTCAGCCTCACAATACTTTAAAAATCTTAATAGATTATTTGTCCTAGTTGTATAATTACGAATAGTAATATCATAAATATACTCCTTTAAAATATCTTTAGCTAACAAAAACACCGCCTTGACTACTGTATAGCTAGTATTAACTAACATATATCGTAATCAAGGAAGTGTTATTTACCTTAATCCTTATGTATATCTTTTAAATTTTAAATAACTAATTAATACGTATATCTTAACCAAGCTGTTTTTTATACTTATTAACCTTTTAAATCCATTGACATTACTACACTTAACAGTATTATTCATTCCATCATTCTGATAATTCAGCATTGTGGTAAACTTCTTGAACATCATCATCTTCAAGTAAGTCAAGCACTTTTGAAATTTCCTAGCATCATCTTTATTAATTTTTGCTTCTGTATCAGGAATCATTTTTATCTAATAAATATTTAATTTAATATTATTCCTAAAACTTTCAATCTATAGTGTATTACTGCTTTATAATTACTCACTTTCAAATTCATCGTGACAAAGTGGACATAACCCTGAAATATCAATTTCATCAGTATATTCACCACATCTCGAACATTTCTCTATATGAATTTTTTCTCCACAATTTAAGCATGTATTAATAGGTCCATATTCTTTATTTATACAAATATATTACTGTCCACAATTCCAACAAGGTATTTCCAACACTACTCTCTCTTCACTATTTGTTCCTCTTTCATATTCTGTATTATCTACTTGCTCTTTTAAATTACTAAATCTTCATTTACAGCATCAATTATTTCTTGTATAACTAATTCCAATTCATTTTCTGAAAATTCTGATTCTAATATAGGAATATATAGTCCTTGTTCATCATCATACTCATAATCTCCGTTAGAATATTTAATATAATACTTTTTCTTATCATCTGTATATTCATATATAATTTCCAAGGTACTTGTAGCTCCTCTTGAATCATCAATAATCATAGTATATTTTACTTTTACCTCTTCTTCAGTTATTAAATGCTTTATTATAAATAATTCCTTTTCATAAAGGGTTTCCTCTATATTGCATTTACTTCCTATTTCTAAGTCTTCTCTAAATCTAATGCTATCACTCACTTCTTCATAAATCTTATTTGTCGCTTCATCAAATTTTTCTATTATTTCATCATTATCTATTATTTTTAACCCAGTTTGCTCTTCTATAATTTCATCCATATACTCATCATATATCTGTCTTTCTATTTCAATTTTTTCAATTGATTTATAATTTTCTTTCACTTTTTTAATTGCATTAATAAGTTCCTCTGAAACTTGCATAATATTTTTATTTATTAATTCATAACACTCTCTGTCTATAATTTTATTATGAGCAATGTGATTTCTATTTTTACTAAAACTTTTATAATTAATTAGGAAATCTTGGGATAAATATTTTGAAAAATATTTATCCCATAAGTCAATTTCAACACAAAATTGACTACTCATTTTTTTAAATACTTCTCTTATGTCATTCTCATTAATAATTTTTAAATTATAATTATTTTCAATATAAACCCTAAGTACATCATATACATAATTATCTTCCTTGAAATTCCACTTATATATCTTTGATTTCGATATTTGTGATAGCTTTGTTGCATCTACAGATAATAATCTTTCATCTACATCATTAAATGCTGGGATTATAGACTTATAACTTCCACTTCTTCCTTTATGCTCGTCTTTTATTATTTTATTTACTACATCTTCCCACCAATTAACTCCTATTGCTTTTAACATTAATTCACTAATTAAATTTCTAAATATATTTTCTGTTTCATATATTTTATTATATAATTCAGTTGCAAACTTTTGTGATTGATAATCCAATATCCAAACACAATTTTTCCACTCTTTCTCTTTTTCACCTTCGTTCTCATACATTATTATATCTTTTAATTTTACTTTTAGAATTTCTACAATTGTCTTTTTTTCATGGTTTAGTAATTCATCAATCTCCTTATTATCGCAATATATACTTACTTCTAATTGTTTAATTTCACCAAAAGTCTCAAATTCAAAAAATACATAATATTCCTTTTCTTTACAATTTATTATTAGTTGAAACTGATTATTATTATCTACATGCATAGTATGCTCATTCATTACTTCATCTAAAAAAAAATAATCAACATTCTTATCATTAAGTTTTTTCATTAATATATCTATTTTTTTTTCTAAATATTCTCTATATTTATCAATTTCACTTATATTATCTACAAAAATAAACTTTATAACTTCCTCCATTAATTTCTCCACCTCACTCATATCTTTTCTAATTTTCTATTTTAAAGATAAGTTATTTGTAATTAAAAACATATATAATTATACATTTTTTAAGATATAATTCCAATATATATAAAATACAACAAATTAACTAATTAACACTCGATATTTGACTAAATTGTTAATTTAGTTTAGTAAAAGTATTAAAATCTATAACTTATATATAATAATTTACTAACGAAAAATATCACCTATAAGAATTAATACTTATTCTTTTTTTTCTTATAATCTACTTAGCAATCTTTTCCCTTTAATACTAAATCTTTTACTAACTACTATATACAGCAACTCTAAAAGACTAAATAATTTATTATATTGTTTTAACCCTTTACATCTTCTTTTATTATTATCTAATTTAATTAATAGGTCCTCTAAACTTTTTCCTACTATAGATTTTATTATTTTATCAATACCTTTTCTAAAATCCTTTTTATCTAATCTTATATCAATTTCATTAATATACTCCAAATGACTTTCTAATGTTTGTATTTCTTCAATATCACCAATATTTTCTATTAAATTATCTTCATTAAAAATTTTACTTAATCCTAACCATTTTAATTGCTCTTTGATATAAACAACCTTATCATATCTATATTCTCTTTCATAAATTTAGTAATTACATTATATGATATTTTATTGTTTTAGGTGTTAAATTTCTACTCTTCATATCGTGCTCAACTCCTTTAAGATATCATCTAATTGCAACAAAAAAACACACTCCCAGTCTCGATATAACATGATTATTGTATATCGACATTAAAAGTGTGTTATCTTACTTTTGTATATCACAATCGATTTTTTTTTTGATTTTCAAAAGTGCTTAGAATATCCTATTCATCCCATCCTTCAGGGAATATTGCATTGTGGTAAACTTCTTGAACATCATCGTCATCTTCAAGTAAGTCAAGCATTTTTTGGAATTTCTTAGCATCATCTTCGTTGATTTCTGTTTCTGTATCAGGAATCATTTTAACGTCTGCTTCTAAGAATTCTATTCCTTCAGCTTCTAAAGCTTCTCTTACTGCTGAGAAATCTTCTGGAGCAGTTTTTACTACGAATACTTCTTCTTCTGCAACGAAATCTTCTGCACCAGCTTCTATAGCCATCATCATGATTTCTTCTTCATCTCTATCTGCTTTTTCTATGATTATTTCACCTTTTTCTTGGAACATGAAACCTACACATCCTGAAGTTCCCATGTTTCCGCCACCTTTAGTGAAAGCACTTCTAACGTTTCCTGCTGATCTATTTTTGTTATCTGTTAATGTTTCAACTATTACAGCAACTCCTGATGGACCATATCCTTCATAAACTATTTTTTCGTAGTTTACGCTATTAGCTTCACCTTCTGCTTTTTTTATAGCTCTATTGATATTATCATTTGGCATATTTGCAGCTTTAGCTTTAGCTATAGCATCTCTTAATCTTGAGTTTATTTCAGGGTTTGGACCTCCCTCTTTAATAGCTATAGCAAGCTCTTTACCTAATTTAGTAAAGATTTTACCTCTCTTAGCGTCAACTTTACTTTTTCTTGCCGCAATATTTTTCCATTTTGAATGTCCTGCCATCTTCAATTACCTCCTACATTTTATAGCAAAATTTCAATTTTAAAATATAAATTAATCCCCGTAATAGAGTTCTTTTAAAATATTTCATTATTCTATGAATATATAAACTGAGACTTAATTCAGGTAAGATTATTACTCTATCTGAATTTTAGACGAAGTTATCTAATAACTTAACTATGTATCAAAAGTTAAATTGAGTTATAAAATGTATAAGTTTTATAGTTCTTATTAATTCTCAATTCTTAACTCTCAATTCTCAATTATAAGCTAGGACTAAACTTAGATAGAATTTAACTCTATCTAAATTTAATAGTCACGACTAAGGGCTAGTGTCTATCTATTACTTAGAATATTACAGACGCTAGTCATCAGACAAAAATAATTATATCATAGCAAAAATTCCTTTTCAAGAATTGTAAACTTAGTTATATAGTCATTTATAGCTAGTCTATTTCTTTAAAAAGTCTAAATCCTTCTTTAAAGTATATACCTTCTTCATCTTTAGTTATAATGGCTTTCCCATTAGTTGCTTCTGTAAATTCCTTCTCTATTTGCTCTACTGTATCTTCTTGAGCTAATATATATATCTTTACTCTATCTGAAAATTCGCTATCTTCTATATGCCAGTTATTTTGTCCACAAATATATTGTAATTTTCCGTATAAATCATATTCTACATCTACAGCAACTCTTATTCCTTTAACCTTCTCTACAACCCCACTAGCTTCAATGGCAATAACAGCCCCTTTGGTATAAGCTCTAGTCAGTCCCCCTGTACCTAATAAAATACCACCAAAGTATCTTGTTACAACTACAGCACAATCAGTTAACTCATTTTTCTTTATTACTTCAAGTATAGGTATACCAGCTGTTCCTTGTGGCTCTCCATCATCAGAATATCTTTGTATCCCCATATTTTCTCCAATTATATAAGCATAACAATTATGTCTTGCTGTTTTATGTTGATTTTTAATCTCTGCCACAAATTCTTTAGCTTCCTCTTCTGTGGTAACTCTTTTTGCATAACCTATAAATTCTGATTTTTTTTCTTCAAAACTATCTTCACCATAATTTTTTAAGGTCATATATTTCTTCATTTTTTTACCTTCTTTCTAAAACTCTAAGTATACTATCTATTCCTTTATCTATTTTCCTATAGTCTATTTCAGAAAATCCAATTCTAAAGCTTCTATATCCATCTCTTTGATTATGGTAATATAATATTCCTGGACTTATCATAACACCAACCTTTGAAAGTTCATAAAATAATTCTTTAGAATTTAAATCTACATTTTTATTTAATCTTATAAAAAGATTTAATCCCCCTTTAGGCTTATCAAAGGTTACATATTTTTTAAGTTTGTTCTCTAAAGCTTCTATCATATAATTATATCTTCTAGAATATTCTTTATTAATTTTTTCAATATGCTCTTTCCAATAGCCTTCTCTTATATATAATTCTAAGGCTCTTTGCATTAAACTTGATGTTGCAATATCACTAGTAGCTTTTGATATTTGAAGAACTTCACTAAATTCATCTGGTGCTAATAAATAACCTATTCTTATCCCAGGAAGAAAAACCTTTGAAAAACTTTTTAAATAAATAACTCTACTTTTATCTAAAGCTCTATAAGGAATATGCTCTATTTCTTCATCATAAATTAGCTCTGATAAATAATCATCTTCGATTATATAAAAATCATATTTCTTAGACAACTCTATTATCTTTAGTTTCTTTTCTAAAGAGCAACTTATTCCCGTTGGATTTTGAAAATAACTCATGGTGTAAAAACATTTTATTCTATACTTTTTAAGCATTTTTTCAAAAGCTTCTATGGATACACCATCCTCTTCCATAGGTATTTCAAAAACATTTGCTTTTCTAATTTTAAATACAGCTAAAGCTCCTGAATATGTTGGTTTCTCTACTACTACATTATCATTAACATTTATTAACCCTTTAGATACTATATCTATACCTTGTTGTGTTCCCGAAGTTATAATTAGGTTATCTAAAGAATTCTCACCATTCCAAAATTTATCATTTATTATTTCTCTAAGCTTTCTATATCCCATTGAATCATTATATTCTAAAGCATTTACACCATCTCTATCTAAAACCTTATCTAAAACATTTTTTAGTGTTTTTATTTCAAAGAAATTAGCACTTGTCGTTTCACCAGTTAAATCAATTAACTCCATTTTATTGTTATTAATTAATCTTTGAAATATTTCTCCATATTCTTTTTTGAAGTTTTTTAATAAATCTTTCTTTTTAACATAACTACCACTACCTTGATTTTGATATAAATAACCTTCATTATTTAATTTTTTATAGGCATTTATTATGGTGTCCTTATTTACATTTAAATGTTCTGAAAGAGCTCTTATAGTTGGCATTTTTTGTCCATCTTCAAAAACATCTGTATCTATGGCTTCTTTTATATAATTGTAAATATCTAAATATTTATGACTTTCTTCTTTAAAATCTACTTTAAACTTTTCTAAATCAATTTTTTCCTTCTTCATAATAGTACACCAACTCTTCTATTAATTTATTCCCCTCACTACTTTCATACTCTCTTAAAGAACTCTTTATTATTCCCCTCTTTGATAATTCCTTTAAAATTTTCTCTATAGGAATTTCTATTCTTGAAAATTTCTCACAATTTGAAAGATAACTAGAATCTAAAGGTTCTCCTGCTTCTTTTAAAGAATCTATAAGCATTGTTGTAGCTTCAACTATATTTTCTCTTAAAAACTTTTCAATGAATTCTATGAATTCCTCTATACTTTCTCTTTTATGTTCTTTCACTATTTTATCTATTCTCTTTTTAAATTCATTATTTAAACTTAAAGCAACAATAAAAGGGTCACTATTTAACAGATAATTATTTAAATTTAAATATAATCTTGAATAACTATCCCCTAGCTTCATTGCACTGTTAAAAGCTGCATATATTTTTCCATTCTCTAAAGCTTTTTTACAGTGAGCAAGTTCACTTATAACCTTTCCTAAATAAGCTAAATTCCACTTTTCTCTTTCCACATTATTTAATATTTTTAATTCATTATATTTATTTACTATATCCTTATCTTTTCCTATAACTAGTTTAGATGATATTAATTTTCTGTGTATTGAACTCCCACCAGTATAATTGTCTTTAAAGTTTATGAAATTCTCTTTTGATAACATTCTCATATGAACTTCTATGCCATGCTTCATTCCAAAAAAATCTTTTTTATTATCCTTCATTTTATCAACTATAACAAACATATCTATATCTGAGCCTTCCCAAATATCTCCTGTTATCAAACTACCAAAAACAGTAACTCCTAAAACATTTTTATTATTTTCAAGATCCTTTATAATTCCTTTATAAGCTTTTTGATATTCCAAAACTTCTTTCTTCATGTAAAACAACTCCTAATAAAATCTTAAGAAAAAGCTATATTAAAGCTTAATATAATAAAACTAGACTTAGTTCAGCATAGTCAAATTTTTAATTATATTTTTGTTCTTTAACATAGCTCCTAGTTCATAATTATATCTCAAATTCTGAACATTTATTTTTTATTTCTTCATCTACTTGGGCTTTTATATAAGTTCCATTATCTCTATAATCTTCTTCTAAAACATTTGCTGCTCTATGAAGATATGCTACCATCTTTTGATCACTATAAGGTATTAAATATTCCTTTTCCTCTAATGTAAATGGTAATTTCTCTTCTATTTCATTTAATAACTCATCTAAATTTATTTTCTCATAAGCTGATATCGCTATTATTTCATAATTCTTTGAATATTTTTCTTTTATTTCTTCTAATTCTTCTGCTGTTATTAAATCTATTTTATTAAGCACTAATAGCATAGGTTTTTCTAAAGCATTTAATTCTCCTAAAACTCCTTCAACAGCTTCTATTTGCTCTGCATATTTTGGTGAAGAAGCATCAACTACATGACAAAGTAAATCAGAATATATTACCTCTTCTAAAGTTGATTTAAATGCCTCCACTAATTCATGTGGTAACTTTTGAACAAAACCTACTGTATCAGTTAATGTTATTGCTCTATTACTAGGAAGGGTAATAGCTCTTGTTGTAGTATCTAAAGTTGCAAAAAGCATATTAGCTTCAAATACCTTTTCCTTACCTTGATTGTCTTTAGATGCAGCTACATCACAAAGTGTATTTCTTAAAGTTGATTTTCCTGCATTAGTATACCCAACCAATGATACCTGTGGCACATTTTGCTTAGCTCTTCTTTCTCTTTGAATTTCTCTATTCTTCTTTATTTTCTTTAGTTCTTTTTGTAAATCATAGATTCTTTCTCTTATATGTCTTCTATCAGTTTCTAATTTCTTTTCTCCTGGTCCTCTAGTTCCTATTCCACCACCTGTTCTTGATAAAACAGTTCCAAGTCCCATAAGTCTAGTAGATCTATATTTAAGTTGTGCAAGTTCTACTTGAATTCTAGCCTCCTTTGTTTTAGCTCTTCTTGAGAATATTTCAAGTATTAAAGTAGTTCTATCTATTACTTTAACTCCTAAAACACTTTCTAAATTTCTAACTTGAGAACCAGAAAGTTCATCATCAAATATAATTACATTAGCTCTTAATTTTTGTCTAAGTTCTGCTATTTCTAATACCTTACCACTGCCTATATAAAAAGCTGAATCTATTTTATTTCTATTTTGGAATACACTCTCAAGTACAGGTATTTCACAAGCTTCAGCTAACTCTCCAAGCTCTCTTAAACTGTCCTCACTATCACAACCAACAATAATAGCCTTTTCGCTATCATCCTCTTCTACATTATTAGCTTTTATCATATCTTCAATATAACTTATTTTATCTAATATTTTGAAATTTAAAGCCTGTTCTACAGAGCCATGAGCATATTCTTCAGCTACTAATAAATTGTTTTCAACTTTACAAAATCCTATTGATGTATCCTTGATTTCTCCATCTTCAATAGCTACTGCCATTATGGCATCTAACTTTAATTTAAGTAAAGCAGATATATCTAGAGCTGATAATCTACAAATACCATTAGGATGAGTATGTATTATTCTTACTCCTGAAAGTTTCTTTTCGTGTATATCTATAACAGGTATCTCTACACTTGTAGAATCACCTATAGCTACACTAATTACCTTTCCTTTTCTTGTTATACCAACACTTATTTCTTTTTCTATATCGTTTGAAATTCTACAAATAGTATTTATAATTTCTTCTGTACAAATACTGTACTTAGGAATTGTATATCCATAAAGTTCTTCAAGTTCATTTAATACTGAGTTTCTTATACCCTCTATTTTTCCGTATATCAAAAAATCACCTCGTTTATTTTAACTATTATTTTCAAAAAAATTCTATCCTTATTATATACTAAAACTGAAATTCCTAACTATTCTTTTTATAAATAGAAATTCTATGTTTTTATTTAATTATCAAATTATCACTCATTAACCTATATAAACGTAGACTTAATTCAGGTGGAGTTTTGACTCCATCTGAATACTTAGTCGTAGTTATCTAGAAGCGTAAGGCTGTTTATCTCCTACTTAAGTGGCTGTCTAAATCTTGATTTAGTTATAGGAACTTACTCAGCGAACAATGTGAGTCGAGTTTCCTTTAGAACATAGGAGCATTACAGCCTCTAGCTATCAGATAAATAGTCACTTTCTTCTTTATCGTTTCTTGACAATATTCTATTAATTTTATAATATAAATACAATATTGTAAACAAAAATGCAGTTAAAATCTAGGAGGCTTAATCATGGAGAATAAAAAAAGAAATATTATTATTACTGAAGAACAAATTAAAGAACAAATTAAAATTGTAGGTGAAAAAATCACTAATGATTATAAAGATAAACCTATTTATGTTCTTTCACTTTTAAGAGGTAGCTTTATATTTACAGCTGATTTAGTTAGAGCTATTGATGGAAAAACCCAAATAGGTTTTATGACAACATCTAGTTATGGAGATGCTGAAGAAAGTACAGGAACAGTAAAAGTTGTAAATGATATTCCTGATAATATAGAAGGATTAGATGTTTTAATTGTCGATGACATTATGGATACTGGTATAACAATGGATTTTGTTATTGAACATGTGAAAAAACTAGGAGCAAAATCAGTTAAGACTTGTACACTTCTTGATAAACCTTCTAGAAGAAAGGCTAAATTAAAGCCTGATTACTGCTGCTTTGAAATAGAAGATTTATTCGTTGTTGGATACGGATTAAATTACGGAGATTATTATAGAAATATCCCATACATATTCAACTGGGAAAACTAATAATATTACAAAAAAAGAAAAAGAGGATGTATGGAATTATAGATACATCCTCTCTATCTTTTATGTTAACGGTATTTAATATAATTTCTTTATTATGTTTAAGTTTAATTTTCGTTTTCTTCATTATTTATAGACTCTTGAAATAAATCTTTTCCAAAACTCATTCTTGGCACTTCTCCAACTATTATAGTTTCACTTATTGGAATTTGATGAACAACTTCTGTTTCTGTACTTTGAAATGGTACTATTACTTTTACCTTTGTTTTCAAATTAATATAAATCTTATGTCTACTTTGATTTATACCTGCACTTTCAAAAGTAGAAGAATAACTAGTTTCTACTCTTCCTATAGGTACCATTCTAATTCTTATTTTTGCTCCCCAATAGGCCATTATACTATTCTTAGTAATATAACCTATAGGAATCTTAACTCCAACATCACCTACATCTTTTATTTCTTCCTGAGATTCCATAGCAACTTCCATAGCTAATGAATTTAATTTCGTTGTATCAGCTTTTAACATTATAATTTTCCCATCACTATCTTTTTCAACTTTAATCATTTCATCATAGTTAAAGTTCTCACCGTATATCTCACTTATATTTTTATTTATTATGTCTGTTATTTTAGCTCTTATTTCACCATCCGCAACTGTTAAAACTGTTGGTGCAATAATACTATCAAAGTAATATATAAAGGTAAAAAATAATAAACTTAGTGATATAACCACCAAAATTAAATAAAATTTAATTCTATTAAAAACTTTATATTTCCTTGTATAAGCTCTTTGATACAAATTGTTCACCTACTTTTCTTTTTGTGTTTATGTTTAATCTTTACATTATTATGCTATAATAATAATGAATATTTAAAATTATTCAAAAAAATAAGGGGGAATTTATAAAATTAATTATTTTATAGCTTATAATACTTTAAAATATTATTAAGTTGTATTAATTTTAGAAAGGGGGAACCCGTTTTTATTAACGGAAATTATGGCTGAAAAGAATGGTGTAAAAAATAAGAAGGTGAAAAGACAAAGCTCTAAGAAAGAACAAAGTAAACTAAAAAAATTTCTTAAAGTATTTTCTTTTATAATTCTTTTCTTAATATTAACTGTAGGTGTTACTGCTGCTGGCTACGCAATAGCTATAATTAGAAGCACTCCGCCTATAGACGTTGAAAAAGTACAAAATTTATCCCAATCAGCAACACTCTATAACAATCAAGATGGAAAAATAGATTCTATAGAAAGTACTGAACAGCGTATTAAATTATCATCTGATAAGATTCCAAAGCAATTAAAAGATGCATTTGTTTCTATAGAAGATGAACGTTTTTATGAACATCAAGGAATTGACATAAAACGAATAGGTGGTGCCTTAATTCACGATATAAAAAGAATCTTTACAAAAAAAGGTGGACTTCATGGTGCATCTACCTTAACACAACAATTATTAAAAAATACAATTCTAACTAATGAAAAAACAAAAGTTGAAAGGAAAATAAAGGAGATTTATTTAGCTCTTCAACTTGAAAAGAAACTCTCAAAAGATGATATAGTAACAGCATACTTAAATACAATCCCTCTTGGTGGTACTGTTTATGGTGTAGAAGCTGCATCACTAAGATATTTTGATAAAGGTGCTTCTGAACTAAATTTAATTGAAAGTGCCTATATGGCTGGTGTTACTCAAGCACCTGGATATTACGATGCTTTCATTCCCGCTAATCAAAAAGATCCAACTAAATATATAAATAGAACAAAAACTGTATTAAATAAAATGTTTGAACTTGGAAAAATAACACAAGAAGAAAAAGATCAAGCTTTTGCCGACTTAGATAATGATAAACTTGTGTTCCACTATAGAGCTCCTAGCAGTAAATTAAATTATGAATCCTTTAGTAGAGCTGTTTTAGATCAAGTTCAAAATGATTTACAGGAAAAATTAAAATATTCTGAAGAAGAAGCTAGAAGACTTATAAATCAAGGTGGATTGCAAATATACACAACTATGGATGAAGAACTTCAAAAAGAAGTTCAATCAATTGTTGATAATAGAAAAAATTTAAGTTTGCCTGGAACAGATGAAGTTAATGAATATGGAATTCCTAAACTTCAAGCTGCTGCTGTAATAAAAGATCCTAAAACTGGTGAAATAAAAGCAATGGTTGGCGGTAGAGGTGATCAACCTGCTCTATCATTAAATAGAGCTTATGATGTACTAAAGCCAACAGGTTCAACTAGTAAACCTCTATCAGTTTATGCACCTGCTATAGATTTAAAACTTATGACATCAGGAAGTGTAATTGATGATGCTCCATTTACTTCTGATGAGCTACGTAGATTTGGAGGCCATCAAGTAAATAATATGGGAGGCGGTTTTAAAGGATACTTACCTCTAACAAAAGCTTTATCAGTTTCTAGCAATGTTGTTGCTTCTAAAATAGTTGATAAAATAGGTAATAAAAATGCTTTAGCTTATGGTGAAAGATTTGGATTAAAATATAATGAAACTTCTGCAAATTCTCAATCTGCTTTAGCTCTTGGTGAATTTGATAATAGTCCAAGTAATCCTGATGGTGCTAACCCATACATTCTTGCTAGTGCTTATGGTGCTTTTGCAAATAATGGAGTTATAGTAGAATCTATGCTTTATAGAGAAGTTAAAGATTCTTCTGGTAAAACTATTCTTAAGGCTGAACCTAAAAAAACACAAGTTATTTCACCTGAGACTGCTTATATTATTTATGATATGATGAAATCTAACTCTGCTAGTCAAGGTTCTGCAAAAGTTGCTAATATCCCTACTGCTGGAAAAACAGGTACTTCATCACAAAATAAAAATTATTGGTTCTCAGGGCTTACTCCTCATTACTCTGCTTCTGTATGGATTGGTTATGACCAACCAAAAGCAATGAGTAGTAATAGTACTACTGTAGCTGGAGGACTTTTCGGAAAAATAATGAATGTAGCCCATAAAGGATTAGATGGAACAGATATTCCTATGCCAAAAGGTGTAACAAGAGTTTCTCTTTGTGCAGATTCTGGTCTTATTCCAACAAAACTTTGTAGCGCTGACCCTCGTGGTTCTAGAATTCAAAGCTATTTAGTTATAAGTGGTACAGAACCAAAGGAATATTGCAGTACTCATGTTAGTGCTCAAGTAAACTCAATGAATGGAAGACTTGCTAATAATAATACTCCTGCTTCTTTAAAAGTAAATAGAGTATTTATTAAAAAGAAAAATCCTAATTCAGCAACTGCTGATTATAAATATGTACTTCCAAGTGCACAAGATAATATGACAACAGTGCCTATTGATCCTTCTGAAGGAACAACTACAAATCCTGAAGAAAATCCAGAAAATCCTAACGGAGAGACAGTTCCTCCTATTAATGATGGAACTCCTTCACCTCCTGAAGGTAATATCCCTCCTGCTAATGGTGGTTCTACTCAACCTTCTCAAGGTAATACTCCTCCTGCTAACAGTGGTTCTACTCCACCTTCTCAGGGTAATACTCCTCCTACTAATGGTGGTTCTACTTCACCTTCTGGAGGCAATACTTCACCTATTAATAATGCTTTGGTTGCTTAAACTAAAAATAAACAGCCTCTAACTATCAGATAAATTATTAATGAGAGGATGTATCCAATTACGGATACATCCTCTCTTTTTTTATCTAGCCATCTAATTTTACCATTTGAACTACTCACTAACCTAAAGAAGCTCTACTCTCTTTATAATAATACTTATTTTACTTATTTTTCAAAGTTACAACTTGTATAAACTATTCAAGTTGTAAATTTTTTATTAAAGCTTAATTTATGTAATTGTTATTTTATAAAAAAAATATTAAAATTTTATTAGTTACTTGTTAATTAAATATTTTACATATAAATAAGGGGGGTAAATTATGAATTCAATAAATGCTATGCTTTCTTCTTTTAATGATTTTCTTTGGGTCTATATACTTATTGGACCACTTCTAGCATTAGGTCTTTATTTTTCATATAAAACAAAATTTGTTCAATTTAGATATTTTAAAGAAATGATAAGACTTCTTGGAGATGGTTTTGGTAAGTCTTCTGATATCAAAGAGAAAAAAGAAAAAAAAGGTGTTTCATCTTTTCAGGCTTTTTGCATAAGTACAGCTTCTAGAGTTGGTACCGGAAATATAACAGGAGTTACTATGGCTATTGCCACTGGTGGACCTGGAGCTGTTTTTTGGATGTGGCTTATTGCATTCATAGGGTCAGCTTCTAGTTTTGTAGAAAGTACCTTAGCTCAAATATATAAAGTTAAAGATGGTGAAAACTTTAGAGGAGGACCTGCCTATTATATGGAAAAAGCATTAGGTAAGAAATGGATGGGAATTTTATTTTCTATTCTTATTACAATTTGCTTTGGTTTTGTCTTTAACTCTGTTCAGTCAAACACTGTATCTCAAGCCTTCCAAGGTGCCTTTAATTTTAAAGCATCTCATATGGGTATACTACTAGCAATTTTAACAGGACTTGTTATTTTTGGTGGTGTTCAAAGAATTGCAAAGGTTTCAGAAATTATCGTTCCTATCTTTGCAATGGCTTATATTTTAATTGCAATACTTATAATTTTTCTTAACATTACTTCTGTACCTGGATTATTTAAAACTATATTCCAAAATGCCTTTGGTGTAAATCAAATAGCTGGTGGTACTCTAGGCGCTGTTATTTTACAAGGAGTTAAAAGAGGACTTTTCTCTAATGAAGCCGGTATGGGAAGTGCACCTAATGCTGCTGCTACAGCAGATGTTAGTCATCCTGTTAAACAAGGATTAATTCAAACTTTAGGTGTTTTTACAGATACAATATTAATCTGTACTTGTACAGCTTTTATAATATTAATAGCTGGTAATTATACAGATGCTACAGTAAACGGTATTCAACTTACACAGGCTGCTCTAGTATCTCAACTTGGGCCTTTTGGTTCTTATTTTATTGCATTATGTATTTTCTTATTTGCTTTTAGTTCAATAATAGGTAATTACTATTACGGTGAGTCTAATATAGAATTTATTATGCCTAAAAATAAAATAGTAATGATTATTTATAGAGCTCTTGTTGTTGGTATGGTACTATTTGGTGCTTTAGCTAAAGTATCTTTAGTTTGGACACTTGCTGATATATTCATGGCATTCATGGCTATACTAAACTTAATAGCAATTGCCCTTTTAGGAAAAATAAGTTTTGCAGCTCTTGAAGACTATAGAAGGCAAAAGAAAGAAGGAATTAAAGAACCTGTTTTCTATAAGGACTCAATTCCAGGTCTTCAAAATATAGAAGGTTGGGATGAATCACCATTTGACAAAAAAGCCTTATAATTAAATGTTTATAACTATTATCAATAACTTAAATATAAGAGGATGTATCCAATTATAGATACATCCTCTCTTTCTTTTATCTCTATATAGATTTATCATTTATGATCACTTACCTACGTAAAGAATCTTTAATATTTTTTCTATAACAGTTGCTAAAATTTTTAGACTCATTTTTTACTGCCAGCCCAACTCTCTAATTTTGTAACTAAAAATTACTTAGTACCTTTATCATCAAGGTTCTTTTAAAATGTATAATGTCTAAAAATACTATACCCTAAAACTTTCTTTATTAAATTAATCTTTCAAAAGCTACAAATTTATCTATTTCTAAGCTCTCTTTATCTATAATAATTTTAAATATTTTAGGACAATCTTCTTCTCTCCACTTTTTCATATAGTTTGCATTAGCTTTACCTATATAATAACTTCTCTCTTCATAAAAATCTGAAAACTCTAAAAATTCATTAACACTGTCTTTATCAAACTTTATATTACTCTTATGAACATTATTAACTATAGGTATAAAAAATCTCATAGGTATTACATATGGATATTTTTTATTGCTCTTTACAATTTTACTTTCAAACAAAGCTCTTTTAATTATAATATTTTCTTTTAGTTCATCACTAACCTTTGCTTTAAAACTAATTTCTCCTCTTTTGTTTAACTCTAACTTTATATTTATCATACTAACTCCTTACAGTTATCTCCACTTCTTATAAGTCTATTATAACTAGAAGCTGTAATACTTGCATCATATTTCATATAATAAATATCTAACTTCTTCTAAATTAAAGCTTAATTCATATAAAAATCACTACTCTTAATGGATAAATAATTTTACAATTATTCCTAATTTCAAATTATTTTTTATAATTTTATATATGTTTAATTAAATTATGTAAAATTATTGATTTTATCTTATATTATTTTCACTTATAGAGGAATAATTTTGAATGAAATTAATTTTATTCTAAAAACTCTAACAAATCGTTTACTCATTATTTAATCATTTCACAAAATAAACTGATATAATGTATACATAGACAAGAAACATAAAAAAAAATTAGTGCATTAGGGGAGGACATAATTTATGATAAAAAAATTAATAGAGGAAAAGAAGGAAGCAAAAAGAAGAGAGGCTAGAAGAAATACTATAAAAAATGTTAGTATAGCTGCTACTGTAGCTACATCCGTTGGGGTAATAGGTGGAACTATAGGTGGAATATTATTTGCTCCTAAATCAGGAAAAGAAACAAGAGAAGATATTAAAAATAAGGCTATTGAAACAAATAAAACTATAAAAGTTAAAGCTAATGAATTAAAAGAAAATATAAATGTTGAGTTAAAGAATACACAAGAATCTTTAATAGATGCAAAATCAAGAATTCAAGCTTATTTAGAAGAAAAAAAAGCTGAAAGACTAGCTAAAACTACTGAAGTAGATGCTATAGATAAAGAAATAGCATTAATTGATGATGTAGATGCTGCTGAAGATTCTGCTGAAATCATTGTAGAAGAAGATTCTAAAGGCTCAGAAGAAGTATCTGAGGATATTGAAAGTGAAAAAGTAATTTAATTATAAATTAAATATATATATAACCATTGGAGGAAATCAAATGATAGAAATTAATGTTTTTGACTTCTTCTGGTTAGTAATAGGTATACTAGGTGCTATCTGCCTAGTATACCTTATAGTTCTTCTATTTAATATTACTAAACTAGTTAAGAATATAAATAACATTTTATTAGAGAACAAAAAAGATTTGACAAAAAGTATAGAAAACTTACATGAGGTAAGTGATAATGTGAAAGATATAAGCAATGTACTTACAGAAACAACAGCTGAAGCTTTAATAGTTAAAGATAATATAAGTAATCAAATAAACTCTTTTAAAGGTTCTATTGGTACATTTCGTAATGCTTTTAGTCTTTTTAAAAGAAAGTAAAATAATTATACAACTATTAAAAACTGTCTTAAAGTTGGATAAAACTCCTCTTTAAAGATGGTTTTTTTATTTAAAGCTATAATTATTACCTCTAAGTTTTTAAGTTTAATTTTTAAATTTAGTATTAATTTTATAGATTTCTATTTATTTTTCTCAATAATAACTCTATTTTTATATTAATTTAATATTTTATTAAATATATTAACTATTTTTTAATTCCATTGAATTTAAGACATTATGTGTATATAATCTTTTTGTTTAGTAATCTTAAACTTTATGTTTAGTGTAACTTACTTTTTATAATAAGTTTCGCAAAATTTATTTAATTTAAATATTATTTTATAAAAATATATGGAGGGATTAGTTAATTGGACATTGGAAGAAAAATTAAAAGATTAAGAATTACAAAGCAATTAACTCAAGAGGAACTTGCTATAAGATGCGAATTATCTAAAGGATTTATTTCTCAAGTTGAAAATGACTTAACTTCACCATCCATAGCTACTTTAATAGATATTTTAGATACCCTTGGTACAAATCTTCAAGAATTTTTTAATGAAGATAAAATAGAAAAAATTCATTTTAAAGATGAAGATATGTTTGAAAAAGAAAATAAAGATCTAAAATATAATATTAAATGGCTTGTTCCTAATGCTCAAAAAAATCATATGGAACCAATTTTTCTTACCTTAAATCCACTTGGTAAATATAATCTTGAAGAACCACATGAAGGAGAAGAATTTGGTTTTGTATTAGAAGGAACTATTATTCTCCATTTAGGGAAAAGAAAATTTAAAATTAAAGAAGGTGAAAGTTTTTACTTTAAATCAGTACATAAACACTACGTTTCAAATCCTAATAAATCTGTAGCTAAACTTATTTGGATTTCAACTCCACCTTCATTCTAAATAATAAAAAAAGGGGTGTGTTTTTTTGAAAAGCAACGTTATTATTCAGTTAAACAACATATCAAAAACTTACGAGGATACAACTGTCCTTAATGATTTTTCTCTTTCTATAAAGAAAAATGAATTTCTTACCCTTTTAGGCCCTAGTGGCTGTGGGAAAACTACAACCCTAAAAATTCTTGCCGGCTTTGAACATGCTGATAAAGGTGAGGTTTTATTTGAAAATAAAAACATAAATAATATGCCACCCTATGAAAGACCTTTAAATACAGTATTTCAAAAGTACGCTTTATTTCCTCATATGAACGTATTTGAAAATGTAGCCTTTGGTCTAAAAATTAAAAAATTAAAAAAAGATGTTATAGAACAAAAAGTAAAGGAAATGCTTAAATTAGTTTCTTTATCTGGTTATGAAAACAGATCTATTAATTCTTTAAGTGGTGGTCAACAACAAAGAATAGCTATTGCTCGTGCTTTAGTTAATGAGCCTAATGTATTACTACTTGATGAACCTTTAGGAGCCTTAGATTTTCAATTAAGAAAAGATATGCAAATAGAATTAAAAAGAATCCAACAAAAATTAGGTATAACATTTATTTTTGTAACCCATGATCAAGAGGAAGCTCTTTCAATGTCTGATACTATAGTTGTTATGAATAAAGGTAAAATTCAACAAATGGGCTCTCCAGAAGATATTTATAATGAACCAGCTAATAAATTTGTTGCTAAATTTATTGGTGAAAGCAATATAATTTCTGGAACAATGCTTGAAGACTATAAAGTTAAATTTTATGACTTCATTTTTACCTGTGTTGATAAAGGTTTCAAGGCAAATGAAAAAGTTGATATTGTAATAAGACCTGAAGATATAGAAATGATTCCTAAAGAAAAAGCAAATATTACTGGTATAGTTACATCTGTTGTATTCAAAGGTGTTCACTATGAAATATTAGTAAAAAGCCATAATACAACCTGGAAAATTCATAGCACTAAAAATGCTAACATTGGCGATGAAATAGGACTTACTTTCACTCCAGAAAGTATTCATATTATGAAAAGTGAGGATGGTAACAATGAAGAATAAAAAATCTCAATCACTTTTAGCCTATCCTTATGTGATTTGGAGTTTAATATTTATAGTTGCTCCTATTTTAATAATTTTAATCCTTAGTTTTTTTAAAACTACAAATGGAGAAACTATTTTTTCTTTAGACAACTATAAAAAAATATTAAATCCAACTTATTTAAATATATTTCTTCATTCAATTGTATTAGCATTTATTTCCACGGTGTTATGCTTAATTTTAGGATATCCTGTAGCTTATATTATATCTAAATATAATTTAAAGAAAAGAAATATCTTAATATTACTTTTTATTCTTCCAATGTGGATGAATTTCTTAATTAGAACCTATGCTTGGATGGCTATTTTAAATACTAATGGTATATTAAATAACATTTTAGGAATTTTCGGTATATCACCAGTAAAATTTCTATATACAGAAGGTGCTGTACTTTTAGGTATGGTTTATAACTTCCTTCCATTTATGGTTATACCTATTTATACCGTTTTAATAAAACTTGACCAAACTCTTATAGAAGCTTCCTACGATTTAGGAGCTACAAAGTTTCAAACTTTTAAAAAGGTAATTTTTCCTTTAAGTTTACCTGGAGTTATATCCGGTATAACAATGGTATTTATGCCTGCTGTTTCAACTTTTGTTATTTCTCGTTTACTTGGTGGTAGTAAATATCTACTTGTGGGAAATCTAATTGAACAAGAAATAACAGCTGTTGGTGATTGGAATTTAGGGTCTTCACTTGCTATATTCATGATGATTTTAATTCTAATTTCCATGGCCTTCATGACTAAATATGAAAAGAAATATGCAGGAAAGGATTGATTATAAAATTATGCTAAAGAAACTAAGCAATTTTCTATCTAAATTTTATATATTTATTATTTTCTTATTTCTTTATGCCCCTATATTGGTATTAATGGTCTTTTCCTTTAACGACTCTAAATCAATGTCTGTATGGAAAGGATTCACCTTAAAATGGTATGGAGAATTACTTAATGACCAAAGAATTTTACAAGCACTTTATTACACAATATTGATTGCTATTTTATCTTCTGTAATAGCTACTATTATAGGAACAATAAGTGCCATTGGAATAAGTAAAATGAGAGGACCTATGAAAAGACTTATTTTAAATATAAATTATTTACCTGTGCTTAATCCAGATATAGTAACTGGTATAGCTCTTATGAGTCTTTTTGGAGCTATCTCCTTAAT
Organism: uncultured Sarcina sp.; assembly: GCA_963557775.1. GTDB lineage: Bacteria > Bacillota > Clostridia > Clostridiales > Clostridiaceae > Sarcina. The sequence continues at coordinate 89,761 of CAUWDH010000007.1, forward strand.
TTTACCTCTTCAACCCGGATTTATAACTTTGCTCTTAGCACATATAACTTTTAGTATTCCATATGTTATTTTATCAATTTTACCTAAATTAAAACAACTTCCACCTAACCTAATAGAAGCTGCTTTAGATTTAGGTGCTACTCCTTTTTATGCTATAAGAAAAGTATTACTTCCTCAAATTAAACCTGGTATTGCTGCTGGATTTTTAATGGCTTTCACTATGTCTATTGATGATTTTGTAATAAGCTTTTTTACTACAGGACCTGGTGTTTCAAACTTATCTATAGAAATATACGCCATGGCAAGAAGAGGTATTAAACCTGAGATAAATGCTTTATCTACTATTATGTTTGTTGTAGTTCTTGTTCTACTATTAATAGTTAATAGTAAAGATTCTTTAATAAAGGAGGAGTAAATAATTATGGGAAAAAAATTAAAATTCTTATCTATATTGCTGATTCCTTTATTAATATTTACTGGTTGTACTCTTAGTAAAAAATCTGAAGATGATAAGAAAGATAAAAATGATAATGTTCTTTATGTATATAATTGGGGAGATTATATTGACCCAAGTCTTTTAAAGAAATTCGAAGCTGAAACTGGTATAAAAGTTAAGTATGATGTTTTTGATACTAATGAAATAATGTATCAAAAGATTAGCAATGGAAGTTTAAACTATGACCTTATAATTCCTTCTGATTATATGGTTGAAAAAATGATTGATGAAAATTTATTAGCAGAATTAAACTTTAATAATATACCTAATTACAAATATATAGATAAAAATTTTAGAAACTTAGCCTATGATAAAGAAAACAAATATTCAGTACCTTATATGTGGGGTACTGTAGGAATAATGTATAATAAAAAAATGGTTAAGGAACCTGTAGATAGCCTTAATATTCTTTGGGATGAAAAATATAAAGACCAAGTAATAATGGTTGATAGTCCTAGAGATGCCTTTGCCTTAGCACTGAAAAAACTTGGCTACAGTTTAAATACTATTAACCCACAAGAATTAGAGGCAGCAAAAAAGGAATTAATAAAACAAAAAAGCTCTGGTTTAGTTAGAGCCTATATGGTTGATGAAGTTAAAGATGCTATGCTCTCTGGTGAAGCTGCTCTTGCTGTAGTTTGGTCTGGTGATGCTATTACTTTAATGGATGAAAATCCAGATTTAGGTTATGCATTCCCTAAGGAAGGTTCTAACAAGTGGTTTGATGCCTTATGTATTCCTAAAAATGCTAAGCATAAAGAAAATGCAGAAAAATTTATTAATTTTTTATGTGATCCTGAAAATGCTGCCATAAATGCTGAATATATAGGTTATTCAACACCAAATACTGAAGCGCTTAAATTACTTCCAAAAGAAGTTCGAGAAAATCCTGTTGCGTACCCAGACTTGTCAAAACTTAATAATTTTGAAGTATTTGTAGACTTAGGTAATGATGTAAATAAAGAAATTAGTCAATCTTGGATTGAAGTTAAAGCAGCTAGAGAAAAATAATAAAAAGTTGGATTATCTCAAAAGGGAATAAAATTTCTCTTTAGAGATAATCCTTTTGTTTTTAAATAATATAATCAATATTAGGCTCCTTTTAAATAGCTATAATATTTTGAGTTATATTGACAAATAAAATGCAAACTTAAAAATTGATTAGACATAATCTTATTTTTCTTATCTATAATAGTATCATCCTTATACTGAAAATTAATTTCTCCAATTCTCTTAAATTCTTTAATTAAAACATTCCGTACTGTCTCTTTACTATCTTTAAAATCTATAGCTCCACTAAAATCATAATTATCTCCTTTATAATACACGAAATCATTAGTTGCCACAGTATATTCCTTATCCATTTCTACTTTAGTACCATCTAGTAAATTCATAGAGGAAATTCTATTACCATATTCTTTAGTACTGTCATAACATACTTTTAATCCATAAAATTGAATCCCACCTACATTTTTATTCATTATGCCATGTTCCATTACCCTTTTTAAATCAGCTCCTCTTAACTTCATAGTTACTAAATTATTATCAAAAGGCATAATATCCCACATATCTCCTACTGTTATAATTCCCTTATTTAAAGACCTTCTTATTCCACCACTATTAATTAAGCCTACTTGTGCTCCTGAAGACTCAACCATAGATTTTGTAATAAATTGACCTAACATAGTAACACCATTAACACTTCTTTTATGAGTTAAATCCTTATCTGTATAAGCAATTTTTTCCTTTAGTATATGATTTAACTCTTCTTCATACTTATGAACTATAATCTTTATTTCTTCATCTTCCTTAAGACTATTGGTTCTCTTATAAAGCTCATCATAAGAAGGCTTTATTTCTCTCTTCCCATTAGGTCTTATAATCACTTCAAGTTTCCCTAAAGCTCTACCATTACTTCCTGCTTGAACTATAGGAATATTATTTACAAATCCTGCAATATATCTGTGACTATGAGCACCTATTATTCCATCAATATACTTAGCTTCTTTGGCTAAATTCTCTAATTCTCCTATTATAGTTCCATCTGCTTCTTGTTTTCCACCTAAATGACTTAGAACAATAACTATGTCTACATTCTTTTCTTCTTTCAAATATCTAGCCCACTCACTTGCTGCCACTGCTGGATCTTTAAATTCTAAGTTTTTTATATTTTCAGTTTTTGTTTTATATGTACTTTCTGGTGTAGTAATACCAATAAATCCAACTCTAACCCCCTCAAATTCTTCAATAGTATAAGGTTTAGCCCATTGAACTGGTTTATTTGTATTCTTATCTATTATATTAGAAGCTAAAAAATTTATAGATTCTGACCAAAGTTTTATCTTATCTATTCCCCAGTCAAATTCATGGTTTCCTATAGCACTATACTTCATTCCCATTACCTTTAAAACTTCTGAAACAGGCTTTCCATATAATAAATTAGAAATTGCTGTACCTTGATAAAGGTCTCCACCTCCCACTAATATAGTATTTTTCTCTTCTTTCTGTATTCTTTTAACTTCTTCTCCTAGTTTAGCAGCACCAATATTTATTTCAGATTCAACTATACTTCCATGTAAATCATTTATAGTTAATATATTTATTTTTTTATACTGTTCACTCTCTTCATCAATACTTTTTAAAGTTTGTATAGCTCCCTTTAAGGGCTTTTTTATTTTTATAACTTTTGGTTCCCTTTCTAATTCTTCAAAAATCATTAAGTATAATGTGGGCATAATCAAAATGAAAATTATAAAAAGTATTAATAAATATACTATTATTTTTCTTTTAGCATTTCTATTTTTCATAAATTTTCCTTTTCGTAATTTTAAAATTTCGTTACTTTCCTTTTTAATATCCACTACTCTTAAGATTTTTATTCCCAAAAATTAAAAATTGCAGAGTGACATATATGAAATGAATTTTTCATATATCCACATCTACAACTTTTCTTTTTATCTGATAGCTAGAGCTTATGCTGCTCTCCAATCTACTTTAATTATACATTTTCCCAAAGTTCCTCTATACTTTCATACCTTTGGAATATTGTTTCCATAATTTCATCGGCTTCTTTATCTTTCCAAGTTTTATATCTTTTTGTTCTTGTTAGATATACTACTTTTTCCTCGCTAAACTCTTTTTCTATGGTTTCCTCTTCTGCCTTTTCTATATATTCACTTAAAGTATCTTGTATTTTATTTTTTACTTCTATAGTTTTAACACGCTCATTATTTTCATCTCTAAAATCAATAATTATTCTTTCTTCTTTGTTTAATGCATTTAGAAAATCATTATGCCATTCATAACTATAGTTAAACCATAAATCATAAGTTGTTTCAAAATCATTATTAAACTTAAATAAAATTAATAATAAAAAACACTTACCATCTCCAATTATAGAGCTTTTCATAGCTACTAATTCATCTTCTTTTATATGTTGTATTGTTTCTTTATAATCTTTTATAAAAAATATTGGCAAAGCCTCTTCATTAACTTCTACTACCAAAGGTAGTACAGTTCCAACTTCTCTTTTTTCTAAAAGATCATTTACTGTATAGTTATTCAAATTATCACTTCCTACTATCATTTGCTATTAAATAAATTATAACCTTTCGCAACAAAAATTAAAACTTTTCGTAATAAAATAGTTATTTTTTATGATTGTATTTTTTGTACTAACTCTTTCTTTCCGTTATCAATTTTTAATATTACTGCATCTTTAACAGCTGAATTATCTTTACCAAATTTTATATTTCCTGTTACACCTTTAATTTCTGTATTTTTAAGAGCTTCTACTATTTCTTCACTACTTAGTGACTTAGCTCCTTTTAAAGCTTCTGCTACTGGCATTGCTCCATCATAGAATAAAGCTGCTAGCGTATCTGGTTTTCTCTTATAAGTTTCTTCATACTCTTTTACAAAAGTTGCTACAGTTTCATCCTTATCGTAGGCAAAAAAATGATTTATATGATAAGCTCCATTTATAGAATCTCCTGCTATTGAAAATAACTCTTCTGATTCTCATCCATCAACACCTATTAAAGTTGATGTTACTCCATTGTCCTTTGCTTGTTTAGCTATAAGACCAACTACATTATAATAATCAGGTAAAAAAAGCCCTTCTGCATTAGTTCCCTTTATTTTTGTTAATTGAGCATTAAAGTCTTTATCATCGTTATTATAACTTTCATAGGCTACAACTTTTCCTTCCCTTTTTTCAAAATCTTCTTTAAAGCTTTCTGCTATCCCCTTAGAAAAATCTGATCCCACATTATATAAAATAGCTATTGTTTTCTTTTTCAAAGTTTCACTTGCAAACTTTGACATAGCCTTACCTTGAAATGAATCTATATAACATCATCTAAATACATATCCATTTCCTATTTCAGTTACCGTTGGCTCTGTAGCAGCTGTAGTTGACATTTGAATTTTCAAACTACCAGCTTTAGGAGCTATAGCTAAAGTTGGTGCCGAAGTTAGAGGTCCTAATATTAAATCTACAGAATCTTGATCTACAAGTTTATTAAAAACATTTAAAGCTACATTTTGATCTCCTTGGTCATCTTCTATAATAAACTTAATTTTCTTTCCATTTACCCCTCCCCCTTCATTTATTTTCTTTTCAGCTAATAAAACTCCTTCTTTAACTGATTGCCCAAAACTCGCAACTTTTCCCGTTAAAGGAACTATAGTCCCTATCTTTATTTCTTCCTCATTTTTAGAGCTTTTCTTCTCTCCACTACAGGATACTAATACTCCCATAGCAAGAATAATAATCGTAGTCATACTAATTAATTTCTTTTTCATTTTTTCCCCCCTATCTTTAATTATTTCCCCAAGTAAGCCTCTTTAATCTCTACATTATTCATAAGTGCTCTTCCTATAGCAAGCATTTGTTGTTCTCCCCCTGATAATGTACCTGTTAATTGTTTTTTTCTTTCTCTTAATATTGGAAATTTCTCAAAAATTTTTTCATAATCTAACTTTACTTGTTCTTTATCCTTTCTTCTATAAGCTCCAAGTTCTAAATTTTCCATAACAGTTAAATCTGAAAATATTTTTTTTCCTTCTGGAACATGACTTATACCTAACTCAACTAATTTATATGCCGCCATATTTTTTATGGATTTACCTTCAAATAATATATCTCCATTTTTTATTTTATTTAATGATGATATAGCACTTAAAGTAGATGTTTTTCCTGCTCCATTTGCCCCAATTAATGCAACAATTTCACCCTTTTTAACCTCTAAGTTAATTCCTTTAAGTGCATGTATTCCCCCATAAAACAAATCTAAATTACTTACTTTTAATATTAAGCTCCCTCCTCACCTAAGTACGCTTCTATTACTCTACTGTTATTTCTTACTTCCTCTGGAGTTCCTTCAGCTATTTTTTTACCATAATCTAAAACTACAATCTTTTCACAAATCCCCATTACTAAGTTCATATCATGTTCAATTAAAAGTACCGATATCTTAAACTTTTTCTTAATCCAATTTATCATATCCATAAGTTCAATGGTTTCTTGAGGATTCATTCCTGCTGCTGGTTCATCTAATAATAATAAACAAATCCCAAAAATAAATACTTTTTAGTATTTATTTTGGGATTCATTTTAAAATCTTTAATTTATTAATTAACTTATAAATCTTTTTTGTTTTAAATATACTTGAACTTCTTCATCAGTCTTAAGATCTGCTAGATTATAATTTAGCATATAGCCTTTTAAATTATTGTACAACTCTATGTCTAAATATGTTAAGGTTATTCTACTATTGTGGTCTGTGTTGAATGATATGGTTTGATTATGTTCTTTTATATCTCCTACAACATTAAATTCAATTTCATCATCATCTAAATATAATTTGATAATGTTTTCATTTTTATTATAATCAAACCCATAACAAATATCATTATTACCTTTACCATTAATTTCATCTAATTTAGTATAAAAGTAAACCTTTTTATTAATATTTTTCACAATACCCCTCCTAGCTTTTATTTCCTATTTATACTAATTATACCATATTTTTTATTTGTTTTAATAGATTATATAATAAATTAAAAAAATATTTTATTCAAATCTTTCCCTTCTTAAATAAATTTTTAACTTTTATTTCATTTATTGTCTGTATTTTCTATAAATGTTATACTAAAGTGAAATTAATTAGCTAGGAGTTGAAAAAATGCAAAACAAAAATAAAATAAAATTATGCACTATTTTATTTTTTATAATTACATTCAATTTATTTATTATTAATATTAGTGCCTATAGCTCTGATAAAAATTCTTCTAATTTAAAAATAACTAATGAAGCCCCTGTTCTCCCTAATATAACTGGGAAAACAGCATTAACTATAGATTTATCAAGTGGTGATATTATTTATTCTAAAAATGCTAATAAACAAATGTATCCAGCTAGCATAACTAAACTAATGACAGCCCTTTTATTTGCTGAAAATGCAAAACCTACCGATATTATTCCAGTTACTGAAAGTTCAAAAGCTCAACCTGCATCATCATTAGATAAAAATTTTGGCCCAGTTGAAATTGGAGATAGTTTAAGTGGTGAAGAAGTAATGGACGCTCTTCTTCTCTATTCCGCTAATGATAGTGCTTATATGATAGCTGATTTTGTCTCTAAAAATAGTACAGACTTTATTGCATTAATGAATGAAAAAGCAAAGAACCTTGGCATGAATGATACTAAGTTTGTAACTGCCAATGGACTTCATGATGAAAATCATTATACAACTCCATTTGACTTAGCTTTACTTGGTAAAGCTGCCTATGCTAATACATGGATTAAACGTACTTTAGCTAAAAAAAATTCTACAGTTGAATTTGACAAAAGTAAAAAAAGAATTATAATATATACAACTAATAAAGACTTAGGCAAAGATGGAAACATTGGTGCTAAGACAGGTTTTACTTCTGAGGCTGGTAGATGTTTGCTATCTATTTATGAAAGAGAAGGTAGAAAAATTCTTGGTATTGTTTTAGATTCTGAACATGGTGTCGATGATACAGTAGTCTTCAATGATATGAAAACAATAATAAATTATAGTTTTTCTGCCAAAAAAGAAATATTCAAAAAATCTGGAGAAGTTTTAGATAAAATAGACATGAAGTATAAAGCTTTTGGCTTTTTGGGCAAAGAAAATTCAATTACTATTCCTATCATTTTAAAAGAGGATATATACTATTATAACAATTCATATAATAATAAATTAAGTGAAATTAAATTAGATTTAACTAGTAAAACTCCTTGGCAACTTGCAACTTCTAAAAATTTAAAAGCTAAATTTAAAGATAGTTATAATAATAGTGAATATTTAATTGAAGCTGATATATCATTATTTTCTTTAATATTTCAGAATTTCTTATATTATCTAATAACTATCGGTGGAATTATATTACTAGTTACTTTAATAATATTTACTATTAGCCGTAGAAAAAAAGCTAAAAGACGTAGTGCTTTATTCAACAGAAGGAAAACTATCTTTAAATAATTTACACTAGGAGGAATTTTATTAATGAATTCAAAGGTATTAGTTCCTAAAAATTATTCATCTGATTTATCACTAAAAGAAACTGCTATAGCAATAAAGAAAATTAAAGACTTTTTCGAAAATAAATTAGCTACAGAGCTAAATTTAACTAGGGTTTCTGCTCCACTTTTTGTAAAAAGTTCAACTGGTTTAAACGATGATTTAAATGGGATTGAAAGACCAGTATCTTTTGATATGAAAGCATTAAAAGATACTAAAATAGAAATTATCCATTCACTTGCAAAATGGAAACGTAATGCTTTAAAAGAATATAATTTTAATGTTGGTGAAGGTCTATACACAGATATGAATGCTATAAGACGTGATGAAGATCTTGATAACATTCATTCTATTTATGTTGATCAATGGGACTGGGAAAAAATAATTTTAGAATCTGAAAGAACTAATGACACACTTGAGTCTATTGTTAAAACTATTTTCTCTGTATTTAAAGAAACAGAAAATTATATTACTTCTATTTATCCTACTATAGAAAAGAAATTACCTGAAAAAATTTTCTTTATTACAGCTGAAGAGCTATATCAAAAATACCCTAATCTTTCACCTAAAGAAAGAGAGCATGCTATATGTAAAGAAAAAAAAGCTGTATTTATAAAATCTATAGGTGGTTTATTAAGTTATGGTGATAAACATGATGGTAGAAGCCCTGATTATGATGATTGGACTTTAAATGGTGACTTATTATTCTACTATCCACTTTTAGACCAAGGCTTAGAATTATCTTCTATGGGAATAAGAGTAAATAGTAAAAGTTTATTATATCAATTAGAGCAAAGCAATTGTTTAGAAAGAAAAAATCTCCCATTTCATAAAGATTTATTAAATGGAAAGCTTCCATACACTATAGGTGGTGGTATAGGACAATCAAGAATTTGTATGTTTTTCCTTAACAAAGCTCATATAGGGGAAGTTCAAAGTTCAATATGGGATGATGAAACAGTTAAAATTTGCAAAGAAAATCATATAAATCTTTTATAACTATAGACTCAATTCAAATAAAGTTTTAACTTCATTTGAATACTTAATATTTAGGTCAAGCTTATTAAAAAACTCTCCACTATTATTCTTATTTATAAAAAAATAGGAATACTATATTCTTTAATTATGAGAGAAATTTCATTAAAAATAAAAATAATAACCTAATGAATTTGTTTACATTAGGTTGTTATTTTTTTTTATCTTTTAGTAACATTATGTTACAAATAAAAACAAGAGTATTACTAATTAATTTAAAGCATTAAAGATATATATAGACTATACACTTAAATACTCCATAAATTGCTTTCTTATAGAGTCCCTAAGGTCTAAATTAAGCTATACAATTTCCTATAATCATAATAAAATATAGTAGCAGTGACTAAAACTTTATAAATCTAATGGAGTGATACATATGAAACTTTTACGAGAAATGTTAATTATCTTGGCAATTTATTTTGTAAGTGAATTTATTTCAAAATCCTTACATCTACCTATACCAGGAAACATATTAGGTATGCTTCTTTTATTATTCTTATTATGCACTAAAGTTGTCAAAGTAGAAATGATTGATAAAGTATCAACTTTTTTACTTGATCACTTAGCTTTCTTCTTTATACCAGCTGGTGTTGGAATAATAACAGCTTATAATGTATTAAGAGGAAATACTATTAAATTACTTACAATAGCCATAGTTTCTACCTTCGTCATAATGGCAATAAGTGGTGTGGTAGTTCAATGGGTAATTAATTTAATGGAAAAAAAAGAACTAAAGAAAAAGGAGCTTAAGAAAAATGAGTAGTTTTAGCGAGATAATTAGACAACCTCTTTTTAGTATGTTGGCTTGCATACTAGCTTTTGAAATAGGCATATTCATTAACAAAAAAACAAGAATAGCATTATTCAATCCTTTGCTAATTGGAATAGTATTAGTTATTGGATTCTTACTTACATTTAATATAAAATATGAACAATTTAATAAAGGTGCACAATTTATAAATGACATGCTTCAACCTGCAACAGTAGCTTTGGCTGTTCCTCTTTACAAACAAATAAAGTTACTAAAAAAATACGCTATACCTATATTTAGTGGTATGATAACAGCAAGTGTAATTGGAATATTATTTATATTTTTCTCTAGTTATGTCCTAGGTTTAAGCCCTGATTTAATAAAATCACTTATGGCTAAATCAATAACAACACCTATAGGAGTTCAAGTTACTCAAACACTTGGAGGAGTTATACCTATAACAGTTGTTGCAATTATTATAACAGGTATAACTGGTGCAATTATTTCAACATTTACATTTAAATTATTTAGAATTAAAAACGACATAGCTAAAGGTGTTGCTTACGGAACCTCTTGTCACGCAATGGGTACAAGTAAAGCATTAGAAACTAATGAGATTCAAGGTGGTATAAGTTCTCTGTCAATGGGGTTAAACGGACTACTTGTAGTATTTATAGCGCCATCTATGTATCATATATTAGCTTCATTAATTCACCTTCATTAATTAATAATAAATTGAAAGTTAGTTTGGATAGGATTTTAACTTTATTTAAATTTTAATAATCATATAAAAAACATATTTACTAGGTTTTTACTGGTAAATATGTTTTTTTATTTTACTTTTTAAAAAATTACATATACTAAGTATTGAAATAATTATGTTATCTTAAAAATTAAAATAAATGCTTAATTGTTGGCTTGAGGAGGTCCTATTTATGTTCAAACTAAAGAAAACTGCTTTTCTTCTATCACTATTTTTAATTCTTGCACCTAGTAAACTTGCCTTTTCTAAAGGTTTTAACCTTTCTGAAAAACTTTTTACTAAAACCTACTATGAAAATAGTTCCTTTCAGACTCAGGAAAATAACGTGAACCTAATAATAAATAATATTACTAGTAATAGAAAAAACATTTTAATAGATAGTTATTTTCTTAATAATTCAAAAAACAAAATAAGAACTATCACTAATTTTAATCTTATAATAAAAGATGAAAATAACAATATTATCTTAGATGCCATTTTCCCAGAAATCCCCTTAGAAGATGGATTAGCTTTACTTCAAGGAAAAAAAGTTTTGCTTTCCTTACCAAAGGATAAGGATATTCCTATTTCTAAGATAAAAAGCTTGAGCAATATCTATTATGAATTTACATATAACTATACTCTAAATTGAAAAATATAGGGATATATCTATAATTTTGATATATCCCCTATTATTTTTTTACCTGTTATATAAACGTAAAGTATCCTCTATAATTAAGTTACATATATTTTTAATTAAAAATGTTCTCCATTTTCATAGTAAGATTCCTCTTTAAGTTTTATAAAAAATACTTCTAAATATTCTCTATTTCCTTTAAAAAATTCTGTTATTATTTTAGCAACTTTATCTTGAACTTCTTGTCCTCTATGAAACCAAGCTACTTCAATAATACTTGGCTGCTCTACATATTCTCCATCAAATACATATTTACTATCAATAATTTCAAGAGTAAAGTAATCTCTTGGACATTCAATACATTTTGCAAGTTCATCTACTAATTGCTTGCTTTTATCAGTTACTTCTTTCTTTGAAATACCTCTGAATTTTAACATTGGCATAATAATCATCTCTTTTCTCTAAAAAATCTACTTTACATAACTTTACTTTACCATAAAATTCTTCTAAAAATCTACATAATTTGAGATTTAATTTGATAAAAAAATTAGGAAGAGATTTAATTTTCTCTCTTCCTAATTTTCATTTAATTATTTATTATTTTTTTCTTCTAAAGAAGAATACTCCTCCTAACATTGCCATTATACCTGCAAGTGCCCCAGCTTGTTCAGCTGTATTTTCAACATTTTGTGTACTTAATCCTGTATGAGGTAATACAGTTTGTGCTGTACTATCATCTTCATTAGGTCCGTTCACTAAATTATTATCGGTATAAGTTGAACCTGCTGAACTACTTACACTTGAACTGTTAAATGGTGTTGTATCATTTCCATTTGAAGTTGTTGTATTATTAGATACTGTTGGTGTAATTCCATTTGAATCACTTCTATTTGAACTTGTAGTATTTACTACAACATGTGGAGTTACAGTATTTCCACCACTTACAACATTAGGTGTTGTATTTGATGAAGTTCCTGTTGAATTATTATTTCCTCCAGTTACAGAACTACTTGAAGTTGATGTTGAACTTCCACTACCATTTACAGTTGCATGTGCAGTTCCTGTTGAATGAGCTTCTCCTCCACCTGTTACTTCAGTATGAGTTGAAGTTGATGTCTTAGTTGATCCACCATTATTTGCATCTTTGTTACCACTTGGAGTGTTATCTCCTTTATTTGGAGTATTTCCTTTATCTCCACCTTGTGATGGTGTTGTATTTCCTCCATTATGGTTTATATCTCCACTTGGAGTATTA
>CAUWDH010000008.1:0-98765 GCA_963557775.1 uncultured Sarcina sp.
GAACACCAGCCTTCCAAGCTGGATACCCGGGTTCGATTCCCGGTACCCGCTCCAATAAAAAAACGTAATGAGCACCATTAGCTCAGTTGGTTAGAGCACCTGACTCTTAATCAGGGTGTCCAGGGTTCGAATCCCTGATGGTGTACCACAAAAGCAGTATTTTAATACTGCTTTTTTTATTTTATTAAAAGCTGAGAACTCTAATGAAAAGGAAGTGAAGAAATGTATCCAATGAAAAAAGTAATGGCAATACATGACTTATCTTGCTATGGAAGAGCTTCATTAACAACAATAATTCCAATAATGTCAGCTATGGAAATACAAGTATGTCCTATGCCAACAGCAATATTATCAACTCATACAGGTGGTTTTGGTAAACCAGCAATGATAGATTTAAGTAATTTTTTAAATGAAGGAAGACAACATTGGAAAAAAATTAATTTAGATGTTCAATGTATATATACAGGATATTTAGGGAATTCAGAACAAAGTAAAATAATTAAGGACATAGTGAAGGATTTTAAACAGAAAGAAACACTTTTTATTGTAGATCCTGTTTTAGGTGATGATGGAGTATTATATAGTTCCTTAGATAATGATATGGTAGTAGCTATGAGAGAATTAGTTAAAATAGCAGATTTAATAACACCGAATATAACTGAAGTAGCTTTATTGTTAGAAAAAAGTTTTGAAGAAATTAATGATCCTATAAAAATAGAAAGTTGCCTATATGAATTAGTAAATTTAGGTGCTAAGATGGTTGTAATAACAAGTGCTCCTAGTTTAAAAGGCAGTGATTATTTAGATACTATAAGTTATAATAGTTATAAAAATGAATTTACTAGAGTTTCTATAAAAAAAATAAATAAATCTTATCCTGGAACAGGAGATGCATTTGCTTCTGTTTTAATAGGCAAATTTATAAATGGAATTTCTTTGGGTGAATCAGCTAAATTTGCAAGTGAATACATAGGAAAGTCAGTAGAACTTAGCAGTAATTACGATTATGAAGCAAAAGAAGGAATACTCTTAGAAAAAACTTTAAATTTATTAATAAAATAAAAATTATAAAGAATAATTAGAATATTAGCAAAATATATATTGAAATATAGAGATTTTGGTGGTAAAATAGCATTAAATTTAAATAAGGATTTTCAATTATCTTATCAAGAGAGGCGGAGGGACTGGCCCTATGAAGCCCGGCAACCAATATATTTAAATTATTTTAAATATAAGAAGGTGCTAATTCCAGCAGTTATAAGTAACTGATAGATAAGAAGGGTTAATTAGTGTGTTTATGATTAATAAGCTTCTGTCTATAGACAGGAGTTTTTTTTGTTTAAAAAGGAGATAATGAAAAAGCTTTGTTTAAAATAAAAATAAAATAAAAAGGGGGAATCACAATGGAAGGAAACAAGGGAAGAGCAATAGGACTATTGCCATTAGTATTATTTGTAGTAATTTACTTAGGAACATCAATAGCATTAAAAGATTTTTATGCAGTATCAGTTTTAGTACCTGGAGTAATAGCTGCACTTGTAGCTATAAGTATAGGAGGAAGAAAAAATTTTAATAAGAGCCTAAAAAGCTTTTGTGAGGGTGCAGGAAACAGCAATATAATGTTAATGTGTATTATATTTATATTAGCAGGTGCTTTTGCAGGTATAGCAAAAGAAATGGGAGCAGTAGAATCAACTGTTAATCTAGGATTAACTATATTACCAAATAATATATTAATAGCTGGTATATTCGTAATTTCATCATTTATAGCAATTTCTCTTGGAACATCTATGGGAACTATAGCAGCATTAATTCCTATAGCTCTTGGTATTGCAGAAAAAACATCTATAGAATTAGCGTTAATAGTAGGAGCTGTTGTTGGTGGAGCAATGTTTGGAGATAACTTATCAATGATTTCAGATACAACTATAGTTGCAACAAAAACTCAAGGCTGTGAAATGAATGCTAAGTTTAAGACAAATTTTAAGGTTGTTTTACCAGCAGCAATAATAGCTATAATACTTTATGTAGTATTAGGGAGAGGTGTTTCAGTAACATCAGCTACCTATAGCTATAATATAATAAAAATAATCCCTTATGTAGCTATATTAATAGCAGCTCTGATGGGAATAAATGTAATTTTAGTATTGACTGGAGGAATAGTGTTAGGAACAGTAGTTGGATTTATAACAAAATCTTTAACTTTAGGAACATTATTTTCATCTATATCTACTGGAATATTAGGAATGAGTGAAACTTTAATAATATCAATTATAATAGGTGGCATAGTTGAATTAGTAAGAGTAAATGGAGGAATAGACTTCTTATTATATAATATAACTAAAAGAATAAAAACGAAAAGAGGGGCAGAGTTAGGTATAAGTGCTTTAGTAAGCATAGCAGATATAGCTACTGCTAATAATACTATAGCAATATTAACAGTAGGATCAATAGCAAAAAATATTTCAGAGAAATATAATCTAGATTCAAGTAGAGTTGCGGGGATATTAGATATGTTTTCTTGTGTATTTCAAGGATTAATACCTTATGGAGCACAATTATTAACAGCAGCATCATTAGCTGGTATTAGTCCTTTTACAATAATGAAAAATTTATTTTATCCATATCTGATGGGAATAAGTGCAGTAATATTTATAGTATTTTTTAATAGAGGAAGAGATGAAAATACTGTAAAAGAAGTGAATCAGACAGAAAAAGATAAGAAAGAAGATAAAGTTTTAACAATTCAATAAGTAAAAAATGACTGTTATAAAAGGAATTAGATTCTTACTTTTATAATAGTCATTTTATTTTTGAATATAAAACTAAGATTTAGCTTAGTAGAATCAAAGATTTTAGTTTAAAAGAGCTATACTTTGAGCAGAAATGCCTTTCATTTCACCTGTAAAGCCAAGTCCTTCTTCTGTAGTTGCTTTTACATTAACTTGGTTAACTGAAATATCTAAAGCTTTTGCAATATTTGCTCTCATCTTTTCTATGTGTGGAGACATTTTAGGTTTTTGTGCAATGATTGTTGCATCAATATTACCAATAGAATAATTATTTTCTTTTAGTAAGGTTCCTACATGAGCTAAAAGTTTTATACTATCAGCTCCCTTATATCTTTCATCTGTATCAGGAAAATGTTTTCCAATATCCCCAAGTGCAGCAGCACCTAAAAGCGAATCACTTATAGCATGAAGCAAAACATCAGCATCTGAATGTCCTAAAAGACCCTTTTCAAATGGTATATTAACTCCACCAATAATTAAATCTCTACCTTCAACTAATTTGTGTACATCATAGCCTATTCCAATTCTCATGGAAAGACCTCCTTTCATAAGTGAGACATTATAATCTAAATGTGGTTCATTTTATGCATTTAGATTTATATTTAGGAAATTATATTTTATATTTTATCATAGTTTAGGTTATTAATTATAACTAAAATTTTTATCTAATAGATAGAATTTATAATATGTATGTATTTTGTATGTTAGAAAGAAATAAGATTTATTTTTAGTAAGGATTATAAGTATTTAAATGAACTTAAAATTAAGTCTAGGTTTATGTTAGATATAAGAAAATACTATGTTATAATTATATATATTAATTATTTTAGTTGAAGTATATAGTAAATTAGTTTTAGGGGGGCATTTACTGTGGCTACAGAAATATTTCAAAAAGATAGGTATGTTTTTTCGACGAGGGTAAGAAAAAAAGAAATTTTAGATGAAAAGAAATTAATTAAAGAATTAAGAATTTATAGAAAGGAACTTAAAGAGTACAAGCTAACTTTAAGTTCTTTATGTAATGATACACCACGAATAGATAAAAAAAATATAATTTTAAATATAGCTAAGTATATTTGTGAAAAAAAAAGCTTAGTGAAAAGAATTAAAAGGCATAAAAAAATACCTGTTAGGGATATTGCTTTTGAAACAAGATTAAAAGAGGAGTTTGTGGAGAGATATCAAAAATACATATTAGCTTATGTTATTTTATTTTTAGATAATAGGTTTAATGAAATAATTAAGTATTTAAAAATAGAGATTCGAGAATTAGATGAATTATCTTTAGTTCCTGTTGTTGATAATAGTGACGGAAATTTAAAAAAGGGATTAGCGTTACAAGAAGGTAGAGGAAAAGTAATAATATTAACTAATCAAGGGGAATTTTTGAGGATTTTAGATAATGATGAATGGCAAATAGGAAATGAAGCAGTTGGAAAAGAACATCAAGGAATAAAAATATATTTCAATAAAATAATGATTTCAGTATTAATAGGGACAATAGGAATAATTGCATTCAATATATTTTATGATTCAGTTTCTTCGACTATATTACTAAAAACAACATCAGAAATAAAAATTGAGATTAATAAATTAAATAAAGTAATATCTGTATATTCACCTACTGAAAAAGGTGAAGAACTTGTTGAGAATCTTGCATTAAATAATAAAGATGTAGATAAAGGAATTTCAGAAATAATTACTTATGCAGAGAAGAATAATATGATTCCAAAGAATGGAGTAGTTAGAGTTGCTATAACTGGTGAACCTTTAAATTTTGAAAAATTAGAAGAATTAAAAGGAATTGTATCCAACCAACAAAATAAAGATGAAAAGTACATATTGGAATTCAATAATTCTGGAGAAGAAGTTACTTTAAGAGCAAAAGTAAATCAGTAATAGTTATCCACAGATTATATGGGGATTTGTGAATTTATCCACAAAGTTATTCATATAATTTGTGGATATTTTTTTTATAGTAACTAATTATAACTAGTATTTTATTTATACATAATTCTATATTCTGTGGAAACAATAACAACGTAGTATATAGAATGGAGTGATAAATTGTGAGAAAAAAATTAGCTATAATTTTTACCATAGCATTTTCTATAATAACAATAACTTCTGCTTTTGCAAAGGCTCAAAGTGGAGTTACTGTAACCGATAGAAATATAAATAGAGATACAGCACTTGTAAAGGTGTCAGCACAACTTCCAATAATAAGTACATCAGATAAGAAAATCGGAGATGAATTAAGTAATAGTATATTAAATAGGTTTGAGAATACAGTTGCTGACGTTACACAATTGGCACAATTAGATAAGAATGATAGTGAAAGTACTAGTTTTAAACCTTATGAAGTAAATTCTACTTATGATGTTGCCTACAACAAAAATGATATATTAAGTTTTTATGTAATAACTTATCAAACAACAGGTGGTGCTCATGGATTAAGTACTTTAGATTCTTATAATTTAAATTCTAAAACAGGAGAAAAATTAACTTTATCTAACATATTTAAACCAGGATTTGATTATAAAAAACTTATAAATGATAGTGTTAATAAAAAAATAGCATCAAATCCAAATTTTTATTTTCAAGATGAAGAAAAGAAATTTAAAGGAATTTCTGATAACCATGAGTTTTATATAAATGATAAAGGGATAGTTATAATATTCCAACTTTATGAAATAGCTCCATACGCTTCTGGAATTCAAGAGGTAGTAATTCCAAAAGAAAGTATACAAAACAATATGTCAGTTAAAATATGGTAGATACTATTGAGTAAAGGTAACAATTTTTTAATGATATAATAAAAGTATAAAATTAAATAAATTTTTCATAAAAGAGAACAGGGATAGATTAAGTTTGTATTATATAGATAAAAATTTAGAACTAAAAAGTAAAATGGAATATTAATAGTAATTGATAGTGAGGAGAGTTATGAGTAAGATTTTAGAAACTTATAATAAGCAAAAGGAATTTTTTAAAAAAGGAAAAACTTTAGATATAGAATATCGCTTAGATGCTTTAAGAAAATTAAAAAAAGTTATAAAAGACAATGAGGAAGAAATACTTGAAGCTTTAAAGGAAGATTTAGGAAAGTCAGATTTTGAAGGATATACTACAGAAGTTTCACTTGTTTATGAAGAGATAAATATAGCATTAAAAAAATTAAAAAGTTGGGCAAAGAATAAAAGAGTAAAGAGTCCTTTAGCATTATTTCCAGCAAAAAGTTATATTAAATATGAACCTTATGGAACTGTTCTTATAATAGGGCCATTTAATTACCCATTCCAACTTAATTTAGCACCTTTAGTTGGGGCTATTGCCGCTGGAAATACTGCTATAATAAAGCCATCAGAATATGTAATGGCAACATCAAATATAATAAAAAAAGTATTAGAACAAACCTTTGGTGAGGAGTATGTTGCATATATTGATCCTACAAGAGGAAAAGAAGTAGTAGAAGAATTACTTGAAATGAGATTTGATTATATTTTCTTTACAGGAAGTATAACTGTAGGAAAAATAATAATGAAAGCTGCTTCAAAATTTTTAACTCCTGTTACTTTAGAATTAGGAGGAAAAAGTCCTTGTATAGTAGATAGTGATGCGAAAATTGAATTAGCAGCAAGAAGAATTGTGTGGGGAAAACTCATTAATTGCGGGCAAACTTGTGTAGCGCCAGATTATATATATGTTCATAAATCTATAAAATCTAAATTTTTAGAAGAACTAAAAAAAGAAATTATTAAACAATATGGAGAAAATCCTAAAAATTCAGAGGACTATGGAAAAATTGTAAGTAAGAGAGAATTTAATAGACTTATGTCTTATATAGAAAAAGACAATCTAGAATTTGGTGGAGATTGTGATTTAGAGAAATTATATATAGAACCTACTATATTGAATAATATAACTTGGGAAAATAAGGTGATGGAAGCAGAAATATTTGGACCTATTTTTCCAGTTTTAGAATTTGAAAATTTAGATGATGTAATAAAAGAAGTGAATAATAGAGAAAAGCCACTAGCTTTATATTATTTTAGTAATAATAATGAAAAAGTAGACAAGGTTTTAAAATATACAACTTCAGGAGGAATGGTTATAAATGATACTTTAATGCATGTATCAACAACATATCTTCCTTTTGGTGGAGTTGGAAATAGTGGAATGGGAAAATATCATGGAAAAGATAGTTTTTATACTTTTTCAAATGCAAAGGCAGTTGTTAATAGAGGAACTTGGTATGACGTTACTTTAAGATATGCTCCATTTAAAGGGAAACTAGAATTAGCAAAAAAAATAATAAAATAAATTCATATAAATAAAAACAAATTTGTATAAATAAAAACAAATTTGTATAAATAAAAACAAATTTAGATAAATTAAAAAAATAATAGACAGATTATAAAATAAATTATAAAATATAATTATAATACATTATTACAAAATATTGAAAAATTAGGCAGAAAAAAGGGTGTGCTTGATATGTGCTTAATATAAAATTTTATGATTTTAATAGTTTTGGGTAATAAAAGGGTTAAAGAGGGGTTAAAAATGTCGAAAGCATTAAAAATTGCATCTGATATCGAGAGAAAAATACATAAAGGAACTTATAAAGAAGGAGATAAACTACCAACAGAAATGCAACTTTGTGACTTATACGAAGTTAGTAGAATGACTATAAGAAAAGCATTAGAAAAATTAATAGATAATGGATGGCTTTATAGAATTCAAGGTAGTGGAAATTATGTAAAAAAAGATGTACGTAGAAAGGCTTATTCCGGAGATTGCAAGAGTTTTGGATTAACAAAGTATCTTAAAGGTGCAAAAATTAAGAGTGAAATGATTGATTTTAAGATAATTGCAGCTGATAAAGAATTAGCTAAAAAATTATATTGCAAAGAATATGATATAGTTTATTATGTTGAAAGATTAAGAATAGTAGATGATGAACCATACGTTTTAGAATATAGCTATTTTTTAGAACAATATGTTAAGGGATTAAGTGAAAAAATAATAAAGGCTTCTATATATAGATATATAGAAGAAGAATTAAATTATAAAATTCAACAATCAACTAATGAAGTTAGAGCAGAATTAGCAATAGGAAAAGTGGCAAAACTTCTAGACATAAAAGAAGGTGAAGCACTTCTTGTTAATGAATCTACTGTTTATTTAGATAATGGACAAGCTTTTGAATATTCATTAGATTTTCATATAGGAGCAAAAGAAAGATTTTTAGTAATAAGAAATAGATATTGATAAAAATTTATAAATTTAGGGTTGTATCAAATCGCATCTTTTCATAAATATATTTTTTTACCTGCCGAGATAGCTATATAGGTACAAAATGCCGTGAACATTGAACTAGTACTAGAAGCTCTTTATTTTTGAACAATAGTTGCGTGAATAAATTTCCACTGTTTGAGCAGAGTGAGTTTGGAAATTTTAGAAACTATTGTAGAAAAAATATTAGAGCTTCTTTGCGTAGGTGAGTGGTCACAAATGGTGAACCTATATAGCTAGATAAAAGGTAGAGAGAATGTATCTATAATTTGATACAGCCACTTTTAATTTATTTAATAATTTTATATGGACTAAAGCTATGAAACATCAAATACTTAACTTTTTGTAACTTAATAAATAAAAATTGCGTACTTGTACAGTTATTAAAGATTAAATATAATAAGAACAACAAAAAGAGTAAAGTATATATTAAATAGATTTATTTGAACAAAG
This sequence comes from uncultured Sarcina sp., assembly GCA_963557775.1. GTDB lineage: Bacteria > Bacillota > Clostridia > Clostridiales > Clostridiaceae > Sarcina. Next base: position 8,544 of record CAUWDH010000008.1, read on the forward strand.
GAGAAAATAAAATGAAAAAGATTTTAGTAGTAGTAACAAATATTTCAAAATATGATAATTATGAAAGACCAACAGGATTATGGTTAGGAGAAGCCGTTCATTTTGTTAATGAAATTGAAAAAGCAGGATACAAAGTTGATTATGTAAGTCCAAAAGGTGGTTATACACCAATTGATCCACATAGTTTAGAAAATGATTTTATGACTGAAGTTGATTGGAAATACTATACTGATAAAGAATTTATGAATAAATTAGGTAATACATTATCAGTTGATGAAATAAACGTTGAAGATTATGCAGCAATCTACTATACTGGTGGACACGGGGTTATTTGGGATTTCCCAAATGATGAGAAGTTAGCTAAAATAGCTATAGATATTTACAATAATAATGGTATTGTATCATCTGTTTGTCATGGTGCAGCAGGATTATTCAACATAAAAAATGAAGATGGAAGTTATTTAATAGCAGGTAAAAGAGTAACTGGATTTTCAAATAGTGAAGAAAAAGCAGTTCAATTAGATAAACTTGTACCATACTTAACTGAAGATGAATTAGTTAAGAGGGATGCAAAATACGAAAAAGCTGAAGATTGGGCACCATTTGCTATTACAGATCAACGTGTAGTTACAGGACAAAACCCAGCTTCAGGAGCTATTGTAGCACAACAAGTATTAGAATTATTAAAATAAGATATAAGTTAAAATATTGATTAAAGAGGATGTATCTAATTATAGATACATCCTCTTTGTTATCTAGCTATATAGATGTCTTGGAGATAAAGAAATATATTTTAAAAATAATACAAATTAAAGTCTGATTTGATAAAGTTGCTTTTTATTTAATATTTTATTTGTTTTTTTATGATTTTTTTAAAATAAGGAGAAGGAAAAAATACTTTTCATAAAAAGATTTAGAGATTATTCTAATTAGAAACTAATTATAATAGAATTAAATTTATATAATAGGCAGTAGAAGAGGGAATTTGTAAAACGAATAGGAGAGTGAGGTTATTGAAAAGGAGAAAATTAAATTTTATGTTAGGTTTGATTTTGATAATTTTAATATTCCTTGTATTTAAAGGTCATGGAAATTCAAATATATTTTCAAATGTTAATAATCAAATGAATAATTTAATAGAGCCACAAGTGCCAAGTAATATAGAAGTATATTATACTAAAGCTAATCCACCTACTAAAAGTGAAACAGTAAATAATGTCATAGAAGATGGAACAAATTTGCCTGTAGCTATGGAATCAGATGAAGCTATAAATAAAATGGCTGATGAAATAACTAAAGGTGATACTACTGACCTTGAAAAAGCTGAAGCTGTTTATAAGTGGATAGCATACAATATAAATTATGATCAAAAAGAAGATGAAGCTCTTTCAAATGGAGCAACATTACCACCTGGAGAAATAAGTGCAATAAATACCTTTAAAAATAGAAAATCTGTTTGTGCAGGTTTTGCAGAGTTATTTGGAGCTATGATGATACATGAAAAGATTCCAGTGAGGTTAATTGCTGGTAAAGGATATAGTGGAACTTCCTGGGGAAATCATATGTGGAATCAAGTTTATATAAAATCTTTAGGGGGATGGGTAAATGTTGATACCACTTTTGCTAGCTCTTTTGCACAATCAGAAAAAGAAGAAAATATTGCTTTAGATCCCTATGGTATATTTGTTAATAAAACTGCTATTTATACAAGTGATGATGGAAATCAGTGGAAGATATCTCCTGAAGATTACTTTGGTTCACAGAATTTTTCACAAACTCATAAAGATGGGGTTATACTATCTCAATGGTCATAAGAAATTAAGTATTTATGAGAATTTAGAAGGTTGTATCCTAAATATAGGCTCAATTCAGGTAGAATTTTAACTCTATCTGAATGGTTTATCAATTATTATTGCACATAGTTAAACAAATATCATAGAATAAATTATAAGCAATTTGTGGAGTTGAAGGAAGGGTGCTATATTCATTAATATTAGCAGGTGGAAAAGGCACAAGATTGTATCCTCTTTCAAGGAGTCAAGAGCCTAAACAGTTCTTAAAGATTGTAAATGAAAAAAGCTTTTTGGTTAACACTGTGGAAAGAATAACTCCACTTATTCCAAGTGAGAATATTTATGTTGTTACCAATAAAGATTATGAAGATAAAATAAGAGCAGAACTTAAGGATATAAAGGCTGAAAATATTTTTACGGAACCAGCCAATAAAGAAACTGCAACCTGTATAGGTTTGTCAGCTGTTAAGTTGTTAAAGAAAGATAAAGATGCTGTTATGGTAGTATTACCTTCTGATCATTATATAGAAGGATATAAAAATTATTTAGATAGTTTAAAACAAGCAGTTGAAATAGCTAATAAAAGAAGAGCCATAGTAACTATGGGCATAGAGCCAACTAGACCAGAGACAGGCTATGGTTATATAGAAATGGGCGAAAGAGTTACAGGAAATATTCCTACTTATAAAATAAAAAGATTCACAGAAAAACCAAATATAGAAGTAGCTAAGGACTTCTTATTAAAAGGAACCTATCTATGGAATAGTGGAATGTTTGTATTTAGAGCAGATATAATACTTAAGGAAATTGAGCGTTATATTCCAGCTTTATATAAATGCCTTATGAATATTTACTATAAGGTAGGGGAACCAGATGAAGAAGAAGTTATAAAGGAACAATATGAACTTGTTGATGGTATTTCTATAGATTTTGGTGTTATGCAGAGGACAAGAAGAGCTTATACTATAAAATGTGATTTTTCTTGGGATGATATTGGAAGCTTTACAGCTTTAAGTAGATTTTTGGATAAAGAAGAAAGTAATAGTAAAAGTAAAAATGTATATTTAGAAGAGTGTGAAAATTGTTGTGTTTTTGGTAAGAAGAACCTAGTCATAGGCTTTGGAGTAAAAGATTTAGTAATAGTAGATGCTGGAGATGTTTTACTCATTATGGATAAGAATAGGGATCAAGAAATAAAACACTTACTAAATTCAATTAATAAAAATGATGAATTTAAGGATTATTTATAAGATTTTATTAAAAAGATATGAGAGAAAAACTTTCATATCTTTTTTTCTAGTAGAACATAGGAGTGTTACACCTTCTAGCTATCAGATAAAAATATAAAAAATAAAAGTTAGTTAAAAAATAAGTAATTATAAACATAGATTTTTTTAATGTATTAAAAAAGAAAAGATTAATTATAATAATTAATAAATTACAGAATTTAATAATAAATAAAGCTTATAAAAGTGTTAATAATAACAAATGAGGTTCAATATATGATAAAATTAATATATGAAATTAGAATTGACTTCAAGAATGATTTGAATTTTTAACTAAATTTATATATAGCTAAAACAATATTTAATCGATATTTATATAATATAGAGATTAAGTTATTTAGCTAAAAATAAATTTTCTTATTATGTTGGAGGGTTTATTATGGATGAAAGAATTGTAGATTTTAACGAATTAAAAAATAAAGCGAGAGATAAAGATATAGATAAATTTGAAAGTTATATGTATGATTTATATTTTCAAATGACTCAAGGAAGCTTAAGTATGTTTGAATTTAGTAAAAAAATACAAGAGTATATGAATGAAAATAATATATCTCAGGAGAAATTTTTTAATATACAAAAAGAAATGTTAAATAGATATGGTATTAGTACTTCAGACATAGAAGGGCAACTTAAAAACATGGGAATTGATCCAAAAAGTTTTGGAGGAATACCAACAGGAGATGATTATGAAAAGGTAAGAAAAACTTTAAGTTTCCAAGAGAAATATAAATCAAGAATTGGAAGTAAAGTAGTAACAACTTACAAAATAAAAAATGATTTAAATGACATAGAAATACATTTAGATGGAGAAAATATATTAATAAAGAGTTCTATAGATATAAACATGCAAGATAATGAATTAAATGAATTTTTATGTTCATACAAAAAAACATTAGATAATAAAGTGTTAAATATAGAGCTTTGTTCCAATACAAGTATGTACAATTATTAAAATAGTGAAATGTATTTAGGGGTTTAGTTACATTTCACTTACTGAGTAATCTTATATTTTGAAGATTTTTTACGAAAGAAGTGGCATTTAAAATTATGTTAGTTAATACTCATATACTTTTAGCACAGCATATCTATGAAAATTTAGAATTAGATGAAAAAAGAATTATAAATTACAATAGTTTTGTATATGGAAACATAAAACCAGATATGGTTTCAACCTATAAGCTTAAGAAGCATTATATGGATGAGTCTTTAGAAATGGTATTGAAAAAAATAAAAAATTTAAGTACATTAACTGAGAACGACATAAATAAGTGGATATCTATAAGTAAGTTTAGTCAAGAAATAGGAGTAATATGTCATTTTTTATGTGATTTTTTTTGCATTCCACATAGTGAAAGATGGGAATTTAAGCATAGTATGAATAAGCATGTTAAATATGAAAAAGATTTAGCAGTAGCAGCAAAATCTGTAGTATTACCTAAGAAAAGAACAGATATTTTTGGGAAATATGATGTTAAATATTTCATATTAAAAGCTCATGAGATATATGAAAAGGAAAGCTCCTATGAAAATGATATAATATTTGCTTCATATGTTTGTAATAGTATAGTAGATTATATAATTCAATGTATTGAATTTAACAGTACTATATCTCAGAGCTTAATTAGTATTTAGAAGAGGAGTTAAAATGGAAAATAAAATGAGTTCGGAGCCGGTATATAAAAAAATTGCTTTGGATATTGCAAGTAGAATATATAATGAAGATCTTAAAGTTGGAGAAAAGATTTCGGGAAGGTCAACTTTAGCAAGTAATTATAATGTTTCTCCAGAAACAGTTAGAAAATCCATAAAGTTATTAGAAGATATGGAAGTTGTTGTTTCAACAAGAGGAAGTGGAGTGAATATAACATCAAAAGAAAATGCTTATGAGTTTATAAACAGATTTCATTCCATAGAAAGCATAACAACATTAAAACAGGATATAGATACATTATTTCAAGAAAAGCATGAGATAGAAAAAAATATAAATGATATGATAGGAAAAATAGTGGATTATTCTAATAGATTAAAATATACAAATCCATTAACACCTATAGAGATAGAAATACCAGCAGGCTCTAGAATATTAGGTAAAAGTATTTCAGAAGTTAAGTTTTGGCAAAATACAGGTGCTACAATAGTAGGTATAAGAAGACAAGGAGATCTTATAATATCTCCAGGGCCATATTTAACTTTTGAAAATAATGATGTTATATTGGTAGTTGGAAATGAAGGAATACTTGATTCAATAAATAAGTACATGGAGTTAACAATACAGCAAGATATTTTAACTAAAAATAAATAATAAAAAATTTAAAGAGAATATATCTAAATAGTAGGTATATTCTCTTTATTTTTATATAATAAGACATTGACAAATAGAAGGATCTTGCATATAATACAAGTGAACATATGAATATATACTCATATGTTTATCTGAATTAAGTCTCAGTTTATGTGGAGGTTTTAGGATGGAAGAAAAAAAGGTTATTGAAAATTGCAGTACTACTGTAATTCATGGAGATATACTAGAAGAGGTAAAGGAAAATTTACCTGAAGAAGAGACTTTATATGACTTAGCAGAAATATTTAAAGTTTTTGGAGATACAACTAGAATAAAAATTTTATGTTCTCTTTTTGAACATGAAATGTGCGTTTGTGATATGGCTGCTCTTTTAAATATAACTCAATCAGCAGTTTCACATCAGCTTAGAGTGCTTAAACAAGCTAGGTTAGTTAAATTTAGAAGAGAAGGAAAAGTTGTATACTACTCTTTAGATGATGAGCATGTAAAGAATATATTTAATGAAGGTTTAAATCATGTTTTAGAGTAGAATTATTTTAATGAATGGAGATGAAATCAAATGGGTGAGGTAAGAAACAAATTAAATCATAGCCATGAAAATTGTAATTGTGGTGGAAAACACCATGAACAAGAAAAGGCTAATTTAAAATCAACTCACGATCATGATAGCTGTCAATGTGGACATGATCATGGAGAGAAAAATTCTAAATCTAATGAAAGTCATGAAAATTGTGGATGCGAATCTAAATCAGATTCGGATGATGAAGGTGACCCCGAAGGTCATGGGCACAAACATGAACATGGAGATGAATGTGGATGTGGAGAAGACCATGGACACAAACATGAACATGGAGATAGTTGTGGATGTGGAGAAGACCATGGACACAAACATGAACATGGAGATAGCTGTGGATGTGGAGAAGATCATGGACACAAACATGAACATGGAGATAGCTGTGGATGTGGAGAAGACCATGGACACAAACATGAACATGGAGATAGCTGTGGATGTGGAGAAGATCATGGACACAAACATGAACATGGAGATAGCTGTGGATGTGGAGAAGACCATGGACACAAACATGAACATGGAGATGACTGCGGATGTGGAGAAGACCATGGACATAGTCATGGAAATGGAGAAAATCATCATCATGAGAAGCCTAAGGCAAAAGAGTTATCAGACAATGGTAAGCAATTTAGATTAACATTAGAAGGTTTAGATTGTGCAGGCTGTGCAGGAAAAATTGAAGAAAGAACTAATAAACTAGATAAAGTTGAAGAGGCAACTTTAAACTTTACAACTAAAACATTAGTAGTAAATTTAAAAAATACAAATGAAAAATCTCAAGCTATTAGTGAAATAAAAGCAATAGTTAAGAAGTTAGAACCAGATGTAGTTGTAAAGGAAAAGGCTAAGGCTAAAAAGAATAGTCCAAATAGATTAAAATTAACTTTAGAAGGTTTAGATTGTGCAGGATGTGCAGGAAAAATCGAAGAAAGAGTAAATAAATTAGAAGATGTAAGTGAAGGAAATCTAAACTTTGCTTCAAAATATATAACTATAGAAGTAAAAGACCCTAGTAAAAAAGACAAAGTTGAAGCTGATGTCAAAGCAATAGTTAAAAAACTTGAGCCAGATGTAGTTGTCAATAGAGTAGAAGAACAAAAAAAGGGTTATAAAGAAATAAAAGAAAATGAAACAAAGAAAAAAGTAAGATTTGATGAAGTCCCAAGAAATAAAGTAATTAAATTTATTATAGCAATAATAATTTATGGCGTAGGACAATGGGGTGGATTTTCAAAAGGAATTAGTATTGCATTATTCATAATAGCTTATTTATTACTAGCTTACCCAGTATTAACAAAAGCAGTTAAGAATATAAGTAAAGGTGAAATCTTTGATGAAAATTTCCTTATGTCTATAGCAACAATTGGAGCTTTTGCAACAGGTGAACACCCAGAAGCTGTTGCAGTTATGTTATTCTACGAAATAGGAGAAATGTTCCAAGGATACGCTTTAAATAAATCAAGAAATTCAATAACTGAATTAATGGATATAAAGCCAGATTATGCAAGAATTGAAATCAATGGAGAAGAGAAAAAAGTTTCTCCAGAATCAGTAAACTTAGGTGATACAATTATAGTTAGAGCTGGTGAAAGAATACCATTAGATGGTGTTGTTTTATCAGGAACAGGTAGTGTAGATACATCTGCTTTAACAGGAGAATCAATGCCTAGAGATATAAAAGCAGGTGATGAAGTTCTTGGTGGATGTATAAACTTAAGTGGAGTTTTAAAATTAAGAGTTATAACAGAGTTTGAAGAATCAACATTATCAAAAATTCTTGAACTTGTTGAAAATGCAGGAAACAAAAAAGCTCCAACTGAAAAATTTGTAACAAGATTTTCAAGATACTATACACCAGTAGTTGTATTCACAGCACTTGCTTTATTTATAATACCACCACTTGTTATACCAGGTGCTACTTTTACAGAGTGGTTACAAAGAGCTTTAATTTTCTTAGTTGTATCTTGTCCATGTGCTTTAGTTGTTTCTATACCTCTAGGATTCTTTGGTGGAATCGGACTAGCTTCAAAAGAAGGTATATTAGTTAAAGGTGGAAATTACTTAGAAGCATTAAATACTGTTAAAGCAGTAGTATTTGATAAAACTGGTACTTTAACTGAAGGTAAATTTAATGTAACAAAAGTAGTTAGTGACAAATTAAAAGAAGATGAATTTATAGAATTAGCAGCATATAGTGAATATTTCTCAAATCACCCTATTGCTGAATCAATAAAGGAAGCTTACAACGGAAAAGTAAATAAAGAAATAATTGAAGACTACTCAGAAATAGCTGGTAAAGGTGTAAGTCTTTCATTAGAAGGAAAGAAAATATTAGCAGGTAACACTAAGCTAATGAAAGAAAATAATGTTTCATATAAAGAAGTTAATGAAATAGGAACAGCTATACATTTTGCTATGGATAATGAATATATAGGATATATATTAATTGGAGATAGTGTAAAAGAAACTTCAAAAGAAACTATTTCTATGCTTAAGAAACATGGTATAAAAACTGTTATGTTAACAGGTGATAACAAAAAGGTAGCAGATACTATAGGAGAAAGATTAGGACTAGATGTAGTATGTAGTGAATTACTTCCTCAAAATAAAGTTGAAGAACTTGAAAAAGTTATGGCTAGTTTAGGAGAAAAAGAAAATGTTGTTTTTGTTGGTGATGGAATAAATGACGCACCAGTTTTAGCAAGAGCTGATATAGGTGTTGCTATGGGTGGCGTAGGCTCAGATGCAGCAATAGAAGCAGCAGATGTTGTTATAATGAACGATGAACCTGAAAAAATAATAGAAGCAATAGATATTGCAAAGAAAACAAGAGCTATTGTATGGCAAAATATTATCTTTGCATTAGGCGTTAAGGTTATAATTTTAATAGCTGGTGCATTTGGATATGCTACTATGTGGGAAGCAGTATTTGGAGATGTTGGTGTTGCAATAATCGCAATATTAAATTCAATGAGAATATTAATGTCTAACAAGAAAAAGGAAAAAAATACTATAAACCCCAATAGTGGAAATTCGTTAGCAAAAAACAAGCCAATTGAAGCGAAAATGTAGAAAATACCATAAAAAAAGAATTGACAGTAAAGTTTTTATTAAATATAATAAGTTAGGTAAGAATACGTTCAGGCAATACAGGGTAGAAGTTGAAAACTTTATCTTTAGAATAAGGCTTATGTGTAGTTAGCTCTATACATAGGCCTTATTTCTATATTAAAATAAAATTATAGTAGCTAAAAGCAGTAATACATAAAGAAAATTAAGATTATCTTAATACATGTAATTAGAAAAATTTAAAAAGCTATATATACATAATAGAGAAATATGTTAATATATAAGAAGTATGTTATATATTTAACAAGTATGAGCGATAAGAAGAGGTGATATTAATGGAAAAGAGAAAAAACATATCTATGGCAGTAATAAAAAGATTGCCTAAATATCATAGATATTTAAATGAAATTATGAAAAATGATATTGATAGAATTTCATCAAAAGAATTAAGTGAAAAAATAGGCTTTACAGCATCACAAATACGTCAAGATTTAAATTGTTTTGGGGATTTTGGTCAGCAAGGTTATGGCTACAATGTTAAAGCATTATATAACGAAATAAGTAATATATTAGGGTTAAATAAAAGCTACAAGTCAGTAATAATAGGAGCAGGAAATATTGGTCAAGCGATTGCAAATTATACTCAATTTACTAGACTAGGAATAAGCATAGATGGTATATTTGATGCGAATCCTAAGCTTTTAGGAATAAAAATAAATGATGTAGAAATACAAGATATAGATGAATTACAAGATTTCTTATTAGAAAATTATATTGATATAGGAATAATTTGTGTACCTAAAATAAATGCACAAAAAGTTTGTAATAAACTTGTAGAAAATGGTGTAAAAGGCATTTGGAACTTTGCTCCTGTAGATTTAAACGTTCCAGAAGATGTTACTGTTGAAAATGTTCACTTAAGTGAAAGTATGTTAACTTTAATTTATTTATTAAATGAGAAAAATGGAAAAAATGAAAACTAATTTACATTAAACTAGAAATATTTTAAAATTACATAAATGTATATTTTTTCTATAAAAGTTAAAAATATATTGCAAATGTAATAAATAGCATTTATAATTTAATTGAAGCTTGAATAAGGCTTCAATTATTTTTTTATCCAATTGTTAAGTTTATAACAATTAATTGTAATCTAGAGGGTATTGAGGAGGAGCAATATGGAATTAAAGAACATATTAGTTGAGAAAGATGGTCATGTTGCCATAGTAACATTGAACAGACCTAAAGCTTTAAATGCATTAAATTCAGAGACTTTAGAAGACTTAAATAAGGCTTTAGATTACTTAAAAGAAGAAAAAGATATTTATTCTATCATATTAACAGGAGCTGGTGGAAAGGCTTTTGTTGCTGGTGCAGACATATCAGAAATGAAAGAATTAAATGAAGAGCAAGGAAAAGAATTTGGTATATTAGGAAATAAGGTTTTTAGAAAATTAGAAAATTTAAATAAGCCAGTTATAGCAGCTATACCAGGCTTTGCTTTAGGTGGAGGCTGTGAACTTGCAATGGCTTGTGATATAAGAATAGCTAGTGAAAAAGCTAAGTTTGGACAACCTGAGACAGGACTAGGAATAACTCCAGGATTTGGTGGAACTCAAAGATTGCCAAGATTAGTTGGGGAAGGAAAAGCTAAAGAGCTTATTTATACAGGAGCAATAATAAAAGCTGATGAGGCCTTAAGAATAGGTCTTGTAAATAAAGTTGTTGAACATGATGCCTTAATGGAAGAATCTATGAAAATGGCAAAATTAATAAGTGCAAATGCTCCAATAGCAATAACTTTATGCAAAGATGCTATAAACAGAGGAATGCAAGTTGATATAGATAAGGCTATAAGTATAGAGGCAGAAGACTTTGGTAAGTGTTTTAATACAGAAGATCAAAAAGAAGGTATGACAGCCTTTTTAGAAAGAAGAGAAAAGAACTTTATAAATAAGTAAATTTCATATTAATTATTTAAATAAACTCTAAGTTTTGAGTAGAAAAAAATAGTGGGGGTATAGGAAATGGATTTTCAATTAACTAGAGAACAAGAACTAGTACAACAAATGGTTAGAGAGTTTGCTATTAATGAAGTTAAACCAATAGCAGCTGAGATTGATGAAACAGAAAGATTTCCAATAGAAAATGTAGAGAAAATGGCCAAGCTTGGAATGATGGGAATTCCTTTTTCAGATCAATATGGTGGAGCTAACGGAGACACTTTATCTTATATAATTGCTGTTGAAGAATTATCAAAGGTATGTGCAACAACAGGAGTTATCTTATCAGCTCATACTTCATTATGTGCATCCTTAATAAATGAATTTGGTACTCCAGCTCAAAAGGAAAAGTACTTAACACCACTTGCTAAGGGAGAGAAAATAGGTGCTTTTGGTTTAACTGAACCAGGTGCTGGAACTGATGCAGCAGGTCAACAAACTACTGCAAGATTAGAAGGGGATAATTATATTTTAAATGGAAGCAAAATATTTATCACAAACGGTGGAGTTGCTGAAACATTTATTATATTTGCAATGACTGATAAGAGTAAAGGAACTAAAGGAATTTCAGCATTTATAGTTGAAAAATCATTCCCAGGTTTCTCAATTGGAAAGTTAGAAGAGAAATTAGGAATAAGAGCTTCTTCAACAACTGAGCTTATTATGGAAAACTGTATAGTACCAAAAGAAAATCTTATTGGTAAAGAAGGTAAAGGCTTTGGTATAGCTATGAAAACTCTTGATGGAGGAAGAATTGGAATAGCAGCTCAAGCTTTAGGAATAGCAGAAGGAGCTTTAGAAGAAGCAGTTGCATATATGAAGGAAAGAAAACAATTTGGTAGACCACTTTCAGCTTTCCAAGGATTACAATGGATGATAGCAGAAATGGATACAAAAGTGGAAGCAGCTAAATATTTAGTATATAAAGCAGCTTGTTTAAAAGAAGCAAAGATGCCTTATTCAGTAGATGCAGCTAGAGCTAAATTATTTGCAGCAGAAGTTGCTATGGAGGTTACAACTAAAGCTGTTCAAATCTTTGGTGGATATGGATACACGAAGGAATATCCAGTAGAAAGAATGATGAGAGATGCTAAGATAACTGAAATCTATGAAGGAACTTCAGAAGTTCAAAAAATGGTTATCGCAGGAAGCAAATTAAGATAATTTAGGAGGGCATTGAAAGATGAAAATAGTAGTTTGTTTAAAGCAAGTACCAGATACTACAGCTGTTAAAATAGATCCAAAAACAGGGACATTAATAAGAGATGGTGTTCCTTCAATTATAAATCCTGAAGATAAACATGCTTTAGAAGAAGCGTTAAATTTAAAAGACAATCATGAAGCTGAGGTTACAGTTATAAGTATGGGACCTCCACAAGCTAAGGAAGCTTTAAGAGAAGCTTTATGTATGGGAGCAGATAAAGCTATTCTTATAACAGACAGAGCTTTTGCAGGAGCTGATACTTTAGCTACATCAAAAGCTTTAGCAGGAGCTATTAAGAAGTTAGAATACGATATAATTTTTGCAGGAAGACAAGCTATAGATGGAGATACTGCACAAGTAGGACCAGAAATAGCTGAGCATTTAAATATACCACAAGTAACTTATGTTCAAGGTGTTGAAGTTAAAGAAGATTCTTTAATAATTAATAGAGCTTTAGAAGATGGATATGAGTTAATAGAAGTTAAAGGCCCAGTTCTTTTAACTGCTATAAAAGAATTAAATGGACCAAGATATATGAATATTAGACATATATTTGGAACTAAGAATACAGAAGTGGATATGTGGTCAGCAGATGATATAGATGTAGATAAGGCAGAACTAGGGTTAAAAGGTTCTCCAACTAAGGTTAAGAAGTCAATGACTAAGGAAGCTAAAGGTGCTGGTGAAATAATAGATAAAAGTGCTGATGAAGCAGTTACTTATGTGATTTCAAAATTAAAAGAAAAACACTACATCTAGATTTTATAGGAGGTATTTAAAATGAATTTAGCAGATTTTAGCGGAGTATGGGTTTTTGCAGAGCAAAGAGAAGGTGTTTTGCAAAAAGTTTCTTTAGAAATATTAGGTGAGGGAAGAAAAATTGCAGATAAATTAGGGGTAAAATTAACAGCTTTACTTTTAGGTCATGACATTAAAGAGTTAGCTAACGATTTAGGAAAACATGGTGCTGATGAAGTTTTAGTTATAGATAATCCATTATTAAAAAATTACACAACTGATGGTTATACAAAAGCTATTTGTGAAGTTGCTACAGAAAGAAAACCAGGAATATTATTTATAGGAGCTACTTTCATAGGAAGAGATTTAGGACCAAGAGTAGCAGCTAGATTAAGTACAGGTCTAACTGCTGACTGTACAATTTTAGATGTTGATGTTGAAAACGGTGATTTATTAGCTACAAGACCAGCTTTTGGTGGAAACTTAATGGCTACAATAGCATGTCCAGACCACAGACCTCAAATGGCTACAATTAGACCAGGAGTGTTCTCAAAACTTCCAGTAGAAGATAGAGAATTTAAAGTTGAAGAGGTTAAGGTTAATTTAGAAGAAAGTGATATAAGAACAAAAATAATTAAAATAGTAAAGGAAAATAAAGATATAGTAGATATTTCAGAAGCTAACGTATTAGTTTCTGGTGGTAGAGGTGTAGGTTCAAAGGAAAACTTTGTATTATTAGAAGAATTAGCTTCTGTTTTAGGTGGAACAGTAGCAGCTTCAAGAGCAGCAGTTGAAAAGGGTTGGTCAGATAAAGAATATCAAGTTGGACAAACTGGTAAAACAGTAAGACCTACACTATATATTGCTTGTGGTATTTCAGGAGCAATTCAACACGTAGCAGGAATGCAAGATTCAGATTTGATAATAGCTATTAATAAGGATGCTAGTGCTCCAATAATGAAAATTGCGGATTATGCTATAGTGGGAGATATAAATAAAGTAGTTCCTGAATTTATAAACCAAGTTAAGAGAATGAAAGAAGAACAATAATTAGGTATATGGGTATTAATTTGAGAGTTTAAGGAGGAGTTTAATATGGAAAAGATTTTTGTATTAGGTGCTGGTACTATGGGAGCTGGAATTGTTCAAGCTTTTGCACAAAAAGGATATGAAGTTAGAGTAAGAGATATTAAGCAAGAATTTGTTGATAGAGGACTTGCTGGAATAAATAAAAACTTAAGTAAATTAGTTACTAAGGGAAAAATAACTGAAGAAGTTAAAGAAGAGGTTCTTTCAAGAATAAGTGGAACTACTGATATGAATTTAGCAGCTGATTGTGATTTAGTTGTTGAGGCAGCTGTTGAAAATATGGACATTAAAAAGAAAATATTTGCTGAGTTAGATACTATATGTAAGGAAGAAGCAATTTTAGCTTCTAATACATCATCATTATCTATAACAGAGGTAGCAGCAGCTACAAAAAGACCAGATAAAGTTATAGGAATGCATTTTTTCAACCCAGCTCCAGTTATGAAGCTTGTTGAAGTTATAAGAGGAATGGCAACATCTCAAGAAACTTTTGATAAAGTAAAAGAATTATCAGAGAGCATTGGTAAAACACCTGTAGAAGTTGCAGAGGCACCTGGCTTTGTAGTAAATAGAATACTTATTCCAATGATAAATGAAGCAGCAGAAATATTATCAGAGGGAATAGCATCAGCAGAAGATATAGATACATCAATGAAGCTTGGAGCTAATCATCCAATGGGACCTTTAGCATTAGGAGATTTAATAGGCTTAGATGTATGTCTTGCCATTATGGATGTTTTATATAAAGAAACAGGTGATAGCAAGTATAGAGCAAGCACACTTTTAAGAAAGTATGTTAGGGCTGGATGGCTTGGAAGAAAATCAGGAAGAGGATTCCATCAATATTAATAAATGCAGACTTAATTCAGATGGAGTTTTGACTTCATCTGAATACTTAGTCGTAGCTATCAGATAAATTTAATAATAGATTGAAGCAATGAAAAAGGAGCTAATTTAGCTCCTTTTTACTTGTTGTATAAAGAATACCATTGATTATATCAGTAGTTCTGAAAAGCTTATAGCTTTGAATTGGATAAAAAAGCTTCTTTGATTTCTATGAAATAGATTGTTATTAACAAATTAATAAATAAAAAATTAATTAAATTAAAGTTGATTAAAAATAGAAGTATAATTATGATAAAATATTAAAAGTGTTTTCAAAGAAAAGGGGGAAATAGGATGATTAAGGAGTTTGTAAAATATTATAAACCATATAAGAAACTATTTATTTTAGATTTATTAGCTGCTTTTTTATTTGCAGTGTGTGATTTGGTATATCCAATGATAACGAGAAATATTATGGATGATGTTATTCCCAATAAAAATTTAAGGCTATTATGGGTTTTTGCTATAATTTTAATCTTTATTTTTATAATTAAAGCAGGGTTAAATTACTTTATGCAATATTGGGGACACGTTGTTGGAGTAAGAATGCAAGGGGATATGAGAAAGGATTTATTTACTAAGCTTCAGAACTTACCTAATAAGTATTTTGATAATAATAAGACTGGAGTAATTATGTCTAAAATCATAAATGATTTAATGGAAATATCAGAGCTTGCACATCATGGACCAGAGGATTTATTTGTTTCAATAGTAATGATTTTAGGTTCTTTTGGGATTCTTTGTACTATAAATATTAAATTAACTATTATAACTTTTGCACTTTTACCTATAGGTATTATTTATACTATGAGAAAAAGAGAGAAGATGGCTAAAGCTTTTTCTGAAACTAGAGAAAAAACTGGAGAAGTTAATGCAACTATTGAAAATAGTATTGCAGGAATAAAGGTTACTAAGTCTTTTGCTAATAAGAATATAGAATTAAAAAAATTTGATGAAAGTAATGGTATTTTTAAAGAAGTAAGAGAATATGCCTATAAAGCTATGGCTGAATATTTTTCTGGAATGTTTTTATTTATGGATACTTTAGAGCTTATAGTTTTAATTGCGGCAGGATATTTTACATATATAGATGCTATAACAATTGGAGATTTTGCAGCCTACGTTCTATATATAAAAATGTTTTTACAACCAATAAGAAAACTTATAAATTTTAATGAAATGCTTCAAAGTGGAATGTCTGGATTTAAGAGATTTCAAGCTATCCTAAAGGAAGAAGAAGAATATGAAATAGAAAATCCTAAAGAGTTAAAAAATATCAAAGGAAATATAGAAATAGATAATGTAAGCTTTAAGTATGAAGAAGAAAATAAAGATGATGAAGTTATATTTGAAAATTTTAGTTTAAATATAGAAGCAGGAAAAATGGTAGCTTTAGTTGGTCCTTCAGGTGGAGGAAAAACTACTCTATGTAATTTGATACCTAGATTTTATGAATATAATAGTGGTGATATAAGAATAGATGGTACAAGTATAAGGGATGTTAGTTTATCATCTTTAAGAAATTCTATAGGTGTTGTTCAACAAGATGTATTTTTATTTACAGGTACTATAAAAGAAAATATAGCTTATGGAAAGTATAGTGCTACAGAGGAGGAAATAATAGAAGCTGCTAAAAAAGCTTGTTTACATGATTTTATAATGACTTTATCAGATAAATATGAAACTTTTATTGGAGAAAGAGGAGTTAAACTTTCAGGAGGGCAAAAACAAAGAGTATCCATAGCTAGAGTATTTTTAAAGAATCCTCCAATAGTAATATTAGATGAAGCAACATCAGCATTAGATAATTTTACAGAAGCAGAAATACAAAAATCTTTAGAGAATTTAAGTGTAAATAGAACTACATTAGTTGTAGCACATAGATTAACAACAATAAAAAATGCAGATGAAATAGTGGTGTTAAGTAGAAAAGGTATAGAAGAAAGAGGAAGCCATAAAGAATTATTAAAAAAAGAAGGATTATATAGTAAATTGAATGCTATATAAAACGAAAACTAGCTTAAAGAAAAAGTTTAATTGTATTTTTAAGTAAAGTTATTTTAGAATATACAGCTATTTAATTCTAATTTATAGGATAATAACTTATTAAAGGCTTTTATTGATAAATTTTTTAAAAAGTGAGTTAAGTTTTTACAAAAAAACTAATTATTAATATTGGTTGTATTTATGGACAAGTCACCAAAAATAATATAATATTATTAATAGTGAGTTTGAAATATTAATATTATTTTAATATTAAAGGTGAAATAATTAATCAAAAGATTAAAGCTTTAGGAGGACCCTTATGCATTTTATACAACAGATGAATGCGGACACACTATACTTTGTCCAAGCTAATTTACAAGTTAGCTGGTTAAATCCTATAATGAAGTTCTTCACTGATATAGGTAAAGAAGGACTTATTTGGATACTTATAGGAATCGTAATGCTAGTATTTAAAAAGACAAGAAGAGGCGGATTTATGTTATTTTTCGCTTCATTTATAAATTTAATTGTGGTAGAAGTTATAAAACATCTTGTTAAAGAACCTAGACCGTGGCAAACTTTACCTAATATACATATGATAATAACGCCACCTACATCATATTCATTCCCATCAGGTCATACTGCAGCATCATTTGCAGCAGCCTTCGCAATAGCTTATTTTGCGAGAAAGTGGAGAGTATGGGCATTTATATTAGCAGCTTTAATAAGTATATCAAGAATATATTTGTTAGCTCATTATCCAACAGATGTAATAGCTGGAGCTATAGTAGGAACAGTATGCTTCTACATTGCTTTAATAATATATAGAGCAGGACTTTACAAGTTTGTAGATCCTATATTACGAATACCACCTAAAACAAAAAAGAATAGTTATTATTCTTACTAATAAGTTTAAAATCAAAACTGTTTTGAGATAGGAGTAAATCCTGTTTTAAAGCAGTTTTTTTATTTAAGAAATTATAAAAGATACATTTATTAAGTAAAGTAAAAATTTGTGTATATTGATGTAAAGCTATATTTTAATATTGTTTATACAGAAAATTATATTTATTTATATAAATATAAATAAATATATATATAATATTTATATATTTTAAATTATAAGACTTTAGCTATATAATTAACATAGCACTAATAAATATTAATTATTTTATTATTTTATTTAAAATAATTAAAAATTTTAAGTAAATACATAAAAATATAGTTTAAGCGAGGTAAATCATGAGTTAATAAATTTAAAAGGAGGGACGCTTGTAATAGTATATTACAAGAAGTGAAAATGGAAAAACAAAAGAAAAAAGCAAATAGTAAAAAAATATGGCTTATTGTAATTTTAGTTAGTATTTTATTTATTCCATCTTTTTATGGTTTTATGTATTTAAGATCCTATTGGAATAATGGAACAGCAATTAATAAAGTACCAATAGCAGTAGTAGATTTAGACCAACCTTACACTAAGGATGGAACAACTTATGATGTTGGAAAAACAATAATAAATAATTTAAAGAATAATAAAACTCTTGATTGGCAATTTGTTAATTATGAAGATGGAAAGTCTGGAGTGTATGGAAATAAGTATTATGCAATGATAGTTATACCTAAAGATTTTTCAGAAAAAATTGCTAATGCATCAACAGATGGATTTATAAAACCTCAAATTGATTTCTATCAAAATCAAGGAAAAAACTATGTTTTCTCTCAAGTATCTAGTGTTGGAGCAAGTAACATAAAACAATCAGTAGCACAATCTATTTCTAAGAGTGTTTCTAATGTATTAGTGCAAACTATTTATAAAACAAAAGATGGATTTAAGACAGCATCTAATGGAGCAGATCAACTAAAATCAGGAATAAATCAATTAGCAAATGGATCTGGTTCTTTAGTTACAGGAATGGATAAGCTTCAAGGCGGAGCTACAAAACTTTCATCTGGTGTTGAGAAGCTACAAAATGGTTCAAATCAGCTTGTAGATGGAGTTAATAAGTTACAAAATGGTTCAAGTCAACTTACAACTGGAATTGATAAACTTCAAAATGGTTCAAGTAAACTTACTGGAGGTATAAATCAATTACATGAAGGTTCACAATCACTTGTTACAGGTATGGAAAAACTTCAAGGAGGAACTGCAAGTTTACAATCTGGAGTTAACAAATTACAAGGTGGAGCTTCAAACTTATCAGCTGGAATTGAAAAGTTACAAAATGGTTCAAAAGGACTTGTAGCTGGACAAGCTGGCATAACAGAGGAATTACAAGAATTAAATTCATTAATAGCTAAAGGAGATACTGCTGGAGCTAAGGCTTTAGCTGAAAAGATTTCTCAACAAAGTAATGCTATTAAAAATGGAATGGAATCTTTAAATCAAGGCTTAGGCAGTGTAGGTAGTGGAGCACAAGCTATAAACGTAGGTTTAGGATCATTAGGAAATGGAGTAACTTCATTAAGTAATGGTGTTAACGAAGCAGCAGCAGGTGCTAGTAAATTAAATAATGGACTTGGTACTGTTTCAAATGGAATGGAATCATTAAATAATGGATTAAATTCAGCAGCTGTTGGAGCTAATGCATTAAATAATGGAATAGGTAGTGTATCTACTGGAGCAAGTGCATTAAACAATGGACTTAGCACAGTTTCAGGTGGAATAAATTCATTAAATGGTGGACTTGATTCTGCTAAATCAGGAGCAAGTAAAATTGATAATGGATTAAAAGCAGCTAATAATGGAGTAGAAAAATTAAGTTCTGGACTTAATAGTGGATATAATAACTTAAATGATAATGTTAAATTTTCAGCAGCAGATATGAGTAGTTTTATTGCTGATCCAATAACATTAAATACTATAGTTATAAATCCTGTAAGTTCTTATGGAGAAGGATTTGCACCTTACTTTATGTGTATAGGACTATGGGTTGGTGCGATGTACGTTTACTTTGTAATAAGCGCGTTATCAAGAAAATTTGAAGGAAGTTTCCAAAAGAGATTTGCAAAGACATACTTAATAGGAACAGCTATATGTATAATTCAAGCATTGCTTATGAGTACTATTGTATACTTTGGCTTAGGAATACATTCAAGTACTCCAGTGTGGTTCTATATAGTTAATATATTAACTATAATGGCAGTTTATAGCATGCTCAATGGATTACATTATGTTATTACTCCTATAATGAAGGGAGCAATTATGGTAATAATGGTTTTACAATTTACATCATGTGGTGGATCTTATCCAGTAGCTGTATTACCAGAGTTCTATAAATTTGTAAGTAAGTTCGCTGCATTAACATATGGAGTTAATTCTATGAGAATGGCTATTAGTGGAATTGACTATAATGCATTTTATCATGATATTTTCATTTTAATAGTATTCATAGTATTCTTCTTAATTTTAGGATTTGTAGTTGGATATTTCAGAAATCATATAACACATAAAAGAGTTCTAAGAGAAAGATCAGAACTTATAGATCAAAAAGAAACTTTTAATCAATATGTATAAATAACTTGGAAAATAATAATAAATAAATTCATTAAAAAGGTTTCAAAAGGAGTTAACCCTTATAAAGAGGGTTAACTTTTTTTTATGAATAAAACTATATTAAAGGTATTTGTAATAAATATAACCGAATCAATATATGTTAAAATAAAGGAAAAAATGGTATAATTTATAATTATGGATTATAGGGGGAATTGTAATGTATGTTGTGAAGAGAAAAGAACTTTTAGTAGCTAATATATACTTGATGGAGGTTTATGCACCAAGAGTTGCAAAATCATCTCAACCAGGACAATTTGTTATAGTTAAAATTGATGAAAAAGGTGAAAGAATTCCACTAACTATTTGTGATTATAATAGAAAAGAAGGAACTGTTACTATTGTATTTCAAGTGTTAGGAAATTCAACAAAGAAAATGGCTACTTTAGAGGAAGGGGAAAGTTTTAGAGATTTTGTAGGACCTTTAGGAAAGGAATCTGAGCTTTTACATGAGGAAATTTCAGAACTTAAAAATAGAAAGATATTATTTGTAGCTGGTGGAGTTGGAACAGCACCTGTGTATCCACAAGTAAAATGGTTAAATAAAAACAACGTAAAGGCAGATGTTATAATTGGAGCAAAAACTAAAGATATGATTATATTAAAAGAAGCCATGGAAAAGGTAAGTGGTGAATTATATATTGCTACTGATGATGGTTCTTTTGGTACTAAGGGGTTAGTTACAGATGTAATTAAAGATTTAGTTAACAATAAAAAGAAAAAGTATGATTTAGTTATAGCTATAGGTCCAATGATAATGATGAAATTTGTATGTCTATTAACTAAGGAGTTAGGAATAAGTACTGTTGTTAGTTTGAACCCTATAATGGTAGATGGAACAGGAATGTGTGGGGCATGTAGAGTTACAGTTGGGGATGAGGTTAAATTTGCTTGTGTTGATGGACCAGAATTTGATGGTCATTTAGTTAATTTTGATGAAGCTATGAGAAGACAAAGTATATATAAAACAGAAGAGGGGAGAAAAGCATTAAAGATTTTAGAAGGAAATACTCACAGTGGTGGATGTGGACTTTGCGGGGGTGATAAATAATGGATAGAATGAAAAGAGTTAAGGTAAGAGAACAAGAGGCTTCTGAGAGAGCAAAAAACTTTAAAGAGGTTTCTATGGGCTATGATTTTGAATCAGCTAAATTAGAAGCAAGTAGATGCTTAAATTGTAAAAATCCTAGGTGTGTTGGAAAGTGCCCAGTATCAATTAATATTCCAGAATTTATTGCCTATGTGAAGGATGGCAAAATAAAAGAAGCGGCGGAAGTAATAGCAAGAGCATCTGCTTTGCCCGCTGTATGTGGAAGAGTATGTCCACAAGAAAATCAATGTGAAGGACAGTGTGTGTTAGGAATAAAGGGAGAAGCTGTTGCCATTGGGGCATTAGAAAGATTTGTTGCTGATTATGTTAGAGAAAATAATATAGATGTTAATATAGAAATAAATAAAAATGGTAGAAAAGTAGCAGTTATAGGAAGTGGACCAGCTGGATTAACCTGTGCAGGAGATTTAGCTAAACTTGGATATGATGTTACTATTTTTGAAGCATTACATGAGGCTGGAGGTGTTCTTGTTTATGGAATACCAGAATTCAGATTACCAAAAGAGACAGTAGTTAAAGCAGAAATTGAAAATGTTAAAAAACTAGGTGTTAAAATAGAAACTAATATTATAGTAGGAAGAACTATAACTATAGATGAATTACTAGAAGATGGATTTGAGGCTGTATTTATAGGTTCAGGAGCTGGACTTCCTAAGTTTATGGGGATAAAAGGAGAAAATGCTAATGGAGTATTTTCAGCTAATGAACTTTTAACTAGAAGTAATTTAATGAAGGCCATCAATGATGATTATGACACACCTATAAATATAGGAAAGAAAGTAGCTATTATAGGTGGGGGGAATGTTGCTATGGATGCAGCAAGGACTTCTTTAAGATTAGGATCAGAGGTACATGTTGTTTATAGAAGAAGTGAGGCAGAGCTACCAGCTAGACTTGAGGAAGTTCATCATGCAAAAGAAGAAGGAATAATTTTTGATATTTTGACTAATCCTATTGAAATATTAGAAGATGAAAAAGGTTGGGTCAAAGGAATAAAATGTGTGAAAATGGAACTTGGAGAACCTGACGCATCTGGAAGAAGAAAACCTATTGAGGTAGAAGGTTCAGAATTTATTATGGATGTTGATACTGTAATAATGTCTCTTGGAACATCACCTAATCCTTTAATAAGTTCTACAACAAAAGGTTTAGAGCTGAATAAAAGAAAATGTATAGTTATTAATGAAGAAAATGGATTAACAACCAAAAAAGCAGTATTTGCTGGAGGAGATGCAGTTACAGGAGCAGCAACAGTTATATTAGCAATGGGAGCAGGAAAAAAAGCTGCTAAGGGTATAGATGAATATTTAAGAGGTATTAAGTAAAAATTATATTATATATTAAAAAATGGGGATGTATTAAATTTAAAATATATCCTCTTTATTTTAGTATTTATACATATAATAGAAATTAATATATTAATTTGATAAAAGTCCATTTTTTTATTGAGTAAATTAATAGTTTAAATGGAAAAGAGTATCTTTAATTTAGAGGAAAATCACGTATTATATTAACTATTTAAGAAATAAAAGAATATTAATAAAAAGTTAAAAAATCTATTAATAAATTTTAATTTTATGATGGTAACAACTTCATTTTCAGCATTAACTAATATTAATAATTAAATTTTAATAAAAAGGCAAAATGCTATATGTTTTAATAAAAAACTATTAATTAGATAAGTTGACATAATCCTTTTCAAAGTATAAATTGAATAAAGAAAGATAAAAATATTCAAAAGGTACATTACATATTTATAAAGTTAATAAAATTTTAAATTAACGGAAGATAAAATTATATACATTAATAGGATTAAGAGAAGAATATAATGAATAATTTGTAAAAAGTGAGAGATGATATTATTAAAAACCACCACAAGCAATTTTTACAAATTATTTAGAGTTGAGCCTTAAAAAAGAAAAGGAGGATTTTCTATATGCTTTTTGAAAAAATACTAGGAAATGTAGAAGACTTAGAAAATAAAGAGCAATATCATGCAGAAAAAATATACATAGATAGTGATGACTTATTAAAAAGAATAATAAGAGTAACTTCAGATCATGGAAATGAACATGGAATATCCCTAGACAAAGGAAGTAAATTAAGAGATGGAGATATTCTTTATAAAGAAGGACATAACTTAATTATAGTAAAGGTAAATAGTGAAGACGTGTTAATTATAAGACCTAAAGATGTAACAGAAATGGGTTATATAGCACATAAATTAGGAAACAAACATTTACCAGCACAATTTGAAGATGATAAAATGATAGTTCAATATGACTACTTAGTTGAAGATGAACTAAAAAAAGAACATATAGATTTTACAAGAGAAAATATAGAATTAAAGAGGGCGTTTAGACATGTTAACTTCATCAACAACTAACAAAACATTAGAAATATTAAGATTATTACAATTATGTGACTCAAACTTTCCAATAGGTTCATTTAACCACTCATATGGTATGGAAACTTATTTAAGAAATAACCAAATTACTGATAGAGAAAGCTTTGGTAAATGGGTAGATATGTATTTAACTCATCAATTTATAACATCAGATGGCTTAGCTATAAGAATGTTATATGATGCTTTAGAAAATAATAATATGGATGCAGTTTGGGAATTAGACCACTTATTAATAGCACAAAGTGTTGCTAGAGAAACAAGAAATGCTGCAAAATTAGTTGCAAGTAGAATGTTAAGCATTTATTTAGAATTATATGATATAGAATCATTAAAAGAATATAGAAAAAAAGTATATGCTAAAGAAGTTTATGGTCATCCAGCAGTAGTATTCGGATTATTAATGTATGAATTTGGAATGACAGAAGAAGAAGCAATTAAGTTCCATATGTATAGTACAACATCAACATTAATACAAAATGCTGTTAGAGCTATACCATTAGGACAAAAAGATGGGCAATTATTAGTTCAAAGATTTTCAGACAAATTTGATGAATTATATAAAGAAATAGAAAAACTTGATTATGATTCATTTGGAGCTAATACTCCTGGAATAGAGTTATCTCAAATAAATCACGAAACACAAGTATTTAGATTATTTATGTCATAATTAACAGCTACCAAAGCTATGCTTTGGTAGCCAATTATGTTATTAATATTTAAAAATAAAATATAAGAATTTAAATCTTATCTATTGATTTAGCATACTTAAATAAAATATGTTAAATCAATAGATAAAATTGTAAGAAATTAAATGTGATTTTTTAAAATTTTCTTATGTTTTATTTATCTCACAATAAATATAGTAAGAATGTCTTTGATTCTGTAGAAATTATAAAGTACATATATTATCAGAACATTAAATTTGGAATTAAGGACTTTCAATAAAACTATAATTTAAAAACAAATGAGGAGGAATAAGAAATGTTACCAGTAATAAACCACGGTGACGTGGCATTTATGGTCATTGCAACAGTTCTTGTTGCAGTAATGACTCCAGGATTAGCATTTTTCTATGGCGGATTAGTTGAGAAGAAAAACTCATTAACAATGATGTTCCAATCATTCGTAGCTATCGGTATAGTAACAATAATGTGGATCTTTGGAGGATTCAGTTTAGTATTCGGAAATGATATAGGAGGAGTTATAGGAAATCCAGCTCAATTCTTTGCTTTCCGTGGGATGGATTTCTTAGTAAACCCTAACTATGGTAGTCATATACCATTTTTAATGTTCTTTATGTATCAATTAATGTTCGCAATAATCACTGCTCCATTAATGACAGGTGCTTTTGCTAACAGAATAAACATCGGTGGATGGATAAAAGTATTAGTTCTTTGGATGATATTTGTTTACTTCCCAGTAGCTCACTGGATTTGGGGTGGTGGATTCTTAGCTAAATTAGGATTCGTTGACTACGCTGGTGGTACAGTTATTCACATAACTGCTGGATTTGCTGGATTAGTAGGTGTTTGGTTCTTTGGACCAAGACTTGTTAAAGGTAAAAAAGGTCCAGGTAACTTAACTTTAGTTGCTATTGGTACAGGATTATTATTATTTGGATGGTTCGGATTTAACTCAGGTGGAGCTTTAGCAAGTGGTAAAACTGCTGCAATAGCTTTCACAAATACTGGAGTAGCTGCTGGAGTAGCTATGATAGTTTGGATGATAATAGCTTACTTAGAGCATAAGAGATTCTCATTCTTAGAGCTTGTAACTGGAGCTATAGCTGGATGTGCAACAATCACTCCATGTGCAGGATATGTAACTCCATTATCATCAGTTGCTATTGGTATAATAGCTGCTATCGTATGTTTCTTCTGTGTTGTATTCACTAAGAAAATGAAGTGGGATGATGCTTTAGATGTATGGGGAGTTCACGGTATGGGTGGATTAACTGGTACATTATTAATAGGTATCTTCGCTAACAAAGCTGTTAATGGAACACAAGCTAGCGTACACCAATTCTTAATTCAATTATTAGGTGTTGTAATAGTTACTGTTTGGACAATAGTTATCTCATACATCATATTCAAAGTATGTGATTTAACAGGTTCAATAAGAACAACTAAAGAACAACAAGAACAAGGATTAGACATCGCTTTACTTGGAGAATATTCAGAAGCAGATGAATAATTAATATAAAAGACATGCTTGAAAAGGCATGTCTTTTTTTATAGAATTATAGTAGAGTGTTTTTGTAGGAAATAGTAATAGAATGGGAGTGAAATTTATGTTTAAGGATAAAGCTGTTGAAATGTGGGATATTAGCAATGATTTAAACTGTGCAGAAACAATATTATATGCGGCTAATGATTTTTATAAATTAAACTTAAGTAAAGATGCACTAAAAGTAATGTCATCTTTTGGTGGTGGTTTTGCTGTTGGAGAAACTTGTGGGGCAGCAGCAGGGGCTGTAGCAGCTATAGGAATAATATTTACTAAAACAAGAGGTCACCAAAGCCCAAAAACAAGAGAATTAACAAAACTATTTATGGATAAATTTTATGAAAAATTAGGAACTTATAAATGTACGGAATTGAAGGAAAAATATAAGTATGATGATTCTAGAAGATGTTTAATAATGATAGAGACAGCAGCAGATGCTTTAGAAGAAATTATTAAACTAGGAGAAAAGTAAGAGAAGGTAAACGAATAATCTAGGAAGGAAGAATAAAAATGGATTGTGGAGCTATAGAATTCCAAGAAAATAGAGTGATTATAAAGGAAGCAAAGAATTTTAATATAAAGCAAACCTTTGAGTGTGGTCAATGTTTTAGATGGGAAAAAATAAATGATAATAATTTCATTGGTGTTGCTTATGGTAGAGTATTAGAAGTGATTCAAGAAGGAGAGAATATAATATTAGAAAACACTAACAAAGAAGATTTTGAAAACATATGGAGAAATTACTTTGATTTAGATAGAGACTATAGTGTTGTTAAAGAAAAGCTTTCAAAGGATAAAATATTAAAAGAAGCTGTAGAATTTGGTTACGGAATAAGAGTATTAAATCAAGAGCCTTTTGAAATTGTAATTTCATTTATAATATCAGCAAGAAATAGTATCCCTGTAATAAGTAGAACCATAAAAGAAATATCTAAAAGATGGGGAGAAAAAATAGAATATAAGGGTAAAGAATATTATAGTTTTCCAACTGTAGAAAAGTTAGCAGGATTAACTGAGGAAGAACTAAAGGATGCTGGAGGGTCATTTAGAAGTAAGTATATAGTAAATACATCTAAAAAAATAAATGATTCAATAAAAATAAAAGAAGGAAAATTAAATATAGAAAATAAGGAAGAATTCTTAGAAAATTATGATTTAGAAAGAATAATCAATTTAGACGATGATGATTGTCATAAGGTATTACAGAATTATGCAGGTATAGGTGCTAAGGTAGCTGATTGTATAATGTTATTTTCAATGGGAAAAACTTCTGCTTTTCCAGTAGATAGATGGGTACAAAGAGCAATGGTATATTTCTATAATGCAGAGGAAAGTTCTTTAAATAAAATGAGAGAATTTGCAAGAGATAGATTTAAGGAAGTTTCAGGATTTGTACAACAATACTTATTCTATTATGTTAGAGAAAAAGGAATAAAAATATAGAAATAAAACCCATTCTATTGTAAAAATAGTATGGGCTTTTTACAATTATTTAAATTTTTAATAACGACCTTTTTTCCTAACATATCTTGACCTTTTTATAGGAATTTCTATATCAGGATTTTTATCTTTTATAAAGTTAAGGTAAGGTTTAATTCTTTCTTGTTCTTTAATTTTATCTATACTATTAAATTTATAGGATAATTCACGGTTAGTAAATAAAGCATGTAGTTGATTGTGACAATTAATACATAATAAAACCACAGGTGAATTTTTTCCACCACATTGTTTGGGAATAAGGTGGTGTTCTGATAAAGTTTTTGATTCTTTTCCACAGAGTTCACAAATTTTTTTAGTCAATGTATTAGGCCACCTTTCTATGTTTTTAATAAAATTTTAATTTTATATGTAAGAAAAATGTAATTATTTTACTTTATAATTTAAAGTAAGTAAAATAATTAAAAACTTAATTTACATATATTTTTAAAGCAAATAAGTTATTTGTAATATAGTATCAAATTAAATTATATTTATAATTAAGGAGATTATCAACTAAAAAGAATTGTATAAACGTAAACTTAATTCAGATGGAGTTAAAACTCCATCTGAATGCTTAGTCGAAGTTATCTAGAAGCGTGAGGCTGTTTATCTCCTACTTATAGAAGATAGGAGGAGTATTACAGCCTCTAGCTATCAGATAAAATATTTGATTTTAACGTTAAGGGGGATAATAACCTATGAATAAAATGGAAAGAAGGATTTTAGTTATAGTTTCAAGTATTTTAGCTTTAATAATATTATTAATTATGATGAAATATGGTTTTAATCATAAATCTATGTTTACTAATGTAGAACAATTTAAAACAATGGTGAATTCTTATGGTAGTTTTTCTTTTTTAGTATTTTTATTTATTCAAATAATTCAAATAGTGTTTTTCTTTATTCCTGGTGAGGTAGTTCAAGTTGCAGGAGGATATATATTTGGACCTTATGTAAGTTTTTTATTATGTATTATAGGAGCTATTATTGGAAGTGCAGCAGCCTTTTTAATAACTAGAAAGCTTGGAAAACCATTTTTACAAAAAATTTGTGGAAAAAATAATTTGTGGTTAGTTAAAAAGTTAGATAAAAATAAGATGGAGGAAAGGAAGGGAAGAGACCCTAGAAAGCTTATTTTTATTTTATATTTAATTCCTGGAATACCAAAAGATTTATTGGCTTATATTTGTGGTGTAGCAGATATTAGTTTAAAAGAATTTTTAATAATATCTACTATTGGGAGAGCACCAGCATTATTTTTCTCTTGTATGTTTGGAGATCAAGTATCAACTAGAAATTGGACTTACATAATTTTTCTAACTGTAATTTTTATATTAATATTTGGTGCTTTATTTTTAGTAACAAGAAAGCATATAAATAAAATAAAAAGAGAAGCAGAAAGAGAAGGTTAAGTATATTAAAAAGATTAATTAAAGGAAATTTATAATATTAATTTTTAAAATAAAACTTAATAAAAAAATTTTCTATTAGTAGAAGAATTAAAATTATAAGTGCATTGAGTAAAAAAAAGTTTTCAGGAAGAATATTAATTATAGAGTCTGTTACAGGATTAAAAATCCAATAGTTATTGTTAAAAAATAATTTATGAAATAAAGTAAAAATACTATTAAAATTTATTATAAATGAGCATAATAGTGTTATAAAAAAGCATATTGTAATAAAAAATAAGTAATTTAAAGAGCTTTTTAGTAAAGCTCTTTTTTTTATAAATAAAAAGCTTAGCAATATTATTGATAGGGTAAGAAAAAAATAAATAAATAAAAAAATCTGTTTAACTTCTAAAAAGTGAGTTCTTCCAAAGTTACTTAAAGTAAAGTAATTAAAAGATAAATTTTTTATAAAAGGGTTTCTGAGATAAGAAATCATATTATTATAATCAAATAAAATTTTATTAAGGGGGATGGATAGAGTAGAGGGGATATTTGTTTTAAGCATATATAATTTAAAAATAAAAGTTGAATTTAGTAATATGATAGCATTAAATGAAATTAATGATAGTAAAATTATAAATGATAATAATAAAGAAATTGATTTTTTTAACATAATAAATCTCCTAAAAGTATTAAATAAAATTATATTTATAAGAAAAATTGATAACACTTAAATTATGACCAAATATAAATTGTTAAAAACAGAAAAAGAAAATAAAATATAAACTATAGAAAAATAAAGAAAAATCAAGAATTAAATAGCTAATTTAGAATAAAAGAGAATAATATTAAAAAAAGGAATAAAATAAAAATAATTAATCATTGAATTTACTAGCAAATTTGTCTATTATAATAAGTGTTAGCACTCTGAGTTAATGAGTGCTAAAAGATTTAACTTAGTTAAAGAAAAAGTTTTACTAGTGAATTAAAAAGCATTAAAGATAGACTAAATTGAATTTAAAATCAGTAATATCAATACAAGGAGGGTTTTGAATGAATATTAGACCATTAGGAAACAGAGTAGTTTTAAAAAGATTAGAAGCTGAGGAAAAAACAGC
This sequence comes from uncultured Sarcina sp., assembly GCA_963557775.1. Taxonomy (GTDB): domain Bacteria; phylum Bacillota; class Clostridia; order Clostridiales; family Clostridiaceae; genus Sarcina. The sequence continues at coordinate 38,752 of CAUWDH010000008.1, forward strand.
TAGTGGAATTATTCTAACAGGAGCAGCAAAAGAAAGACCACAAGAAGCAGAAGTGGTAGCTGTAGGACCAGGAGAAATGGTTGAAGGAAAAAGAATTCCTTTAGAAGTTAAACTTGGAGATAAGGTTTTATATACTAAATATGCAGGTATAGATGTTAAGGTTTCAGGAGAAGAATACATCATACTTAAAGAAGAAGATATTTTAGCAATAGTTGATTAATTTAGGAGGTTTTGATTATGGCAAAAACATTAATGTTTGGTGAAGAAGCAAGAAGAGCAATGCAAGCAGGTGTTGATAAGTTAGCAGATACTGTTAAGGTTACTTTAGGACCTAAAGGAAGAAATGTTGTTTTAGATAAAAAATTCGCTACACCACTTATTACTAACGATGGTGTATCTATAGCTAGAGAAATTGAACTTGAGGACCCTTATGAAAATATGGGAGCACAACTTGTTAAAGAAGTTGCAACTAAGACTAATGATGTAGCAGGTGACGGAACTACTACAGCAACTCTTTTAGCTCAAGCTATTATAAGAGAAGGTCTTAAAAATGTAACAGCAGGGGCTAATCCTATGCTTGTTAGAAATGGTATTAAATTAGCTGTTGATAAGGCTGTTGATGAAATTCAAAAGATTTCTAAGCCTGTTAATGGAAAAGAAGATATAACTAGAGTTGCAGCTATTTCTGCGGCAGATGAGCAAATAGGTAAGCTTATTGCTGATGCTATGGAGAGAGTTGGAAATGAGGGAGTTATAACTGTAGAAGAATCAAAATCTATGGGAACTGAACTTGATGTAGTTGAAGGTATGCAATTTGATAGAGGATATGTTTCAGCTTATATGGTAACAGATACAGAAAAAATGGAAGCTGTTTTAGATAATCCATATATATTAATTACTGATAAGAAAATAAGTAATATTCAAGAAATATTACCTATATTAGAACAAATAGTTCAAGGCGGAAGAAAACTTCTTATTATTGCTGAAGACATTGAGGGAGAAGCTATGGCTACTTTAGTAGTTAATAAGTTAAGAGGAACATTTACTTGTGTTGCTGTTAAGGCTCCAGGCTTTGGTGATAGAAGAAAAGATATGCTTCAAGATATAGCTATTTTAACAGGTGGTACAGTAATTTCAGAGGAATTAGGAAGAGATCTTAAAGAAGTTACTTTAGATATGTTAGGACAATCAGAAACAGTTAAAATATCTAAAGAAAATACCACTATAGTAAATGGTAGAGGTAGCAAGGACGAAATTAAACATAGAGTATCTCAAATAAAAGCACAATTTGAAGAAAGTACTTCAGAATTTGATAGAGAAAAACTTCAAGAAAGATTAGCTAAATTAGCTGGAGGAGTTGCTGTAATCAAGGTTGGGGCAGCTACAGAAACTGAGCTTAAAGAAAGAAAATTAAGAATAGAAGATGCTTTAAATGCAACTAAAGCTGCTGTAGAAGAAGGTATAGTTGCTGGTGGTGGTACTGCTTATGTTAATGTTATAAATGAAGTTAGTAAAGTAACTTCAGATGTAGCAGATGAGCAAGTTGGTATTAATATCATAGTTAGAGCTTTAGAAGAGCCAATGAGACAAATTGCTTATAATGCAGGAGTTGAAGGTTCAGTAATAATAGAAAAAGTTAAGAGTAGTGAAGCAGGAATGGGTTATGATGCTTTAAAAGGTGAATATAAAAACATGATATCAGCAGGAATTGTTGATCCAACTAAGGTTACAAGAAGTGCTCTTCAAAATGCAGCTTCTGTAGGAGCAACTTTCTTAACAACTGAAGCAGCAGTAGTAGAAATACCTCAAAAAGAAAATCCAATGGCACCAGGTGCAGGAATGGAAGGTATGTACTAAAATTTAAAAATAAATATATAAGATAAATATTAAAAAGAATCTGTAGAATAGCAAATTAAAAGCTTGTTCTATAAGATTCTTTTTTTGTTAATTATAATTAATTGTTAAATGGTTTATTAGCCTACAAAAAGTGATAAAGTAATATTAAAAATTAAAAGAATATAGTCAAAAATTTTCTTTAAAAAGAAGGAGGAAAAGTAAAGTATTGGTAGAATAATATAGGGGAGAGGTGATGGAATGACATTTATAGTTTTTATCTATGGTATTGTAATTGGTAGCTTTTTAAATGTATGCATTTATAGAATACCAGCTGAAAGATCTATAGTAAGGCCGGCATCTTCCTGTGGAAGTTGTGGCACAACTTTAAAGTGGAAAGATTTAATACCCATATTTAGTTATTTATCTTTAGGGGGAAAATGTAGATACTGCAAAGAAAAAGTTTCTATGAGATATCCCTTAGTAGAGTTTATGACAGGAGCTTTAGTAACTTTACTTTATTTAAGATATGGACTAACATACAGCTTTTTTAAGTTTTCTTTATTAACCATAGTATTAATAGTTATTGCTTTAATAGATTTTGATACTACTGATGTATATAGTATGACAACAATACCATTTATTTTTTTAATGATTGTTTTTATCTTAGTAGAAAACAGAGGAATATCAGTTGGATTATTAGAATATATTAAAAATGTAATTAGAGGATGTAGTGGTGGAATTGTAGGAACATTAGTAATTGGGGTAATTTGTTATTTAACAGGAGCTATGGGTGAAGGCGATATAGAAATAGCAACTTTAATAGGTTTAGTTATTGGATTTAAATTAACTATTTTTATGATTTTAGCTTCATTTATCATAGGTGGAATATATGGAGGTGCTTTGATTATAAGTAAGAAAAAATCTAGAAATGATTACATAGCTTTTGGACCAAGTCTTGCTATGGCAGCTTATTTATCAATGATTATTGGCAATAATATTATAAGCAAATATCTATTGAATTTTTAAAAGTATATTATTTACAAGTGTAGAAAAAGGGTTTTAAAATGAATTTTAAAAAGGTTTATAAAGCAATAAAAAAATATAAAAGAGCTGTCGAAAAAAAACGTATTATTTATCTTGTTTTATGACAATAGACGACTTATAATATTATTGTTTAAGAAAAAATATTCAAGTAATAACAAAAAGAGGTAATTTATGAGGGATAGACTTAGGATAGGTGATTTGTTAGTTACACATGGGAAAATAACAGAGGAGCAACTAAATAATGCCTTAGAAATTCAAAGAACTGAGGGCAAGAGATTAGGTGAGATTTTAATATCTCAAGAAATCATTTCTCAGGAAGACATAATAATGATTTTACAAGAGCAGTTAGATATAGAACGTATAGAACTTAGAACTATAGAAGTTGATCCAAAGGCAGTAAAATTATTGAGTGAAGGCCTTTGTAGAACACATAATGTTTTTCCTTTTGGTTTTGAAGAAGATAAATTTGAATATGAAACCAGATTGAAGGTGGTTTTTTCAGATCCATTAAATCTTTTTGCTTTAGATGATATAAGTTTTACTGGGTATAAGATAAAACAATATATTTCAACTGAGGAAGACATAAAGAGTACTATAGATAGATACTATTCAGGAAGCCATGTTAAAAGTGCTGCAAAGGAACTTTCAAAAGAGAGAGAAAAGTTAGGGCAAGCTAAGAAGCAAGAAATAGAATTAGATGATATAAAAAATGCCCCTGCGGTAAAAATGGTAGATCAAATCTTAGAGGATGCTGTTAAACAAAGAGCATCAGACATACATATAGAGCCATACGAAGATACTATAAGAATAAGGTACAGAGTTGATGGCACCTTAAAGACACTTCTGAATTTAGATATAGAATCCCTAGGCGCATTAATTACAAGAATAAAAATTTTATCAAATATGAATATAGCAGAAAAAAGAGTACCTCAAGACGGAAGAATAGTAACAACTATTGGAGATAGACCTGTAGATATGAGAGTATCTAGCATTCCTTTAATTACTGGTGAAAAGGTAGTTATAAGAATACTTGATAAAGGAAACTACAAAATAGGAAAGAAAAAACTAGGAATGAGTGAGAGGGATTTAGAACTTTTAGATAATATAATTAAATCACCTTATGGAATAATCTTAGTAACAGGACCTACAGGAAGTGGTAAAAGTACAACACTTTATACAGTTCTAAATGAACTTAATGATGGGAATAAAAATATAACAACAATTGAAGATCCAGTGGAGTATACAGTTGGTGGAATAAACCAAGTAAATGTTAACTCAAAAGCTGGACTAACCTTTGCAGCAGGTCTTAGATCTATGCTAAGACAGGATCCAGACATAATAATGATAGGAGAAATGAGAGACGGTGAAACAGCTCAAATAGGAATAAGAGCTGCAATCACAGGTCACTTAGTTTTAAGTACACTTCACACCAATGATGCTGCATCATCTGTATTAAGACTTATAGATATGGGCATAGAGCCTTACTTGGTATCAACTTCCTTAAAAGGAGTTATAGCACAAAGACTTGTAAGAAAGATTTGTCCAAATTGTAGAAAAGCTTATGAAGCTAATGAAAAAGAAAAAGAAATATTAGGGATAAATAAACATGAAGATTTAATTCTTTATAAAGGAGAGGGATGTATTGCCTGTGGACATACAGGGTATACAGGAAGAATAGGGGTTTATGAAATCCTTCAAATAGATAGAGAGTTAAAAGATAAAATAATAACATCAAAGAATTCAGATGAATTAAAGGATATGGCAGTGGCTAAGGGAATGAAAACCCTAGCAAAAAGCTGTGAAGAATTGGTTTTAGGTGGACAAACTACTGTGGAAGAGTTAGTATCTTTACTTTTCCTTGGATAGTAAAGTTTAAAAACTAAGAATTAATTAAGGGGTTGGATTATATAAAGGGGGGAGAGGTTTGCCTAAGTTTAAATACAGAGCACTTAGTAAAACTGGTGAGATTAACGAGCAAAAGGATTATGAAGCTGAATCAGAAGAAGATTTACGATCAATGCTCTTGTCCAATGGTTTATCACCTTTATCTATTGAAGAGGTAGGTGGAAGTCAAGATATAAATTTAAACTTTGTTGGTAAGATTAATACAAGAGATTTAGCTATTTTTTGTAGACAGTTTGCCACTATGTTAGAGGCGGGGGGAACAATAAACTATGCTGTTAACTTACTTGCAAAGCAAACTAAAAAGAAAAAATTTAAGGAAGTTTTAGAAAAAATTGATGAAGATATTAAAAAAGGAGCTTCTCTTTCTGATGCCATGTCAGAGGGGCAAGATTATTTTCCACCACTTCTAGTAAGTATGGTTGAGGTGGGAGAAGCAAGTGGTAAGCTAGATGAAGTAATGACAAGAATGGCAATTTATTTCGAAAAGCAACACAAGTTAAATGGAAAAATAAAAAATGCTATGATTTATCCAATAATTCTAGCACTTGTAACCTTTGTTGTTATGACTATTATATTAGTTTTTGTAATGCCTATGTTTATAGAAATGTTTGAATCATCAGGGGCACCATTACCATGGACGACTAGAGCAACATTAGCACTTAGTAATTCTTTAAGAGATTTTTGGTATATATACATTGTAGTTATTGGTGTAATAACTGGAGCAAGTTGGTTCTATACTCATAAAACTGATGATGGAGTATATAGATATAATAAATTTAAACTAAAATATTCGCCTTTTAAGGAATTAAGTCAAAAAACAGTAGTATCAAGATTTACAAGAACTTTAGCAACAGTATTAGGAGCTGGTGTTCCTATGATAACAGGGCTTGAAATAGTTTCAGGAGTTCTTGGAAATAAATTTGCAGATAAAGAAATAGCAGGAGTTAAGGAAAGGATATTAAAAGGTGAAGGCTTAGCACAACCAATAGAGGATACAGGGGTATTTCCCTTAATGCTTAGTTCTATGATAAGAATAGGTGAAGAATCTGGTTCATTGGACGATATTTTAGGTAAGACAGCAGATTTTTATGATGAAGAGCTAGAAAGAGCTATAGAAGCTATAACAACAATTATAGAACCAATAATGCTTGTAGTAATGGGAATAATAGTTGGTTTCTTAATAGTATCGATATTAACACCTATGTTTGAAATGTATAACGTTATAGCTTAAAGATATAAAATGATTTTGTCTACGGGGAAGAAATTCCTTTAGAAATAAATAAAACACTAAATTTAAGGGGAGGGTTTTAACTATGTTAAAAAACAAAAATAAAAAGAAAAAGGGTTTTACCCTAATTGAATTGGTTATAGTACTTGCAGTACTAGCAATTATAGCGCTTATAGCTATTCCTAACTTTACAAAGGTTAGAAATAATTCGAAGGTAAGTGCAGATATAAGAACAGGGGAACAAATTGATAAAATAACACAAATGGCAATTGCTGATGAAATTGTGCCTATAAAAGCTATGACATATACAGTTGTAGCTGGTGGAGCAGTAACTACCTCTGAAACAACTGTTAAGAAAACAGAACTTGAAGAATTATTAAGAAAAATAGAAGCACCACAAGTTACAGGAGCAACAGGATATACAGTAGATATAAGTGCACAAGGCGATGTTAGTGTAGGATATGCTGGAAAACCTACATTAACAGGAGCAAAACAATGGTTATCAGGACCTAAAGCTAAAGAGGCTAGTAATATTCCTGTTGGAGGAAATCCTGGGAATGGTGAAAACCCAGGGAATGGTGAAAACCCAGGGGGAAATGAAGGAGCAAACGACAGTAATCCAGCTTAATTAGAATTAAAGCATATAAATTAATAAAGTTACTCAACAATAAATGAGTTGAGTTTAAGTAATGAAATAAACTCAGTCATTTTGACTGAGTTTATTATTTTAGTTACTAATTCAAAATTGAACTTATTTAGTAAATCATGAATTACTAAGTGTATAAAACTTAAGTTTTAGGGAAAAACATACGAATTTTTAATAATATAAAGTGTTTTATCTTACTCCTGCAAGGATTATGGTAGGAGGTTAATTTTAAAAAATATATAAAAATAAATTTCTGAAAATCTTTTAAGGGGTGAGGGTATGAATAATGGTTTAGATGTAGAAAAGCTAGCTGAGGAAAAGTTAAGTATTAAAGAAATTGATAAAGATATTAAGGTTAAGAAAAAGAAAAAAATTAGTTTTGCTAAGAAGAAACCTACTAAAAAGGAACCTAAATTAAGAAAGGTTAAGGATAATAAATTTATTTCTATTGATGTAGGAACTAGTTTTATTAAGGTTGTTGAAGGGCGTAAAAGAAAGGATAAGATTCAAATTTTAAATGCAGCTAAAATAGAATCTTCTTCTGAATATGTTAAAAATGGTGACTTACATAGTTTACCAAACATAGTTAATTTGTTAAAAACTACTTTTGCTCAGAAAAATATGAATACTAAGGACTTAGTTTTTGTAATGGGTGGAAACCAAATAATAAGTAGAGAAATTTCTGTGGTTTATAACAGTGAAATAAGTGAGAAGGAATTTAGAATATTAATAGCTAATGAACTTGCTCAATACTTACCTATTAATATGGAAGATTATGATATTCAATATAAAGAAATAGAGAAGTTTAATGTTGATGGGCAACCTAGAATAAAGGTTTTAGTGGTTGTTTGTCCAAGGTCAATTGTTAAGGGATTTTTAAAAGTAGCTGATGATATAGGTGAGAAAAAGAAGCCTTATGCCTTGGATATAACTAATAATGCTATAACAAAGATTTATAACCATGTAAATACTATCAATGGAACTAAGATAAATAAAAAAGAAGCAGCTATGTTTATAGATATGGGAGCTGCAAGTTTTAATATTTCTATTTTAAATGAAGGTGTTCTTGAATTTATGAGATCAATTCAAGGAAGTGGTTTTGAAATTGATAGAAACATAGCATTAGGAATTGGGGTTCATGTCAAAGAGGCAGAGGATTTAAAAATAGAGAAGTGTAACATTGGAGAACATAATGAAAGTGAAGCTAATAATTTTGCAAGAGAAATTGTTGCGCAATGGACAGATGAAATTGAAAGAATAATCAATTTCTATGGGAATAAAAGAAAGAAAAGGATAGATAAAATATATATTTATGGTGGTACATCTAAGTTAAAAGGCTTGAGTGAGTATATAAAAAATAGGGTAAATATAGAAGTGGTAAAAATAGAAACAGTTGATAATATAGAAATATCAAAATCAGTAGCTATAAATAATATAGATCAATATTTAAATGCTATTGGTACATTGTTAAGACTTTAGGGGGAGGAACTATTATGACAGATATTAATTTTTTTGAACCGTATATTTTAGAAAAAGAAAAAAGTAGTAGTTCGAATAATGTTATTTTAGTAGCTAGTTGTGTAGCAGTAACCTTAGCAGCAGGGTCATTAGGATATAATACCTATACTATGGCAAAGCATAATAAGGCTATAGAGACTTTAACTAATGAGTTAAATGATGCTGCTTTTAAAGAAAAGTATATTGAGGCAACGGCTATAGCTAAGGAAAAGGATATCCTAACAACTTATGATAGTACTTTAAGGGATATTTATACTTCCATGAAGAATAGGGCTATGGTGAAAGAGGAATTAATGACATCAATATATGGAACAGTGCCTGGAGGAGTATTATTTAAAAATATTTCAATAAATGGTGGAAAAATAACTATAGCAGGGGAATCTAGTTCAGAAAATGCTATAGCAGAGCTCCAATATAACATTAATAATTTAGAATTTATTAAGGGTAGTCATGTGCCATCTATTACATCAGATTTAGAGGCTTCTGAAACATTTACTTTTACAATTAATTGTGAAATGGAGGAGGAATATTATGAAAATAAGTAATAAGGAAAAAACTCTTTTAGCTATAGTTGGGATTGTAGCTTTAAGTGTTGGATATTACCAATTTGTATTTGTTCCTCAAAGGGAAAAGGTGAAGGAAGTTGAAAGTAAGTATACTGCATTACAAAGTGACTATAATAATAAAAAGTTGGCTATATCAAGTATAGATAAGAATAAAGAAGCTATAGTAGCTTTAAAAAGCTCTATAGATGATGTATCTAATTTTATTTACCCAGAGATATGGCAAGAAAAAATAACTAAGGAAATTAGTGCTATAAAGAGTAAAACAGGGCTAAAGGGATCTTTAAGCTTTGAAAAGCCAAGTTATATGCCTATAGCAGCCTATTTTGAAGCAAAGCAAGAAGAAGAAAATACTCAAAAAACCTTAGATGATTTAATGAAGGATTACAATGGGGTTGCATTAAAGGAGCAGAATCAAGACGGAAAGACAGAAGATGATGCAAAGAAAGAGGAAGTAAAAAATAAACTAGAGGAAACAAAGAAACTTGGAGAAGAACAAAGAGAAAAGGCGAAAGCTGAGCCAACTCCAGAGGAACAAAAATTTGCTGTAAAGCAAATGAAGGTTACTATGAATTTTAGTGGAACTCACGCACAACTTGTTTCTTTTATAAAGGAAGTTGATAAATATGAAAGATTAGTTGCTGTTCCTAATATAACTATAGCAGCAAGTGGAGAAGGATCAACAGAGGTAACAGGAAATCTATCACTTGAATTCTATGCAGTACCTAAAGTTGGAGATGAAGATTTAGATTATTTTGATTGGAATGGCTCAGGAGTTTCAGGTAAGGAAAATCCATTTAATGATTTATATACAAGTAAACCAAATGGAACACAAAGCTCTGAAACAGCTGTAATGATTAATTTAAGACCAGAAGCTTCTGATCTGCCAAGTATAATGATGGGAAGACCAGGAGACAATGATAAAAAGACCTATGTAGAAACAGTAGGAAATAAAAAAGAGATTATAGAAGTGGAATTTACAAGTTCAGGTGGTAAGTATTATATAAGTTATAAAATTGGTGATAAAAAGTATCCAGCTACAGGTGGAGAGGAAATAAAGGTAGCAGGAATGGTAATTCCTATGGATGTAAATTCCGCACCAAGACAAGATGCTACAGATAAGGTTGCAGCACAAATTATTGTTAAGAATAAAACTGATAAAAAGGTTGCAGTATCCATAAGAGGGGATGACAAAGAAAATCCAAGAGTAGTAGTAATACCAGAAGGTGATGTACAGTATACTAACGTGCAATAGTTTTGAGTATTAATAAGGAGGGGAAATTTTGCTAAAATGCAATAAAAAAATCCTTAAAAAGCTTAAACAAAAGAAAAAAGGTTTTACTTTACTCGAAATAGTAGTTGCATTAGCTGTAATAGGAATTATGATAATACCTCTAGGTGGTGCGTTACTTACATCAGTAAAAACAAATAAAATGGGTGAAATAAAACAAGAATCAAAACTGATTTCCCAGGAAATTATCGAAAAAATTCGAAGTTTTGGAGATATTAAAGATTCTATGACTTTTAATGTAGGAAAGGAACAAGGAGATTCTATTAGTATAACTAAAAATTCTTCTAATAATAAACTTTATAATGTTACAGGTTCATTAACTGATAGTGAAGGGGCAACAATGGTTAAAGGAAAAATAATCAAAGAGGGAGAAATTGAAGAGAATTATGGAAGCTTAAAGTATATAAATGAAGAGTTTGATGTTTTTGTATTAGTTAAAAATAGTGAAATCATTGTAATGTCAGATAGTGACTTTTCAATAGGATCTAATGAAATAAGAAATATAGATAAATATATGAAAGAGTATGAAGATAATCAGAGTATTGGGAGAAAAGATACTAACAATAACTTAAAACTAGATATTAAGGTAAAAGGAAATAAGGAGGTTGTAGTATTTAATAAATTAAATGACACAGATAATGAAGACTCAAAAATAATATATACTGCAGCTTCAGATATTAAAAAAATAGGAATATATGTTGAAGAGGAGAGAGCTAATGGAAAGTTAATCGACTTACATTTGAATAATCAAACATCGGATAAAATTCAATTGTATTTCTTTAATAATAAACTTCACGATATATCACATGATGAAACAAATGACCCTAGAACAGATTCTTTTAAAAGAGATAGGTATATAAATGGTGAGTTTGAAATCTTTGATAATATAACTTATTACAAGGAAACTGAAAGGTTAAACAAAGGATTATATACTATTACTTTAGAATTTAGAAAGAAGATTCCAAATGGAACTACAGTAACAGAAAAAACACAAAGTGAGTTCATGGTGGATAATTAGTTTGGAGGGGGGAAATATGGTTAATAGAAAGAAAAAAAGGGGATCATCAATATTGATTACAGTAGGCATGTTTGCCATACTTTCTATATTGATAATGTCAGTTTTAGCTATGACAACCTCAGGCTATTCATTAAGGATAAAAAATAATAAAAGGATAGAAAACTTTTATGCTGCTGATTCAGGTTTAGAAATAAGTCAAAAGGTACTTCATGATTATTTAGGGAAAGTTGTTAAGTCTTCTTTAAATAAGGTAGATGAATATGTCCAAAGTAAACCTGATGGAAAGCTTTCTCAAAGTGAAAAAGAAGAAAAGTTTCAGGAATTTTTTAAAGATATTATTTTAAATGGTGGAGAACTAAAGGATGATATAGGGAATATTATAGAACAATTAAGAAGTGCAAAGGATGAAGTTGAACTACCAAGTAATTATGATAGTTTTAAAAGAGATGGTAAAAATATTGAAATACAATCAAAATTGAAATCTTTAAAGAAAGATGGAACAGAAATTATAACACTAGCAGTTCCTTATAAGGATATTAATAAGTTTTCTTTAAATGTAAAATCTAATTTTAAAGATAAGGATAATAAAGATAGAGAAGTAGAAGTAGATTTTGATATATTAATACCTGAGTATGGAAAACTTTTAGTGAGAGCAAAAAATAGTAAAGCTCCAAATATACTTAACTACATTGTTGGGGTTGATGGAGATTATACAATAACTACTGATACAACAACTAGTGTTTTAGGTGATATGTGGGTTAAAGGTAATATTCCTAATGATAGAGACGTTAATTCTGAAAATAAATATGATGGAGGAATAGTAGTTAGACAACCAGAAGGTTCTGCTTATTCAGCGCCAGAAGTAAGATGGGATGGAACCATTGCAACTAATGGAACTTTAAATATTAGTAATATTATATTTAAATCAGGGATTAAAGGACAAAGTGGAGAAGAAAATATTTTTGCTAGAAATATAAAAATAGATAATAGTAAAGACAAAACAGGAGATTCATCACTTTTTGGAGATGAAACAAATCTTCATGTATATAATGATTTTCTTCTTGAGGGTATAAAAAATAAGATAGTATTAAAGAATTTTTATGGCTTAAATGATATAAATGACTATGAAAAGAATTGGGAAAATAAAAAATTGAAGAATGCACAAAAATCTAGTTCAATGATAATTAATTCTGAAGATTTTGGAAAGGATTCATCTATTGATATAAAAAATGATTTATATATTTTAGGAACATCCTATTTAGATTTAAAAGGTGATGATTATCAAACTGGACAATCTATAATAATGAATAATATTTCACGTCCTTATACTATGAGATATGATGATTATCTTTATCAATATAAAAGATATGGAGATAGTGGAATCCATATAGCTACTAAAGACAAGGATGGTAAGGAACTTTCACTTAGTGGGGAACAAAGTAAGGTAGCATTAGCAGAACAGTTTTATAAAACTAATACAAGCTATTTCAAGGCTGGTTTAACAGTTTCTAAAGATAATATAGCTAGTACTGGTGTTATTTTAGCTAATAATCAGTCCATAGCTAGAACTCCTAGAGCAGAACAAATTGAAAAAGCAAAGAAAAAACAAGGTGAATTCGCTAAGGAAGTTTTTTATATGGGGAATAATGAAGGAAATTATGGTCAGAAAGAATTTTGGAACAATAAAGTTAATGAAACAGTTAATAGTTCCTTCAATTGGAATGGTATAAGTGATATTGCACAAAAGGATCATAATGGAGATTCTTCATCAAGTATTATAGATCTTGGTGGGAACAATAGAGATTTTATACACATAACTAGTAAAAAAACACTTAATGAAATAATGGTTGAAGCAAAGAATGATGGACATGAGCTTGGTAAGTATGGTAATAGGTGGGAAACCACAACTAGTGCTGTACCTCATATAATACTTAGTAATACTAATAAGGAATTAGTATTAAGGAATACAGGAACCAGTAACCCTAAACTAGAAAAGGAAACTAATACTCAAATTATTTATAATATTAATATAGGTAATGGAGCAGATGCACCACCACTTCTTGTTATAGCAAAGGGAAAAATAACCTTTGAGCCTTTCAATGGATATAATCATATAATGCTTATTAGTGCTGATAATGCTGAAATAAAAGTTCCATATGGTGTTCCAGCAATTATAGGGAATTATGATTCTGGAACATCAGAAGGAAAACAAAAATTAATAAATGAGCTTTTTAAGTATATTTTGGAGAAGGATAGTATTCTTGGAGGGGTTGGAGGTTCTATACTTCTAGGTAGTGAAGATAGAGTCACAACTAATGCTATAGAGGTTTCATATCTTATAAAATCTAAAAATTGGAAGCTTAATAAGTAGAGGTGAACCTATGATTAAAAAGAATAAATCTAAAAAAGCTGTTACTTTAGTAGAATTAGTTATAGTTTTGTCTTTGATGTCCATAGTAACCATGCTTGTATTTAATTTTGTTAGTATCTCTCAAAGACAAAGTAAAAATTTAGAGATAAAACAGGAGCTTCAGCATGATGGAAATATGATTTCTGAAAGTATGATGAAAAATATATTACATTGTAAATCTATAGAAAAAGTTGAAGGTGTTAATCCTTCTTCTATTAATGATAATAGTATAAAAAGTATTAATATTAACTTAAATGGAAAAGGTTATTTGCCATCGAAGCCGTCCGTAACAAATGTGGAACAAGTAGAATATAGGCTAGTTGGGAAGGAATTAAAGTTAATTGCTTGGAAAAGTGGAAGTCCTAATTTAATAGAAGAAGAAATTCAAACTATAGTTAAAAATGTTAAAGAGATAAAGATAGTAAATAAAGATATATTATCTCAATTAGCATCAAAACCATTAGATAGCACAGAAGTTAAAGAAGAGATAAAAAAACAAAAGGGAATTAATTTAGAAATACTATTAGAAAAAGAGGGAATAATTCATAAGCATACCTTTGAATTAAATTTAAGAAATTCAGACTAGAATGTTTAAGGAGATTTATCAAAAATTTTAAAATACTTTTGATATAATCTCCTATTTTAAAATTATAATAAAGAAACCTCTTTAGGGTGAATGGAGGGGAAAATGGATAGAAGTAAATTATTTAAAAAGCTTGGAATAGCTTTGGGGGTTTTAGGAATAACATGTATAGGCTTTATAGGGGTATCAGTAGTAAAAGCGGAAGATAGTGAACCTAAAATGACAATAGAAGCAGAAAAAAATAATATAAGTACTTTTGAGAATAATAATTTTGAAGTAAAGATAAAGTTAAATCCAAGTACAATAAAATATGATAGTAGTAATAATATTGTTGAAAGAAGTTTAGATGGAACAAATTTATCTATAGATAGTAAAGTTTTTAGTTTCGTTAGTGTAACAGGTAAAAGTATTAATACGGATGGAACATTTAAGGAGTTAGAAAACTTAAAGGTTACTGAAGATAATATAAAACTACCACAAATAAAATACAACTATGATGCAGTAAGTCAATTGTTAATTTCTAATCCTATAGAATTAACTATTATTATGAAAGCAAATACTGTAGGAGAATATAAAGGAAAAGAATCCTTAGATAAATTAATATTTTTAGAGCATAAAAACATTAAAGGTGATGTAATAAGTGGAGAAAAACTTATTGTAAAAGACGGTGAGATTTCAGTTAATGTAGATAAAGTAAACTATGAGAATCCTAAAATAATGGGTGGTGAATTTTTAACTAATAAGCAAGAGAATGAAAAGGGAAATAAAATGGTTGCCTTTGGTGAATTACTTGAGTTGAATTATCATTTAATACCATCAGAAATTATGACAAGTGAAAAAGTTCAAAACACTGAAGGAGGTAATTTAAGAAAATTAATATATGTTTTAGATGAATCTACTTTAAGTAAGAATAATGAGGGGAGTCAAAGCTCTAAAGAAGCATTAATAAAATCTTTAAATGATTTAAAGGCTAATAATCCAAAGCAAGAGGTGGCACTTGTTACCTATGGAGGTAAGGCAAAGGTTGTTAAGGCTTCAGAGAAGAGTTTTTATACTATAGATGAATTAATAAGAAATATCAATGAAATAAGCTCAGAGGAGAAGAATGGTAACCTTGGAGATGCTTTAAGACAAGCACAGTATTTAATAAATGAAAATAAAGATGATAAAATTAGTGTTATTTTAGTTTCAGAAGGAAATCCAGCATATTTTATAAGGAAGGATGATTCAAATAATTTAGTTGAGTTTTCTACTAAAAGTGGAGAATTAGGAACAAATTTTAATGAGGGGAAAGAATATGTTGAAGAAATAGCAGAACTTATTAATAAGGAAAATAAAAAGAATAAAAGAGATATTAGATGGTTC
The DNA here is from genome assembly GCA_963557775.1 of uncultured Sarcina sp. Lineage (GTDB taxonomy): Bacteria > Bacillota > Clostridia > Clostridiales > Clostridiaceae > Sarcina. The sequence goes on from CAUWDH010000008.1 coordinate 54,159, forward strand.
AATATTAATTATGGATTAGAAGAAGAACAAATGTTATCTAATGAAGTAATAAAAACCTTAGGTGGAGAAACAGAAAATGAAGTCATGCCAACAGAACTTGATTTTGAAAAGGTAGTTAAAAATGCCACTTCAGATTTAATAGTGAATATGGAAATAAAAGCAGAGGGTTATGGAAAAGTTAAGGTGGCACCAGAAAGTAATAAACAAGTAATAGCAGTTCATTATAATTACAAAAAGGATGATAAGGGAGAAGTTGTAATTAATGAAAAAAAACAAAAAACTTTAATTCCAGTTACAACAGGAGAAGTAGGAACTGGAGAAAGCTTGAAAAAAACTATACCTTTTAAAGTAGGACTTAAATTTATGTCAGATACTGAACTAGATTTAGCAGATCCAAAGGTTTTGAAAGTTTCAGTTAATAGTAGTATGGAAGGAAGTAAAGAAGTTGTCTTTAATGTTTTGGAAAATGCAGAAGGTAGTGAAACTATTTCTTGGAAAGCAGATCCTGAAGTTAATTATCTTAAAATAACAGGACTTCATAATGGCAAATTAGATAATTTTGAAGTTGCTAAAGATGGAAATTATGATATAGAGTCTCTAGGATATATGCAGGGAATTGCAAGTCAAATATTCGATGGTATTAATGGTTCTGAATTTCCTATGGCAAAGGAAAATACTTTTACAAGTGGGGCTTTAATTAAAGTTAATGCAGAATCTAATATAGAACTTAATATTAAGGATATTAAAGGGAAATCTAATATAAGAGAAAATGATGTTAAATGGAAAGTTTATGAATATAATATTGAACAAAATAAGTTTATAAAAAAGGCTACTAAGGATTATGATGGTGTGAAAATATTAGAAGCCAATAAGCTTTATTTAGTTGTTGCAGATTGTTTTATACCAGATGATGCAGAAATAGATGCTTCATTTAATATTGGTTATAAGTTAAAAATAGAAAAAAGAGAAAGAAATGAAACATTTGCTGTAGATCCAGCATTAAATGGAGGAGTTGAAATGCCATCTAGTGAACCGTCAGTTGAAGAGGTACTGCTTCCAGGAAGTAATGAAGTAGTTCAAGAAGAAAACTTATATGAAAAATATTTCCTTGAAGAAAGAACTAGAGATAATGAAGATAAATCTATAGCACCAATTAAAATAGAAACAAAAATAATAATAAAGGATAAACCAAATCACTATTAATTAAGAAAGCTTTGTTTATTAGTATCTATTTAATAAGAAAGTATCAGATAAATATTATAAAAAACTATTAGGATTTTTACATCTTAATAGTTTTTTATTTTTTATCTAAAAAAATAGTTATTTTAAAGTAATAAAAATAATTTTATGGGGAAATTTAAATATATACTTAAAAGGAAAGTATTAAATTTGATTAATTTACTAAAAGAATATATAATTTATTAATGCCAAATAAATAACTTAAAAAATTATAAAGTAAAACAAGGAGATGAAGATGGATAATATAAAATTTGAAAAAGTTTCTGTTTCAACATTTTCATGGATTTTTTTAGTAAGTATAGTTATAGTTATTTTGATTTCAGTACTTAGATTTGATAAAAGTATAAATAATAATGTTGCAAATGTAGGAATTCCTATAGTGAATGTTCCTGTTAATAGCAATAGTCCTGTGGCTAAGGATTTTTCTACTGTACCTGTAGATCAATCAAGAATAGAACAACTTGCTGTTCAATTTAATAATCAAAATACTAACACTACAACATCTACATTAGTTTCACAAAATTCAACTAATCAAGATATATTACTTGAAGGCTTAAATGGAAATTTAAATAATCCAGCAGCACAAGAAGCAGATATGAAGGCTGCAGAATCTAATAATAATAATTCTAATAGTAATGTTACTAATAATACAACTAATAATAGTAATAATAACAATAGTAATAGCAACAGTGATAATAGTAATAATAACAATAATAGTAATGATAATAATACAAATACAAGCAATAGTAATATAACTCAAAACAATGTAACTAATGATGGAAATAGTAATAATAATTTAGGAACTCAAAATAATAATTCTAATAATATATCTAATAATGGAAGTAGTAATATAACAAATGACACTAAATCAATAGGTACTGATAATAACAGTAACAATATGAATACTACTAAAGATAATAAAACTCAAAATAATGCTAATACATCTAATAAAAGTACACATAGTACAACAGAGGATGGTAACAATTTAAATAATAAGCAAAGTAATAATTCTACCCCAAATAATGCTGATAACAATAGTAATACTACTAATAACAATTCCAATGCTGTTAATAAAGGAGTTAAAGGTGCTCAGCAACTAATTAATAGTTTATTAAAATCAAACGTTGAAGCTTAATTCAGATGTAATTTTGATTTTAAATAAATTTTAGAAGAAGTGTTTATTTATATTTAATTATAAGAATTTGAAAAGTTATAGACATTATCCAAAGCATAATATAAAAAAAGAAGTTATCTATAAATTAGATAACTTCTTTTTTATATTTATGCAGTTAATTTAGCATATAAATTATTAAAAAGAATAAACTAAAAAATAAAGAATTATAAATTTAAATAGTATTGATTTTATTAAAAAATAGAAATAAATCATTCTTAAACTAATAAATATGAAATTAAACTTGCATTTATTGTGCTTTAGAATTTTAGTAGTGATTTTTTATTGACAACAGCTTGTACATGTCATATAATTAATAAAAATCATCGAACTAAAAAAAGAAAAACAAAAAAATGCTCGTATATGCTTTGAATATGGCAAAGTGTCTCTACCGGAAACCGATAATTTCCGTCTATGAGTGATTTAATATAAACATTATTTTAATGGAGACATATTAACTCACTTTGGAAGTTAGTATGTCTTTTTTTAGAATAATTTATAATTAATTACAGCATTTTGAGTTTAGAAATTTCATGATTAAAAATAAAATGAAAGAAAAAATTCAAAATTAAATTGATTTTTATTATATTGGAGGTAGTTTAAATGGCTAAAATATTAAAACAAGGATACACATTCGACGACTTATTATTAGTACCAAATAAATCAGAAGTATTACCAAACGAGGTTGATTTAAGAACAAAGTTAACTAAAAAGATAACTTTAAACATACCTTTAATGAGTGCAAGTATGGATACTGTTACTGAATCTAAAATGGCAATAGCTATAGCTAGAGAAGGTGGTATTGGTATAATCCATAAAAATATGACTATAGAAGATCAAGCTAAAGAAGTTGATAGAGTAAAAAGACAAGAAAATGGTGTTATAACTGATCCTTTCTATTTATCAGAAGAACATACAGTAAGAGATGCATTAGATCTTATGTCACAATACAGAATTTCTGGTGTTCCAATAACTAGAGGAACAAAACTTGTTGGAATAATAACTAATAGAGATATTGTTTTTGAAAGCAATTATGATAGAAAAGTAAGCGAAGTAATGACAAAAAGTCCATTAATAACTGCTCCAGAAGGAACTAAAGTAGAAGAAGCTTTAGAAATTCTTAAAAAACACAAAATCGAAAAATTACCTTTAGTAGATGGTGAAGGAAATCTTAAGGGATTAATAACAATTAAAGATATAGAAAAAGCAAAAGCTTATCCAAATGCAGCAAAAGATGAAAAAGGTAGACTTTTATGTGGAGCTTCAGTTGGTATAACTAAAGATATGATGGAAAGAGTTGATGCTTTAGTTAAGGTTAATGTTGACGTTGTAACTCTTGATACAGCACATGGTCATTCAAAAGGAGTTATAGAAGGTGTTAAGAAAATAAAAGCTAAATATCCAGAACTTCAAATAATAGCAGGAAATATAGCAACACCAGAAGCAACTAGAGAATTAATAGAAGCTGGTGCAGATTGTGTTAAAGTTGGTATAGGACCAGGATCAATTTGTACAACAAGAGTAGTTGCAGGTGTAGGGGTACCTCAATTAACAGCAGTAATGGATTGTGCAGAAGAAGGTAAAAAACATGGAATACCTGTAATAGCTGATGGTGGATTAAAGTATTCAGGAGATATAGTTAAAGCTTTAGCAGGTGGAGCATCAGTAGCAATGATGGGTTCATTATTTGCAGGTTGTGATGAAGCACCAGGTGAAATGGAAATATATCAAGGAAGAAGCTACAAGGTTTATAGAGGAATGGGTTCACTAGGAGCAATGGCAAAAGGTTCAAGTGATAGATACTTCCAAAATGGAACAAAGAAATTTGTACCAGAAGGAGTAGAAGGAAGAATAGCTTATAAAGGACCAGTTTCAGAGACTATCTATCAATTACTTGGTGGAATAAGATCAGGAATGGGATATTTAGGAGCAAAAGACTTAGAAACATTATATGAAACAGCAAACTTTATAGTACAAACTTCAGCAGGATTTAGAGAAAGTCATCCTCATGATATAAACATTACTAAGGAAGCACCTAACTATAGTGTAAGTCAATAGTGAACAAATGAGATAAATAGATTATAATATAATTGGATAGATTTTCTATATAGTTAATCTATCCAATTATCTAAAAATAGTTACTTTGAGTATCTATTTCTTAATTAACATAATAGATATTGAAAAGACTATTATTAAATAATTTATTAAATATTTAACAAATAAAAAAATATAAAATTTAGTAAAAACTCAGTAGAACGGGAAAAGTAAAGTTAATAAAATTATTGCAGGAGGTATTTATGAAAGATTTAGTTTTAATAGTTGATTTCGGCGGTCAATATGCTCAACTTATAGCAAGAAGAGTAAGAGAAAATGGTGTTTATTGTGAAATAGTACCTTATACATATAGCGCAGAAAAAATAGCTCAAAAGAATCCTAAGGGAATAATATTTACAGGTGGACCAAATTCAGTTTATGGAGAAAATAGTCCTCAAATTGATGAAAAAATATTTGAATTAGGAGTACCTGTACTTGGAATATGCTACGGACATCAATTAATGAGTCATAAATTAGGTGGAAAAGTTGAAACAGCACCTGTTAGTGAATACGGTAAAACAGATATTAACTTAAAAGAATCACCTTTATTTGAAGGATTTGCAGGTGATACTACTTGTTGGATGAGTCATACAGACTATGTTGCAAATGTACCAGAAGGTTTCGAAATAATAGCTAGTACATCAGTATGTCCAGTTGGAGCAATGGCTAATAAAGAGAAAAAATTATATGGAGTTCAATTCCACCCAGAAGTTGAACATACACCATTTGGAAAAGAGCTTTTAGCTAACTTCCTTCACAATGTTTGTGAATTAGAAAAAACTTGGTCAATGTCTTCATTTGCTGAGCAAAAAATAAAAGAAATAAGAGAAATTGTTGGAGATAAGAAGTTAATATGTGCTTTATCAGGTGGAGTTGATTCATCAGTAGCAGCAGTATTAGTTCATAAAGCAGTTGGAAAACAATTAACTTGTATTTTTGTTGACCACGGCTTATTAAGAAAAGACGAAGGAGATCAAGTTGAAAGAATCTTTAAAGATGAATTTGACATGAATCTTATTAGAGTTAATGCTAAGGATAGATTCTTAGGTAAATTAAAAGGTGTTTCAGAACCAGAAGCAAAGAGAAAAATTATTGGTGAAGAATTCATAAGAGTATTTGAAGAAGAAGCAAATAAACTTGGAGATATAAAATTCTTAGTTCAAGGAACTATATACCCAGACGTTGTTGAAAGTGGAACAGACACTTCAGCAGTTATAAAAAGTCACCACAACGTTGGAGGACTTCCAGAAGATATGGAATTCTCATTAATAGAACCATTAAGAGAATTATTTAAAGATGAAGTAAGAGCAGTTGGAGAAGAACTTGGAATTGCTCATGACTTAGTATGGAGACAGCCATTCCCAGGACCAGGTCTTGCTATAAGAGTACTTGGAGAAGTAACTGAGGAGAAATTAGAAACTGTAAGAGAAGCTGATGCAATATTCAGAGAAGAAATAAAGAATGCAGGATTAGAAGGAAAGATATGGCAGTACTTTGCTGTATTACCTAATATACAATCAGTTGGAGTAATGGGCGACTTTAGAACTTATTGTCATACAATAGGTTTAAGAGCAGTAACATCATCAGATGGAATGACTTCAAACTGGGCACAAATACCATATGAAGTTTTAGATAAAGTAAGCAGAAGAATAGTTAATGAAGTTAAAGATGTAAATAGAATTGTTTATGATGTAACTTCAAAACCACCAGCTACTATAGAATGGGAATAATTTTTAATAATAGGGATTGCATTAAAGTAAATGCAATCCCTATATTTCTTTATGATATAATTATTAGGTATAACACTAAAGAAGTTGAGAGAATTCAATTCTCATCAATAAAAGAGAACATCAGTTAATTTAAAAAAATACTAAGGAGGCAGTCTTATGTTGCATTTAAAACTAAAAGATGGTACTAGATTGAGAGTAAAAGCAGATACATATGACGAATTTGTTGAAAATTGCAAAGAAGGAAATGTTTTTAGAATAAGAGAAAGATATCTTACTGAAAACTTAAAGGAAATAATAATTCCTGAAGATTCCATTGCAATAATAAGAGTAAGAACTGTTTACTAATTAATAAATAAACTTAAGGAGAGATATTATGGAAAGTGCACTAGAAGAAGCATATTGCAAATCTTTAAGACAAGATGGATTAGCATTACAATACTTAAATAATCAAACAGATAAAATGTGTTTAGAGGCAGTAAAACAAAATGGTATGGCTTTAAGATTTGTTAAAAATCAAAGTGATAAAATAATTCTTACTGCTGTAAAACAAAATGGATTAGCTCTAGAATTTGCTCACAGCCAAAGTCCAGAGATATGTAATGAGGCTATTAAACAAAATGGTTTAGCCTTAGAATTTGTAAAAGAACAAACTAGTAAATTAGTTATTGATGCTTTAAAACAAAATCATAGAGCAATAAAATATACAAAATTATAATTTTTTATAGCTAAATGTTGAGATATGAAGGATATATCAATGTTTAGCTATTTTTTTATTTAAGAAATTCTAATTAATAATAATTATTTCTTAAATAAAAAAATATTGACAAATTATTAAATAATAATTATTATTAATCATAATAGATGAAATAAAAAATCATTTGAAAATAAATTTCACTTAAGAATAGAAGGTTGGAGGTAGTATTATGTCATTAATAAACAAAAAAGTTTCAGAATTTAAAGTAAATGCTTATGAAAATGGAGAATTTAAAGAGATTACAAATGAATCATTAAAAGGTCATTGGTCAGTATTTGTATTCTATCCAGCAGATTTTACTTTTGTATGTCCAACAGAATTAGGAGAATTAGCTGATAACTATGAAAAGTTTAAAGAAGTAGGTTGTGAAGTATATTCAATTTCAACAGATACTCATTTTGTACACAAAGCATGGGCTGATTCATCAGATACAATAGGAAAAATAAAATATCCAATGTTAGCTGATCCAACAGGAAAATTAGCTAGAGATTTTGAAGTTATGATTGAAGAAGAAGGAGTGGCTTTAAGAGGTTCATTCGTAATTAACCCAGAAGGTGAAATTAAAGCTTATGAAATTCATGACAATGGAATAGGAAGAAACGCAGAAGAATTATTAAGAAAAGTTCAAGCAGCTCAATTTGTTACAAAACATGGAGATCAAGTTTGTCCAGCAAAATGGAAACCAGGTGAAGAGACACTTACTCCAAGTTTAGATTTAGTTGGAAAACTTTAATATTATAAATAATTAACTTAAAAGAATTTTATTAAATATAAAAAACATAGAAATATCAATAAACCTAAGTAAAGATAATTTGATTTATTATAGAATTTCTTCAGGATATTATCACAATTTAAAAAATTAAGACTTTAAATAAAATAATTTTAAAAACCAACTTGAAGTTGAAAAGGGATGTAAATACATCCCTTTTATTTCAAAGTATTTTTAAATTATCACAATTAATTAATGATGGTTTAACAATACTTTGACTAGTTTCTTAGTAAGAAAGAAGATGATTAACTATAAAAAATAATATAGGAGGAATAAGGTATGAAAGAGATATATGATTTATTAGTAATAGGTGGAGGTCCAGCAGGATTATCAACAGGAATATATGCAGGAAGAGCAAAATTAAATACTTTAATTATAGAAAAAGAAGAATTAGATGGAGATATAAAGATTATTAAAGCTTCAAAAGGTGAACTAAAAGGAAGAGCGATTTATATAGTTATATAATAACAATTAGTCATTTTTTTATAAAAGATAGAAAGTTGACAATTTTGCTAATAATACTTATTATTAATTAAAAGTAGAAGCAAAGTACATAACCTATGATTATGGAAGAATAAGTATAAAGAGAATAATCTTTAGGCAAAACATTATACTTAAGTATATAAAATTATATTAAATAATTACTATAAATTATAAATAACTGTAATGAATAAGTTTAATATAATTTTTTTTTATAAATTAATAAAATAAAACAAACATATTAATAAGAAAACTATAATTATTAAAATATAACTTTATTTTTTTAAATGTTAGAATAATAGAGTAAGAACATCGGAGCACAGAATATTTAACCAAAGATAGAAGGAGATAATAATGGAAAATACAGGACTTTTAAAAAAAGAGTTTTTAAAGATAAAAGATAATTTAAATAAGGCTCTTATAGGGCAAGATCATTTAGTTGATAATTTATGTAATTATTTTGATGAAAAGTTAGAAAATGATTCTAAAGGAACAATTTTTATTTTAGGAGAAAAAGATACTGGAAAAAGAATGTCTATACAATTACTTTTTAAAGAACTTGAAAAGTTTTATTTAGTAGAAAATTCAGAAGTAAGTGAGATAAACTTAAGAAATTATAATTTTAATTTAGGCTATAATGTATTTTTAACTGATTTATACAAAGCATTAAATTCATCTAGTAAAGTTGTTGTTTTTAGAAATTTTGATTCAGCTAGTGAAAAAATGTTAAGAACAATTTCTAATATATATCCTAATTCATGTTTAACTCTAGAAGAAGATTATATTATGAAAAATGATTTCTTAATAGAAGCTAACGATGATGAAGATAGCGAAAGAATAAGAAGTTTTATATGTCATAGTAAATTCTTTATCTTCTTATCTTACAAAAATGATTTAAAATTAAATGAAATGTTTTCAGATATTTTCATAGAACATATAGATAAAGTATTTTATACAAAGCCATTAAACAAAGAGGAAAGAGTAGAACTTATAAGAAGAAATTTAAAAAAATCTTTTGATGATATAGATGAAACGTTCAATATTGATATAAAAATAAGTCTAGAAAAAAGAAGAACAATAGATAAAGATGATGAGCTATGTAACTTCCTACAAGAAAGTTATAAAGAAGATAAAGAATTTGGAATAACTGAGTTCATTAATTATAAAATAGATAAACCTTTAAGAAATTTAATTAATAAAGAGAACTTAGCAGGAGAATCAACTATTGTAATTTACATAAATAATGAGGAAATTTATTGTAACACTATAAATGGTACTTTTAACTTAAGTAAATACTTAACTCCAACTTTAGGCGAAGTTAAATATAAATTAAATTCTATTATAGGAATGGAAAATCTAAAAGACTTTATAAGTAATATAGAAAATAATATTAAGGTTCAAAGAATAAGAGAAACTTTAGGACTTAAATCATCTAGAATGTCAAAAAATATGATTTTTGCAGGTAATGCAGGTACAGGAAAAACCAATGCTGCTAGAATTACTTATGAATATCTTAATGCCTTAGGATTATTATCAAAGGGAACTTATAGAGAAGTAAGTAAAGCTGATTTTGTTTCAGAAAATCCAGCAGATACTGCTAAGAGAACTAATGAAATTATAGAATCAGCCATAGGGGGAGTATTATTCATAGATGAGGCATATTCCTTATGTGAGAGCAAAGAGGATAAAGTAGGTAAGGAAATAGTTGATGCTCTATTAAAAGGAATTGAAGATAATAGAGATGATTTAACAGTTATACTTGCAGGATATGCTAAGGATATGGAAAATTTCCTTTCAATGAATTCTGGGTTAAAATCAAGATTCCCAAATATAATAAACTTTGAGGATTATACTCCTGAGGAAATGTATGAAATAGCTGTAAATATAGCTAAATCAAAGGGATATAAAATTGCTGAAGATGTTAAAGACAACTTAATAGATTTATTCTCAAGAAACCAAATTAGAGGTAGAAATGATTTAGGAAATGCTAGATTTGTAAGAAATGTTATTGAAAATGCTATAATGGATGCTTCTAAAAAATACTTATCAGATACTACAAAGAGTATAGACTTATTAGAAAAAGATAACTTTAACTTTAAAACTAATACAAAGTTTAATTTAGAAGAAGAACTTTCAAAGATTATAGGATTATCTGAAGTTAAAAAGTTAATAAGAAGTCAATATAAACTAGTTGTAGCACAAGAAAAAAGAAGAGCAGCAGGGATAGTTTTAAATATAGAACAAAATTTAAATATGGTGTTTGCAGGTAATCCTGGAACTGGAAAGACAAGTATTGCAAGATTAGTTGCAGAAATGTTTAGTAGTATGGGAATGTTAAAGACTGGTCAATTAGTTGAAACTGATAGAAGTAGTTTTGTTTCAGAAATACCAGGAGAAACTTCTAAAAAGACAGAAATGAAGTTTAAAGAAGCTTTAGGTGGAGTATTATTCATAGATGAAGCTTATACACTAGCTACTGATGATTTAGGTAAAGAAGCAATAGAAACATTACTTAAATTAATAGAAGACTATAGAGGTGAGGTTATAGTCATCTTAGCAGGTTATGAGAAAGATATGGAAGACTTCTTTGATGTTAATATTGGTTTAAGATCAAGATTCCCATTATGGACTATATTTGAAGATTACAAACCTAAGGAACTTTTTGAAATGGCTTTAAAGCTAATTGAAAGCAAGGGATTTGTTTTATCAGATAATGCATGTGTTGCTTTAGAGAAGAGTTTTGTTAAGATTTATGAAAATTCTGATTCACAATCAGGTAATGGTAGAATGGTAAGAAACTATGTAGAAAATCTAATCAGAAGCCAAAGTATAAGAATTGCAGAAAATGATATTAGTGTTTATGAAATGAATCTAATTGTTTCTAAAGATATAGAAAATGTCAATATGTTAGATTATGATAATAACTTTGATTTAGAGTATCTTCTTAAAAATTATGTTGGAAGAGAAGGAGTAAAAACTTTCTTAAGAAATCAATATAAACAAATAAAAACAAGAGAAAGAAGAAGAAAGTATGGTTTAGAATTAGAAGGAACTAGACCTAGTAATATGGTATTTACAGGGAAAATAGGAACAGGAAAAAGAAAAGCTCTAGAAATACTTTCACAAATGTACTTTAGTTTAGGTGTATTAAAATCAAAAGATTTTATAGAAATAGATAAGAATGAAATAGATGCAGAAATTGAAAGAGGACACAGCTTTAGTGATATTTTAAATAAATCAATAGGGAAAATTTTATTTATAGATAAAGCTCATATGATATTTAATGCAGAAAATAGCAGAGAGATATTATCTGTATTAATTAAATTTATAGATAGAAATTATAATAAATCAATAATAATATTATCAGGTGAATTAGAAGAATTAAGACCTATAATATTAAATAATCCATCTATAAATTATAGATTCCCAGAGTGGGTGGACTTTGAAGATTATACAACAGAAGAATTAACTGATATGGCTATAGTATTATTAAAAGCTAAAAATGTTAAATTTGATGTAGGTGCTGAAGAGTTATTAAAGGAAACTATAGTAGACCTTTCAGAAAATAAATATTTAAGTTTAAAAAATGGTCTGATGATAAAGAACTATTTAAATCAAATAATAAAAACACAAACAATAAGAGTTTATGATAATGCAATTAAACGTGAAGAAATGAACTTAATAACTATTGAAGATATAAAAGAAGCTAAAAAAGAATTTTTAAGCAAACTTACTTTCTAATAGAAAAAATAAAATATTAATTAGCAAATAAAAGAAGTAATTATAAGGTTATTTATAATTACTTCTTTTTCTTTATTTTTGATAAATATTTAAAAAGTTTTTGAATAATAGATAAAAAGGTAATAATGACAGATAGTATGAGGGTAAGTAAAATATTATTAGTTAAAAAGGAAGGTTGTGATTTAAATATGGAGAGAAACTTTATTTTCAATTCAAAAAAGAAATTCAAGAAACAAAGGATAATTGAAGTGGAGGATAACAATGAAAAAGAAATATATTGTAGGTATATTATGCGCAGTAGCTGCATGTTTAATAGGTTGGGGAGGATATGAAGCTTATGCAAGTACAGGAACTAAAAGTCAAAGTAATACATTAGTATTTTCAATTCCCTCAACACCACCAACTATGAATCCAATCTATGCTAATTCTAATAGTTCGCTTATGGTAACTGATGTGCTTTATGAGCCTTTATATACATTTAATCAAAATGGTTCTATAACATACAATGGAATTGCCGAAAGTATAACCCCATCAAATGATTATAAGACATATACTGTTAAATTAAAACCAAATTTAAAATGGTCTGATGGTAAACCGTTAACAGCTCAAGATGTAGCATTTACTTTCAATGCTATAATGAATCCAAAAAATAATGCCTTAATAACACAAACATTTATGATTAATAATAAGCCAGTAACATGTAAAGTTATTAATGATGATACTATAGAATTTAATTTACCACAGGCATCTTTAGGATTTGAAGCAAATCTATCACAATTATATCCAATACCAGAACACATTTATAAAAATAGTACAGATATTAAAGATTCTTCAGCTAATAAAAATCCAGTAGGAGATGGACCATATAAGTTTGAAAGTGAAGAGGCTGGAACAACTGTAACATTAGTTAGAAACCCATATTTCTATGGAGAAAAAGCAAAAACTGATAAGGTTGTTTTTAGAGTTATACCAAATAATGAATCAGGTATAGCAGCCTTAGAGTCAAATCAGTTATCAGCAGGAATTTTATCAGAAAAACTTTTAGAAAATCCAAAAATAAAAGCTAATTATAATGTAACTACCTTTGGATCAGGATTAGTTAATAGTATAGTATTTAATTTTAAAAATAAAGCTTTAGATAACTTAAAAGTAAGAGAAGCTATTTCTTATGCTTTAAATAGAACGGCATTAACTGAAGCTGAATATGGAAATAGTAAATATGTAAAACCTGCTTATTCAGTTTTTTCACCAGAAACTCAATATTATACAAGCGATGTAACTAAGTATGACTATAATTTAGAGAAAGCTAAGGAACTTATGAAGGAATCAGGGGAAAGTAATATTACACTTAAACTTATTTATGCTTCAGGTTTTGAATGGGCAAAAAATCAAGCTGTATTAATACAACAGGAACTTGGAAAAATAGGAATAAAGGTAGAGTTGCAACCAGTAGCACTTAATGCTTTCTTTCAAGAAATATTTACACCAAATAGTGATAAATATGATATGGCCATAAATGGATATAATATGGGAGCAACTCCTGGTGGTTATTCAACAATGTTTACTACAGGTGGATCTAATAATTCAGCTAACTTTAATAATGCTAAAATTGATAAATTATTTAAAGAAGCTTCTGAATCAACCAATCCTAATGAAAGAGCTAAGCTATATGAAGAAATACAACAAGAATTATCTAAGGATATACCACTTTATACAATAAATTATCCTGAAACTATTTTAGGTGTTTCTAATAAATTAGATGGTGTTAAAGAAGCAGTTCCAACACCAATATCATTATTTAGTAACTTAGGTGCTTTATATTATAAAAATTAAGGTTTTACTAAGGATAGAAAAATTGTAGTTATTAAACTGGAAATGAATTAAAAAAGAAAAAAGAGGGAATGAAAAATGAGTAAAGGAAAAATAATAGGGATAATAATTGCGGCAGTGGTTATTGTTGGAGGAATAGGAGCAGCAACAGTACATGCTGAAAGTAAAGGAACGAGTAGTCAAGAAAAAAATCAAATAGTAGTTGCATTGCCTTCGGCACCATTAACAATGAATCCAATGTATGCTAACATAAGAAGTTCTCAAGCTGTAAGTAGTGCACTTTATGAAAATTTATTTAATATAAGTAATAATGGCACTATAGAATATAATGGTTTAGCAAAAAGTTTAACACATTCAGCAGACTGTAAGACTTATACTTTAACTTTGAAACCTAATTTAAAGTGGTCTGACGGAAAACCACTTACAGCAAGTGATGTAGTGTTTACATTTAATCAAATAATGAATACAAAACAAAATGCTTTAGACACTCAATCATTTATTATTGATAATAAACCAGTAACTTGTAAGGAAATAAACAGTACTACTGTACAATTTAATCTTCCTGCACCAACTTTAGGATTTAAGTATGATTTAATATCTTTAATTCCTATACCAGAGCATATTTATAAGGGCGTTCAAGATATACAAACAGATAAGGCAAATAATGACCCTATAGGTGATGGTCCTTATAAATTTGTTAGTGAAGTTAAAGGTTCATTAATTAAATTAACAAGAAACCCATATTTTGAAGGAACTCCAGCTAAAATTGAAAATCTTGATTTTAGAATAATACCAAATAATACAGCAAATATAGCAGCTTTAAAAAGTGGACAAGTAGATGTTTCTTTAATAGCACCTAATGAAATTTCAGAACTACAAAATGACTTTAATTTTCAAACTTTTGCTTCAGGGTTAGTTAATCATATAACATTTAATTTAAATGTTCCTGTATTAAAAAATATAAAGGTAAGGGAAGCTATAGCCTATGCATTAAACAGAAATGATTTAATAACAGCATCAGCAACAAGTACAAAATATGCACAACCAGCTTATTCAACATTTGCTCCACAAACAGAGGATTATACTGCTGATGTAACAAAATATGATCAAAACATAGATAAAGCAAAAGAACTTTTAAAAGAATCAGGAGAAAAGAATATTACATTAAAACTTGCTTATGGAACAGGTGTACAAGGTATGAAGGAAGAAGCAGAGGTTATTCAACAAGAATTAGAAAAGGTAGGTATTAAAGTTGAAATAATGCCTATGAATACTAATGCTTTCTATACAGATTTACTTTCAAAAACTAGTCAAACTTTTGATTTAGGATTAAATAGATATAATATGGGAAATGACCCAGATTCCTATGCACAAGAATTTGTTACTGGACAAGCTGATAACTGTTCAAAAATATCTAATAAAGAAATAGATCAATTATTTGCAAAAGCACAAACAATGACAAATGAAGCAGATAGAGCTCAAATATTTAAAGAAATTCAACAAAAAATATCAGAACAATTACCTATATACACAATAAGTTATCCAGATACAGTAATAGCTACTAAAAAAGGAATAGAAGGAATTAAAGAGGCTCAATTAGCTCCAATGATTATGTTTAATAATTTTGGAGAATTATACTATGAAAATAAATAATTAAATAGTTAAATAATTAAGGGGAATTTAGTAAATATTTTTTATTTTATTAAATTTCCTCTTATTTAGTTAGGAGAAACAATGGGAAAATTAATTATAAAAAGAATTCTTCAAGTTATTCCTATGTTATTTATTGTTTCTATAGTATGTTATTTTATAATGAAAGCGGCACCAGGGAATCCTATACAAATGTATATGAATCCACATATGAATTATAAACAAATAGAGATAATAAGAAAAAATTTAGGATTAGATAGACCTATAATAATTCAATATTTTTGTTGGTTAAAGGAAGTGTTACATGGAAACTTTGGAAACTCATTAGTATCTTTTACACCAGTTTCACAAGAGATACTTGAAAGGCTAGTTCCAACTATAATATTAAGCGGTGTGTCTATGGTAGCAACATTTATTTTGGGAATATTCTTAGGTGTTATTGGAGGAATCCATAGAAATGATTATATAGGAAGAATAATAGATATATTTTCAAATATAAGTATAGCTATGCCATCATTTTTATTAGCATTAATACTTATAATTGTTTTTACTGTAGAACTAAACTTATTGCCAAGTATAGGGATGTATGGAATAGGAGATAAAACTATAGGAAGTTTAATACTACATCTTATAATGCCTGTTACAGCAGTAGTACTAACTGATGTTGGAGGAATAATTCAATACATTAAAAATTCTATAGAAATTGAAGCTGATAAGGACTATGTAAGAACTGCCCTTGGTAAAGGGTTGAGTAAGGAGAAAGTTTTTTATGGGCATATCTTAAAGAATAGTATTTTGCCAGTTGTAACTCTAGTAGGGCTATCTTTACCTAATATTGTTATGGGGTCTGTAGTTATAGAACAAATTTTTGGATGGCCAGGTATAGGTAGAATGGCCTATAATGCTGTTACATCTTTTGATTATCCTGCAATAATGGCAACAACTTTGCTTGCATCTGTCCTTTTAATTATAGGAAATTTAATTTCAGATATATTATATATAGTTATAGATCCTAGAGTTAAAGGAGGATTAAAATGATTAAAAAGATATGGAATAGCATAAAGGAAGATAAAATTGCTTTAATTAGTTTTATATTTTTAATAGTCATTTCTTTAAGTGCTATATTTGCATTTTTATCCCCATATAAACCTAATGATATAAATCTTAGTAATTCATTCCAAGGTCCGAGTTTAACTCATTGGTTTGGTACTGATTCTTTAGGGCGAGATTACTTTACAAGAATATTATTTGGTGGTAGAGCAACATTAATGGTTGGATTTTCAGTTATGATATTATCAACTGGAATAGGAACAATAGTAGGAGCAATAAGTGGTTATGTTGGAGGGATAGTAGATAATATTTTAATGAGATTTTTAGAGATATTTATGAGTATACCAACGTTTTTTATTTTGTTAATTTTAAGTGTAATAATAAAATCAAGTTTAACTGAAATTATTGTTGTTATATCAGTGTTCTCATGGATGGGAACAGCAAGGGTTATTAGGGGAGAGGTCTTAACCTTAAGAGAAATAGATTATGTAAAATGTGCAGAATCACAAGGGATTAGCAGTAGCAGAATAATAGTAAGTCACATTATACCTAATATAGGGCAAATAGTGGTAGTATCTTCAACTATGAATGCAGCTAATGCAATACTTATGGAAGCTATGCTTAGTTTCTTAGGATTAGGGCTTAAACCTCCAACTGCTTCTTGGGGGAGTATGTTGAATTCAGCAGAACAATATATGACTACAAATCCATACCTAATAATTTTTCCAAGTATTTTTATAATTTTAGTTGTTTTAAGTTTTAATTGTATAGGTAGAGCGGTTCAAAAAGGTTTTGGGAAAAGTTAATGGAGGAATAGTATGAGTATAGTTGAATATAAAAATTTAAGCGTTTCATTTAATAATAGTGGACATAATATTAATGCTGTAAATAATGTTAGTTTTTCTTTAGAGGAAGGGAAAATATTAGGGATTGTTGGTGAGTCAGGATGTGGAAAGTCTGTAACAGCTATGTCTTTAATGAGACTTATAAATGAACCACAGGGAAAAATAAATAATGGAGAAATACTTTTTAATGGCTTAGATATAGTTAAGTTAAGTGAGAAAGATATGACGAAAATAAGGGGAAAGGAAATTGCTGCAATTTATCAGGATCCTCTTACAGCTTTAAATCCTGTTTATACTATAGGTAAGCAAATGGTTGAAGCTATAATAACTCATAAAAATATAAATAAAATAGAAGGTAAAACAATAGCAATAAATATGTTAAAGGATGTTGGTATCTATAGAGCAGAAGCTATTTATAATTCTTATCCTAATGAATTATCAGGAGGAATGAGACAAAGAGTATTAATAGCTATGGCTCTATGTTCAAATCCTAAAATTCTTATAGCAGATGAGCCAACTACTGCCTTAGATGTTACTATTCAGGCACAAATTTTAGAGTTGTTAAAGGACATAAGGGAAAAATATAATATGTCTATTATTATGATAACTCATGATTTAGGAATAGTTGCAGAACTTTGTGATAAAGTTGTAGTTATGTATGCAGGACAAGTTGTTGAAGAAGCTGATATTTTTGAGTTATTTGATAATCCATTACATCCCTATACAAAAGCATTAATGAATTCAAGACCAAATATTGATTTAGAGTTTGAAGGAATTAAGAGGCTTCCTATAATAAAAGGACAAGTTCCTAGTAAAATTGATGAATTAAAAAATTGTTATTTTTTAGATAGGTGTGATCAATGTGAAGAGGAATGTAGAAAATTAAGTATACCAAAACTTAAAGATGTTAATAAAAGTCATAAAGTGTCATGCCATTTAATTAAGTAAGGAGTTTACTTATGAAGGAAGAAAATATTCTAGAGGTAAAAAATTTAATTAAGTATTTTCCAGCTGAAAAGAAACTTTTTAGAAAAACTAAAAAATTTATAAAGGCTGTAGATAATATTACTTTTACCTTAAAAAAAGGAGAGAGTTTAGCTATTGTTGGGGAGTCTGGATGTGGAAAAACAACATTAGCTAAAACTATAATCGGATTAATTAATAAGAATAGTGGAGAAGTGAAAATTAATAATAAAAATATATTTGAGGTAAGTAAAAAAGAGAGACAAAAAATAAGAACAGAAGTACAAATGATTTTTCAGGATCCCTATAGTTCTTTAGATCCTATGAAAAGAGTAAAAGATATAATAGGAGAAGCTATGATTTATCATAATATAGCTAATAAGAGTAATTTAGAGGAAAAAGTTATAGAAGTAATGGAACTTTGTGGATTATCTAAAGAATATATAAATAGATATCCTAAAGAATTTTCTGGAGGGCAAAGACAAAGAATAGGAATTGCTAGGGCTATTGCATTAAAACCTAAAATAATAATTGCTGATGAGCCAGTATCAGCTTTGGATGTGTCAATGCAAGCTCAAATAATTAATCTTATGATAGAGCTACAAGAGAATACTGGAATGTCCTACTTATTTATATCCCATGATTTAGCTTTGGTTAAGTATATTGCAAATAGAGTAGCAGTAATGTATTTAGGAAGCATAGTTGAAATTGGTGATAAAAACCTTATTTATAAAAATACTAAGCATCCATATACAATTGCATTAATGGAATCAGTTCCTATAATGCATCCAAGAGAGAGAAGAAAAAAAGAAGTGATTAAAGGAGAGGCTTCCGCAAAATCAGAAAGTCAAAAAGGATGTAAGTTTAGTGAAAGGTGTAAGTATTCTAAGGATATATGTAAGGAAAAAGAGCCAATATTGAGAGAAGTTGAAAAAAATCATTTTGTTGCATGTCATATGTATTAAATAAAGGTAGATAAATTTAGAGAGTTTTTCATCATAGAAAATCTTTAAATTTATCTTTTTTTATTTTATTTTTCACTAACATTAAAATAATTTTAATGAAAGAAAGTGCAAAAAGTTAATTCATTATTAAGAATTTTTGAACTGTGAAATGAGTATATATGAGGGACAGGTGTTTTTTTACTGTGGAAAAACACTGTATAAACAGTAAAAAATTAGAAAAATAATTATCAAATTGTTAATAATATATCCTATTTACAAACTATATACTTAGAATATATAATTTATATTAACATATAAGTAATTAAATGGAAAATAAAATATGTATGTTTATTAAAAAAAAATTAAAATAATATATTTATATATATTATAAAAATAAAAAGGGGGTTTAAATATGAAAAGAAAAGTTATAGTAGTTTTAGCAACTTTATGTTTAGTAACTTCATTAGTATCTTGTGGTGGGGGAGAATCAAAAGGAACAAGTGCTGATAAGGTGGGAGCAACATCAGCAGGAGCAACACAAGATTTAAAGGGGAATGAAAGTATTAAGGCTACTAATCCAGAAAAGTTACCTAAAGTAGCACAAGACAGAAAGGACACTATAGTTATAGGAATGTCAGCACC
This sequence comes from uncultured Sarcina sp., assembly GCA_963557775.1. Classification (GTDB taxonomy): domain Bacteria; phylum Bacillota; class Clostridia; order Clostridiales; family Clostridiaceae; genus Sarcina. The sequence goes on from CAUWDH010000008.1 coordinate 74,061, forward strand.
GAAAGGAGAATTTTTGCCTATTTATTCATCAACAACTTATGATGCTTGGGTTGGAGATATTGTTTTTAGCAAACTTATTAGTAATGATAAAGAGGGGAATGCTATTCCGAGTTTAGCCGAGAAATTTGATATTTCAGAAGATGGGAAAACTTATAAATTTACTTTGCGCAAAGGAGTAAAGTTTACAAATGGTGAGGAGGTAAAGGCAAAGGATGTTGCATTTACTTATACAACACTTTGTGATCCAAGCTATGATGGGCCAAGAAGTAGTTATGTTGAAGGGTTAGTTGGATATGAAGAATACAACAAAGGTGATGCGAAAAATGTAGCTGGAATAAAAGTTGTTGATGATTATAACATAGAATTTACTTTAAAGGAAAGTGATGCACCTGGTATTTGGAATTTTGTAATGGGAATAATGCCAGAAAGTGTTTATAAATTTGAAAAGGGAAATATACAACCTTTAAAAGAAAAGATGACTAAATTGAAGTTAATTGGTTCAGGGCCATATAAATTTGTACATTTTAAACCAGGACAAGAAGTTAAACTTGTTAAAAATGATAATTATTTTGAGGGAGCACCTAAAATTCCTAATGTAGTATTAAAAGTAACAAATGGTACTACACAAATACAGGAATTAGTTACAGGGAATGTTGATATAGAACATAATGCAGTTCAACCAAAACCAGAAAATATTGAACAATTAAAGGCGGCTGGCTTTTTAACTGAGGAATTATACCAAGCCAATAGTTATGGTTATATGGGATTAAATTTAGAAAGTCCAAAGTTAAAGGATAAAGCAGTTAGACAAGCTTTAGCTTATGGATTGAATAGAAAAGCATTTATGGATTCCTATTATCAAGGATATGGTGAAGTAGCTAATACTCATATATTACCAACTTCATGGGCATTCAATAAAGAAGTTAAAGATTTATATCCATATGACCCAGAAAAAGCTAATAAAATGTTAGATGAAGCAGGATGGAAGGATACAAATAATAATGGAATAAGAGATAAAGATGGGGTAGAACTTGAAATAAGTTGGTTAACTTATACAGGATCAAAATATGTAGATACATTAACACCAATTGTAATAGATAGTTGGAAACAAATAGGGGTAAAAGTAGTTCCAGAACTTATGGAATTTTCTTCAATGGCAGATAAAGTGAGAAATGACAGGGATTTTGAAATGTACAATATGGCATGGAGTATGGATTTAGATCCAGATTCAGTAGAAATATTTGCTATAGAACAAGATAAAAAGGGTGGCTTTAACTCTAACAGATGGAGAAATGAAAAGGCTGATAAGTTATTAAAAGATGCCAAGAAAGCACTTGATAAGAATGAAAGAATAAAGTTATATGGAGAATGGCAAAAGGAATTTGCTGAAGATTTACCATATATAGTATTGGGATATTCAAAAGATATGTCAGTTGTTAGTTCAAGAGTAAAGAATTTTGAGCCATCAACATTTATTGATTGGACCTATCAAATACACAAAATGGAATTAGAATAAAACTTAAAATAAAATATAAAGACCTGGAGCAAGTCTCCAGGTTTTTATGAACAAAGGGGGAAAATTTATGTTTAAGTATATTCTTAAAAGGTTATTACAAATAATTCCTACCATGATTGGTGTATCTTTTGTAATATTTTTAATATTTTCTATGGCACCAGGTGATTTTTTATCTGCTAATATGGATCCGAATTTAAGTCCAGAAAGAAGAGAAGAATTAAGGGATATGTATCATTTGAATGATCCTAAGCCAGTTCAATATTATTATTGGTTAAAGGGTGTTGTAACAGAAGGTGATTTTGGTGAATCATTTTATTTTAAAAAACCTGTTAAAGAGGTTATGAAAGATTACATACCTAATTCATTTTTATTAGGTGCGGTATCATTATTACTAGGATTAATAATAGCAGTTCCTATAGGGATAGTATCAGCAACAAAGCAATATTCAATATTTGATAAATTTTTTACTGTTTTTGCTCTTATAGGAATCTCAATGCCAACATTCTTTTTTGGATTAATATTGATAAAATATTTGGGGGTTGAAGCAGGGTTATTCCCTATATCTGGAATGAGTGAAGCAGGCTCAAGTGCAACAGGAATTTCTCATATAATAGATGTTTTGAAACATATGATAATGCCACTTATTGTTTTAACTTTAGCTAGTGTAGGTGGATGGATGAGGTATACAAGATCAAGTATGTTAGAAGTAATAAGGCAAGATTATATAAGGACTGCAAGGGCTAAGGGGTTGAAAGAAAAGGTAGTAATTTATAAGCATGCTTTAAGAAATGCATTAATACCTGTAGTGACACTATTAGGAATGTCTATACCGGGATTATTTTCAGGGGCAACATTAACAGAGAGTATTTTCAATTGGCCAGGAATAGGGCCAGTTCAATTATTAGCAGTAAATAATAGAGATTATTATTTATTGATGGGACTGAATATAACTTTAGCTCTGTTAACTTTATTTGGAAACTTAATAGCAGATATTATATATGCTTCAGTAGATCCAAGAATTAGGCTGAAATAGGAGGTGAGTGAAATGAATAAAGTTAAAATAAAGGAAGAACAGAAAGAAAATCCTATTAATAAGCAAAAAGAAAAAATAGAAAGTCCATGGACAATTGCCTTTAAAAGATTGAAAAAAAATAAATTAGCAATGGCAGGATTATTTATATTGTTAACTCTTATAATAATTGTTGTATTTGGCCCTATGTTTTATCCTTATGATCATTTGACAGTAAATTATTCATTAATTAACCAACCTCCATCAGCACAACATATATTGGGAACAGATAATGTTGGCAGAGATGTTTTAGCTAGGCTTATGTATGGTGGACGATATTCTCTATCTATAGGATTAGTCGCAGTTGCTATTTCAGTAACAATAGGTAGTACATTAGGAGTTGTAGCTGGTTATTATGGAGGCTTTATAGATAGTTGCATAATGAGAGTTGTAGATGTATTTATGTGTTTTCCATTTTTACCATTATTAATAATGGTATCAGCTATGATGCAAGAAGCAAAGATACCACCAGAATACAGAATATATGTAGTTATGATTGTTATTGGAGCTTTAAGTTGGACAAGTACTTGTAGAATGGTAAGAGCTGAAGTTCTTTCTTTAAGAGAACAAGAATTTATGCAGGCTGCAGAAGCTTTAGGAATTAGTGATTTTAGAAAAATGTTTGTTCATTTATTACCAAATACCTTTGCGACAATAATAGTTTCAGCTACTTTGGGTATAGGGAGTGCTATATTAACAGAATCAAGTCTTAGTTTCTTAGGTCTTGGAGTAACACCTCCTACACCTACATGGGGAAATTTAATACAAGTAGCTAATGATTATTATACAATGTCTAATAGAATATGGCTTTGGATACCACCAGGTGTATGTATTTTCTTAACAGTTATGGCTATAAATATTTTTGGTGATGGTTTAAGAGATGCCTTAGATCCTAAGCTAAAAGTTTAGGGGGAATAGTAATGAGTGAAAATTTAGTAGAGTTTAAGAATTTAAAAACATATTTTCATACTAGTGAAGGTATTGTAAAAGCTGTAGATAATGTAAGTTTTAATATAAAAAAAGGAGAAACTGTTTGTGTAGTAGGAGAATCAGGATGTGGAAAGTCTGTAACAGCTATGTCTCTTATGAGATTAATCCCTAATCCACCAGGGAAAATAGAGAGTGGAGAAATTTTATTTGAAGGGAAGGATATTTTAAAATTTTCAGATGAAGAACTTATGGATATGAGGGGAAATACTGTTTCTGTTATTTTTCAAGAACCTATGACTTCATTAAATCCTGTTTTTACAGTAGAAACACAAATATGTGAAGCTATAAGACTTCATCAAGGAAAAAGTAAACAAGAAGCTTATGACATAGCTGTAAATACTTTAAAAATTATAGGAATTCCAAGGGCAGATGAAATAATGAAATGTTATCCATATGAATTATCTGGTGGGATGAGGCAAAGGGTAATGATTGCAATGGCAGTGTGTTGTAATCCGAAATTGTTAATAGCAGATGAACCAACAACTGCACTTGACGTAACAATTCAAGCTCAAATACTAGATCTTATGAGAGGTGTAAAAGAAAAGTTTGGAACATCTATTATGTTAATAACCCATGACCTAGGAGTTGTGGCTGAAATGGCTGATTATGTTGTTGTTATGTATGCAGGAAAAATTATTGAAGAAGCACCTGTAGTTGAATTATTTAAAAACCCATTACATCCATATACAGTAGGATTATTAAAATCAAAGCCAGTTTTAAATGGAAGTGAGAGTAGATTATATTCAATACCAGGACAAGTTCCTAATCCAATAAATATACCTATTAGTTGTTATTTTAATGAAAGATGTGAAAAATGCATAGAAAGATGTAAAAAAGAATTGCCTAGATTGATAGATATAGGAAATAGGCATAAAGTATCATGTTTTTTATATAGTAAGGAGGAAAATATATGAATTTAGTGAATGAAGAAATAATAATAAAATCAGAAAATCTAAAGAAATATTTTCCTATAAAGGGCAGTGCATTTTCAAAAGAAAAAAGATATGTTAAAGCAGTTGATGGAATTACATTAGAAGTATATAAAGGGGAAACTTTAGGCTTGGTTGGAGAATCGGGATGTGGTAAATCAACTACTGGGAGAGCACTAATAAGATTATTTGAGAAAACTGATGGGAATGTTATCTTTGATGGTCAAGATTTATATGGATTATTAAGAAAAGAATTGAGAAAAATAAGACCTAGAATGCAGATGATTTTTCAAGATCCATATTCATCATTAAATCCAAGATTAACTGTTGGTGAATTAATAGGAGAAGCATTATTAAGTCATAAATTATGTAGTAAAGATGAAGTAAAAGATAGAGTTGAATATACTGTTCAAAGATGTGGATTAGCACCTTATCATATAAAGAGATATCCACATGAATTTTCAGGAGGACAAAGACAAAGAATTGGTATAGCTAGAGCTTTGATTTTAAATCCAAGTTTTATAGTAGCTGATGAGCCAGTATCAGCATTAGATGTTTCAATTCAAGCACAAATAATAAATTTAATGATGGATTTACAAGAGGAAAATAAATTTTCATACTTATTTATATCTCATGATTTAAGTGTTGTTAAGCATATTTGTCATAGAATTGGAGTTATGTACTTAGGAAATTTAGTTGAATTAGCAGAAAAAAATGAGCTATACAATAACCCATTACATCCTTATACTAAAGCACTTATGTCTGCAGTACCTATTCCAGATCCAACCATTAAAAGGGAAAGAATAATTTTAACAGGAGATATACCTTCTCCAGCAAATCCACCAAAAGGATGTAAGTTTCACACAAGATGTCCAATGGCTACAGAACGATGTAAAGCAGAGGAACCAGAGTATAAAGAAGTTTTAACTAACCACTTTGTTGCTTGTCATAATGTATAAAGTAAATAAAGCATCCAGAATTAATAATAATTATTTTTGGATGCTATTTTTATAGGGGGAGATAGAAATGTTTTTGAAAGATAATAAAGAAAAGTTAAAAAGTTTTTCTAATGAAAAACCAAAATTTAAGGATTTGGTAGCTGTTATGATTGCTCAATATCTTATATTAATACCTATGGCATTAATAGGTTTAATTATATTTGGAATAGTGTTGCTCATATTTATGAAGCTTTAAATTAAATTTATAGTACATAGGAGGATATATTAGGGGGTGGAGTTTAAAGTGAATTTTAGTTTGCTTAAGCTCCTTTTATCTTAAAAAAGCTTCAATAATATTCATTTGTAAAAGGTTTTTTAGTTAAAAGAGTTTTTTATTAAATTACATAAAGGTTAAAATTTTTTTCATAATCATATAATATTCGGTAATAATACATGGAAGAGGAGAATATCATGTTAATATGTAAACAATTTGTATAGATTTAAGCTTAGGAAAGGTTGTTAACAAATAATAATACATGATAAAATAAAAATAAAAATGAAAAGAAATGTGGAGGGAAAAGTGATGGCAGAAAATTTAACTTTTGACTTAACAAAAGCAGCAAGCTTTATAAATGAACAAGAAATTATCAATATGAAGGAAGTTGTAGAAACTGCACATAAAAAATTGCATGAAGGTACAGGGGCTGGAAACGATTTTTTAGGTTGGGTTGACTTACCTGAAAATTATGATAAGGCAGAATTTGAAAGAATAAAAAAAGCTGCGGCTAAAATTCAACTTAACTCACAAATATTAATAGTTATAGGAATAGGTGGTTCATATTTAGGGGCAAGAGCTGCTATAGAAATGTTAAGCAGTAATTTCCATAATTCAATATGTCAAAAACATAGAAAAGGACCTAAAATATTCTACATTGGAAATAACATAAGTTCAACATATATGCATGATTTATTACAAGCTATAGAAGGAAAAGATATAAGCTTAAACGTAATATCAAAATCAGGTACTACAACTGAGCCAGCAATAGCTTTTAGAATATTAAAAGATTATATGGAAAAGAAATATGGAAAAGAAGAAGCTAGACAAAGAATTTTTGCTACAACAGATGCTAAAAAAGGTGCTTTAAAAGGTCTTGCTGAACAAGAAGGTTACGAAACTTTTGTTATTCCAGATAGCGTAGGAGGAAGATTCTCAGTATTAACAGCAGTTGGTTTACTTCCAATAGCAGCAGCTGGAATTGATATTGATGAAATGATGGCTGGTGCTAATTCAGCAAGAGTAGAATATTCAAATCCTAATATAGAAGAAAATCCTTGTTACCAATATGCAGCAGCAAGAAATGCATTATATAACAAAGGAAAATCAATAGAAATATTAGTAAACTACGAACCAAACTTACATTACTTTGGTGAATGGTGGAAACAATTATACGGAGAGTCAGAAGGAAAAGACAATAAAGGCTTATTCCCAGCAGCAGTTGATTTTTCAACAGATCTTCACTCAATGGGACAATATATCCAACAAGGTAGAAGAGATTTAATAGAAACTGTTATTAAAGTAGAAAAACCAAGATATGAAGTAAATATAGAAGCTACAGAAGACAATGCAGATGGATTAAACTTCTTAGCTGGAAAAACAATGGATTTTGTAAATAAAAAAGCATTTGAAGGAACATTATTAGCTCATAATGATGGAGGAGTTCCAAATTTAGTAGTATCAGTACCAGAATTAACTCCATTCTATTTTGGTAAATTAGCTTACTTCTTTGAAAAAGCTTGTGGAATAAGTGGATATATCTTAGGAGTAAATCCATTTGACCAACCAGGTGTAGAAGCATATAAAAAGAATATGTTCGCATTACTTGGAAAACCAGGATATGAAGATTTAAAAGCTGATTTAGAGAAGAGATTATAGTATTTTTAATTATTAATAAGAAGGATAGAATTTTTAATTCTGTCCTTTTTTTTGGACGATTTTGCTATAATATTTAAGTGAACATAGGATTTAATACAGCTTGTGCAGAATATAAGAACCTTAAGAGGAAAATAAGTTGTAATTAGATAGGTTCTGAATATAAAGAATTTAAGATTAAGGTGAAGTGAGGTTTTTTTATGAGAGTTATTGTTGATGGTGATGGTTGTGCTGGGCTTAAGTTTGTTGAAAAGGCTTGTAGAGAACTAGAGGTGGAATTAATAGTTTATTCTACTATTGACCATAATATTTCTCTTGATTATGGAATTAAAAAAGTTGTAGATGCTGGATTTCAATCTGTTGATATGTATATTATGAATGAAACTAAAGCAGGAGATATTATTGTTACTCAAGATTATGGCGTTGCAGCTATGGTTTTAGGAAAAAAAGCTTATGCAATTAATCCTAAAGGAATGATTTATAACAATGATAATATTGAAAGACTTTTGTTTGAAAGACATTTGGCACAGAAAGCGAGAAGAGCTGGTCATAGAGGTAAAGGCCCTAGCAAAAGAACAGGAGAAGATAATTTAAATCTTTACAATGGCTTAAAAAGCCTAATTAAAAAAGAGAAAACTCAAATGTAGGGTGAGTTTTCTCTTTGTAATGGTTTGATTATATGGATATAATAAAATTAGGAGATTTATGGTGTTATTTTCTTCTATTTTACTTTAAAAACAAAAGAAAGTTTGGCTCTTACAGAACTTAATTTAAAGTACTATTAACACCATTAATAGTATTAGTAAAATTGTTTTAATTATACATGAAGTAAAATATTTTTTTATTAATTTCTGATTATAGTTATGGGTTAATTTTAAAGTAAATATTTTAAGTATCAATTATAAATAAGTAGACTTTATATATCGATAATTAAAAGAGAGTTATTCACATGAAATGCTATAGTAAATTTTCTATTAAGCTGAAATAGATGACTTTAAATTTGTTTACATAATATGGTAGAGGTTGTATAATTTTAGTATATATACAATTGGGGGTTGGGGTCATTTATGGAGGAGCTATGTTTAGAAATCGAGGGCAAAGAAATTGAATTTGCTAAGAGAGCTTATAAAATAAAAGTTATAAACAATGTTGATTGCAGTTTAAAATATAAAATACTTATAGGAAGAGAGGGTGTATGGACTGTATTAGAGGATGAATTTAGCAATAAAGATGAATATACTTGGGTTCCTAAGATTTCAGGAATTTATCATATAATAGCCCAAGGTAAAAAGGAAGATTCTTTAAAGTCCTTTGATTACACGGTTCTAAAAAGTATGACAGTTGGTTTGAATGAAGAAAGTTTAATTAAAGAATTAAACATGAACAAAGATATTTTTAATATTGGAGATAAAATTGAATTAATAGTGGATAGCCTTAAAGAACCTGTGATGTTTAGATATTATATAAGTTCTAAAGAAGGTTGGAGATTAATAAAAGATTATACAACTGATAATAAATTAATGTTTACAGCTAGTGAAAGTGGTAAGTTTAGTATATTAGTTGAATGCAAAGAGCCTGATTCAATAGATAATTTTGATGATTTTCAAACTATAGAGTTTTCAGTTAATAATACTGTTAATGTGGAAATAGCTGATTTTCAATGTTTAGCAAATGAGCTTTTAGTAGGAGAAGAACTGATTTTTAAGGTTAATGCAACTTTTGAAGATGATAGAACAGGTCTTTATAAATTTATAAAGGTTAATCCAGATGGAAGTGTAGTTTGTATACAAGATTATTCTTCAAGAAATATGGTTAGTTTTAGAGAAGAAAAGAAAGGTAAATATAAATTGTTCTGTTATATAAGGGATATGTATTCATCAAGAGAATATGATGATAGAGCAAGAATGGTTTATAGTATAAAACCTTATAGAGAATTAGAACTTAAGAATTTCACAGCAGATTTAAGTTCACCTCAAGTATGTGGAGAAGATATTTGTTTAAAAGCTCTTGTTTCAGGTGGAGCTGATTTAAGATATAGATATATAATAGAAGGACCTCATAGTGAAGATTCAGGATATATAAGAAGTAATACATTTATATGGAATAGTAAGGTTGAAGGTGATTATAAAATAACACTAATGGTAAAGGATGAAAGCTATGAAGGTGAATATGAATTAAAAAGTTCTATAAACTATACTATAGAAGAACTTAAAATAAGACCTGTAAGAATAACAGATATTATTCTTAATAAGGATAGAAATATCTTAATAAATGAAAATGTAAAAATAAATGTACAAGTTGATGGTGGTACTGCTATAAAATATGCTTTTATAGTTAGGAAAAAAGGAATAATATTTAAGAGAGAAGACTATAAAGATAGCAATTTCTTTGATTTTACTCCTGATACAGCAGGAAATTATGAAGTTGAAGTTATGGTTAAGGATAAATATTCCGATAAAGATTATGATGTCCATAGTATTTTTCACGTAGCTGTTAAAAAATATATAGAAGGTAAAATTGACCATATATTAGTTCCTGCGAAGGAATATTTTTTAGTTGGTGATTCAGTAGAAATAGAGGCTGTTGTTCAAAATACTAATGATACTATTATAAAATATGTAACAACTATAAATGGACAAGTTGTTGAAGAAACAGAATTTATACAAGGAAAAAGAATAATAGTTGAGCCAAAGTGCCCAGGAAAATATGTAATAGACCTTTATGTTAAAAATAAACAATGTGATAAGGATTATGACAGTAAGAGAGAAGTTAAATTTTTTGTTAATGAAGCACCGCCAGTAACTAATACTATTATAACAACTACAAAGTCTACAGTTAGAGTTAATGAAGAAATAAGCTTTTCTGTAACTAGTGATGGTGGAAAAAATATTTGTTACGAATTCTATATCATGAAAAATGGAGTTTGGACATTAATGCAAAGATATAGTAGAAAAAATTATTATGTATTTAGACCTTATTTAGCTGGTGAATACAGAGTATTAGTTCTTGCTAAAAGTCATTATAAGAAGAGGGCTTATGAAGACTATGATAACTTTGAATTCTTTGTAGAAGAATAAATGTAAAAATTAATTCAGGTGGAATTTTTAATCCACCTAAATATTGGGTAATTCTTATCTAGTAATGAAAGTAGTTGTTTCTTTCTTGCAGAAGATAGGAGAGTTATAGATTTTAATTGTTAGATAAAATTTTTATTTATAATTAAAAAATAGATATAGTGCTGTATAAGTTGGTTGAATAATTATAAGTTTTGATACTTTTATAATTACTAAAAGGATAGATTACAGCACTATACTTATATTTTTAAAAATAAATTTAAGGCAACGAAGTGTTAGGGGGAATTTTAGTGTCTTTAGAGAAAATAGGGAATGAACAATTTGTAGCATTAATGATGTTAAATCAAATGAAAAATGAAAGCTCAAAGGGGAATTCTGGAACTTTTGATATAGTAATGCACTCAGTTTTAAAGTCCATAAGTGATAATGAATCAAGTAGTACAGAGGTAAAGGAAAATAAGGGATGTTGTTGTACTTGTTCTTGTAATAAGGAAAAAGAAGCATCAAACATAGTTACTGAAAATTTAAATTTTAAACCAATACATAATAATATTACAACTGAAAAAGTTGAGGACATATCAAAGTTATCTACAAAGGAAAGAATAGAAAGAGCCGTAAATAAGGCATCAAAGGATTATGGAGTAGATGCAAAACTTATAAGAGCTATTATAAAAGCTGAATCTAATTTTAATCCAAATGTTAGGTCTTCAGCAGGAGCAATGGGACTTATGCAATTAATGCCTGAAAATGTTAAGGCATATGGAGTGAAAGACCCATATAATATAGAGGAAAATATAGATGCTGGAACAAGGCATATTAGAGATTACATAAAAATGTTTGATGGAAATATAGAAATGGGATTAATGGCTTATAATGCCGGACCTGGGACTATGGCAAGAAGAGGAGTTAAGTCACCAGCCGATTTATATAAACTACCAAAGGAAACTCAAAATTATGTTCCTAAGGTGCTTAAGTATTATAGAGAAGATGTGAAAATTTAATTCTAAATATATTTTTTTCATCTGCCGAGATAGCTATATAGGTACAAAATACTGTGACCATTGAACTAGTATTAGAAGCTCTTTATTTTTGAACAATAGTTTCGTAAGTGACTATCTAAATCTTGATTTAGTTATAGGAACTTACTCACCGAGCAATGCGAGTCGAGTTTCCTTTTAAAAGAAGCTCAGTGCTAAATGTACTGAATAACTTCCAGTTACGAAATCATAGATTTGGACTGTCAGTCAAACAACGTGAGTTTGGAAATTTTAGAAACTGTTGTAGAAAAAAATATTAGAACTTCTTTATGTAGGTGAGTGGTTACAAATGGTGAACTATATAGCTAGATAAAAGGCAGAGATGATATATCTGTAATTTGACATATTCTCTTATTTTGTTTTGGAATTTATTATGTTTTTGTTATAATGAAATATATCAAATTTGAGAACCTTTATTGAGAATTTAATTCAATAATTAATAATTTAAAAATAGGAGGATATTATGGAAAGATTAGATAAGATTCTTTCTAATTTAGGATACGGAACTAGAAAAGAAATAAAGAAGATAGTCAAAAATGGAATGGTTACTGTTAATGGGAAGATTGTTAAGGATAGTGGACTTCAAGTAGACCCTGAAGAAGATGAAATTGTTTGTGCTGGTGAAGAAGTTATTTATAGAGAATTTATATATTTAATAATGAATAAACCAGCAGGAGTAATATCAGCTACTTTTGATAATAAAGATGAGACAGTAGTAGATTTACTTTATCCAGAACATCAAGTTTTTGAACCTTTCCCTGTGGGAAGATTAGACAAAGATACAGTTGGATTATTACTTTTAACAAATGATGGTGATTTAAATCATAAATTAATATCACCTAAATATCATGTTGATAAAGTTTATTATGCAGAAATAAATGATTCTGTAACAGAGGCAGATGTTAAAGCATTTGCGAGGGGTATAACCTTAGACGATGGATATAAATGTATGCCAGGAAAACTTGTTGTTTTAGAAAACTTTGAAGATTCTTCAAAAATTGAAGTAACTATACAAGAGGGAAAATATCATCAAGTAAAAAGGATGTTTGAGGCTAGAGGCAAAAAAGTTAAATATTTAAGAAGAATAAAGTTTGGTAATTTAGATATAGATGAATCCTTAAATGAAGGAGAATATAGAGAATTAACACAAGAAGAATTAGATTTATTATGTAAAGATTTATAAAATTGATAGTTAAATTAAATAAAGTTATGTACTAGGTAAAATTTAATAAAAGTTATTTAGAAATGGTATATATCAATTTATTTTTGTTTTATAACAGTCTAGAGAATTGTAATACATATTTATCACATAAATATGTATAATATAACAAAAAACATATAATTTACAATTAAATAGTGAAAATAACTTGAAATTGTAAATATTTTCTACTATAATGATTTATGCAAGGATAAATAAAAGGATTAAATAGCCCCCTTTTTATTTATTGCTTATTGCTAAAGGCGTAACCTGGCCCCAAGGGTTACGTCTTTTTATTATGTAATGGGTTTAAGTAAGAGAAAATAAGAAATGAAGTATGAATTGGTTTATAGAATTAACTAATGTTAGCATTAATGGAATTATAGTTTTTTTATTAATGATATATTAAAGTAGTATAATATTAAAGATATACAAGTGTTTTTAAATATTAAAATTTATATTAAATTGATATAATATAGACAAGAATATGTATTTGTTTATTTTGGATGAAGAATTAAAGACATTAGTCATCAGATAAAGAAGGAGTGGAGTAATGGATTTAAAAAAGTTATTAAATAAAGAACAATATGAAGCAGCAACAACTATAGAAGGGCAAGTGCTTATACTAGCAGGAGCTGGTTCAGGAAAAACAAGAGTTTTAACTCATAGAATAGCTTATATGTTAGAAGAAAAGGATATAAATCCATATAATATTCTAGCAATAACTTTTACAAATAAAGCAGCAGCAGAAATGAGAGAAAGAGTAAAAGCTTTAGTTGGAGAACAAGCAGATAGAATGTGGATATCAACATTCCATTCATCATGTGTAAGAATATTAAGAAGAGAAATAGAGAAATTAGGATATAAAAAAGACTTTACTATATATGATTCCTCAGACCAAAAAACTTTAGTTAAACATGTAATGAAGGAATTAGAAATAAATGAAAAAGATATATCAGAAAATGAGATATTAGGTTCTATAGGAAAAGCTAAAGATAATTTACAAAGTCCATCAGCTTATATGAGAGAATGTGAAGGAAATTATAGAAAAGAAAAAGTAGCTAGAGCCTATGAGCTATATCAAAAGAAGTTAAAGAATAATAATGCTTTAGATTTTGATGATTTAATATTTAAAACTGTAGAATTATTTAAAAATCATGAGGATATATTAGATTTCTATCAAGGAAAGTTCAAATATATAATGATAGACGAGTATCAAGATACAAATAAAGCTCAGTATGAATTTACTAAGTTATTAGCAGGAAAATACAAGAATATATGTGTAGTTGGTGATGATGACCAATGTATATATGCTTGGAGAGGTGCTGATATAAGGAATATTTTAGACTTTGAAAAGGACTATCCAAATGCAAAGGTTGTAAAGCTTGAGCAAAATTATAGATCAAAAGGAAATATTTTAGAAGCAGCTAATAAAGTTATAAAAAATAACGCTGAAAGAAAATCAAAGGTGTTAAGAACTGAGCAAGAAGCTGGAAATAAAGTTTCTGTTTATAGAGCTTATTCAGATAAAATGGAAGCAGCTTTTGTTGCAAGTGAAATTAAAAAACTTAGAGAAGATAGCAAATGGGATTATAAAGATTTTGCTATTTTATACAGAACTAATGCTCAATCACGTACTTTTGAGGAAAGTTTTAGAAGAGCATCTATTCCTTATAGAATTTTTGGTGGGCTTAAATTCTATGATAGAAAGGAAATTAAGGATATTCTTGCTTATTTAAGAGTTATATTAAACCCTCAAGATGACATAAGTTTAAGAAGAATTATAAATGTTCCTAAGAGAAGTATAGGGGATGCTACTGTAGAGAAACTTCAGGATTTTGCAAACTCACAGGAAATGAGCCTTTATGATGCTTTATTAGAGGCTGAATATGTACCTGGATTAACGGCAAGAAGTAAAAATCCTCTTACAAAGTTTGCTGAAATTATGGAAGATATAATGAATGAAGCAGAGCAAATGAAAGTTTCAGAACTTATAGAATATGTTTTAGATAAAACAGGATATATGCAAGCTTTAAAAGACTCTAAGTTAATTGAAGATGAGAGTAGAGTAGAAAACTTAGAGGAATTAGTTTCAGATGCTGTTGACTTTGAAAAAAATAGAGAACTAGAAATAAAGTCAGGAGAAGTAACTTTCGAGGATGGGTCAGCTTTAAGTTCTTATTTAGAAAAAGTAGCATTAGTTCAAGATACTGATAATATAGATTCAGAAAATAACTATGTAATGATGATGACTGTTCATAGTTCAAAGGGGTTAGAGTTCCCTGTTGTATATATGGTTGGAATGGAAAATGGAATTTTCCCAAGTGCTATATGTTTTGATAAAGATGATCAAATGGAAGAAGCAAGAAGACTTTGTTATGTTGGTATAACTAGAGCAGAGGAAAAATTATATATGACTTCAGCAGAAACAAGAATGGTTTTTGGTAAAACAGTAGCTTATCCACAATCAGATTTTATTCAAGAGATTCCAGCAGAATTAAAGGAATATGTTGGTGGTGGCAGAACTATGCAAAGTAATAGTTCACTAGGTGGAACATCAACAAATAGTAGAGTGTTCTCAAATACTGCTACATATAATAGAAATCCACATGGATTAAGAGCTAATACTCATACAATGACTAAGAATGAAGCAAGTAAAATAATAGGAAATGTCATAAGTGGTACTAATGCAGGAAAGCTTACAAAGGATGAAGCTAAGGCTGGTAAAAAAATTAAACATAGTAAATTTGGAGTAGGTACAATAATTTCAGTTTCACCATCAGGAGATGACTGTAAATTAACCATAGCTTTTGATAATCAAGGTATTAAACAGTTAATGCTTAGTAAAGCTCCACTTGAATTACTTTAAGATTTAATAAACTTATTTTGTTTAAGAGAAAGTTATAATTATATTTTGAAGATAATAAAGCTGTCTTAAAGAGTAATTTTACCTCTTTATAGACAGCTTTTGTTTATTTAAAATCTGCTTTTGATTATTCTTAATACATCGACTATAGTTGCAGGATATTCTCTTATGGAATAATTAAGTGCTAATCTAAATGGAGCTCTGACTCCTATAACATCAGCATTTATTCCAAAAAGTTTACTTACAATTTGAACTCTAAAGACATTAAAGGCACTAGTTATTATAACAATTTTTTCATTAGAAGCATGATGCTCTTCTAATATTTTTTTATTAAATTCAATATTTTGAACTGTGGTCTTTGATTTATCATCATCTAAAATTCTATTTGGATTTATACCATGTTCTGTAAGATAGTTCTTCATTGCTGTTGACTCTGAAATTATTTCTCCTGAACCTTGTCCACCAGAAACAATTATTTTTGAGTCTTTATGAGTATTTAAATATTCTATAGCTGTATTTACCCTTTCTTCTAATATGTTTCCTACATGAGTTCCTTTAAGTCCAGCACCTAGAACAATAGAATAATTAGCAGTTGGTGCAGTAGCTGGATTTTTAACATTAATAATATCAGAAAATACGAAACCTTCAAAAATAATAAATGATACTATAAAACAACCTACAAAAAATTGGTATAGAATACTTATAAATTTTATTATTTTATTTCTAGAGGTTTTAGATATAATAAAACTTATAAATAAACCATAGAATATAGTTATAGTTCCAAGTATAAAAAATTCGCTATCATCAGATCCAATTAATCTTATTATTATAGTAATTAAAAATAATACTATAAATATTTTTATATGTTTCTTCATGACGTCCCCTTATCTTAAAGTAAAATTAAATTTTTAGATATTACATTTCTCTAAAAATATAAATATAATATCCATAATTATACTATTATTTCATTACAAAAGAGTTAAAGTGCTTAAATTTGTAATAAGTATATAACTTAAGATAAATAGAAAAAATTATTACTATAGGGCAGAGGAAAAGGTTATAATATTAAAAGTAGTATTTAAATTAGTTAAGTTAAAAGAGGTGTTTTTTGTGAAGGATAGGATAGAGAGACTTATTGAGGAATTAAATAGATATTCTTATGAATATTATGTTTTAGGAGAATCTACTGTTACTGATAAAGATTATGATAAAAAATATGATGAACTAGTTGCCTTAGAAAAAGAAAGTGGTATTTTATTACCTTATTCACCAACTCAAAGAGTAGGAGATGGAGTACTTCCAGAATTTAAAAAATACACTCATAAAGCTAGATTATGGAGTCTAGGTAAGGCACAAAGTATGCAGGAAATAGAGGACTGGCATAATAGAAATATTAAATTTATAAATGAATATAATAGAACAGCAGAAATACCTCTTCCAGCACCTAAGTATATAGTAACTAAAAAGTTTGATGGATTAACAGTAAATTTATCTTATGATGAAAATGGAATACTTGTTACAGGAGCAACAAGAGGAACAGGAATTGTTGGAGAGGATATAACAGCTCAAGCTAAAACAATAAGAACAATTCCTTTAAAAATAAATTCTAAGGATTTCTTAGAAATACATGGAGAGGCTATTATGACTACAGAAGCTTTTGAAAAGTATAATAGCACAGCAGATGTTCCATTGAAAAACCTTAGAAATGGTGCAGCAGGAGCCTTAAGAAATTTAAATATAGCTGAAACTGCTAAAAGAGGATTATCAGCATTCTTTTATGATATTGGGTATAAAGAAGGGAAACCTTTTGAAACCTATAGAGAAATGTTAGATTTTATTAAAAAAATGGGATTTCCAATGGATGATTACATAAAAGAATGCAACACCTTGGATGATATAGCTAAAGAAATAGAATATATAGAAAAAATCAGATTTGATTTAAATTATGATATAGATGGTTTAGTTATAGCTATTGATGATATGAGAACAAGAGAACTTATGGGCTATACTGTAAAGGCACCTAAATGGGCAATTGCTTATAAATTTGAAGCACAAGAAACTACAACAAAATTAATAGATGTTGAGTGGAATGTAGGTAGAAGTGGAAGAGTTTCTCCAACAGCTATATTGGAACCTGTTGAATTGGCTGGAGTTACTGTAAAGAGAGCTACACTTAATAACATGGATGATATAGCTAGAAAAGGTATTAAATTAAATGCAGAGGTTTTTGTAAGAAGAAGTAATGATGTTATTCCTGAGATTATGGGAGTGGTAGAAGACAGTCTTAAGGATGCCATAGAAATAGAAACACCAACAGCGTGTCCAGCATGTGGAGCACATTTAGTTCAAGATGGTGTTCATATATTCTGTGAGAATACTTTAAGTTGTAAACCACAAATGGTTAAAACTATAGTTCACTATTCATCAAGAGAAGCAATGAATATAGAAGGATTTTCAGAAAAAACAGCCGAGCAATTATTTGAGAAGTTAGAAATAAAATCAATATCAGATTTATATAAATTAGAATATGAAAAATTATTAACATTAGAAAAGTTCGGACCTAAGAAGGCTCAAAATCTATTAGATGCCATAGAAAAAAGTAAGGAGTGTACACTTCCAGCATTTATATATGCCCTTGCAATACCAAATGTAGGAGTAAAAACTTCAAAAGATATTGTTAAGAAGTTTAAAAATATAGAAAATATTAAAAATGCAACTTTTGAAGAATTAATAGAAGTTCCTGATGTTGGAGATATAGTAGCTAAATGCGTAATAGACTTCTTCAAAGAAGAAAGAGTACTAAAGACTATAGAGGAATTATTAGAACTTGGAGTAAATCCATCCTATGAAGAACAAGAAATAAAAGAAAGTCCATTCCAAGGTAAAACAGTAGTAGCTACAGGAAGTCTTGAAAATTATTCAAGAAGTTCAATAAAGGAAAAACTAGAAAGCTTAGGTGCAAAGGTAGCAGGAAGTGTAAGTAAAAAAACAGATTATGTTCTTGCTGGAGCTGATGCAGGATCTAAATATAATAAAGCTGTAGAATTAGGAATTAAAATAATTACAGAGCAAGAATTTGAAGATATGATTAAATAAGAATAAGAAAAGGAGTATCTAAAGTGATTTTTCACTTAAGGATACTCCTTATTCTTATTTTTAAGCAGTGATTAAAATTTAAAGTATATGTCAATAATTTTAAATAATAATTATTAGGAGAATTGGTGGCATGTACAAAAAAAGAGTTAAAAGATTTAAATTAATTAATTTATTTTTATTAATATTAGTATTAGCCTTTGTTTTTATGGGGTGTTTTGAAATAAAAAAAGATGTAAGTACTGTTGCACAAAAACCTAAAGAAGAGTTTTTAACAGTAGTTTCAGAAATTCCAACTACTTTAGATAATACTGAAAAAAGCAATGAAAGTGAAAACCTAATTGTATCTTTATTTGAAGGATTAGTTGAAATTACAGATAATAATAAAATTGGACCTGCTTTAAGTAAGGGATGGAAAATAAGCAACGATGGCTTAGACTACGAATTTCTTTTGAGAGATGATATTAAGTGGAATAATGAAGAAAAAATAACTGCAAAGGATTTTGAAAAATTTTTTGAAGGGTTATTATCAAAGAATAGTAATGTTAATTGCGAAGAACTTTATTCTATTTATGGAGCAGAAGATTATAAAAAAGGACTAAATAATTTTTCTAATGTTGCTATAGAAGCAATTTCTCATAATATCTTAAAAATAAAGTTACATGAAAAAGATGATAATTTTTTAAAAAACTTAACAAAGGCAAAGTTTAGATTGAGAAATTTAGAAGAACCTTTAGGGAATTATAAAAATGAATTTCAAAGAATAAGTTATACAGGAGCTTATATTATAGACAACATAGAAGAAGATGGCTCTATTTTATTAAGTGAAAATAAAAATTATAAACTAGATAGGTTAAATAATAAGAGTATTAAATTTATAAATGGTGGAACTAATGAAGAAAACCTAGCGCAATATACTTTAGGAAATATAGATATATTATATAATCCATCAATAAAAACATTTAAGAGTGAGGGCATTAAAAATAATATAGAAATGAGTAAAAGTAATAATATTAATTTTATGATTATGAATAGTAGTTATGGTATTACTCAATATTTAGATTTTAGAAAAGGAATTGCAGCAGCCTTAAGTTATAGTTTGATGGATAGTAGTATAATTAAAGAAAATTTAGGCTATTTAGATTTTAAAGAAATTACAATGGAAGAAATAGGGAAAAATAAATTAATGGAATCTATGACTGTTAAAGAAAATAGTAAGGAATTAAAGGTTATAGGAGAAAAAACAGCTAAAGAATTTTTTTCAACTATAGGTGGAAATATTAATAAAGAAATTAAAATCATAGGAGAAGATAACTTTGAAAATAATGAACTTTGTAAATTTATAAGTGAGGAATTAAAGAAATATTCTATAAACACAAAGGTAAGTTTGCAAATAAAAGAAAAGTTACAAGAAGAATTAATAAAAAATGAGTTTAATATTTACATAGAATCTGTAAATATGGATAAGGAACAAATGAAAACTTATATAAAACCTGTAGAAGGAGTACTTGAGAAAGGATATAATTTATTTTCTATGTATAGAAAATATGATATATGGTGTAAATCTGATAAAGTAAAAAAATTATATATAGATAGTAATAATAACATTATATTTAAAAATATAAGTATTTAATCAAACAAAAAATGGTTTATCAAAAGAACATATCATCCGAAGAGGAACTTTGATAAACCTTTTAATTCATTTGGTAGTTAGAGGCTGTAATATTCCTATGTTCTAAAGGAAACTCCACTCCCATTGCTCGGTTAGTAAGTTTCTATAACTAAATCAAGATTTAGATAGTTACTTAAATAGGAGGTAAACAGCCTCTAGTTTCTAGATAACTTTGATTACGAATTCAGATTGATCAAAACTCTACATGAATTAAGTTTATAAATATATTTAATTTTATATTTAATTTAAGTCATCAAAGTCATTAGTATCATCACTATCAATATCATCATCTAAAAAATTATTTATAATATCACTAGAATTAGTGGTACTATCAAATTCATTAATTTCTATAAAGTCATTAAGATTTGAGTTATCATCAGTTAAGGTAATATCATCAGAACCTCTAAGTCGATTTAAATTGCTATTGACTACTTCGCTAAGAGTAGGCTGAGTTTCTTGTTCACTAAGGGTAGCTTGAGTTTCTTGAGATTTAATATTTTTTATAGGTGCAACAGGATTAATAAGATTAATAGGTTTAATTGGGAAAATAAATTTAATATAATCATCATTAAACATTTCTATTAATACATTGAAAATAAACATATTATTAAAGCTTTCAAAGCTTGTTTTTGAAGAAGAAGAAAATGCTTTTTTCTTTTTAGAATAGCTTTGATTTTTTACAAAGATAGGTGCTAAAGCTGTTAAGCTAGGTGTTGGAATATCAGCACACTTGAACATTGAATCTTCTAACAAGTCTTCAGAACGCATTGAAAAGTTCTTATAACGTTCCGCAGAATCAATAGATGGTGCTTCTGGAAAACTAGTTAGAATAGAGGAGCTTAATATAGCATTTTTATAATACTGGCATATAATGCTTTCTAGCTCAGAATCCTTTTCTATATCTCTGTTATATATCATCAAATTAACTAAATATAAAATAAGCTCTATATTATAATATTTGATTTCTTTTTTATCACCAGGTTTTGTAAAGATAGACATATCACTATTAAATGTGTTTTTAAAAGATTTGCATATATCAATAAAATTTTCTTTAAATAATGATATGGATGTATTCTTATAACAAAGGTATGAATTAAGAGCAGTTAGTGCTGTAGTTGAAATATCCTTACTATTAATTCCAAGTTCAAGATGTTTTGATAATATAAAGTCACATAAATCTATTAAAAGTTCTTTGCATTTATCATTTTTAGAATACTTATACATTAAGTTTAAGGCATAAGTTAAATGACAACATTCTTCTAAATCACTTTCATAAATTTTATCCTTAAAGTAATCAAGCATATCTAATATTTCTAGAGAAAACTCTTTAAAATTATTTTTATCTTCATTATCGTCACAATTAATAGCATATAAATAATAAGCAACCATCATATACCCTTGTTCAGCAAAGGAAATTTTTGATGTTTTGTCTGTTAATTCAGGGTAACTACTATTTGTAGTAGAAACATTTTTTTTGCAGATAAAAAATCCTTCTTTATTTCTTAAATTTTTATAATAGAAGTCTAATTGAATTTTGCATATTTTTTTATATGTTTTTGACAATTTAAAAAGAGTGTTATCTATGTTCTTAAATTTTTCATAATAGGTTGAAAGTTTTATTAAAGATAATGTTAGCAATGCATTTGAGTTAATATCAATTTCTTTCTTAAAAGTTGATTCATCCCAACATTTAGAATTTTGTGATAAATAAATTACAGGCTTTGCTTTCTTATAAAGTGATAATAATGGAGTAAATTCTTTTAATTTATTGTAATCATCTTTAGTAAAATTTTTCTTTAAAGCTTTTTGAGAAATTGGAACTCCACATTTAGATTCTAATAATATATGTTTTAAGGATTCACGACTTAAAAAAAGAAGTTGGCATTGAATTTCTTCTAAAGACATTGAATTAATCCTAAAGAAAGAACCTATATATTTCAAACTAGTCACCTCGTAAAATAATTCTATAATATAATATGAAATATATTATCAAATATTACCATTAAAAAGGTTATGGTGAAAAAATACTACATTGATAAATATCAGAATAAATCATATACTAATAATATATTTCTAATTATTGTATTAAATTATAATTAGTTCCTTATAATATGAAGTAAATAAATTTTTAGATAAGCTATGGTATTTAAATAAAAAAGAGGGTGAAATTATCATGAGGTTAAACAATAGAAGAGTAGATCAAGTTAGACCTGTTAAAATAACTAGGAATTTTACTAAATATGCTGAAGGGTCTGTTTTAATAGAAGTTGGAAATACAAAGGTTATATGTACAGCTTCTATTGAAGATAGAGTTCCTGCTTTTTTAAAGGGAAAAGGCGAAGGGTGGATTACAGCAGAATATAATATGTTGCCACGAAGTACTCAAAATAGAAAGCAAAGAGATATAAGTAAATTAAAAGTAGATGGGCGAAGTATGGAGATTCAAAGAATAATAGGAAGATCATTACGTTCTATTGTTGATTTGAAAGCTTTAGGAGAAAAAACAATTTGGATAGATTGTGATGTGATTCAAGCAGATGGGGGAACACGTACAACATCAATTACAGGAGCATTTATAGCTTTAGTTGATGCTATAAATAAAATTCATAAAAGAAAGAATTTCTCAGTATATCCAATAAGAAACTTTGTTACAGCAATAAGTGTAGGTATAGTTAATAGTGAAGTACTTGTTGATTTATGTTATGAAGAGGATTCAAAAGCAGCAGTTGATATGAATATTGTAATGACTGATGAAGGTGAGTTTATTGAAATACAAGGTACTGGAGAAGAAAAACCTTTTTCAAAAGATATGTTAAATCAGTTATTGGATTATGCTGAAAAAGGATGCAAACAAATGATTGAAATAGAAAAAAATTGCTTGAAGATGGATGCTTTAAGGATTGGAACAGGAGAGAACTAAGATGAAAAAATTAATAGTAGCAAGTAATAATAAAAAAAAGATTGAGGAAATTAAAAGTATAATAGGGGAAACAAATTTAGAAGTAAGGTCATTAAAAGAAGAGGGAATAGATATAGATGTTGTTGAAGATGGTTTAACCTTTGAAGAAAATTCAAGAAAAAAAGCTGTTGAAATAAAAGAGTATCTTTTAAACAATGGAAAGAGTAATTTTATTGTTCTTGCTGATGATTCAGGATTAGAAGTTGATTACTTGAATGGAGAACCAGGGGTATTTTCAGCCAGATATAGTGGTGTGCATGGAGATGATGATGCAAATAATAAAAAGTTATTAGAGAAATTAAAAAGTGTTAAATGGGAAGAGCGTAAAGCTAAATTTGTATGTGTAATAACCTTAGTTAATGATTTAGGTAAAGAAATAGCAGTAAGAGGAGAAGTTCAAGGAATAATAACAGAAGAGGAAAGTGGAAAAGGTGGATTTGGTTATGATCCATTATTCTTTGTAGAAGAATTTAATAAAACATTTTCTGAAATAACAAGTGAAGAAAAAAATAAAATAAGTCATAGAGGGCAAGCTTTAGAAAAAATAAAAACAGAAATAAGTAAATTGATGTAATAAGAATTTTTGATTAAAGGATTGATACTATATGAATTAAGCTTTAATTTACTTTATGGAAATACGGAGGATTATAAAATGAGAATAGCAGTTGTTAGTGACACACATTATAATACTAATGTGTTAGATAATATTTTAAGTGAAGTAAAAGATTTTGATATGATTTTTCATTTAGGTGATAATGTTAAAGATGCTTTATATTTAGCTAAAAATTTTCATGGAGAAGTTCATTATGTTAAAGGTAATTGCGATATAGGTGTCGCTGCACCTGATGATAAAATTGTTGAAGTGGAAGGAAAAAGATTCTTTTTAACACATGGACATAATTATGGTGTTAAATATAATCTAAATAATTTATATTTTAAAGCAAGAGAGTTAGATGTAGATGTAGCATTATATGGTCATAGTCATATAAAACAAATTGAAAGAGTAGAAAATTTAGATATAATGAATCCAGGGAGTGCATCTTTACCAAGAGATGGTAGCAGATCTATAGGGTTAATAGAAATAAAAAACGATAATATTAACATAAAAATAAGAAATTTATAAAAAAATATCTTTCGAAAATGGCTTAAATAAAAGGGTTAACAGAAGTTAACTCTTTTTTATAAAAAAATTTTTAAAAAAAGTATTGACCAAGTAGGTAGTATAGTGTAGAATAACTATTGTCGTCGAGAGCGAAACAAACAAAAACGAATTCGACAACAGCACTTAATGTTTATCGGGGTGTGGCGCAGATGGGAGCGCGCGTGCTTTGGGAGCATGAGGTCGCAGGTTCAAGCCCTGTCACCCCGACCATTTTAAACATTATGCGGGTGTAGTTCAATGGTAGAACACCAGCCTTCCAAGCTGGATACCCG
>CAUWDH010000009.1:0-97631 GCA_963557775.1 uncultured Sarcina sp.
TCAAGGATATTTTCAAATGTTGAAATTGTAAAAAATAGTTATTCAACAACCTATATTATATTTAAATAAATAAAGTGTAAATAAAATGTAAACCTTTTTATTTATTATAAAGTATATAATAAAAGAAAATTATAACAAGGTAATTTATTACTAAAATAAAATTTTATTTAAAAGGTGGTTTACAAATGATAAAAAATAAGTTATTAAAATTTATAATATATGGAGCTGTTATATCGACAGTTTTAGGTACTGTTACTTTAACTAAAGTAACAGGTGGTAAGAACTTTCATGAAATTAATAAAATTTTTTTTAGCAATATAAGTTCAAAATCTAATATAAGTTCAAGTTCATCATCAAGCTCAAGTATTAGTAATAATTCAGGAACTGTTAGTTCAAGCTCATCATCAAGTTCAAGTATTAGTAGCAATTCAGGAACTGTTAATTCAAGTTCATCATCAAGTTCAAGTATTAATAGTAATTCAGGAACTATTAGCTCAAGTTCATCGTCAAGCTCAAGTGCTAGCAGTAATTCAGGAACTGCAAATTCAACACCTAATAAGAATAATATAAATAAAGAGAAGTTTGTTGATTATTCTGGATTATATAATATAAATTCTTTGAGAAATTTAAATAATAGTAAATCTAAAAAAATAAAAAGTCAAATTAATAATTTAGTTTCAATGGCTAACAAGCTATTGAAGGTAAAGAATTATCTTACAGTTACTGATAAAACTATTTTGGTTTCAAAAGGTGAAAATAAGCATGATTTTGCATCTATGACACCATATTTATGGAGTGATCCTTCATCTAAAAGTGGATATATTGTAAAGGATGGGGTTGATAATCCAGAAAGATTAAATTCTAAGGAGTTTGATGCTGTAAGATTAAATAAAATGGTTAGTGATTTAAACACTCTTTCTATAGCTTATGCTATAACAGGAAACAAAGCTTATGCAAAACAAGCAGTAAACTTTTTAAAGGTTTGGTTTATAGATAATCAAACTAAGATGAATCCTAATATGAAGTATGCAGAGATATTTGTAAATAGCAGAGGAAAAACTTATTTCAGCGGTTCATCTATGATATCAGCTATTCCTTTTATATCAGTTGTAAATGATATATATTTAATAGAAAATTCAAAATATCTATCATCAAATGATAATAAGGCATTAAAAGAATGGTTTGGGACATTTGCAAATTGGTTATTAGCACAAAAACCAGGAGGATTAGATAGGTTAAGAATTGATAATCATGGAACTTGGTTACAAGCTGAGCTAGTGACATTTTATGAGTTTGCTGGACAATATAATAAAACTTTAAATGCATTAAAAGCTGTTGGACCTGATGTTATTTTTCCTCAAATTAAAAAGAACGGAAAAATTCCACCAGCATTAATAAGAACTAAATCTGTTGCATATACTGAATTTAATTTAGAAGCTTTTATAACTTTAGCTACTATGGGAGAAAAACTTGGAGTTCCTATTTGGAATTATGTATCTCCAAATGGAGGGTCAATAAAAGGGGGAATAGATTATTTAGATAAATATTTATTAGGTGAAGAAAGTTGGCCTTATCAGAATATAAAAGGAAAAGATGTTGCACAACCTAGTAATAAAATATTTATGTTATATTTAGCAATGGCTTATAAACAATATAAAAAGCCTGCATATTTACAAACAATACTAAAATATACTAATAATGATATAGGATATAGATATTTATTAACAGAATCATATCTTAATTAAGTAAGTTGCTATTAAATTGATATTTAGCTTTTAAGTATATCTTCTATTTTGTATAAATAAAGTATAGAGAATTTTAGATGAGTTGTATGATTTAAATATAAAAGGATTATTTCTAAATTAGGAATTTTATTTAGAGATAATTCTTTTTTTATGAAATATTCTAATTCTTATTAATTCAAGAAGGCCTTTCTTTATCATAATAATCTAATATGGAGAATGAAAGATTGCTAAATTAATATTATTGACTATATTAATGAAATTTTGTAAGAAAATAAGGAAACATAATTTAAAACTCTTATATGCTTATAAAGATATAAGAGTTAATTTATATTTATGTGTAGAATATTAAAAAATATTTAAATAAGTATTGACTTAAAGTTAACTCCAAGGTGTAAGATAAATTTAATTAATTTTTTATAAAAAGGAGAAACTAATAATGCGTGAATTTAAAGATATTTTTCCAAGAGGAGATAAAAATGATGCATATGCAAAGTATTTTACAGGACAGAGCTATCTTAATATGCTTACGATGGATAGCGCTGTAATAGCAAATGTTACTTTTGAACCAGGATGTAGAAATAATTGGCATATCCACCATAAAGGAAGACAAATTCTTCTTTGTACATCAGGAAGAGGATGGTATGTTGAGGAAGGAAAAGAACCTAGAGAGTTAAAACAAGGTGATGTTGTAAGTATACCATCGGAAACAAAACATTGGCACGGAGCAGCAAAGGATAGTTGGTTTGCACATGTTGCTATTGAGGTTCCAGTGGAAGGTGCATCTAATCAATGGTGTGAACCTGTTAGTGATGAAGAATATAATAAATTAAAATAAAAGAATTGACAAAAGAGAAGTTTAGTAGTAAATTTAATACAAATGAGTGAACATTCATTCAAAGACTATTTTGTTTGGAGATTAGTATGAAAGAAAATATACAGGACAAAAAAGCTCTTGTTTTAAATGCTACATTAGAGCTTATATCTGAGCAGGGGTTTCATGGAACACCAGTATCACAAATTGCTAAAAGAGCAAAGGTTGCAGTTGGTACAATTTATCTTTATTTTCCTAATAAGGAGGATATAATTAATACCCTTTATATTGATATTAAAACTCGTTTAGCTCAGTATATTCTTAAGAATTATTCAGAGAATAGAACTATAAAAGAAAGATTTTTAGCAATACTACATAATATTGTTGATTACTTTGTAAAGCATCCAAAGGAATTTCTTTTTATAGAGCAATATTCTAATTCGCCATTAATAACATCTAATACTAAGGATGAAGGTATAGATATATTTATGCCAGTTAGAGAGTTATTTAATAAGGCTCAAAAAGAGAAGTTAATTAAAGAACTTCCAATAGAAATGCTTATAATTCTTACTAATGGAGCAACTTTATCTTTAGTTAAACTTTGTTTATTTAGTGATGTTAAAGTTGATGAAGTTATTCTTGAAGCAGGATTAGAAGCTATTTGGGATACAATTAAAAAATAATATTGTATCCTTTCTTTAAAAAATCAACTGAATGAATGTTCAGTCATATCACTTATTACTAAATAAAAATAATTTTTATACTTAAATATTAAAATTTATAAATTTCAAAGTAGGAGGAATCTGTTATGGAATATATAAAAAATGAAAAAAAGGGATTTGAAGTATCTAGATTGGGATTGGGATGTGGTCGTTTAGCCAATGCCACTGCTGATAAAAATGAGAGTATAAATACAATTCGTGCTGCATTAGATTCTGGAATTACACTTCTTAATACAGCAGATTTTTATGGAACTGGAACTAGTGAATTGTTAATTGGTGAAGCATTAAAGGGGTATGATAGAGATAAAGCTTTTATATCCTTGAAGTTTGGTGCTTTAATGGATCCTAAGGGGAGAATGTATGGGCTTGATGTAGATCCTAAAAATATAAAAAATTACATTACTTATTCACTTAAAAGATTAAATGTGGATTATATAGACCTTTATCAACCAGGTAGAATTGACTTAGGAATCCCTGTTGAGGAAACTATGGGAGCTATAGCTGATTTAGTTAAAGAAGGATATGTTAAACATATTGGACTTACTCAAGTTGATGCTGAAACTTTAAGAAAAGCAAATGCAGTTTATCCTATAAGCTTAGTAGAATTAGAATATTCTCTTTTCAACCGTAAAATAGAAAAAGAGCTTTTACCAACAGCAAGAGAATTAGGAATTGATGTTGTAGCTTTTGGTGCATTAGCTCATGGAATCCTTAGTGGAACTTGGACAAAGGATAAAGGTGATGGCTATAATTCTATGATTCCATTATATGCTAAGGAAAATATAGAAAAAAATCTTTCTCTTATTGAAGAATTACGTAAAATAGCTGTAGAAAAACAAATAACTGTACCACAACTTGCTTTTGCTTGGCTTTTAGCTAAAGGTGAAGATATTATTCCTTTAATTGGTTCAAGACAAGTTGTTAATCTTCAACAATCAATAAAATCTTTAGATGTTAAATTAACTGAAGATGATGTTAGAAGAATTGAATTAGCTGTACCTGAAAGTGAAATAGCTGGAGAAAGTTTTCCTAATATGCAATTTAAAAATGGTATAGTGGTTCGTCAGTAAAAGGAATTTATAAGTCTTAAAATGATTTTTATACTAAGTTTATAATATTTTGATTTTAAGATATAATATAAAAAAAGTTTCTAAAAAGGGTGACTAATATGGAGAATAAAGAAAATAGTTTATATGATGTTTTTTTAAATTATTCATATTCTCAATTAAAGGAAATGTTTAAAAATGCTAAGACAAAGGATGAACAGGACTTTTATATGACTTTGGCTAATTTAGTTCTTCAAAAAGAGCAAAAAAGTAATAGAGAGATAATATTAAGTAATAAAATAAAAATTTAAATATATTAGGTATAGATAGACTATTTAGTCTATCTATATTTTTTATTTTACATAAGAAGTTTAAAAAAATTAAATTTGTATTCTAAGGATAACTTAAAATATATGTTAAAATATGTATGAGGAATTTAGGGAATTATAAAAAATATGAGGGGTAAGCTATGGAAATAAAGAAAAAAGGAGAAAAGGGAATAAAAACTATTCTTTTGCTAGTTTTGATAATTTTTTTAGTAAAAGGAATTATGGTTATTAAAGAGTGGAAGACAATTAAAGAAAATAAATATTTATTAGAACAGAGCATATTAAATAATAAAGAGAAGGATGAAATTTTATTAAATGAATTAATTCCTTTTGAATGGGATAGGATATTAACCTTTAGTCCGTATTACTCTAGAGATAGTGTATATCATAGTGCAGGTTATAGATTTGCTAGTATTGTAGTAGATGGAAGTAATGAAAGTTTCAATCAATTCGTGTTTATGAAAGATGATAAAGTGGTTTGTCACTTGCAAGGTTTAGCATCTAATATGGAATATAGTTTTTACTTTAACTTTGATAATAGTAAAGATGGTGTTTTAACTATATTAAATAATAAAGATATTAAAATGAAAATAGATAAGTATGATAATGGGATAGTCATGACAGAGGAAGCTTAAAAGTTTGGAATTAAAAAATAAATAATTAAGGAGAGACTTACTATGGAATGGCATGAAATTAAAGAAAGAAAAGATATTAATTATTTACTTGAAGAATACTGTGGGGTTCATGATTCTTGTTTAGTTGAATTGAATTACAAAAGTGGAACATATATAGATGAAGAAGGAAGTATGAATTTTGGAACAAATAAAGAAAGAGAGCTTCATATGATTTTTCAAAGTCAATGTACAGAAAAGGTATTAGAATTATGTTTTACAGATGTAAAAAGATTTCATGTAGGGGAGCAAGATGATTATAGTTGTGAAATTTTTCAGTGTTATTTAGAAATATGCAGTGATTTAAATATAAATGAAGATAAAGACTTAATTGTATGGGCAGATAATGAAAATTTTAATCCAAGGAAAGTTATAGATGGATTAAATGAGTCAAGCACTACATATGTTATTGCAGGTGATTTAAAATGGAGATACTTAAGAGGGATTAAAGGAGGTTTCTAATGAAAACAAAATATGTTGTAGTAGAAAAGTACAATCCAAGCTGGAAAGAAGAATTTGAAAAAATAAAAAATGAGTTATTAGTAGTTTTATTTGAAAAAGTTATTTCTATTGAGCATGTAGGTAGTACATCAGTTGAGGGGATGTATGCAAAGCCTATTATAGATATAGACATAGTAATTGATTATAATTTTGAAGAAGTTAAAAGGTTATTAGAAAGTATTGATTACATACATGAAGGGGATTTAGGCATATTAGGGAGAGAAGCATTTAAGTATAACAATAAAGAGCATTTGATGGTGCATCATATATATGTGTGTAATAAAAACAATGAAGAATTACATCGTCATATTATTTTTAGAAATTATCTTAGAAATCATAAAGAAGAGAGAGATAAATATAGTGATGTAAAAAGGAAGATGGCTTTAAAATATCCAGAGGATATAGAATCATATATTAAGGGGAAAGAGCAAGTAATTTTAGAAATATATAAGAAATGTGGATTAGAATAATAAATAAATTTGATGTTTACAGATTGTTAACAAGTTGTGTAAGTAGTGATAAGTAAAGGGATGCAACTGTAGGTTGACAAAAAGAAATCCATAGTTGGTAGATTAAAAGAGATAGATTTTATATAGTTTTCTATGGAGGTGAAAAAATTGGTGTTAGAAGAAAAGTTACAAATACTAAGAAAAAGAAATGGTTTATCTCAAGAAGAATTAGCTGAAAAGTTAGGGGGTTCAAGACAAGCAGTTTCAAAATGGGAATCTGGACAATCAACACCAGATTTAAATAAACTAATAAAGCTATGAGAATTATATAATGTGACAATTGATAGTTTAGGTAGAGATAATGTTGAATTTGACACTTTAGAAAATTGTAATAAGGAAGAAAAAGATTCAGAAGAATTTAATAAGAAAAAAACGCAAATAGTTATTAATTTAAATAGTAGATGGACAATAGAGCATGAATATAAAAGTGAAGCAACCTTATTTGGAATTCCTTTTATACATGTTAATTTAGGTAGAGGATTAAAAAGGCTAAGGGCATAATAGCAGTAGGAAATATATCTTGTGGAATAATATCTATAGGATTTATGTCTTTTGGAATTCTAAGTATGGGATTTATGTCTATAGGGTTAATTAGTTTAGCTTTAATAGCAATAGGCGTTTTATTAGCAGTAGGAGTTATTTCATTAGGTATCTTTTCAATTGGAGCAATTTCAATTGGTATATATTCATTGGGAGCACTAGCTATAGGAAAATATGCAGTTGGTGCATGTGCAATAGGATCAGATATAGCAATAGGAGATTTTGCAAGAGGGAATATAGCTATAGGAAATAAGACAGAGGGAATGTATAAGTTACCATTGAATGCTCTGGTAGAACAGGTAAAAGATTTGATAAAGCAAGAATATCCTAATTTAACAGAAGATTTCATAAATATAATTAATAAATTAGTAGAAATGACAAGTTAAAGTAGTATAAGTTAGAATAATTTCTTGTAATTAAGTTGTAAAAGAATTATAATAGTAAAAAATGATCATAGAGGTGATTAGGTAAAATGAACAATTAATCTTATTCAAAGTAACAATAAAATAGTTTAATTAGGTTTTTTAGGCATCAAAGAAGATGTTTTATTAAGTGAATCTAAAAACTACTTAAAGTTAGGAATAAGATTAAATGTTATAACTGAAATAATTAATAGGGGCAACTATAGCCTTTATTTGCGTGTAATAATATTTGTATATAATAACTTTCTTATCTTTAAGTAGTAGAAATACTGTTTAGAAATGAGGAAGTTTTTTTATTTCCTCTATAGAGGAGTGAAGAAGTATGGCACAAATTAAAATAAATAATTTAAGTTTTCAATATGATAATCATGGAGATGATATATTTAAAAATGTATCTTTAAATATGGATACGGAATGGAAGTTAGGATTAATAGGTAGAAATGGTAGAGGAAAAACAACTTTTTTAAAGCTATTAAAGGGAGATTATAAATATAGTGGGCAAATAATAAGTCCAGTAAGCTTTGATTACTTTCCTATGAAAGTGGAAAATGGTAGTGATATTGCCTTAGAGGTAATGAGAGAAGATATTGCACCTTTTACTAAATGGGAAGAGGAACTAGAGAAATATTCAAGTAATCCTAAATATATAAAAGAATATGGAGAGGTTTTAGAGAATTTTATAAATAATGATGGCTATATTATTAATGAAATTATAGAAAAAGAAGTAAGAAAAATAGGTTTAGAACCAGAAATACTTAATAGAATTTTTAATACTTTGAGTCCTGGGGAACAAACAAAATTACTCTTAGTAGCATTATTCCTTAGAAAAAGTAACTTTTTGCTTATTGATGAACCTACTAATCATTTAGATATAGAAGGAAGAGAATGTGTAGCAAAATACTTAGAAAATAAAAAAGGATTTATACTAGTTTCACATGATAGAAATTTTTTAGATAGTGTTGTAAGTCATATTTTATCCATTAATAAAAGTGATATAGAAATTCAAAAAGGTAATTATTCTACATGGCAAATAAATAAGGATAGACAAGATGACTTTGAAAAGTCTGAAAATGAAAAGTTATTTAAAGATATAAATAGATTGAAAAAAACAGCTAAAGAAAAATCAAATTGGTCTCATAAGTTAGAGGGAAGTAAAATAGGGAGTGGACCTGTAGATAGAGGGTATATTGGACATAAATCTGCGAAAATGATGAAAAGAGCTAAGAGTTTAGAAAAGCGACAAGATAAGGCAATAGAGGAAAAATCAAATTTATTAAAAAATACAGAGAAAATAGAAAAGCTTAAAATAGTCAATATAAATGATAAATCAGAGAAACTCTTAGAAGTTGTAGATTTACAAATAATATATGAAAAAGAGATTTTTAAGAAACCAATAAACTTTAAAATTAACTCTGGAGACCGCCTTTGGCTTAAAGGGAAAAATGGTTGTGGAAAATCAAGCTTAATAAAATTATTAATGGGCAAGGAGATTAATTATAGAGGGAAAATAGAAAAAATAAAGGAAATATCATATGTTTCTCAAGAGACAACATTCTTAAAAGGGAAAATTAGAGAATTTTCAAAGAGTAGAGGGATAGAAGAACAACCTCTAAAAAGTAGTTTAATTCAATTAGGGATAGAGCCTAAGCAATTTGAAAAAAATATAGAACAGTGGAGTGAAGGACAAAAGAAAAAGTTACTTATTGCAGCAAGTTTATGTGAACCAACAAAGCTTTATATTTGGGATGAACCTTTAAATTTTATAGATGTAATTTCTAGAATACAAATAGAAAATATGATTCTTGAAGCAGAGCCTACTATGTTATTTGTTGAACATGACCAATACTTTGGAAATACAATAGCAACTAAGGTTATAGAGATATTATAGGAAAAGATTTAAACTTAAAGTTGTAAAAAATTTAAGAAAAGCAGTTTTATCATTTATATTTTGATAAGGCTGCTTTTATAATTTTGAGAATCATAACAGCTATAAAGAATTTTTATTGCAGTGGTTAATTATTAATATTTTTATATTAGTAAATTATTAAAGAGAGTATAGGGAGAATCTTAGCAATAGACTAGAATATTAAGAAATTAATGATTTTGCATATATGAATATAAATAATAGATAAACTTTATTATTTGCTTGAGTTAATAATTGTTAATATAATGAAAAAAAGTACTTGAGTTTAATTACTTGAGTATTTTTTATTTATTAATAATATTACAGGATGATATTTTTATGAAAGAGTTAAAAGATAATCTACTTAAAGAATTAAGAAAAATTGCATATATAAATCTTATTATAGTAATTTTAGTTAGTATTTTGAATCTATTAGAAGTAAAAACAATTTTATATGGAAACATATTTTTGATATTTATAATATTATTTTTTTTATATAGCATTAAAAGTGGTAATGTTACTAATGGAGAAAAGAGTATAAAGAAACTAAGTATTATGGCGAGTGTTTTAATAATAGTAAATACTATTGTTATAATTGCTATACTTCCTGTTATTATAGGTTCCATAGCATTAATTCTTTGTGAAACTATAATGATAATATATTTACTTTATACAATTTATATAACATTAAAATTATATAAGAAGTTTATAAAATAAGAATTATGTAAATTTATAAAAAAGTTAAAAGATGAAGATTAGTATTTGATAGGAGATAAAAACATGAGTAATTATCCAAATTACAGAGTATCTGTGGAAATAGTATTAATACATAATAATAAGGTTTTGTTAACTAAAAGATCATCTAAAGCTAAAGTTGCACCAAATGTATGGAATGTACCTGCTGGAAAGGTAAAGTATTTAGAAACACCAATAGAAGCCTTATATAGAGAAAGTAAGGAAGAAATAAATTTAAATGTAAGATTTATAAAGGAGCTAGGGGTTAGAGCCTTTAAGTCTGATAATGAAGAGGAAACAATTTATAGACTAGTTTATACTTATTTAGTAGATGTTGAAGATAAGGAATTATTAAATTTAAAATTAAATGATGAACATACAGAATATAAATGGGTTAGTGGGGATGATATAAAGAACAAGATGTTTGATACTTTAGATGCCTCATTAAAAAATATCATATTATTTTCTTTAAATAAGAGCAGTTACTAATAAGAATAATAGGTATAATTACATAGAAATAATAATAAAAATATCCATGAAGTACAGAGAGGTTCTAATTGTTTAAAAAGTTAATGTTAAAGTAACTGTAAATGAGGATGATGAGAATATAAATATGGAATATAGAGAGAAGCTACCTTTTAGTTAAAGCGGACAAATAAATACTTGTCCACTTTATTAAGGCTCTATATAGATTTGTGTAAAAACAATTCTATATAGAGTTTTTTGTATGATTATATGATTAATTGAAATTTTTATTTTAATCTATCATCAAAGCATAATTGAATTTGAATTCCAAATGGGTCTTCAACAATTCCATATGCTTTGCTAAATAGGTTGCTGCCTAATGGTACAATTATTCTAGTTCTTTCATCTGTAATTAAGTTAGCATAAAATTGTTGTATTTCCTCTAAATCATTGCTTTGAATACATAGAGAAGTATTGTTACCAACTTTATATTCTTCACTAGTATCCATTGTATTTTCAGCTATCATAATTTTAGTTTTACCAAGTTGTAAAACAGAGTGAGCAATATGATTTTTATTTTCATCAGTTAATTTTATTGACTTTTCACCCATCTTTACTAGATCTGTATATGTTACAGCCATTAATTGTTTAGCGTTAAAGTGTTTTTTATAAAAGTTTATAGCATCTTGTGCCTTTCCATTCATTGAAAGAAAAATAGCAATTTCTAATGTTGTGCTCATAATATTAATCTCCTTTTGTGTAATAAAGCATTTATCAATTATCAATTATTATAGTATCGATATAAATAGAGTATAATAGATAAAGGTATCAAAATATGAAACCTTTATTTTAAAAAGTTCTACAAAGGAGTAAATATGAAAAAATCAGAAAGATTAAACCATATGATAATGTATTTAAATGATGTAGATTATTTTAATTTAAGTGATTTAATGAACAAATATAATATTTCAAAAAGTACAGCTTTGCGTGATATTAGTTCATTGGAAGAATTGGGAATGCCTATTTATGCGGAGCAAGGTAGATATGGCAGATATATTATATTGAAAAATAGATTGTTATCACCTATTATATTTACATTTGATGAAGTGTATGCTCTATATTTTACAATGCTCACATTAAAATCTTATGAGTCTACACCTTTTCATTTAAGTATAGACAAGCTGAGTGAAAAATTTGAAAATTGTTTATCAGAAAAACAAATAAAAGAAATTAATAAAATGAAAAAGGTCTTACAATTTGAAGCATCTAAACATAATAATGTTAGTCTATTCTTAGATAAGATTTTAGAAAGTATTATTAATGAAGTTAGTTGTAAGATTCAGTATTTGAAAAATAACAAACCAGTAAGTTATCATATTCAGTTTTTTAAAATTTCCTCTAGATTTGGACAGTGGTATGCTAATGGAATAGAGCTTAATAGTAATAAATATAAAGTTTTTAGATGTGATAAAATAACATCATTAGAATTTAGTAATGACAATTTAGAAATTCCAATTGAAAGATTAATAAACTCTTCCTTAGAGTTCTACCAATCTGATGAAAGTATTGAGTTTGAAGTAGAGATTTTAGACAGTACAAAAGATATTTTTTATAAGGAGCAGTATCCTTCAATGAAATTGGAAGTAGGAGAAAAGACAATTATAAAGGGATTTTTTAATAGAGGTGAAGAAGAGTTTATATCTGATTATATTCTTAGATATGGTACATCTGTTAAATCAGTAAAACCACATTGGTTAAAATGTGTTGTTTATGAAAAAGTAAAAAAGATACTAAATCATTATGAAGAAATTTAAATATTATTTAAAATAAAGTATTAAAAATTTTATACTGGTAAAAGAGTCAATGATTTCAGTATTGTAGCTAAATGCAAAAGAATATTTAAGGAATACCTATAGAATAAACACTTAAAAAGGTGTTTGAGTCTATAGGTATTTTTATTTTCTTAATAAATATTGGATTAAATAAAAGTCTAACTAATATTTTTTTTATATTCAGAGGGGGTTTGTCCTGTTATTTTCTTAAATGTTGTGCTGTAATATCCTTGATTACTAAAACCTACATTTAAAGCAACATCCAATAGAGATATGGATGGATTTTTTAAGTATATTTTACTTTTTTCAATTCTCCATAAGGTTAGAAATTGGACAAAGGTATAGCCTGTTTCTTTTTTAAAGAGATTACAAAAATAATATTTATTTATATTTAACTCTTCACAAATTTTATCAATTGAAATATTTTCAGAATACCTACTGTGTATATATTGTATGGTTCTATTAACAAAAGGATTGGTAGTATTCATAGAAACATCTTCTAGTATATTAGAAAGTAAAGAATTTATATATTTAAAATTATTAGAATTAAGTACAGTTATATTGTGATAGTTACATAAATTAGATGT
Source organism: uncultured Sarcina sp. (assembly GCA_963557775.1). Classification (GTDB taxonomy): domain Bacteria; phylum Bacillota; class Clostridia; order Clostridiales; family Clostridiaceae; genus Sarcina. The sequence goes on from CAUWDH010000009.1 coordinate 12,819, forward strand.
ACAAAATGGTCCTATTAAAAAGAATAATGGTTTATTTATATTAAATGTAAAGGGAATAAATAAAAAGGAAATATTATCAGGGTAATCAAAAGTAAGTTTTGAATCTGTAGAGTATTTAGATTTTAAATCCTTAATAACATTAAGGTTATTTGTAATTTCTTTGCTTACCTCATCATGACCACATGAATTTAAAATATCAAAATTACTATTGAATAAGGAAATAGGTAATTTAGTACAATTGTTGAAATTTTCTAAGACTGAACGTAAGTAAAACATATAATTTAAATCTCCTTTAAAAACTTAATATTTTAAAAATTAAAGTAAATATATGAAAAACTTGTAAGTAAATCATATGATAATATATAAATGGTAATGAAAATCAATATCAATTATATGATTTTATATATATTATGTATTAATGATATTAAATTGTCAATTATACGTAATAAGAATTTAAAAGTAAATAATTTATATACAAAGGGGAATTTATTTTGAAGAAAATAGCTATTTATGGAAAAGGTGGAATAGGAAAATCAACTACAGTTTCAAATCTATCAGCGGCTTTATCATGCTTAGGATATAAGGTTATGCAAATTGGATGTGATCCAAAAGCAGATTCAACTAAGAATCTAATGAAGGGAGAATTTATTCCTACAGTATTAGATGCAATGAAAAATAAAGGTGACGAATTAGAACTTAAAGATATAGTTTTTGAGGGATTTAATGGAGTTTTATGCGTTGAAGCTGGTGGTCCAACTCCAGGAGTAGGATGTGCAGGAAGAGGAATAATTGCAGCTTTTGAGCAATTAGAAGAATTAGAGGCTTTTGAAACTTATAAGCCAGATATAGTGATTTATGATGTATTAGGTGATGTGGTATGTGGTGGTTTTTCAATGCCTATAAGGAATGGGTATGCAGAAGAAGTTTTTGTGGTTACATCAGGTGAAATGATGTCTATGTATGCAGCCAGCAATATTTCTACAGCTGTAAAGCAATTTAAAAATAAAGGATATGCATCCTTAAGGGGATTAATTTTAAATGCTAAGAATGTAGAAAATGAAGTTGAACTTGTAAGTAAGCTCTGTGATGAAATTGATAGTAATATTATTCATTACGTACCAAGAAACCCAGCAATACAAGTATCTGAAAATAATGGTAAAACAGTTATTGAGCATGATAGAGAATGTGAAATGGCATCAATATATTTTGACCTTGCTAAAAAAATTATAGGTTAATAAGTTAAAAAATAATAAGTGTAAGCCACAAATTAAAGAGTAAAAAGTTATATAAAAAATATTATATGAAAATTTAAGGGGTAAAAATTATTATGATGAAAAAAATTATAACAGCAATATTAATTGGAACTACTATGTTAGGTGTGTCCTGTGGTACAGCTACTAAAGAAACGGTAAAAGAAAAGGAAAAGAGAGTAGTTTCAGCTACTGTATCAGCAACTCAAGTTATGGATAAGTTAGAAGTAGATTTAGTTGGAGTTCCAAACACAAGTAAAACATTGCCTGAAAGATATGCAGGAGCTACAGCGGTTGGACAAGCTTTTGCACCAAATTTTGAAACTATAGCTTCATTAAATCCAGATTTATTAGTATTTGATAGTAATTTTAAAGATAAAGTAGAAGAACAAGTAAAGCAATTTGGAATGAATGCTTTTTACTTTAATACAACAAACTTTACAAGTTTTAAAGAAAGTATCACTAAATTAGGTGAAGAAGTTGGAGAAAAAAGTAAGGCTGAGAACTTAGTTAAGGAACTTGATAACTCAGTTAATGAAGTGTTAGAAAAGAGTAAAAAAAGTGATGTTAAACCTAAAGTTGCAGTTATTTTTGGAACATCAGAAAGTTATATGTTAGCTACAGATAAATCTTATGTTGGTGATTTATTAAATACAATTGGAGTAGATAATGTTACTGACAGCATAGATACTGTTGATTCAGCTTATTTAAACTTTAGTATGGAACAAGTAGTAGAAATGAATCCAGATTACATTTTAAGGTTATCTCATGGAAATATTGAAGAAAGTATAAAAGCTTTCAACGAAGAATTCGCAAATAATCCAGCTTGGAAGGCATTAGATGCAACAAAGGAAGGAAAGGTACATGACCTAAATCCAGAATTATTTGCAGTAACAGCAAATCTTTCAGTAACTGAGGCTATTAAAGAGCTTGGAAATATAATATACGGTGAGTAATATGAAAAATAAATCAAAAGTTTTACTAATTGGATTAAGTGTTGTAGTATTAGCTACCTTAATTATTGTTTTATCAGCAGTAGGAAGTGTTAAGTTAGGTATTGGAGATATATTTTCAACCTTAATAAAAGGTGACAATAAGATGGTATCTACAATAGTTTTCCAAATGAGACTTCCAAGAAATATATTGGCAGTTTTAGTTGGAGCTAATTTAGCTATATCAGGATGTTTACTTCAATCTGTAATGAAAAATCCACTAGCAGACCCTGGAATAACAGGGGTATCATCAGGAGCAAGTCTTTTTGCAATAATAGTGCTTCTTTTATTACCACAATATACAGGAATGCTTCCTTTAATAGCTTTTGTTGGTGGAGCAATAGCATGTGTTCTTGTATATACAATGGCTTGGAAAAATGGACTGAAGGTAATTAGAGTTGTTCTTGCAGGGGTAGCTGTTAATGCTATTATTGGTGGATTTATATCCTTACTAACAACCTTATATAGTGATAGAATCCAAAGTGCTTTGCTTTGGTTAAATGGTAGCTTAGCATCTAAAACATGGGCAGATGTTAGACTTGTAGCTATATATTCTCTTATAGGATTAGTATTATCACTATTTTGTATTAGAGGTTCAAATGTTTTGAATTTAAGTGATGAAGCAGCAACTAATCTTGGATTTAATGTCAATAAAACAAGATTAGGATTATCAGCAGTTGCAGTTTTTTTAGCAGCAACTTCAACAGCCATAGTTGGAATTATAAGTTTTGTTGGGCTTATAGTTCCACATATAAGCAGAATGATTATTGGATCAAATCACAAGTATTCAATTCCATTTTCTATGGTACTTGGAGGAATAGTGTTACTAGTAGCTGATACAGTAGCAAGAACATTATTTGGAGCAATAGAATTACCAGTAGGTGTGGTTATGTCAATAGTTGGAGGACCATTCTTCCTATATTTACTTAGAAAGAGAGGTGGAGAGTAGATGATAGAAGCAAAAAATATTAAGGTAGGCTATGAAAATAAAACTATAATAGAAGATTTATCATTAAAAATAAATGAAGGTGAAATTGTTTCAATAATAGGTCCTAATGGATCTGGAAAGTCAACTCTTTTAAAATCATTATCTAAGCTATTAAAGAGAGAATCTGGAGAGGTTTTACTATATGAAAAATTTTTAGATTCAATGAAGAATAATGAAGTATCAAAGGTATTATGTATGGTATACCAACAAAATACTTCACCAAGTGATATAACAGTAAGAGACCTTGTTTATTATGGAAGAATACCACATAAAAAATGGTTTGAATCAAGAAATAAAGAGGATGAAGACATAGTTAATTGGAGCATGGAACAAACAGGAGTATTGCATTATGCAGATAGACAAGTGTTGCAGTTATCAGGAGGAGAGAGACAAAGGGTGTGGCTTGCTATGGCACTTGCTCAAAAACCAAAGATACTATTTTTAGATGAGCCAACTACTTACTTAGATATGTGTCATCAATTAGAGCTTATGGAACTTGTTCAAGAAATTAATAAGAAGTTTAATATGACTATTGTTATGGTATTACATGATTTAAATCAGGCAGCTAGATATAGTAATAGAGTTGTGATTATGAAAAATGGAAAAATAGTTGCAGATGGTAAACCTGAAGAGGTTATAGTTAAGGATATTATTCATTCTGTATATAATGTGAAATGTTGTATAACTAATGAGCCAATGTGCAATAGACCACAAATTTATCCATTAGAAGTTTCTTATAAGCATAGAGAAAGGTGCGATAGTTGTGAATTATAATTTAGATATTTTAAATAGATTAAGTGAAATTGAAGTAGATAAAGATATAAAGGGATTAAGTCATGCTATATTTCCAGGAACACATTGTCCATTATTTGGAGTAGCTCTTACAGCTTCTTATATTGAAGATGTAGCTATGTTAGTAGTTGGAACAAGTGAATGTACTTACTATACTAAGGTATTTTCAAATGGTAGACAACATGGAAAAGATGAAGTTTACTCATTAGTTCTTAAAGAAAAAGATGTTGTTTTTGGAGCTGAAAAAAAGGTTAAAGAAGCCTTAGAATATATCAAAGAAGTGTCTAATCCGGCTGGTATTATCATAGTAACTACTTGTGTTCCTGAACTTATAGGAGAAGATTATGAAGGAATTATAGATGAAGCTGAGGAAAGTCTTAATATACCAGTATTTGTGGTTAGAACTGAGCATTATAAATGTAATAGTCATATTCCAGGTATGGTTAGAACATTAGAAACTTTGGTTAAAGTTATGAAAAAACATGATCAATGTAATGGAGTAAATATTTTAGGACATAGACAAGAGGGCATTGAACATACTGAGCTTTATAGATTAATAAGTAAGCATGACATATCAATTAATACTATAATTCCATCAAAGTGTAAAATGAAAGAAATTCAATCAGCACCAAAGGCAAAGCTTAATATTGTTACTGATATGATAGCTTTAGATTTAGCTAAGAAAATGGAGAAAAAGTTTAAAACTCCATATGTTTTCTTTGATAAACATATGAATAGAGAAGCTATATCACTAGCTTATAAAAAACTTTCAGAAATATTAGAAATAGATTTATCAAAGGATTTACAAAGCATTGAAGCTCAATATGATGAAATCTTTGAAAGAGCAAAGAGGATTTTATCAGGAAAGAGATTTATTTATGGAAATACTCCAATGTTAGCCTTTGAAACAGCAGAATTCTTTGTGGAATTGGGATTAGAACCAGAGCTAATTCAAGTTCGTGAATTATATGATGTAGATATAAAGTGGAAGAATAAAATTTTAGAGTTAGGATTTGATCCTTATGTTACAAGAATAGCTAATATTGCTCCTTTAAGAGAATTATATGATTCACTAAATATACAAATTTATATAGGCCATGAGAGTCCTATGTTATTAAAATCTAAAGGTATTACACAAGTAACCTTAGATTCAAATGCACAAAAAATTGGATATGAGTTACCTATTGGAGTTATGAAAAGTTTAATTGAAAAGGTTGAGGAGGAATAGTTATGAGTATATCTAAATATTTTCCTGTGGCATCAGATAGAATGGGAATAATATGGACATTAAGTTCTATAAAAGATCTTTGTATTATAGAGTTTGGACCAGCTGGAACTACTCACTATTCAGTGGAATCAATTGGACAAATTAATGGGGAAGATTTAGCAACTATATATTCTACAGATATGGATGAAAGTGATATTACCTTTGGAACTTATGAAAGATTAGAGCAATCAATAAAAGAAGTTGATATAAATAAAAAGCCTAAGTACATATTTGTAATGGCATCATCAGTTTCTTCAATTATTGGAGCAGATGTAAAGAGTGTTTGTAGAGAACTACAGGGAGAGGTTAATGCAAAATTAATCCCTATTACAACTGGTGGATTAAAATATGATTATAATGTTGGTGTTGAAGAAGCTTTAGAGTTAATTGTTAAAAATATTGTTAAGTCATGTGATAAAAAAGAAGATTCCTATAATATTATTGGAAGTAATATAGATGAATATAATTTCTTATCAGACTCAGAGGAAATAAAAAGAATGATGAAGAGTGTATTTAATAAGGATTTAAATACTACTTTCACATCATATACTTCAGTTGATGAATTAGAAGGGGCAGCAAGAGCTTCATTAAATATTGTTATTAGAAAAGAAGGCTTAAAAGCAGCTGAGTATATGAAAAAAAAGTTTAATATACCTTATGTTTATAGAAAGCCTATTGGATTAACTCAAACTATGAAGTTTATTGATGAGATAAAAGAACTTATGAATTATGAAGTAAATGAAGAGGTTCTTCATAAGGAAATAACTTTACTCAAAAAGTATTTATTTAGAATGAGATTTAAATTAAGAAATTTAGATAATAAGAAAGTTGGTATTTTTGGAGATTATGATACTGTTCATTCAATGAAAAGTTTTATAGAAGAACTAGGGTTATGTGTAGATAGAGCTGAAATTCTTCATGGATGTAAAGTGGAGAGTGAGGATATTATTGTAGATTTAGGAGAACCAAGTAGATTTAAATATTTAAAGTCTAATGAATTATTAATATTAATGGCTGATGGAGCTACATTGGATATGTTCCATAGAAGTAAGTTAGATATGCAAATAAGTAATCCAAATATAAATGCTTTAAATATATATCCCTATACACCTTATGTTGGATTTAGAGGATGTTTATTATTACTAGAAAAAATATTAGGGATTAGAAATTAAAGAAGAGAAGTGAGGAAAAGATTATGGAAAAATTATTAAACAAACAAAGAACATTAATGATAAGTTCATTGGATAAGGATAATAAAGCAAGGATTAGTTACTCTCCATTTGTTAATATTGAAGATAAATTTTATATTTATATAAGCAAAATAGCAGAGCATTACAATAATATTGTTAATAATCCAGAAGTAAGCATAATGGTTATTGAAGATGAACAAGATGTTGATATTACCTTTGCAAGAGAGAGAGTTTCATTTGATGGAACAGCAAAAATATTAAAAGATAACGAAGCTATTATAGAGAAACTAAGTGAAAGACAAGGGAAATCTATAATGGATGTACTGGTAGGATTAGATTTTGATGTGTTTGAAATAGAAGTTAAAGAAGGAAGATTAGTAAAGGGCTTTGGTAAAGCCTTTGATGTTAAATTTGAAGATGGAAGGTTTGTAACAAAAGCTGTTATTATTGATAAACATGGGAAGTAAATAGAAAAAAGATATATTTAATCAATGTTATACAAGGGGAGATAATTCAAATGAAATTATTAATAACATATTCAAGTAAAACAGGAAATACAAAAAAATTAGCAGAGGGACTTTATAATAATTTACCTTTTAAAGAAATGGATATAATGCCTATTGCAGATGTTAGGAATATAGATGAATATGATACTGTGTTAGTTGGGTATTGGGTTGATAGAGCTTTCCCTAACAAAGAAGCAAAAATATTTATGGAACAAATAAGTGGAAAAAGAGTTGGAATATTTGCAACACTTGGAGCATATCCAGATAGTCAACATGCATGGGATTCCCTTGTTAATGGAGAAAATATAGTTAAGGAAAACAATACTGTAATAGGTAAATTTATTTGCCAAGGAAAGATAGATCCTAGAATAGTTGAAATGTTCAAGAACTTACCAAAGGGTAGGGGACATGAGCTGACTCCAGAAAGATTGAAAAAATACAGCATAGCTGAAAGACATCCAAATGAAGTAGATATTTTGGCAGCTGTAGACCTATTTAAAGATAGAATATAAATGTAAAGTTAACTTCAGATAGAGTTTAATTATCTATCTGAAGTTTTTATAAGTATATCTTAGTTGAAGAAATAATAGTAAGAAATAAGAAAAACGATATGAAGGATAAAAAAACAAACTATTTTATTTAGTTGAATATAAAGAAAAATTATGTAAAAATAAAGATATAATATTATAAGTGTAGATTGGAGTAATTATGACACTACAACAATTAAAGTATGTAATAGCAGTGGCAGACAGTAATTCCATGAGCGAAGCAGCAAAGAATCTTTTCATATCACAACCAAGCTTATCTAATGCTATTAAAGAATTAGAGAGAGAATTAGCAATAACTATATTTACAAGAAGTAATAAAGGAATTATTATAACTGCTGAAGGGAATGAATTTTTAGGATATGCACGGCAAGTAGTAGAACAAATGGAATTATTAGAAGAAAAGTATTTGGGAATGAAAGCAAAAAAACAAAAGTTTAGTGTATCTACTCAACATTATTCCTTTGCAGTAAATGCATTTGTTGATTTAATAAAGCAATATGGAGTTGATGAATATGATTTTACTCTTCGAGAAATACGAACCTATGAGATTATTGAAGATGTTAAAAATCTAAAGAGTGAGATAGGTATTTTGTATTTAAGTAAATTTAATGAAAAAATTATAACTAAAATATTGAAGGAAAATGATTTGCAATTTGAAGAATTATTTACAGCCTTACCTTATATTTTTATTAGTTCAAAAAATCCATTATCAAGGAAGAAAAAAGTTAGTTTAGGGGAGTTAGAAAATTATCCTTATTTAGTATTTGAACAAGGAGATTATAATTCATTTTATTTTTCAGAGGAAATTCTCAGCACATTTGAGCATAAAAAAAAGATTACAGTTAGTGATAGAGCAACATTATTTAATTTATTAATAGGTCTAAATGGGTTTACAATTAGCACTGGAATTATAGATGTAGAATTAAATGGGAGTGATATTATAGCAGTACCTTTAGATGTTAATGAGACAATACGAGTAGGTTTTATTACGCATAAAAATACAACTTTAAATAAATTGGGGAAAATTTATATTGAGGCTTTAAAAGAAAAAAAGTTTATAAGTAAAATGTAGCTTGTTATAGTTTAAAACTATGGCAAGCTATATTTTATTTATAATTTACTATATTACAAGAATGGATTACAATTACAACAACAAAAAGATTAAGGGGGGATTGTAATGCAAAATTCAGTAATAGGTTTTCCTAGAGTAGGAAAATTAAGAGAATTAAAATTTGCTACAGAAAAATATTTTAATAATGAAATTAGTAAAGAGGAATTAGAAGATATAGGAAAAGACTTAAGAAAAGAGCATTGGACTTTCCAAAAGGATGAGGGAATAGATTATATATCATCTAATGATTTTTCATTTTATGATTCAATACTTGATACAGCAGTATTATTGAATGTAATACAAAGTAAGTATAAAGAACTTAATTTAAATGAGATAGATACTTATTTTGCTATGGCAAGAGGATATCAAGGAAATTTAGGTGATGTAAAGGCTCTTGCAATGAAAAAATGGTTTAATACAAATTATCATTATATAGTTCCTGAAATATATGATGATACTAAAATCAAACTTATTGGTGAAAAACCATTTTTAGAATATCAAGAGGCAAAGGATTTAGGAATTGAAACAAAGCCAGTGATTATTGGAGCATTTACATTTTTAAAGTTAGCAAAATATAAGGGAGAAAAGAATTTTAAAGATTATATAGATGATTTAGTTGATGCATATGGTACTATTTTAAGTAAATTTGATTCTATTGGAGTAAAATTAATACAGATTGATGAACCTATTTTAGTTACAGATTTGAGTGAAGATGATGTGAAAATTTTTACAGAGATCTATGAAATAATTCTCAAGAGAAAGGGAAATACAAAAGTATTATTACAGACATACTTTGATGATGTTAGAGATTGTTATAAAGAACTTATAGGACTTGATTTTGATGCAATAGGATTAGATTTTTTAGAAGGGAAAAAGAACTTAAAATTAATAGAAAGTAATGGATTTCCAAAGGAAAAATCTTTATTTGCAGGTATATTAAACGGAAAAAATATATGGAGATGTAATTATGAGAATGCGTTGAAATTACTTAGTAAAATAAGAAGATATTCAAACAATGTAGTAGTTAATACATCCTGTTCATTACTTCATGTACCATATACATTGGAAAATGAGAAGAAATTATCCGATGAGATAACTAAATATTTTTCATTTGCAAAAGAAAAATTAAAGGAATTAAAGGAACTAGGAAATTTAGCTGATAATATAGATTATAGAAATAATAAGTTATATTTAGAGAATCAAAAAATTTTTACCTTAAAAAGAATAGGTAGAAATCAAGAGGTAATAGATAATGTAGAAAAACTTACCGAAAAAGATTTTTTAAGAGTTCCAATGAGGTCTGTTCGAGAGAAATTACAAAAAGCTAAGTTTAATTTACCTTTATGTCCAACTACTACAATTGGGTCCTTTCCACAAACTACAGAAGTTAAAAGAAATCGTAGTAAATATCGTAAAGGTGAAATTAGTAAGGCACAATATGATGAAAATGTAAGAGGATTTATTAAGAATTGTATTGAGCTACAGGAAGAGATAGGGTTAGATGTGTTAGTCCATGGAGAATATGAGCGTAATGATATGGTAGAATTTTTTGGTGAAAATTTAGAAGGATATGTGTTTACTGAAAAAGCATGGGTTCAGTCATATGGAACAAGATGTGTAAAACCACCAATTATTTTTGAGGATGTGAAAAGAACAAAACCTATTACAGTGGAGTATTCAGTATATGCAGAGAGCTTAACAAATAAACTAGTGAAGGGAATGTTAACAGGACCAGTTACAATTCTTAATTGGTCATTTCCAAGAGAAGATATATCCTTAAAAGATATGGCATTTCAGATAGGACTAGCTATTAGAGAGGAAGTTCTTGACCTTGAAAAGGCTGGGATTCAAGTCATTCAAATAGATGAGGCTGCTTTAAAAGAAAAATTACCTATAAGAAAAGACCAGTGGAATAGTGAATATCTTGATTGGGCAATAAAAGCCTTTAGGCTATGTCATAGTGGTGTTAAAGCTGAAACTCAAATTCATACACATATGTGTTATAGTGAATTTGAAGAGATAATACAAAGTATTGATAATATGGATGCTGATGTTATATCGTTTGAAGCATCAAGATCAAAACTTACAATATTAAATGCATTTAGAGAAAATAATTTTGAAACAGAAGTGGGACCTGGTGTGTATGATATTCATTCTCCAAGAGTACCAAGTACTGATGAAATAGAAGAAGCAATAAAAGAAATTCTTGAAAAAGTAGATAAAAATAAATTATGGATAAATCCTGATTGTGGATTAAAGACAAGAGGAGTAGTTGAAACAAAAGAAAGTTTAAAGAATCTTGTAGAGGCAACTAAAAATATAAGAAAAATAATAGAATAGAAAATAATAAAAAAGGGAGAGCCTTCATAAAGTGAAGATTTCCCCTTTTTTATAGTATTATGTAAATAATAAAATATTATTTACACAAAAATATCTAGTCTCTATAGAAGGATAGAAAAAGCTTTTATTTTAGTTTGAATATTATTAGCACTTTAAAAAATACCAATAAATCATATAAAAAACTCTATATTTAAAAAGTTAAACGCATATTATACCAAGTTGCTCCACCATGTGTTGATTCAGACAAGCCTTCATTTTCGAATCCAAACTTTTCATAATAATGAAGTAGTTTTTCTTTACATGTAAGTACTAATCCTTTACGACCTTGCTTTTTAGCATCAGCAATAACTTGATTGATTATTTTTTCTGCACAACCTTGTCTACGATATTCGGGTATAGTATTTACACCAAAAATCATTTGCCATTGACCACTTTCATTGTGTAAGTCAGCATTACTAAACATTTCATCATACAATATTGATTCATTTGAGACCATACCATTTACAAAACCAATAAGATTTTGATTATCTTCTAAAAGCCAGAAATGATTAGGATATACACTTAATCTTTTTTTTAAATCATCTTCTGAAGCAGCTTCAGCTTCTGGAAAGCATCTTGCTTCAACCTCTGTAATTGCTTGTAAATCATCAATAGTTGCAGTTCTTATGTTCATTGTTAATAACTCCTTTTATTAAGTATATAAAATATTATAGATTAAGCAGCAAAGATTTAAGTTCATTTAAATTAGATATTTCATAAGTTGGTTTTATAGATGTTTCATTTTTAATTTTGTTTGGATTATACCAACAAGTATCTATACCAAAGTTTATTCCACCTTGTATATCAGAGTTTAAACTATCCCCTACCATTAAAACTTTACTTTTATCAAAAAAATCTAAATTTTTTAAGGTATATTCAAAAATTCCTGGATTTGGTTTGGATATTAATATTTCTTCAGATATTACTATAGCATCAAAATATTTTGCAATTATAGATTGTCTTATTCTTTTATCTTGAACTAGTGTTAAACCATTAGTTACTATACCAAGACTGTAGTGTTGATTTAGCTCATCTAATAAATCAATGCTATTATCATATAAAAATGATGCATTAGATAAATGCTTCATATATAATGTGGCAAAGTTATTTTCATCAAAATTTATTTTTAACATATCAGATAATCTTTTAAAGCGTTCAATTTTTAATTTTTCTTGTGTAATGAGTCCTTGTTCAAATTCTTTCCATAAGGTTGTATTTATATCTTGATAAGTTTTTAAGTGATTCTCTTCATCATATTCTATGTTGAATTCAAGCATTGTATTTTTAAATGCTTCTCTTTCTGATTTTTTAAAATCATATAATGTTTCATCAGCATCAAATAATATAACTTCATACTTCATAATTTATCCTCCAAAGTGTATAAAAATTAATCATTAATCAAAATTAGCTTGTCCTTATTTATTTTTTAATTAATTACTTTTACTGTTTTAGATATATACAATAAATTATTTATAATAATTGTAACATAGTATTAGTCATATAGAGGAGAATTTATGAAAAAATTTTTTATAAAGAAGTTTTAGATAACTATATTAAAAAGCATAATAAGAAAATACACTTGCTGATGAAATATTAGAAGAGGTTTAATTTACTTATTATTTTCATTATTTTTATCTGTATACATATTTATAGCTCGCTTTATTTTTTTCTGTTCTTCAGTTTCATTTCCTGTTATAGTTGTATAGGCTTCTTCTATTCCATTTCTAACTGCCCATTTTATAATAAAATATAAGGCAATTAAAATAATAATTGCAGTTCCACTACTAATCCCTAATTCATCCCACATAATATTTCTCCCTTTTATTCATATTTAAATAATAATTAAATTTATAATTTAATATGTTTATTATATATAATTTATAGTCTTTATTACAATAATGTGTAAATAAGTTCATAGATTATTGATTATTTGTACTTGAAACTACTGGTTTAGCTAGTGGTTTTTATTATATTATAAATTAGAATTTTATTTACTGTATATTGAAATTATGTTAATATAAAACAAAACAAATATTAAAATCAAGTGTTAGAGAGGTGTTTTTTTTTAAGAATTTTATTAGCCTTGGCTTTTTCATTATTTTTAGTAACTTTAGTAAATTTATTTTTAAAAAGTTATAGTAAAAAGAAAAACATAAAAATTTTTTGGCACCATTATTTTTTTGGATATCTTTTTATAATTTATCTTTTTATTGCCCTATCTGAAGTCATTGGTTTTCCTTCTTTATATAGACTTCAAAAAAATTTAAATTTAGGACAAGATATATTTAATCCAGGGATAAATTTAATTCCTTTTAGTGATGGATTTGAAATTTCAGCAATACTTAATATAATTTTCTTTATGCCTTTTGGATTTTTATTACCGACACTTTGGGAGAAATATAGAAATTTATTGCCAACAATTTTACATGGACTTATATTTTCTTTTCTTATAGAAGTAAGTCAATTATTTACTCATAGGATAAGTGATATAACTGATTTGATAATGAATACTATAGGTGCTTTTTTAGGTTGGTTATTATTTTCGTCATTAAGTAAATTCTTTATTAAACTTTGTAAAAAAACAGCAGTTAGTTTTCTGTAACTAAATTTATCAATATAGAATATTATTTATATATTTTAATTGCTATTATTTGTGCTTTTTTAAGTTAATAGAATAAGTAGAGCTTGTATTGTAGTCAAGGAGAAAATAGTCTTAGCCATTAGAATTAATTGTTAAGGCTATTTTTTATTGGATTTATATACCATCAGGTAACTTTGATTAAATTTCAATTAAAGTCAAAATTCTATTTGAATGTTGATGGTTCTTTTAGAATAAATTATAGTGAAATGTATCTCTGGAGAAGCAAAATTTTTAGAAAAAATATTAAGAATTAGTATTTGATTTTATTAGAACATCAGAACCAAGGTATTTATAGTATAAGTGAATATAAATTAGAATCAAGTTTTTATTAAATAAATTTTTAATTAGTGCTATAATTAAGATAAAATTAAAATAGAAAACAAAAAAGCAATTAATTTATAACAGAAAAGTGATAGATATATTATATAGGAGGTATTATGGCACTTAATAATAAATTGCAAATTACAGATTCGGTAGAACTTGCTAGGGTAGAAGAAAAAATAAGTAAGAAAAAAGCTATTGAATTATTTGAAAGCGGATATTTAGACAGCTTAGAAGCTGGAAAATACAACGCATTAGCTGAGATTCATAGATATTTATTTGAAGATATATATGAATTTGCAGGAATAGTACGTGATGTGAATATTGCAAAAGGGAATTTTAGGTTTGCTCCTGTTATGTATCTAAAGGCATCATTAGAACATATTGAGTCAATGTCACAATCAAGTTTTGATGAAATAATTGAAAAGTATGTTGAAATGAATATTGCCCATCCTTTTAGAGAAGGAAATGGAAGAAGCGCACGAATTTGGCTTGATTTAATGTTAAAAAAAGAGTTAGGTAAAGTAATTAATTGGAGTGAAGTTGATAAAAATGATTATTTGCTTGCAATGGAACGTAGTCCTATAAAAGATATAGAGATTAAGTACCTTTTAAAACAAGCATTAACTGATAAAATTAATGATAGAGAAATTTATATGAAGGGAATTGATACGAGTTATTATTATGAAGGATATACTGTTTATAAGATAGAAGATTTATAATGTGTACAATTAATTTAGTATAACGTTAATAAAATAAGATAAGTATATATGCTTTGAAATAAGATAATTTTAGTTAATAAATAAAAATATTTAACTAGGATTATCTTATTTTTTATATGAATTATAATTGAAACTTGAATTTGAAATGTCATTAATTATATTTTATTTATGATACGGAGACGTGTATCTGTGGAGAACCAAAATCATTAGAAAAAATTAAATATATAAAGTTTTAAAAGAACAGCTGAATTTATTTCAATTGTTTTTATTATATATAGGTTGTTGAATAAACAAAGTTTGTAAGCTTAAAATCGTATATTTAATAAATATAGCTTTTTTACAAAGAAATGGTATATTTTTAGATAAAATTTAATTTAAATAGCTTGGTAAAAATAGTTATTAAGCAACCTGATATATAGTAAATTTGTAATTTCAAGTTGTAAGTAAGAAAATATTAAAAAGTAAAATAAATTATATATTTAATAGTAGAGAATATATAATTAAAAGTAATAATGAGTCAATTTCATATAAGATTGGCTCATTATTTTTTTATGGATGTAGTTGTGATGAAGATTAAATATTGGACAAGAAATTTATGGTTGATTATAATTATATTATGAGGTTCATGATTACAAAAGGGGGAGAAAAATATGGCAATACTAAAAAATGAATTTATAACATTTTATAATGATGAAGTAAAGTACGATGGGAATAATGAAATTAGAGAAAAAAAGAAAAAGCTAAAGGAGGATTTTAAGAGTAAGTTCCCAACTAAATTTAAAGAAAAGTATGAAGAAGAGATTAAGGGGTCAGAGATAAGATTTATAGATCAAGGTAGTTATAGTATAAATACCACTATTAATCATACTGATACAGCATTTGATATAGATGTAGCCACAATTATAGAATTAGATAAAAATAAATATGAGGATGTATTAGAGATTAAAGAGTTAGTAAGAGAGGCATTAAAAAACACAAATAGAGAACCGGAAATAAAAGAACCTTGTGTGACTGTAAAGTATACTAAAGCAGGAGAAGAAAAGTATCATATAGATTTCCCAATATATGCAAAGTGTGGAGGTGAGCTATATTTAGCTAGAGGTAAAAATCCAAATAAAGAAGAAGAGATAAAATGGGAAATTGCTGATCCAGAAGGATTAAGTGAATATTTTAAGAAGGATCATTTGCAAATTGAAGGGTTAGATTTAGATGATGAGGAAAAGAAACAAAGGAAACAAAAGAGACGTATTATAAGATATATAAAGTGGTGGAAAGCAGAAAAATATGGAACTTCAAGACGAGATCACTCTATACCACCGAGTATAGCATTAACAATACTGGTATGTGAAAATTTTGAAAGTGCAAAGGTTGATGGTGAATATAATGATTTAAATGCATTATATAAAACAGTAAAAAATATAACAAGTGAATTATTTAAAATAACAATAGATGACGAAGGCGAAGAAGTTATTAATTTAATAGAGTGCAAACTTCCAAAAGAGCCAAGATCAGATTGTTTCTTTAAGATAAGAAATTCATATTCATATATAAAAACTTTCCATACAAGATGGACAACATTTGAAGCAAATTTAAAGAAAGCAGTAGAAGAAGAAAATGAAAGAACGGCTGGGGAAATAGTAGTGAAAATGTTTGGAGATAAATTTCCGCTTCCAGAAGTTGATGAGGTAAATAGTGAAGATAGCTTTGCAAAATAAATATATTGAATATTTAAAAGAGCTAGATTATATTTCAAATGTTGAAGTTTTTGGGGCTGGAATTATAAAGTTTACGTATAGGATAAATGACAAAGAACATAGTTTTTTATTTGCAGCATTAGGTGAATATAAGTTACCATGTGTTTTACTATGTAATCCTAAAGATGAAATATATAATAAACCACATATGTTATATTTAGAGAAAAATGAGCTTTTCTATTTATGTTTATCAATTAGAGAGGATATAAGTGTTAGAAATAAGGATTATAGAGAAATTATTAACTATACACTAATTAGAATAAAGAAGTTAATGACTATGAACCATGAAGAAGAAAAAAGAGAATATAGAAAAGAATTTCTATATTTTTGGAATAAATGTGCTAAAAATAAAAATAAAATTCAGTTATATGTAAATTCTTCATCTCAGATAAAAATGCTAAAGACATATAATAAGAAAGAAACTGATATTTATATTGATGATGCTATCAATATAAATGATATATTTCTAAAACAAGATTGCAAGACTAAAAAGAGTGTTATTTATATACCGTTAATAAATAGTAATCTAATTATGCCACCGATAGGTGATAAAAAATGGTCTACTGATGAAGTTAGATATATAATAAATAATTGTGTTAGTGAAGAAAATATAGAAATTTTAGAAAAGTTAATTATAGAAAATAAGGAAGTATTCTTTGTATTTGAAATGTATGTTCCAGGAGTTGTACCAATATCATTTGTGCTAAAAGTTAAATTTAATAATAGTAATAAGAAAACAGTATTGTCTAGATTAGATGAAATAATGTCTATTGAATATTTGAAATCAGAAAGATGTGATACTGAATATTTATTTAGAAGAATAGGAGTTAAAAACAGACTAAAAGATAAGAAGATACTTATAGTAGGGGCAGGTTCATTAGGAAGCTATATAATTTCTGAGTTACCTAAGATTGGTATGAAAAACATAACTATTATTGATCCAGATGATATCAACATGGAAAATATAATGAGACATTCACTTGGAGCTACTTATTCAAACTATAGTAAAGCATTTAGTATGAAATTTGCTTTAGAGTCAGAATATCCAGAGGTTGAAGTGAAGATAAAAAAGAATAAGTTTAATGCTGATAATATGTATGAGTATAATATAAGTGAATATGATTTAATAATTATAGCTACTGGTGGAACAGATTATATGATAAAACTAAATAAGGCATTTAAAGAACTTAAAATAGATACACCTGTTTTATTTACTTGGATTGAAGCTAGAGGAATAGGTGTACATGCACTTGCAGTTAATTATAATAGAGCTGGTTGCTTCAATTGTTTATATACCGATAGCGATATAAATAAAGCTCATTTTAGTAATAAGAATTACAAGGATGAATTAACAGGAACTGGGTGTGGAGGAGTTATTAATCAATATGGAAATATTGTATTATTAAAAGGTTCTACAATGATATTAAATATAATATTAGATATGTTAAATTCTAATAAGGTGAATGATAATATTTTATTTTCAGTAAAAACTCTGAATGAATATACCTTTAATAATGGAGATGTATCTTTAGGTGGAGATATATTGGCAAAAACTTCATATAAAAGTGAAGGATGTGAGATATGTGGAATTAAAATATAAGGTTGATGAATTTGATTTTATATTAAATGAAGTAGTAATTAAAAAATTAAATGAATTTAGACAAAATCGTAATATTGATTCTGAAAGTGGAGGGCTATTGTTAGGAAGAACTGATATACATGGGAATACAAGAATTATGGATATAACAGTGCCTTTAGAAGGCGATGTTCAATCTAGATTTAGATTTTTAAGAAAAAGTAAAAAACATAAAGATATACTTATAGAATCAAAAAAGAGATGTTTATATTTTAAAGGAAATTGGCATACTCATCCCGTTAAAGTTCCAGAACCTTCTTGGATGGATATCATTTCATGGAAAAATACTTTGAAAAAGTCTAAACCTGGAGAGAGTATATATTGTTTTTTTATCATAGTTGGGATAAAAGACATTAGAGTATGGTATGGAAATATATACATGAAAGAGATAAAGGAAGCAAATTTAATTCAAGAGGTATTAGAAGGAGATAAAGATGAAATATAGATGGTTGCATTTGTCAGATTTACACTCTTATTGTGATGGTATAAAAACAAAAGTAATGAGAGATGCGCTTATTGATGAGGTAGAAGAGTTAAATAATGAAGAAAAATTTGACTTTATTATTATAACAGGGGATATAAGTGACAAAGACACTGGTTATGATTTAGCAGAAGATTTTATATTAGAATTAATTTCTAGAATTAATATAGATAAGGAAAAGGTATTTATAATACCAGGAAACCATGATTTAAGTAGGAATATACCGGATAATAGAGGTAGTATTGTAAAGGAATTATGGGATAGTGGAATATTAGATGAAGAAAAAGAAATTAATAATATAAAATCATTAATTAGTGCTCAAAGTAATTTTTTTAATGCATATAAAAATATACTAAATAGAGAGTATCCAAAAGAAAACGTACATTTTGTTGAGAAATTAATAGAAGGTGTAAATATTATTCACTTAAATACATCGTGGATGTGTTATGATTCAAAAGTAGAAGACGGAAAAATTCATATTGGAATTAATAGTGTTTATAAGTGTTTAGAGGGAGTAAATAAAGATGAATTTAATATTGTAATAGGTCATCATAGATTAGAGGATTTAAATCCGCAGGAAAGGAGCCATTTGAAATCAGTATTTAGGAGTAAAGGTATTGATATGTATTTAGGTGGTCATTGTCATCAAGCAGTTATTAAGCAAGATAGAATTGCAAATATGGAATTGTGTTTTTGTAAACAAGCAAGAGCAGAGTTTGATGATTATCCAGCAGGATTTATTATAGGGAATATTGATGTTGATAATAATCAAAGTTATTACTTGTTTTATAATTGGAGTACAAGATTTGCAAAGTGGATGTATGATTATTCTGTAGAGGAAGCTAAACATGGGAAGTATTACTTAAAAGGAGAAAAATATAATAAAGAAAGATCAAGGAAGCAAGATACTATTGTTGATTTAAAACTTATGGGAATGCCTTTAGATTATGAGGATATAAAAAATAAATTTGAACTTCATAATACTTCTAACTATAAGTTTGGACATAAGAACATTTATCTTAAAACAGATGATGAGTGGAGATTATATTTGAACGAATTAGTAACTTTTTATGATTCTATAATTGCAAAAATAACAACAGATAATATTCATATATTTCCTATAGCTCAAATACCATTACTAATTTCATTAGGATATTTAATGCAAAATGATTCACCCAATGTAAAAGTATATCAATATATAGAGAATGAATCGAAGTGGGTATATAATGAAAAAGATGATAATATAGAGATTGAAGAAGAATTTATTGATAGAAGTAGTGAGATTTTAGCATTAGCATTGCAAATAAGCTCTGGTATAAATAGCGCAGATATAAATCAAGTTATAGATAGAGGCTATGACTTATTATCATTTAAAGTTGATAATCCAAAGTTGTCGTATTTAAATTATAATGCTGATGTGTTAAGAGTAAAATCTATAGTTAAGAACAAACTAGATAGTATATATAATAAATATAAAGAAATTCATTTATTTATAGCAGCACCTGCTGGGGTATGTATAGAAATAGGTAGAATAATAAGATATAGTATGTATCCAGATACATTTATATATAATTACAATAATATGGATGAAATTCACTATAAACAGATTTGTAATTTGAAAAAACTGAGAGATATAAATTAAAAATGATAAATTTATAAAGATTAATGGTACTCGATATGGAGAGCAAAATATATTATAAGTACCTTATACACTTATAATATACTTAATATCAATAATAATGAAAAACAAGTGGATATAAAGTCTGCTTGTTTTTTATTTAGAAATATGGATAGTATAAAGGAAACTTTAATTATGAAAAATATAAATATAAGGCATTGTTTTAAACGACTGTTGACATAATTAAGAAAAGTTTCATAGTGGAATTTTAAATTGCACTATGATTTTTTTGATATAAACAATATTTTTACAAATAAGGAATTAATAAATGGTAAAAATGTAACGGTTGTAATATTTTTATTAGATCAAAAGATAATGACATAAGAGTTTTTAAATAGAGTTAAAACTATAGCATTATTTTTTGAAGTGTCAAATAATGAAGAGTTAAAAGCAATAAAGCTTTCAAAAATATCAGGATTAAATTAGAACAGTTTATTGATATAAATATTTAAAATTATTAAAAATATTAGGATTAAAATATAATCCAGATAGTCCATTTAAGATAATATATTCTTTCAATGAATTAAATAACAATATGACTAAGAGAAGAGATGCTAATAACAAATGGACATCTAGCGATTATGCAATATATAAAAGAAATGTGGAAGAGTCAGAGAAAATATATTTTTGTGGTTGGTTTGATAATGATAAGGTTGGAAAAAAGTAAGAGAGGTATAGACTAGAAGGGAGTTATTATGAATAATAGGGAGAATTTATAAAAAAAGATAATGAAAAAATAACGTTTATAGCTGGAACACATCAATATGAAAAACATATGGAAGTATTACGAACATTAAATAAAAATGTACAAGATGGTGTTAAAGTTTTATTTAGACTTAATGAAAAAGAAAATATTGATAGTATTTTTCAACATAATCTTAAATCAGCAAAATTGAATACGAGAATTAAAGTAGGAAACTTGAGAATGTATATAGATACAATAAATAAAAAGTCATGGAGAAATGAAAAATATAATGTATCTATATAAAAAGTAGGGTGTTAGTGTACTCTATTTATACGATTCTAGTTGTTTAGGCAACTGGGATTAGTAATTTTTTATTGATTTAATAATAGTAGCTTTTTAATTGTGAGATGTGCTATTATTTTTTTAGGCTTTTTCTATAAGTAACACTATAAATGTTAATAATGCTATTAAGAATATATTTACTGTAAATAGTAATATTAAATCATTATATGATGTGTAAAATTAGGGGGATTTATTAAATGATAAAAATAGAAAGTTTAAATAACATTAACAATAAGGATATAGGTGAAATATTGGATACATGGGAATCATCGGTAAGAGCAACACATAACTTTTTAAGTGAGGATGATATAATATCAATAAAGCCTCAAGTTGTAGAGGGAGTTAAGTATGTTAGAAAGCTTTTTTGTGTAAGAGATAAAAACAATATAATAAAAGCCTTCATGGGAATACATGATTTTAAAATTGAAATGTTATTTGTAAGTAATGAGAATAGAGCTAAAGGAATTGGCAAAAAACTTGTAGAACATGCAATAGAGGTTTTAAATGTAAATTATGTAGATGTAAATGAGCAAAATCTACAAGCTGTAGGATTTTATGAACACATGGGATTTAAAACTTTTAAAAAATCTAACTTTGATGAACAAGGTAATCCATTTCCTATATTGCATATGAAATTAAAATAATACAAGTCATAATATTAAAGAAGCATTTAGAAAAGTTGAGAGATTAATTTATAAAATTTGTTAATCTTCAAATTTATAGAGTTTTTTATAACTTTTAATTGTAATAGTAATGATAAGTCCATAAAAAGGTTATTTATTCAAAATAACCTTTTTATGGATATTCTTTTTTATATTGTAACAGAAATATGTTCACCACTTTGTGATGTAACTTCTACAATTTTTAATCCTTTATAAGGTTTTAAGCTACCTTTTACTGTTTTAAAAAGTTGTAAAGCTATCTTTTTTTGCTCAGTATTAAGCTGTTTTTTTTGGAATACATCTTATTATTATGCCACCCATAGATAAGGGCACTGGTAAAGTTAAGTTAAATTCTTTGCTTTTTATTGAAACTATCATAAGAGATCCTCTAATCTATAACTATTTTAACTGTATCGCCTTTACTAGAATGGATATCTACTATTTCTCCCATAACTTCATTATTTAAACAAGCTACTAGAGCATTCATTAGTTCATCTATATCAATTCCATCTATAGCTTCAATATATGTAGATATAGGTAATTTACCAGTAACTTTTAGTGCTTCTTTGATTACCTTAACTGGTAATTGGACATTGACTTTATCTCCTTCATGGCTTAGGACTTTAACTTTTAAAAATTTATCTTCATACTTTTTATGTGCAACAGCCTTAGTATTATTTAAAGTATCAATTATTTCCTTTGCTTTAAGAGCAGAAATCTTGCTTTGTTCAACCATTTTTAATACTATAATAATATCATCATCATTCATAATAATTTCTCCTAATTTTAATCTTTTAATTTGTTAATTGCTTCATCAACTGAGATATTTCCCTTTTCTAGAGCAGTTAAAATATCTTTACTATCTTCTTTAACTTTAGTTTCTTTTGCTGAATAACCTAAATTCTCAATAACCTCATCTAATTTTGCTCTAACTGTTGGATATGAAATACCTAGTTCTTTTTCAACCTCTTTTATATTTCCCCTACACTTTATAAAAGTTTCTATAAAATATAATTGCTCATTATTTAAGTAATCAAATTTAGATAATTCAAATTCATTATCTATAACAGTATTACAATTAGTACATTTTAATTTTATTGCTTTTAGATTATTGGAACATACTGGACAATGGCTTAATAACTTATACATAAATTACCTCCAATCTTTAATAATAGATTACTTCTTTTTTCATGATATGTAAATAGATTTATTGAATATTTTTAATTATAAGTTATTATTATTAATATTTAGCATCTATATATTTAATAAAATTGATTTGCATATTGAATTTATTGATTTATTGATTTATTAATTTAAAATCAATGAGTTTTATAATGTTAATTTTGTTTAGAACGTAGTTTAAAAATGATAGCAATAAAAATAAAAAAATAATTTATAAGAGAGATTATAATCAAATATTTAATGAATTTTTATTTTATAAGCATGAAACTGTCAATCAGCATATAGATTCTAAAAAAGATATGCTATGATTTCAAAAAGTATAAAATTTAAATGTTAGTCATAATTAATTTGCTAATTATTATATTATTTATAGATATTAATATGGTATAATTTGTATATTGAGAAAATGAATTTTTAGTATGAATAAAAATTGCTGCTATTAGGGGGACATTATATGAAACTAGAGGAATTGGTTAATAAAAATTATGATAACTTTAATGAAAATGACTTGTATATATGGAAGTATATTGTGGCAAATAAAAAATTATGTTCAACATTAACTATAGATGAATTAGCAATGAGGTGTAATGTTTCTAGGACAACTATATTAAGATTTGCTAAAAAGCTTACATTAAAGGGTTATAGTGAATTAAAAATATATTTAAAGTGGTCAATTGATGAAACAAAAGAAAATACGGAGAATTTTTCTGAGGTTATTTGTAATGATTTTATTAAATTTGTTTCAGATATGAAAGAAAAAGATTTTACTAAAGTTTGTGATTTAATATATAATGCTAAAAGAGTATTTGTATATGGAACAGGTGCTGTTCAAAGTGCTGTTGCAGGAGAACTAAAAAGAATATTTTTATCTGGTCAAGAATGTTTTTATAGCATCCATGGAGATCGAGAAGCTGAAATTTTATTAAGCTCTATGACGAGGGAAGATGTAATAATTATTATTTCATTAACAGGGGAATCTGATCATATAAGAAGTCTAGCAAGGAAATTAAATATTAAAGATATTCCTATTATTTCTATAACAAAATTAAAAAATAATGAATTAGCAAGGGTAAGTCATGAAAATTTATATATAAATACGTCGATTGGTAAAGTTGGAAATGGAACAGAATATGAATCTACTAGTTTGTTTTTTACTCTTGTAGAAATTTTATTTAGTAAATATGTTGAATTTAAAAATAATAAATTAAGGTGACTTTAAGGCCTGTATTATTGAGAAGATTATATAAAGTAAAAATTTTATTTTAATTTTATATAAGTAAGCTCTATTATATAGGCTTTTTTTGTTTGATTTTTATTTTAAGCTAGTAATTTACAAGATTTTTTTGATAAGCAAAAGGTATAACACTTTATTTTAATATTTGTGAAATTTCACAGTAAATGTGAAGATATATCAATATGAGATAAAAATACCTAAAGTAGACAAAAATGTTGAAAACGTTTTTTTTAGTTGTTATTATTTACCTATAAATGGTTTTAGGAATTAAAAAGGGAGATGGAAGAAATGATGCAAAAAATTCAAAGATTTGGTGGAGCTATGTTTACACCAGTATTATTATTTGCTTTTGCTGGTATTATGGTTGGTTTTTCAATTTTATTTAAGAATCAAGAGATAATGGGGTCAATAGCTGCAACAGGAACTACATGGTACAATATGTGGACCTTGATAGAAGAGGGAGCATGGACTGTTTTTAGACAATTACCACTTTTATTTGTTATAGGTTTACCTATTGGACTTGCAAAAAAGCAACAAGCTAGAGCTTGTATGGAAGCTTTAGTAGTATATTTAATATTTAATTATTTTTTGAGTGCTATTCTTAATATTTGGGGACCATCATTTGGAGTTGACTTTGCTCAAGAGGTTGGTGGAAATTCAGGATTAACTTTAATTGCAGGGATAAAAACTCTTGATATAGGAATGGTAGGTTCTATTTTAATAGCTGGTATAGTAGTTTACTTACATGATAAATTTTTTGATTTTGAGTTACCAGAGTTTTTAGGAACTTTTAAAGGTTCATCATTTGTAGTAATGATAGCATTTTTTATAATGATACCAGTAGCTTTTGCTATGGCCTTTATTTGGCCTAAGGTTCAAGGAGTTATATCTTCTTTGCAAGGATTTTTAACATCATCAGGAACTACAGGGGTTTGGGTTTATACTTTCCTTGAAAGAATGTTAATACCTACTGGGTTACATCATTTTATTTATTCACCATTTATATTTGATTCAGCAGTGGTTCAAGGTGGAATAAATGCTTATTGGGCAACTCATTTAGGTGATTTTGCAAATTCAGCACAAAGTCTTAAAGCTATGTTTCCAGCAGGAGGATTTGCCCTTCATGGATTATCAAAGGTGTTTGGATGTATTGGAATAGCTTTAGCAATATATTCAACAGCTAAACCAGAAAAGAAGAAAATGGTTGCAGGTTTATTAATACCAGCTGCATTAACAGCAGTGGTTGCAGGAATTACAGAACCTTTAGAATTTACATTTTTATTTATAGCTCCAGTATTATTTTTAGTTCATGCACTTTTAGCAGCAACACTTTCAGCAGTTTCTTATTCTTTAGGTTTAGTTGGTAATTTTGGTAGTGGGCTAATAGAATGGGCAGCACTTAACTGGATTCCATTAGGAAAATATCATGCTAAGATTTATATTATGCAAATTATTGTAGGAATTATTTTTATAGGTATTTATTTCGTTGTATTTAGATTTTTAATTTTAAAATTTAACTTCCTAACACCAGGAAGAGAAAAAGATAATGCAGAAGTAAAATTGTATAATAAAGAAGATTATAGAAATAAGAAAAAAGCACCTAATACTGAAAAAGCAACTATATTTTTAGAAGCTTTAGGTGGAAAAGATAATATTGTTGATGTTACAAATTGTGCAACGAGACTAAGAATTTCAGTTAAAGATGAGAGCTTAGTTCAAGATGTAGAGGTATTTAAAGGAGCAGGAGCTCACGGCTTAGTTAAGAATGGGAAAGCTATACAAGTAATTGTTGGTTTATCAGTTCCTAAGGTAAGAGAAGATTTTGAAAAATTATTAGTTTAAATTTAAGTAGGGATGGACAAGGAATTTTTAAAAATTCATTTGTCCATCTTTTTAAATTGTAATTTACATAAGCTTTAGTTGTGAATTTTCACAAATTATGATACTAAGTTTCAACCTGTGAGATTATTCCCTAAAGGGGCTAGAACTATTGTTTTAAATTTTTTTCTTTGTTATTATAAAGTTGCAAGGTAAATGATTACAAATTATATAGAAAAAGTAATAGAATATTTGGTTTAGGGGGATTTGATATGAAAAAGTTTTCTATTGTTATAGCTGGTGGAGGAAGTACTTTTACTCCTGGAATTGTACTTATGTTATTAGATAATTTAGATAAATTTCCAATAAGAAAATTAAAGTTTTATGATAATGATTTTAAAAGACAAGATGATATTGCTAAGGCTTGTGAAATAATTTTGAAAGAAAATGCTCCAGAAATTGAGTTTATAGCTACAACAGATCCAGAAGAAGCATTTACAGATATAGATTTTGTTATGGCTCATATAAGAGTTGGAAAATATGCTATGAGAGAATTGGATGAGAAAATTCCATTAAAGCATGGAGTTGTTGGACAAGAGACCTGCGGTCCAGGAGGAATAGCTTATGGAATGAGATCTATTGGTGGAATTTTAGAACTTATAGACTATATGGAAAAGTATTCACCAGATGCATGGATGTTAAATTACTCAAATCCAGCAGCTATAGTTGCAGAAGCTACTAGATTATTAAAGCCAAATTCAAAGATATTAAATATTTGTGATATGCCTATAGGAATAGAAACTCATATGGCTGAAATACTAGGTTTAGAGTCAAGAAAAGAAATGATAGTTAAATATTTTGGATTAAATCATTTTGGATGGTGGTCAAGTATTACTGATAAGGAAGGTCATGATTTAATGCCACAAATAAAAGAGCATGTAGGGAAGTATGGATATACTGTAAAAATAGATGAAAATCAACACACAGATGCTAGTTGGAATGATACCTTTGCAAAGGCTAAAGATATATTTGCTGTAGATCCAACTCACTTACCAAATACTTATTTAAAATATTATTTGTTCCCAGACTATGTTGTAGAACATTCTAATAAAGAATACACAAGAGCAAATGAAGTTATGGATGGAAGGGAAAAATTTGTATTTGGAGAATGTAAAAAGATTGCTGAGGCTGGAACAGCTAAGAATTCAGAACTTCATATAGATGAACATGCTTCATATATAGTTGATTTAGCAAGAGCTATTGCTTTTAACACTCAAGAAAGAATGTTATTAATAGTAGAAAATAAAGGAGCTATTAGAAACTTTGATGAAACAGCAATGGTTGAAATACCTTGTATAGTTGGTTCAAATGGACCAGAACCATTATCAATTGGAGATATTCCAAGATTCCAAAAAGGACTTATGGAACAGCAAGTTGCTGTAGAAAAGTTAGTTGTTGAGGCTTGGGCAGAAAAATCATATCAAAAATTATGGCAAGCAATAACATTATCAAAAACAGTTCCAAGTGCAACTGTTGCTAAAGAAATATTAGATGACTTAATAGAAGCTAATAAAGAATATTGGCCAGAATTAAAATAAAGTGAAATTAACTCAAAGATAGTTTTATCTATCTTTGAGTTTTTAAATTTTAAAAGATTCTTATTGTATTTAAGTTTTGAATATAAAGTTTTATAAATTCTTAATTTTTTGTAAAGTATTTACGAAATAATATTTATATAATGATTTTTTTATTAATCCATAGAAAAATGAAGAAAAAATTTATATTAAAGTATTGTAATAATGTATTTTTTAAAATTTATTGTATATCCTATATTTTAAAGATTTTTTTAGTAAATATAATTAATAACGTTAAAATTATATAATGTATAAATGTAATAATTTGGTTGAAATTCTTGAATTTCTAGATGAATATTATTGATTTAAAGTTAAAAATTGAAAATAAAAAAACAAAGTGTTTTTAGGAGTTTAATATTTATATACTTAAAAATATATTATTATTTTATTTTTTAAGGTTATTTTTAGAAATAATGATAGTTTATTGATAATTTATTTTGATATTTTTTAAAAAAAGAAATTTGTAATTTAGTGTTAAAAAAAGTATTCTGTTGGTAAGATAAAAATAAGCTTTAAAGGGGGAGTTTTATGTCGGAATTAATAAGCAAAAATAATAATATAGCTTTTATTTTGGATAAAAGTTAAGATTATTTATTCAAAAAGTATAAGTATATAGAAAACTTGGTGGTAGTAAATAAGTATATAAAAAAACTTGGTGATAGTAAACATGTAATAATTTTTTATATTGTATTGAAATATTATTTCTTTTAAGAACAGTTACAAGTGGGATATTAAACTATTTGAATAAGATGATTTAGTTAAAATTTGCCCTTAATGTAAACGTTAACTATAAGGATAGAGAATCATATTAATATTTTAGTTGATTAGATTTAGGACTATTTTTAATATGAAAATTATAATTATTAATTTTAATCAATATAAGCTTTTTGGAATTTGTTTGCAAATATTATCTAATGGTTAGAGGCTGTAATAGGTATATTTTCTATAGATAGAAGATAGACAGATTTAGGTTTCTAGATAACTAGGACTAAGTATTCAGATGGATTCAAAATTTCACCTGAATTAAGTTTAGGTTTATATTACAAATTAAATTAGGAGGTATATATGGTAGGAATTATTCTTGCAAGTCATGGTGAGTTTGCTAAAGGTATTCTACAATCAGCTACAATGATTTTTGGAGAACAAGAAAATGTAGAAGCAGTTACATTGATGCCTAGTGAAGGACCTAATGATATTAAAGAAAAAATAAAAAAAGCAATTGCATCCTTTGACAATCAAGATGAAATTTTATTTTTAGTTGATCTTTGGGGAGGAACTCCCTTTAATCAAGTGGATAGTCTACTCGAAGAATACAAAGATAAATGGGCAATAGTAACTGGTATGAATTTACCAATGGTCATTGAAGCTTATGCTTCACGTTTTTCAATGGAATCAGCACAAGAAATTGCAACTAATATTATAAAAACATCTAGAGAAGGAGTTAAAGTTAAACCAGAAACATTAGAACCAGTGGATTCTACTAAATCTTCTGTAAATTCCATTCAACAGTCTAATGTAGGTGCTCCAGGGTCCTTTGAGTATGTTTTAGCCCGTATTGATTCACGTTTACTTCATGGGCAAGTAGCGACTGCTTGGACAAAAACTGTGAAGCCAACAAGAATTATTGTTGTATCAGATGATGTAGCTAAAGATGAACTTCGTAAGAAGTTAATTCAACAGGCAGCTCCTCCAGGAGTTAAAGCTCATACTGTTCCAGTTAATCAAATGATTAAACTTTCAAAAGATGATAAGCATTTTGGAGGACAACGTGCATTACTTCTTTTTGAAAATCCAGAAGATTTACTTAGAGCTGTGGAAGGGGGCGTGCCACTAAAGACAGTTAATGTAGGTTCTATGGCACATTCTCCAGGGAAGGTTCAACCTAATAAAGTACTTGCTTTCAATCAAGAAGATATTGATACTTTTAATAAACTTAAAGAGCTTGGGTTGGATTTTGATGTTCGTAAAGTCCCAAATGATTCAAAAGGAAATATGGATGAAATTCTAAAGAAAGCTCAAGAGGAGTTAAATAAATTGAAATAATAAACTAAATAGAAAAGGGAGGGTTAATAATAGTGGATTTAAATATAATTCAAATAATATTAGTTATTGTTATTGCATTTTTAGCTGGAATGGGAGGTATTCTAGATGAATTTCAATTCCAACAACCTTTAGTTGCTTGTACTTTAATAGGATTAGTTACAGGGCAATTAATACCATGTTTAATCTTAGGTGGTAGTCTTCAAATGATTGCTTTAGGCTGGGCAAATATAGGGGCTGCCGTAGCACCTGATGCAGCCTTGGCATCTGTTGCAGCCGCTATTATTCTAGTTCTTAGTGGAGAAGGAAAAGCAGGGGTTTCCTCATCTATTGCCATAGCAATTCCATTAGCAGTTGCAGGATTATTATTAACAATTATTTGTCGTACAATTGCTACAGCATTTGTGCATTTTATGGATGCTGCTGCTAAAGAAGGAAATATAAAAAAAGTTGAAATGTGGCATATAATTGCTATTTGTATGCAAGGTATACGTATAGCACTTCCAGCATCCTTAATATTAATAATAGGTGCTGGACCTATTCGTACATTACTTACTTCAATGCCAGCTTGGTTAACAGATGGTTTAGCAATAGGTGGTGGAATGGTTGTAGCTGTTGGTTATGCAATGGTAATTAATATGATGGCAACAAGAGAAGTATGGCCATTTTTTGCAATTGGTTTTGTATTAGCAACTATTCCTCAACTTACACTTATAGGGTTAGGTATAATTGGTGGATCTTTAGCTTTTATTTATTTAGCACTTACTAAAAAAGGTGGTTCAGGTAATGATGGATCAAATATGGGAGATCCTATAGGCGATATTATTGATAAATATTAAGAAGGGGGATGAAAGAAAAATGACAAAAAAAGTAAAATTAACAAAAAAAGATCGTCTTTCTATTTGGTGGCGTTCATTTTTCATTCAAGGATCTTGGAATTATGAAAGAATGCAAAATGGTGGTTGGGCATTTTCATTAATTCCTGCAATTAAAAAATTATACAAAACTAAAGAAGATAGAGCAGCTGCATTAACAAGACATTTAGAATTTTTTAATACTCATCCATATGTAGCATCACCTATTATTGGAGTTACATTAGCATTAGAAGAAGAGCGTGCAAATGGAGCACCTGTAGATGATGTAACCATTCAAGGAGTTAAAGTTGGTATGATGGGACCTTTGGCGGGAATTGGAGATCCTGTTTTCTGGTTTACTGTTAGACCTATATTAGGAGCGTTAGGTGCTTCACTTGCTATGGGCGGTAGTATATTAGGACCACTTATATTTTTCTTCGGTTGGAATATTGTTCGTATGGCATTTACTTGGTATACACAAGAATTTGGTTATAAGGCAGGTTCTCGTATTACAGAAGATTTATCAGGTAACTTGTTACAAGATATTACAAAAGGGGCATCTATACTTGGTATGTTTATTTTAGGGGCATTAGTTAATAGATGGGTATCTATTAAATTTACTCCAGTAGTATCATCTGTGCACTTAAGTAAAGGGGCTTATATTGATTGGAGTAGTCTTCCAGCTGGAGCAAATGGTATTAAAGAAGCTTTATTACAACAAGCTGCTGGATTATCATTAACTCCTGATAAGGTTACAACTTTACAAAATAATTTAGATTCATTGATTCCAGGACTTGCAGGATTAATATTAACATTTATTTGTATGTGGTTACTTAAAAAGAAAGTATCTCCAATAGCTATTATTCTTTCTTTATTTGTACTTGGTATAGTATTCCATTTGATAGGATTAATGTAGTATTTTTCTTTGATTTTAATTTAAGATAAAGCAAGAAAAATAATATATAAAAAGTATGCGTATTAAATAGAAAAGAGGTAAAATGTATGGTTCAATCACTTAATACAAAAGTTGATTTAGTAGTTGACGGAACAGCCTTCATTGGAATTTCAGATTATGGAAAAATAATGATAGGAGATAAGGGGTTTGAATTTTATAATTCTAATAATTATAAAAAATTTATTCAAATTCCTTGGGAGGAAGTTGACTATGTTATTGCATCAGTAATGTTAAAAGGAAAGTGGATTCCACGATATGCAATAAAAACTAAAAAAAATGGAACTTATTCTTTTTCTTCTAAAGAACCAAAAAAAGTGCTTCGCGCTATTAGAGAATATGTTGATCCTAATCATATGGTTAAGTCTTTAAGTTTTTTTGATGTTGTTAAACGAACAACAAAATCTGTAATTAAGAATAATTAATTAGTGTAAAGTATTAAAATAATTAGTAATATAAGTTATATATGAAATACTCCCTTTAAAGTGGGCAGGACAAGAAAGACCTGTTAGAATTTACTTTAAGGGGAGTATTTTTGTAGATAAAATTTGTTTTTTCTTGATATTAATTGTACCTTATAATATTTTTAATTAGATTATAATAAAATTGATTATGCATTCATGGTTGCTTATAATAAATACATATATAACTATATAAAGAGATAAAAAATGAAGTTATATTTACAAAATAGGAATATAGTTCATAATTATAAGATAAATTTTATGGGGAGCAATGGAAGAGATGAAAGTAAGAGTGCCAAATTATTTTAATGATTTTAAATGTATAGCATCAGAATGTGAAGATACATGTTGTGCAGGGTGGAGTATCGTTATTGATGATGAAAGTAATAATCGTTATAAGAAGGTAAATGGTGAATTTGGAGAAATTTTAAGAAGTAAAATAATTAAGGATGAAGATGGTGATGATATTTTTCTTTTAAACAAAGGAAATTGTTCTTTTTTAAATGAAAAAAAGCTTTGTGATATATATACTGAGCTTGGAGAAGAATATCTTTGTTATACATGTAAGCAATATCCAAGATATACTGAGGAATTTTTAGATTTAAGGGAAGTAGGAATTTCCTTGTCTTGTCCAGAGGCTGCAAGAATAATTTTAAAATCAGATAAAAAATTAACTTTTGAGTTAAGTGAAAGTGATGATGAAGCTGATTTAGAGAATGATATTAGTAATGAAGTTTTTTCAGACTTTTTAGAATGTAGAAATATTGTTTTTAGTATTATAGAACGTGAAGATTTAAGCTTAAAAAGTAAGTGTGCCATAGCACTTAAATTTGTTATGGAAATTCAAAACAAAATAGATTTAGGTGATATGGATGAAATAAGGGATGTTATAAAAGAATATAAAGAAGAAAACTTATTAAATGAAATTATAAAAGAATTAAATGAATATAAGGTAAAGAAAAGTATTAAGTATAATAACCTATATGAATATTTTAATGTATATAAAAATATAAAACATATTAATTCTAATGATCCTTTGTGTTTAGATAATGCATTAAAGTATTTTAAGGATAATGAAGAATTTTATTTTACTAAATCAACAGAGTTTAATGAATATTATAAGGATAACTTATATAAATTCCAAAATATGTTAAATTACTTTATATTTAGATATTTTATGAAAGCTATTTTTGATTATGATATGTCAGCTAAAATAAAGTTAGCTATAATTAGCACTTTAATGATTAGAGAATTAGCCTTAGTAAGGTGGATAGAAAAAGGTTCATTAACTGAAGAGGATATGGTGCATATAAGTCATATGTATTCTAAGGATATTGAACATTCAGAAGAAAATATAGAAGACTTACAAGAAATTTTTGAAACTAAGGATATATTTGAAGTTGATGAAGTAATAACTGTATTAATGAATGATTAAAATTAAAGATTATATTGCTATTAACTGCTTTAAAATTTAAAAGTAATATAATTTAGTTCCTGTAACTTAGGTTACAGGAATTTTATTTATAATCAATTATAATAATAATTGTAAGAATTAATTAAAATAAATTGAATTTAATTTTATTTGAATATAATAAGTTGTCTGAAGCTTATATCTATTTATAGAAAAATAAAATATTGCAGATAATAGATATGGGATGAAGATTAAAAAAACATAGTTTAATTATAGATAATACATAGTAGGAGGAGAAAAATATGACAGCAGTTGAAGTAATGATGGGAGAACATAGAAATATTGAGCCAATGCTTGAGGTAGTTAGAAAGGCTTGTTTTCAAATATTAGAAGGAAAAGATGTAAATTATGATGATTTTGCTTTAATAATAGAATACATAAGAGAGTATGCAGATGCATATCATCACAGAAAAGAAGAGGTAATGCTTTTTAATAGAATGTTAGAGCATTTAGGAGTATTAGGTGAAAAAACTATAAAATATGGAATGTTAGTTGAACATGATTTAGGAAGAATGTATATAAATAATCTTGAAGAAGCTCTTAAAAACTTAAAAGCAGGAAATGAAGAAGCTAAATTAGATGTTATTGCTAATGCAATTTCTTATACTGACCTATTAAAGAGACATATAAATAAAGAAGACAATGTTATATATAAATTTGCTTTAAGAGAATTAGATGAGAGTGTTATAAATACTATAAATGAAGAATTTGTTGTTTATGAAGAAGAAAATAAAGCTACAAGAGAAAAATATTTAAAAATATTAAAACAATTAGAAGATAAATATATTAAGTAAATTAAAGTGTTTTAAGTTATTTGTGTAAATATACAAATGTAGCGTGAACTGAATATTTTATGTTAATAATAGTTTTTATTGAAATAATACTGGAATATTAAAAATTCCAGTATTATTTTTTGCTAAAAGATTAAAGGTAAATATTTTTTACCTTTTTATAATAAGTAAAAATTTACTTATTATATTATTTAAATATAGAAAATTCTAAGAATAGTGCTTAGTAAAAAAATAAATCTAAATTTAGAGATAGTTGCTTACTATAAATATTTTATAATCTTGGCAGGATTTCCACCAACTACTACATTATTTGGAACATCTTTTACAACTACAGCACCAGCCGCAACAACTACATTATCTCCAATGGTTACCCCAGGTGTTATAACTGAACTCCCACCAAGCCAAACATTGTTTCCAATAGTTACTGGCTTACCAAATTCTAATCCTGATATTCTTAATTCTGGATCTAATGGATGAGTTGCAGTATATATACAAACTTTTGGAGCCATCATACAATTGTCTCCTATTGTTACTTTACAAACATCTAATATAACACAATCATAATTTGCAAAGAAATTTTCTCCTACATAAATGTTGTATCCATAGTCACAATGAAAAGTAGGCTTTACACAAAAATTTTCACCTGTTTTACCAAATGAGTTTTTTAATATTTCACTTCTATTTATATCTATAGAATTATTAAATTCATGAAGAATATTTTGAGCTAATTCATGTTCTTTCTGTAATTGATAATCTGAAGCATAATAGAGTTCACCTGCTAACATTTTTTCTTTTTCAGTTTTTAAGTATTCTGTTTTTTTATTCATTAAAAATCACATCCTAACTAAATTATAAAGTTAGTTTATATTTTACAATATATTGATTTATTTTACTATTATATAATATTTTGGTTATTTTCTTTTTTAGATAATTTTTATATATTAATGAATTTATATAATTTTCTTGTATTTCATGGATTTTAGATAATATTTTTTTAGTAGGTAACATGATTGGACTAAAATAATATTTATTAACAAAGGGATTTTAATTTTAATATTATAAACTGATAGCAATATATTTAGGTTTAATTATGGCTAGAAGTAAGAAAAAACATAAATCGAAGAAAAGTTTAAAAAAAGATAGGAACAATGAAAAAAGTAAAAATGATATAAACAGCAATAACAATGATAATAATAATAGTAATAGTAGTGGCAATAAAACTAGTAATAACAATAATAAGAGTGGTAATAAAACTAGTAATAACAATAGTAGTAATACTGGAATAAGTGAAGCTGATTTAAAAAGTTTAGATTTATTAAATATCGAGAAATATGCAATGATATTAGTTTTTTATAGTGATTATCTTTCCTATCTTACTACTATAGAAGCTATTGATTTAATTTCCAATAGAGCAGAAAGAAGTGCTCAAGAAGAGCAGGAATTGACTATTAAAATAGATGAACAAATTGTTTTATCAGTAAGATTAATTATGATTGCTAGATTAATGTTTCTTAAAGTAGCACTTGCAAGATATGATACTGTTTATAATCAAAAGCTTAATGGTGAATTTCCTTATTCTCTTGAAGCAAATGAATTAGTAGTTAAATCCCTTACATTGAAATTAGTAGGAGATGCATATTCATTACAAGCTGCTTTAGAATTTTTAAGAAGAGATGGAGCTTCATTTTTTGGTCTTTAAATTGATTATATTAAATCACTTATTTACAATAAATACCATAATTAAACTTAATAAATTAGAATTATTATATTATTTTTACAATACTGTAAATTTTATTGACAAAAGGAAAGTTATTAAATAGCATAGAAGTAAAGAACAAGAAAAATATTGGAGGTGGTATTATTTATGGACCCGTATCTGAGTAGAAATTTTGTAAACATACAAGTTAATTATAAAATATATGGGAAATTAGTTTTTAATACCACAGCTATAAATAAATTTATTATGATTTAATAAAGATTTATTCAAGTGCTTATATAACTTCAATATTTCGCTTTATAGCTATGGTTTTTTTCCTGTGGAAGAAATAGAGGGATAGCTATGAAATTAAATATGAGTAAAGAAGAACTAAGAAAGTTTTTATTACATGCGCCACAAAGTAATATAGTAAGCTATATGGAAAATATACATCCAGTAGATATTCTTGATGTGATTAGAGAACATATTGAAGATAGAAAAGATATATTATATAGGCTTCCAGAAGATATAATTGCAGATATTATAGATGAAGCAGAAGTTGATGAAAAATATGAAATCTTAATGGAGTTTTCAGAAAATAAGCAAAAAAATATAATTGAAGAAATGTCTTCAGACGAATTAACTGATTTACTTGGAAAATTAGAGAAAGAGCAAGCAAATAAAATATTAGCTAAAATGGCTGATGAGGATGCAAGAGTTGTACGTAGACTTTTAAGTTATGCTCCAGATACAGCAGCAGGAATAATGGCAACTGAATTTGTTGCTCTTAATGGAAATATGACTGTGAAAGAGACTTTAGAGTATTTGCAGGTTTGTGGAGAAGAAAATGAAAATATCAATGATTTATATGTTATAGATGAGCTTGATAAATTAAAGGGAGTTATTTTTCTTAAGGAACTTGTAACGAAAAGTTTTGATACAAAAATATCTGAGCTTATTCATACTAGAGTAGAAGGTGTTTTATTTAATACAGATCAAGAAGAAGTTGGACATAGATTCGAGAAATATGGTTATTTAACTATGCCTGTAGTTGATAATTCAAATAGACTTCTTGGAATAGTAACTGTTGATGATGTTATGCAAATTTTAAGAGATGAAAGCACAGAAGACATACATCGTTTAGGTGGAGTTGATGAGGGAGAAAAGGTAGATGGAACCTTAATGGAATCTGTTAAAAGCAGATTACCATGGCTTATAATTAATTTATTTACAGCAATTTTAGCTTCATCAGTAGTAGGAATGTTTGAAGGAACTATTCAACAAGTAGTAGCCTTAGCTACATTTATGCCTATAGTTGCTGGAATGGGTGGAAATGCTGGAACACAAACTTTAACAATAATAGTTAGAGGATTGGCACTTGGAGAACTTAATTTTAAAAATATGAAAAAAGTATTTTTTAAAGAGGTTGGAGTAGGTATTTTTACAGGAACATCTATAGGAATTATAATTGGATTAATCGGATATATATGGGAAGGTAAATATATATTTGGATTAGTCATAGGAATTGCAATGTTATTAAATATGGTAGTTGCAACTATAGCAGGATATTTAGTTCCATTATTCTTAAAGAAAATTAAAGTTGACCCAGCCTTAGCTTCTTCAGTATTTGTTACAACATTTACTGATATTTTAGGATTCTTTTTCTTCTTAGGACTAGCATCTATTTTTATAGAACATCTTATTTAATTATTAATGGGGCTGTATCAAATTAACCACTTAATTTATATAGCTAGATAAAAGTCAGAGAGAATGTATCTATAATTTGATACATTCTCCTTTTTTTTATATACTACTTTAGTAATGAAAGCCCTTCATTGTAGTATTGATTTATTATATCTTTAGGGACCATACTTCCACCAGTTGCCCAAGCTATATGAGTTATATTTTCTAATTTATTTTCAAGATTATTTTTCTTTAAGTATTCTATTCCTTCTTTAGAAGTAAGTATTTTAGCAATACCAGGGACACCAGCTAAAGCTGAAGGTTCTAAAAATATTTTTTCACTATCAGCCATTTTGCTAAGAAGTCTATATAGATTTTCATCTTTAACAGAATAACAACCACTCATTAAATTTTCTAATGTTTTTCCTACAAAACCAGATGCTCTACCAACAGCTAATCCATCAGCAGCACTTATATTATCTATACCGAAATCTTGAACAGATACTTTGTTATGCTTGCCAGTCATAGAACCTATTAACATACATGGAGAGTGTGTTGGTTCAGCAAAGAAAAAGTGAACATTATCCTTATAAAGAACTTTAAGACCGAAGGCAACTCCACCAGGACCTCCACCAACTCCACAAGGTAAATATACAAATAATGGGTTGTCATCATTTACTGTAATTGACATAAATTTTAGTTGTTTTTCTAATCTTGAAGCAGCAACTGCATATCCTAGGAATAAGTTTTTAGAATTTTCGTCATCTACAAAATAACTATTAGGATCTGCTTTAGATTGTTTTCTACCTTCTTCAACAGCTTTACTATAATCTGATTCATATTCTATAACTTCCACACCTTTACTTCTTAAAAGGTCCTTTTTCCATTGTCTTGCATCAGCAGACATATGAACAGTAACTTTAAATCCTAATTTAGCGCTCATTATACCGATACTAAGACCTAAGTTTCCAGTTGAACCAACTACTATAGAATAGTTTGAGAAGAATTGACGTACTTTATCACTATCTAATTTTCTATAATCATCATTTATATTAAGCATATTATGTTCTAAGGCTAAATCTTCAGCATGTTTTAGTACCTCATAAAATCCACCTCTAGCTTTTATAGAACCAGAAACT
Organism: uncultured Sarcina sp.; assembly: GCA_963557775.1. Classification (GTDB taxonomy): domain Bacteria; phylum Bacillota; class Clostridia; order Clostridiales; family Clostridiaceae; genus Sarcina. The sequence continues at coordinate 51,719 of CAUWDH010000009.1, forward strand.
TTAAGATGGCTATCACATTTTAATAGAAAATTGCCAGGTAAAATTTTATTATAGATTTTTTCTAATTCACTTTTCATATTATCTATTCTTACTATAGGAGATTCTATTATCCCATTATCTACTTGAGTTTCTGGAAACACTTTAGCTATGTATGGTGCAAATCTATTTAATCTTTCTTCAGCTTCTTTAATATCTACTTCAGATAATGAAATATTTTTCATAGCTATATTGAATTTGCTATATTTAGGATTTATCCATAAAGTTTCATCTAAGGCTATTATGTTCTTTAATAGTGGGTATTCTTCTAGCCATGTGGAAAGTTCTTTATTTAATATTATAGAATTATTCATAATTAACTCCTTGAATATAAATTTCTTAATATTTTTAAATATGATTTATTTTATATATAATAAATTAAATATTATTTAATCAAATGTTATCATGGATATTTATTACAGTCAATATAATTTAATTTTAATTAAAATAATTAAATATTATTTAATAAAATTGCATAATATATTCTATGTTGATATAATTATTTAAAATATAAATGAATGAGGTAATTTTAAATGAATGAAGTAGATATATCAAAAAATATTACTCTATATAGAAAAGATAAAGGATTAACTATAAAAGAATTAGCTAATTTAATAGGTGTTACACCATCATTATTAAGTCAAATAGAGAAAGGAACAGCAAATCCATCTATTAATACTTTAAAACAAATTTCAACTGCTTTGAATATACCATTATTTAATTTCTTTATTAGTGAAGTTCAAACAGAGGAGTTAGTAGTAAGAAAAGATAATCGTAATAAGATAATATTTTCAGAAGATGATAGTTTTACATATGAGTTATTAACACCAAACACAAAAGGAGATATTGAATTTATGCTTATGAAAATACCTCCTAAAGAAGCATCTTCTAAAGATCTTTTTAATCATAAGGGTGAAGAAGTTGCTTATGTTACAAAGGGAAAGGTAAAATTATATTTATTAGATGATATAATTGAATTAAATTCTGGAGATAGTGTTAAAATACCTCCATATTCAAAACATAAATGGGAAAATGATAGTGATGTTGATTGTGAAGTAGTGTTTGCAGTGACACCACCATCTTTTTAAAGATATCTATGGGAGTAAAGTGTTTATAGACGGCAATTAATATTTTATCTAATGGCTAGAGTTTGTAATACTCCTAGTTCTAAGGAGGCTCCACTCGTATTGCTCTTTGAGTAAGTTCCTATAAGTAAATTAAATCTACGTTTATAATTAGTTGAAATAAAAAAGACTGCTGAGTGCAGCAGCAGTCTTTTTTTATGAGTGACTTATATTATCATGTTGTTGTTTGAAACATTTTAAATCTTAAATTAAATTTCTATGTTGAGAATAAAATAACGCATTTTTCAGAAAAAAGGTTATTTTTTAACAACCAAGCTTATGATTATATTCTATAATATAGTTAAAAAATTAACTATCTCATTTTTATTTAAAATTACCTCATTTTTTAAAATTTTAATTGTTTTTAAAATAAAATAAGTTGTTGACAAGGAGAAATTGGGATTTTATATTAGATATAGGGAGGAATTTTGTCGTATTTTAAAAGGGAGATGTTTGTTATGAATATACTTGAAGGTAGGCTAGGGGATAGTGACCATATAGAAACAGAATTTTTAAAAATATCTTTTTTTAATTTTAATGAAGGATATAAAGGTGTTATAAAATCCTATGAAAATAACAAATTATGTACAATATTAGAAGGAGAAAAGCTAATAATCTTCAATGGAAAAGAACACAAATGTAATTCTAAAAATTTTATAATAATACCAGCTCACAGTAGAGCTGAAATAGTAATAGAAAAATTATCTAAATTATTAGTTATTGAATTTACAGATTCTTTAGTAGATTTAGTTAAAAATAAAACTAACATTAATTTGAAAAATCAATATAGTTATACAGAAAATAAAAATATTTTTAACAAAGAAGAATCTCAAGTGGATATAACAATAAGTAGAATTTTAGAAATTGCAAATGGTGATGAAAAAAATAAAGAATTTTTATTAGATTTATATTCTCAAGAACTTGTATATAAGCTATTAAATGTGGCTGAAATAAATAGATTGATCACAGAATACAGAAATAATCCTATAAACAAGGCCATAGAAATAATGCGAAATAATATCTTAGATAAGATTACAATAGGAGATATAGCAAACAACTTAAATATGCCTATAACTAAATTTTCATCAAAGTTTAAAGCAGTGACAGGTATAACTCCAAATAATTACTTGAGAAAGCTAAAACTTTCAGAAGCTAAAGAAATGCTTAAATATAAGAGTGTAACTGAGGTTTCATATGATTTGGGTTATGAAAATATATCACATTTTATTGAATTATTTAAAAAGTATTATGGTATAACTCCAAAACAGTATATATTAAAAAATGAAAATTTATAGTTTAAACCCATTTAAAATAGACGTAAAATATAATAAATAATCTTGAGTATAACGTAAAAAAACAGGGAAGAATTAAAATGTTATTGAAAGCCTTAAGAATCAAAAGTAAATTATTGATTTTTAAGGCTTTTTCATTATAGAGTAAGAATAAGTAATTTTTGTTTAAGAAGTAAAGAGGAGAATATTATGGCAGTATATAGATTAGATGAAAGAATAATTTTTCCATTACCAGAATTAGGTGAGGAAGATGGTTTATTAGCAGTTGGTGGAGATTTGTCCATTGAAAGACTTGTTTTAGCTTATGAAAATGGAATATTTCCATGGTATAGTGATGATGAACCTATACTTTGGTGGTGTCCTAAAAAAAGATTTATAATAAAACCTGAAAATATGAAAACTTCAAAATCTATGAAAAGAGTATTAAATAAAAAAGATTTTAAGGTAACTTTTAATAAGAACTTTGAAGGAGTTATTACTAACTGTAAGGAACTTCGTGAAAATAAAGAAGGAACTTGGATAACAGAAGAAATGAGAGAAGCATATATAAATTTATTTAATAAGGGCTTTGGCTTTAGTGTTGAAGTAATTAAAAATGGTGAACTTGTTGGAGGAGTATATGGTGTAAAACTTGGAAAATGTTTTTTTGGAGAGAGTATGTTTTCAAAAGTACCAAATGGCTCAAAAATAGCGCTTATTTATTTAGGTAAAAAGTTAGAGGAGGAAGGAGCCTTGTTTGTAGACTGTCAGTTTCATACTGAGCATTTAGAATCAATGGGAGGAGAATATATAGAGTGGGAAGAATTTAAAAAATTATTAAGTGAGGGAATTGAATATTAATTATTTGTAAGAAAACAAAAAAGTAATTTAATTTTAAATCATTGATTAATTAAATGAACCATTATAAATTTAGTTTACTTTTTATGAAAGAATAATTTATTTTAGTGAACAAATTATTAAAAAAATTAAAATTGAATTAATATTAATATTATGTTAAAATTGGATTAGAAATAAAAAAATTAATTATGAGTTAAGTTTTCTAGGGTTCCGCAGTTTTGAATTGGTCAGGTCCGAGAGAAAACACACAGTTAAATGTGTACACGGAAGGATAAAAGCCTGGGAGATATTTTAAATAATATTTCCTCTGGCTTTTTTATTTTAGGAGGTATAATTTAATGAAAAAGTTTATTATTGAAGATGATTTTTGGGAGCTATTCCCTAATGCAAAAATTGGAGTTGTTATTTGTAATAATATAGATAATTCTATAAAAGATGAAAAAAAATATCAAAAAATGATTCAAGATGCTAAAGTTGATGCTTTAAAATATTTAAAAAATTCAGAGTTTAGTAGTAATGAAGTTATAAAGGTATGGAGAGAGGCATTTAAAAAATTTAAAACTAAAAAAGGTGCACGTTGTTCTATTGAAGCATTATTAAAGAGAGTGAACAATGGGAATGAATTGGGAACTATAAATCCATTAGTTGATATTTATAATTCTATATCACTAAAATATGCATTACCTTGTGGAGGAGAGGATATTGATACATTTGTTGGAGATATGAAATTGACTAAAGCTATAGGAAATGAAAGCTTTATCACTTTAGGAACAAATGAAAGCGCACCACCTTATGAAGGTGAAATAGTATATAAAGATGATGAAGGGGCAATTTGTAGATGTTTGAATTGGCGTGAATCAGTGAGAACTATGTTAACTGAAAATACAAAGAATGCTATTCTTTGTTTAGAGTCAATTGACGAAAATAGAACTGAGGAATTTGAAGATGCTATAAGTAATTTAGCTCAAACAGTTCAAGGTAATCTAGGTGGAGAATGCAAAACTTCAATTCTTACTAGAAATAATAAAGAAATAACAATAGAATAATTATAGGAGAATAGTATAATGAGTAATTTTAGTTATAAAGATGTTTATGTTGAAGATGGAAAAAGAGTATTAGAAATTAATATATTACCAGAGAAACATTGTAATTTTGATTGCATATTTTGTACTCTTGGAAGAACAAAAAATAAAATGGATATTCAAAAGTCTTTTGATGAAATAGATAAGTCATTATTAGAACTAGAGAAAAAAATAGAAGATACAAGGGCTGATTTAATATTTATTAACTCAAAAGGTGAAGCTTTTATAAATGATAAAGTTGAAGATATTATAGATTTTGTCAAAAGTAAGGGGCTAGTTGTGAGATTGTTTTCTAATGGCTATTTATTAGGTAATGATAAATATAAAAAAATTGCTGATAAATGTGAAGAAGTTGTTGGAGAAATAAAGATAGTAAATGAAGAAAAATTTCAGAAAGCACAAAGACCAGTTGAAGGATATTCAATAAATGAATATGTATCAAATATGGTTTCTTTTAATAAACAATATAAAGGAAAGTTTATATTTGAAGTTACTATTATTAAAGGTTATAGTGATGATGAAGAATCAGTTGAAAAAATAAGAAATATTATAAGAGAAATAAAGCCTGATAAAGTAACAATTTCAACTATGGAAGATGAAATATTTAAGAAAAAACTTGCAATAAGTGATAAAGAACTTAAAGAAATTTCAAGTGAATTATTAAGTATTTAATTAGAATAATAATTATATTGAAATTTAAAAGAAAGTATATCAAATCAGCACTTTAATTAATATTATTTTGTAAATGTATTTTTATTTGTCAGAATAACTATATAGTTATCTCTGTAGAGAGGATGTATCTGTAATTCGGTATATCCTCTTTTTGTTATATAAGAAATATTATTTATAATAAGTTGATTAAACTTGCTTATTTTAACAACTCACTTTTTATTAAATGAAAAAATTAAATTAATTAATTTTTAAACTAGAAAAATATTATAAAAATGGAAAATAATTGTTGAATATTATGGGATTAAATAATATAATAATTTATATAAATAAGTTTAGTTCTAATTATTTCGAGAAAGTTGTTTTTAGATCTATTATAAAAAAAACTTGTAAACGTTTTTGAAATTAGGAATAAATTTATTTATAATCTATTATATTATAATGAGCTTTCTTTTTATAAGTAAAAGTAAGGGGGTATTTTTTTATGGGAAAAACTATTATAGGGTTTTTACAAAGAATTGGTAAGTCTTTAATGCTTCCAATTGCAGTATTACCGGTTGCAGGTTTGCTATTGAGACTTGGACAACCAGATGTTCTTGAATTTTTACATCTTCCAGAAGGATTTGGGTTTATGGCAGCTGCAGGTAGTGCTTTATTTGATAATTTACCATTAATATTCGCTATAGGAGTAGCAATTGGATTTTCTAAGGATAGTAATGGTGCTGCTGGTCTAGCTGGAGCAGTGGGATATTTAGTTCTTAATAATGCAAGTAAATTTGTTTGGGTGCAAAACTATGGAGAAGAGCTTGCTAGTACATTAAAGTTCGATAGTTTTGGTGGAATTATTATAGGTATAGTTGCAGGATATTGTTACAATAAATTTAGTGATAAGAAGCTTCCAGAGTTCTTGGGATTCTTTGGTGGTAGAAGATTAGTTCCTATTATGACAGCTTTATCTGCAGTTATTTTAGCCGTTCTATTTGGATTCACTTGGAAATATATCCAAGCTGGAATTCATACTATGGGTGCTGGTGTTGTTGGAATGGGTGCTATAGGAGCAGGACTATTTGCATTCCTTAATAGATTACTTATACCAATGGGACTTCATCATGTTCTTAATTCATATTTCTGGTTTACTTTAGGTGATTTCAATGGCAAAGCTGGAGATATAGCAAGATTCTTTGCTGGAGATCCAACTGCCGGTACTTATATGGCTGGTTTCTTCCCAGTTATGATGTTTGGTTTACCAGCAGTAGCTTTAGCTATCTACTTTGCAGCTGATAAGGAAAAGAGAAAATTTGTTGGAGGTATGCTTGCAAGTTTAGCTTTCACTAGTTTCTTAACAGGTATCACAGAACCAATAGAATTTATGTTCATATTCTTATCACCAGTATTGTTAGTTGGACACGCTATTTTAACAGGAATATCTATGGCAGTTACTTCAGCCTTAGGAGTATTACATGGTTTTACGTTCTCAGCTGGATTTATTGATTATGCATTAAATTATAACTTAGGAACAAAACCAATATTAATAATTCCAATAGGTTTAGCTATAGCAGTAGCTTATTTTGTACTTTTCTATTTTGCAATTAAGAAATTTGATATACCAACACCTGGTAGGGAAAAGGATGAAGAGTTTACTGATAATAAAGCTTTAACTGGAAACGCTTCAGAGATATCAAAATCATATATAAAAGCTTTAGGTGGAAGTGAAAATATAAAATCAGTGGATAACTGTGCTACTAGATTGAGACTTGAAGTTGTTGATAACACTAAAGTTAATGATAAGGAATTAAAAGCTTTAGGAGCAAGGGGAGTGGTAAGATTAAGTAAAACTTCTATTCAAGTAATAGTTGGCACAAATGTTCAATTTGTTGCAGATGGAATAAAAAACGAGTTAATAAGAGTATAATTTAAGAAAGGTTATCTCAAGGGAGAATAAAGTTCTCTCTTAGAGATAGCCTTTCACTTTTAACTAGCATAGGGATAATTTTAGCTATATATAATGAAATTTGGAAGTAAAGTTTTCTTTTGTTAATATTATATTAGTATATAAAGTGAGGTGAGTGAAATGAAGTTTGTATTAGCACCAGATTCATTTAAGGAAAGTATGACATCGAAAGAAGCTTGTGATGCTATGGAGAGAGGAATAAAAAAAGTTATTAATGATGCTCAATGTATAAAGGTTCCTATGGCAGATGGAGGTGAAGGAACTGTAGAAGCTTTAGCTTATGGAAGTAAAGGGAAAATAAAAAAAGTTTTTGTAACTGGGCCCTTAGGAAAGCATAAGGTAAATGCATCTTATGGAATTTTTGGAGATGGAAAAAGAGCCATTATAGAAATGGCAGAAGCTAGTGGAATTCGACTTGTTAAGAGAGAATTAAGAAATCCATTAATAACAACAACCTATGGAACAGGAGAATTGATTTTAGATGCTATTGATAATGGTGCAAAGCATATAATTATAGGAATAGGTGGAAGTGCTACAAATGATGGAGGAGCAGGAATGCTTCAAGCATTAGGTGGAAAACTATTAGATAAGGAGGGAAATGAATTAGGGTTTGGAGGAGTGGAGCTTTTAAAATTACATAAAATTGATTTAAGCACTTTAGACAGTAGAATAAAGGATATTAACTTTGAAGTTGCTTGTGATGTTACTAATCCTCTTATTGGGGAAAATGGAGCTTCTTATATTTTTGGAAAACAAAAAGGAGCTTCCAAAGAAGATATGAAAGTTTTGGACAAGGCATTGACTAATTATGCAGAGGTAATTAAAAGAGATTTAGGGATTGATGTGAGATATGTGGAAGGAACAGGTGCAGCAGGGGGACTTGGAGCAGCGCTTTTAGTATTTTTAAATGGAAAACTAAAAAGTGGTATAGAACTTGTAATTAAACATACAGAATTAGAGGAAAAATTAAAGGATGCTGATTACGTTTTTACAGGAGAGGGGGCTATAGATAGTCAAACTATTTATGGAAAAACTCCAATGGGAGTTGCAATGGTTGCAAAAAAACATGGAGTAAAAACTATTGCCTTTGCAGGAAAAGTTGGTGATGGAGTTGAAAATCTTTATGATATAGGGATAAAGTCAATCTTTAGCATAATGAGAGAGGTTGAAAGTTTAGATGAAGCACTTAAAAATGGAATAGAAAATCTAGAAAAAACTACTGAGGCAGTAGTAAGATTATTAATTTAAATAAAAAGAGAAATTTATTATTAAAAATTTAAATTGAAGTAAGTTTGAAATTTAATATTTCTGTATACTTACTTTAATTTTTTATTTTTAAATAAAGGAATTATTGAGAAAGTAGTGTTTATAATTTTAATATTTGGATTAAATATTTTAATAGAGAAATAATTTGTTTTAAGTATTTTTTATTTAATGAGTATTTCTTATGGAAAATAGGAATAATTATTATATGAAAAAAGCTGAAAGGGGATTAAATTTTGAATAAGTATATAATAATCATATCCTTTGATGCTGTTTCTTCAGAGGATTTAAGTATTTTAGAAACATTACCTAATTTTAGGGAAATAATTAAGAATGGATCATTAATAAAGAATGTTAGCTCTATTTACCCAAGTTTAACTTATCCAGCTCATGGAACTATAGTGACTGGAAAATATCCTATTAATCATGGAATTATAGATAATACTTTTTTTAGACCCTTTGAAAAAAATCCTAATTGGTATTGGCATAGAAAATATATAAAGGGTGATACAATTTATGATTTAGCTAAAAATATAGGATTAAAAACTTGTTCACTTTTTTGGCCAGTAACTGCTGGAGCTAATATAGATTATAATATGCCAGAAATATTTTGTACAAAGTGTTATCATAATCAGCTATTTATGTCGGCTATGGCAGGAAATTTAAAATATCAATATGAAATAAATAATAAATTTAAATATATACGAAATGGAATTAAAGAGCCTGAATTAGATGATTTTACTACAGAAGCACTTAAATACACTATAAATAAATATACTCCAAATTTAATTCTTGTACACTTTATAGATGTAGATAGTCATAGACATAATTATGGCTATTCTTCTAAAGAAGCTTTAGAAGGGTTAAAAAGACATGATAGGAGACTTGGTGAAATTATAGAAACATTAAAAAAGAAAGAAATATTTGATGAAACTGCAATAATTGCTCTAGGAGATCATAGTGCTTTAGATGTTCAAAGTTCTATAAAATTAAATAAGTTTTTTAAGGATGAAGGACTGTTAAAAGTCAATTCAAAAGGAAGGATTATTAGTTATAAAGCTATTTCGAAGAGTTTGGATGGTTCAGCTTATATTTATTTAAATAAAAGATGTAATGAAGAAATTAAAGTAAAAGTTGAAAAATTAATAGAAGAAAAACTTTTAAAGTATGATGTTATAGAAGGAGTTCTAAATAAAGAAGAAATTAAAAAAATAGGTGGAGATATAAATGCTCACTTTATGGTTGAAGCTAAAAGTGGGTTTTATTTTATAGATGATACTTGTGGAGAATTTGTAGAAGATATTAATTTAGAGGAAATAGGCAAAGTAAAACATAGATATAAAGCTACTCATGGCTATAACCCTAATAAGGAGAACTATGGAACTTTCTTCATAGGCTATGGTAAAGGATTTAAAAAAGGAGTTGTAAAAGAAAATGGTAAACTTATAAATCATGGTCCAACTATAGCTAGGTTATTAGATATTAATATGAAAGGCTGCGATGGCGAAATTGAATATGATATTTTAGACGTAATTAGGTGATTGAGGAAATAGGTTTTAAGCTTGCAATTTAGGTAAAAATTACTTGAAATATAATAAACAATAATCATATATTACAAGATAAGTATTAATATGGTAAAATATATATGAATTAATAGAAATTTAATAATGTAAAGTATTATTAGGGGGAATGGTACTTTGTCATATTATTTCTTTAGTAATAATAAAATAAATTGAGAATTATGATTTAAGGGGGATTTTAATGGAGAGAGGAGAAATTAAGAGTAAGGCAAAGGAAATTTTAGAAGGAAGACGTGGACATTATGCTTTATTCTTACTAATAGCAATGATATGTTATGGGATATTAAATTTCGTACTAGCATTTATACCTATTATAGGGAGTATAACAACTATGGTTATAATGGTAATTTATCAATTAATTATGGCTACATTCACCATTAATCTTTGTAACAGTAGGGAAAAGGTTGATTATGAAAGTATAATTCCTACAGCTACTCCTATTTGGAAATATGGGGTAATTTATTTATTATTTTTACTTATATTTATTGTTGCGTTAATGCCTATAAGTATAATTGTCAGCATAGTTAGTTATGTTGGGTCAGGAGTTGAGGTTATAGCTATTATAGTTGCTGCAATTGCTATAATTTTTGCAATATTATTATTGGGGTTACCTTTCATATTTACTCCATACATTGTAATAGAAAATAAAGAGGATTCTATTGGAAAAATGATAACTGAATCTTTTAAGATGGTATTTTCAAATTTAGGAAAAATAATAGTTATGTACTTAAGCTTAATTCCGTGGTATTTATTAGTTATTATTACTTTTGGAATAGGAACTTTTTATGTTACACCTTATGTGAACACAATTTTTTATGTAATGTATAAGGATATAAGAGGAGAAGAGCTGTTAGAATTTAAGAAGTTATATTAATTAGATTACAAATTTTTGTTGTTGAAGAGGAAGCAGAGCCTTTCTTCTTTGGCAACAATTTTTTTATCTGATAGCTAGAGGCTGTAATATTCCTATTTTTTATGGTAGAAAACAAATAGCTTCACGGTTCTAAACAATGAGCATTAAGCAATGAGATGGAGTCAAAATTTTATTGGAATTAAGTCTACGTTTACGGGGGATATCATGAGAAGATTAAAGAAAATAGGATATATTTTAATTTTATTATGTACTTTATTAGGATTTAGCAGTATTAAAGTAATGGCAGAAGATGAGGGATACTATATAGAGAATATAGATGTTTCTGTTGTAGTGAATGATAAAAGAGAATATATAATAACAGAAACTATAGATGTGAATTTTAAAGAAGAAAGACATGGAATTATAAGAAAAATACCTAAAAGCTCCTATTTAGAAGAGTATGAAATTACAGATGTTTCAGTGGAAGGGGCAAAAAGTGAAATATCTCATAGCTATGATATGGAAATAAAAATAGGAGATGAAGATAATACTGTAAAGGGCGATAAACAGTATATTATTAAATACACATTAAAACATTTTTCTGATGAACAGCCAGAAGGGGATTATATTTATTTAAATATATTGGGTGACCAATGGGATACTAAAATAGAAAAATTCACTTCAAAAATAATTTATCCAAAGAATGCAGAACTAAAGAAAATAACAGTTACTTCTGGGGAGTATGGGGCAAAGGAAAATAACTTAGTTAATTATGAAGTTAAAGATAATATTATTTATTTTTCTTCTAAAAGAACTATAGAACCTAATAATAGTATAACTGTTAATGCAATGCTTAATGAAGGAGCTTTTTCAAAGGCACCATTAATTAAGCATCCTTATATAATTAATGAGGAAAATATAAATATGCATATAACAAAAGAGAAAGAATATTTAATAAATAAAGAATATATCATAAATATTTTAGATGAAGATAAATATAATTCTATTAAGATTTGGGAAAACTTTAGTAGAGTAAAAATTTCTGATGTAAAAATTAATAATGATAACTTCACAATAGATGAAAAGAGTGAATATATTATTTTACCAAGAAAGTCTGGAGAATATAAGGTTAATGTAACCTATAAAATAACTCCATCTATGGATAGTTCAATAAATGTAGGGCAATTGTTAGGTGATGTTAATAGCAAAATAGAAGAGTTAAATATAAAAGTAAGTAGTGATGTTCCTATATTGGATTATAATGTTATGTTTTCAGAATTAGGTTTAAATTTAGGAAGAGAAAGATATGAGGTTAATAAAATTGATAATCATACTATTACATTTAAATCCTTAACATCACTAAATAAGCAAGAATCAATAGATTTTTTATTAGATATGAATGAGGAGATGTTTTATAGAGCACTTCCTAAATCAGTTAATATTTTTTATGCAATATCATTTATATCTATAATTGTAGCTTTTATTATTGCTTATATTTTACGTGATAAAAATAAAATAATTCCAGCAGTAGAAATATATCCACCAAAAGATTTGAATCCAGCTGAAGTTTCTTATATTTATAATAAGTTTATAGGGGATAGTGATTTAACTAAGTTGATTTTTTATTGGGCAAGTAAAGGATATTTAGAAATAATAATGACTAAAAATGAAAATTTCAAGTTGAAGAAAATAAGAGATATTTCTGTTTTGGATAAAGAGAAAATATATGAAAAAGTATTGTTTGATGCTATGTTTAGACATGGAGATGGAAAGGTAGTTACTAAAGATAATTTAAAAGATAAATTTTATATTAATTTAAATAATGCTGTACATGGATTAAAATCTAATTTCCGTAAAGAGAAAAAAATAATTAATGGAAAATCAATTTTTACTATGATTTTATGTACATTAATAAATATAATTCCTCTTTCAATTTTTGCCTATATTGTAAAGGAAATAACTATAACTAGTTTTGAAAATATGTTTATTTGTGTAATAATTGGAATTATAGAATGTGTGGCTTTAACAATAATATTATATTTTTTAAATTTTGATAAAGATATAAAAGAAGAAAAGGGAAGTAAAATTTTTAACTATATATTTTCTATAGGCTTATATGGAGTGATAGTAGCTATTGAACTTTTCATATGCAATATTCCAATTGTGTTAAAGATAATTATTTTTATTACAACAGCATTAATTTCAATATTTTCATCACAGATTCCAAGGAGAAACCAATATAGTAAAGAAAAATTAGCGGAGATTGTAGGTTTTAGAATTTTTATAAAGGTAGCTGAAAAGGATAGATTAGAAAAATTAATAGAAGAGGAACCACAATATTTTTATGATACATTACCTTATGCCCAAGTGTTGAATTTAACTAAGGTATGGCAAAATAAATTCAAAGATATAGAACTTCCTCCACCTGTTTATTATAGTCCTTATGGACCTGCATACAGTATAGATAGAATGATGCTGGATATGGCTCTTATATCAAAGGGAGCAGTTTATAATCAATCAAGTGATTTAGGAAGTTCTTCAGGAGGAGGCTTCTCAGGAGGCGGATTTTCTGGTGGTGGCTTTTCTGGGGGAGGATCTGGAGGAGGTGGTGGATCAAGCTGGTAAATTATTTATAATTAGAAGCTGAATATTGCAATCTTCCATATAAGTAGGGGATGAATAACTATATATTTAAGCATTCAGGTGGAGCTAAAACTCCACTTGAGTTAAGTCTACAATTATTAACTTATAAAAGAAATTAACTTAATTAAATTAATAAAATCAATTTAGGAGGGGAAAAGAGATGATTATAATAGGTGTAATAGCAGTTATAGCAATAATAATTATTTGGTTCATAGTAACTTATAATAATTTTGTTGCATTAAGAAACAAGGTAAAAGAAGGGTATTCAACAATTGATGTTTTCTTAAAGAAAAGATATGACTTAATTTCCAATATAGTAGAAACTGTTAAAGGCTATGCTAAGCATGAAAAAGAAACATTAAATGAAGTAATAAAGGCAAGGGGAAATGCTTTGGGAAGTTCAGAAGAAAATAGAGCTGAAAAAGAGGGCGAATTAACAAGAGCTTTAGGAAAATTGTTAATGTTAACTGAAAATTATCCAGACTTGAAGGCTGATAAACAATTTTTGAATTTACAGGAGCAGTTGAAAGTAATAGAATCAGAAATAGAACGTTCAAGAAGATATTACAATGGTGTTGTAAAAGAAATGAATGTTGCAGTTGAAAAAATACCTAGTTGTTTAGTAGCATCCCTTTGTAATTTTAAAACAGAAAAGTATTTTGAAATTACAAATAATGAAGAGAGAAATAATGTAAAAATACAATTTTAAGTTTAGTTTAAAATAAAAATTTTGGGGGAGATTTTTATGGAAAATAATAAAACCTATAATTATGGAATGTTAAGTGTGACTAAATTAATAGCAGCTATTTTAGTTGTAATGATTCATACCATGGCATTTAGCTCTTTAAGTAAAGATTTATGGGTTGCTACAAGTCTAGGAATATGCAGAGTTGCAGTGCCTTTTTTCTTTATTATAAGTGGATACTTTTTTTATAATTTAAAAGATAATTCAGAAAGAATAAAAAAGATAAAAAAATATACAATTTTTTATGGTAAAGCAGTGCTCTTTGAAGCAGTAATATCAATAGCTTATTTAATTTATCTTATAAGTAATTTTCCTATTTTATCAACAATTAAAGGTATCTTATTTGTAGGAGTAACAGGAAGTTTATGGTATATATCATCTATGATAATAGGATTTTTATTTATAATTCCTTTTTTAAAGAAAGATCATTATAAATTATTAGTTATTATTTCAATAATATTTTTTGCTTTTGGGTTAGCTGGAGATTCATATTATGGAATATTTTCCAATACTATTATTGGAACAGCAACTGATATTTATAGAAATATATTTATTATGATGCAGGTAGGGGTTACTGCAAGTGTACCATTTTTAACTTTAGGTATTTTACTTAATAAATTTGATATGGTGGAAAAGATTAAGAAGCCTGAGATTTGGATTATAATAGGAGGAGTGTTACTTTTAATAGAAGCTTTTGTATTATACAAAAAAGAAATTGCATTAGATTATAATTTATATATATCTTTATTAATAGTTGCACCAACTATATTTATTTGGACAGTAAAGTCAAAAATAAAGATTAGTGAAAAAAGTAGTATTCTTTGTAGGAAGTTAAGTGTTTTAGTTTATATAACTCATCAACCAATAGCATTACTTTTAGGGATTTTGATTCCATATCTTATAGGTAATAGTGTTTTGAGATTTTTATTAACTTTGATTTTAACTGTAATATTTTCATATGGACTTATAAAAGTTAAATTAGATAAATTTTTAGCTATATAAATTTAAGAGAATTTAAATGTGTTTTAGTTATGACTTAATAGAATTACTTAAATTTATATTGAGATTCTTTTTATAATCTTATATTATTTTATATAGATATAATGTATTAAAGGTATATAATTTTATAGCTTTAATACATTGTTCTTTTAGATTGTTACTAAGGAAGTGATTTGGAAATGGATAATAATAAAACTGTTATGAAGCCAGAATTATTGGCACCAGCAGGGAGTTTAGAAAAATTAAAAATAGCATTTCAATATGGAGCAGATGCAGTATATTTTGGAGGAAAAGCATTTTCTTTAAGAGCTGGAGCACAAAACTTTTCTTTTGAAGAAATTAAAGAAGGTGCAGAATTTGCTCATAAATTAGGAAAAAAATTATATTGTACAATAAATGTAATGCCAAGAAGTAATGAATTAGACAAGTTAAAAGACTTTTTAAAGGAGCTTGAAGATGCAAAGGTAGATGCTGTTTTAGTATCAGATTTAGGTGTTTTTTCTTTAGTTAAAGAACATAGTAACTTACCAATACATATAAGTACGCAAGCTAATACTGTGAATTACGCTGCTTGCAATATGTGGCATTCTATGGGGGCAGAAAGAGTTGTTCTAGGTAGAGAATGTTCTTTAGAAGAAATAAAAAGAATAAGAGCTAATATACTAGCAGATTTAGAACTTGAAGTATTCGTACATGGAGCTATGTGTATTTCATATTCAGGAAGATGTTTACTTTCAAATTACATGGCTGGAAGAGATTCTAATAGAGGAGCTTGTGCTCAATCTTGTAGATGGAAATATTCATTAGTAGAAGAGAAAAGAGATGGAGAATATTATCCAATAGAAGAAGACGAAAATGGAACATATATAATGAATTCAAAGGATTTATGTATGATAGAATATATACCAGAGCTTATGACAGCAGGAATTTCATCTCTTAAAATAGAAGGACGTAATAAGAGTGAATACTATGTAGCTATAGTAGTAAATGCTTATAGAAAAGCTATAGATTTATATTTTGAAGACCCAGAAAATTATAAGCTTCCAGAAGTTTTAAGAGAAGAAATGTTTAAGGTGAGTCATAGAGTATATCATACAGGATTCTTCTTTAACGAACCAAATGAAGAATCGATGATATATGATACAAATAATCATGTTAGAGAATACGATGTCGTAGCAATAGTTCAATCTTATGATAAAGAAACAGGAATAGCTACATGTAGACAAAGAAATAAATTTGTTAAGGGAGATAAAATAGAAATATTATCTCCTAGTAAGTTTGATAATGAATTTGTAGCAGAAGAGATATACAATGAAAAGGGAGAAGCTATAGATAGTTGTCCTCATCCAGGAATGATATTTAAAATAAAAGTTCCTGTAGAACTAGAAGAAAATAGCTTTTTAAGAAAAGAGCTTTAAAAACTTTATATCAATTATATAAGTAAATATAAAGATAAGAGGCTATCTCAAAAGTAGAATAAATTTCTTCTTTAGAGATAGTCCTTTTTTTCAATACAAATAGAATTATCTAAAGTTTTATCTCATAACTATGACTAAACATTGAGATGGAGTTAAAACTCCAACTGAATTAAGTCTACATTTATAATTCATTATTATGGTTTTAAAGGATAGATAGATACCATAAGATTATTTAAGTTACTATTAAAAATTTTAAATTCTAATAGATTATTTTCATTTATTTTTATATTAGAGTTAGATTTAGAAAAACTTGCTGCAGTCAAAGGGGAGATTTTCATATATTTTTTGACATTATCAAGAGCTATCTTATATGTTCCAGGAGTGAGATTAGTAAATTCAAAATAGCCATTTATGAAAAGAACAGAAGTAGTTAAAGTAGAACTTATGATTTCATTAGATTCATTTAATAAATTAAGTGAAAGATTATTTATTCCATTTAAATTAGAGTAATTTGGAGAATTATAAGGATTATATAATACCATACCACAAACTTTGAAAGTTTTAATTAAACCGATATAAATTGTTATGTTTTCATTATCATTAAATATTTTATCACTTAATAAAGTGTTATTATTAATAGAAGAGTAGGCACCTTTTTCTATTATTTTATAGTTTTTTGGTATGATAGGTTTTATAAAATAATTTCCCAAATTTATATTATCAAAAATAAAAAAGCCATTAATATCACTTTTAGTTGTTTTTATAGGTGTATTAAAATTATTTTCACTATATAACTCTATAGTTATATTGTTGAAGACTTCATTCTTAATATGAGAATGGGGAGACCAAACGATGCCTTTAATAGGCTTAGGAATAATAGTTTTTTTTTCTTTTTTAAGACTGTTACCTATACTAAGATTAGAATCTTCTTCTAAGTATTCTTGAGTTTCATGCTCTTTTGAATCATTAGAAATAGATGAGTCACAAGAGTAGAAAGTAAGAGGAAACTCAGAAGAGGAATCGGAATCAGTATTAAATTTATTATCAAAATTTATTAAACTCATAAAATTTCTCCTAAAATATATTTATATAATAATGGGGCTATTATAAGCCCCATTATTGTGGTGTAAAATGTTAACGGTCGCATTCAAAGTCAATTTCAAATAGTAAAGAAAGACAGCAAATAAAGTTACATGGGATATCGAAATATTTACCGCCATTACATTCATCGCGAGTTGAAAGAACAAGGTCATATTCTCCTTCACAGAAAGTCAAATCACAGAAAGATTTAGGATTTTTACAGTCTATAACTATAGGTTCGTCATTACAACCTCTTTTGTATACCCAAATGCAGTAATCCTTTGGTATACAACAATCTACCAATTTAAGTTTTAAATTATCTGGAATGCATAATCTATCAGATACAGAATGAACTTTTTTAGATTTATCACCACAACATTTGCTGACTCCATCATTACCGAAACAAAGAATGATTCCTAGATTTGATCCTTTTTCTATTTCACAACAATTAGGATCACTGTGGTATCTTCTTGAGTCATCATCACAAGTTACATGGAAATATTTTTTACACCATAATTTAGCTTTTCCTCTTATGGAAATATCAAGACTAAAAGAAGTAGGGTCACATTTTGGGTCCTTTACTTTGATTTCATCTTTAAATTTGATTTTAGCTTTTGGTTTTTCATAGTGGAATTCTTCTATTTCATCTGGAAATGTATTCATATTTTATCTCCTTAGTATTAAATTTGTATATAGTAAATTATATTACAAATATTGGATAAATGTTACTTGAATAGGGTAAATATGTATTTGAGTAATAGAAAGAAAATTGTTTGTATTAAAATTTTAAAGAAGATAAAGAGAATAAATTTATATGATGTTATATTATTTAACTATAAAAGGATTATCTTTAAAATGAAGCTTGTTTCACTTTAAGATAATCCTTTTATAGTTTATTTTTTATAAGTTAGTATGTCAGTTTCACCAGCTTTAGTATTAATTCCAACTATAGGAGATATTGATTTTACAGAATCAACATTAGTTATTAAAACAGGAGTTACTAATGAAATACCTTTACTTTCAATAAGTTCTCTATTTAATTTAATTATCGGTGTACCAGCTTTTACTTTTTGACCTTCTTCTATAAGTCGTTCAAAACCTTCACCATTTAAAGTAACTGTATCAAGACCAATATGAATTAATAATTCAACACCATTATCTGTTGTAATAGAAAAAGCATGATTAGTTTTGAATATTAAAGTTAGAGTTCCATCACAAGGAGCTACTACTGTACTACCAGTAGAATCTATTGCAAGCCCATCTCCAGCCATTTTTTCAGAAAAAACAGGATCATTTACCTTTGATAAATCTATAGTTTTTCCATCTACTGGAGAAACTAATTTTAATTCTTTTTTTAAAAATCCAAACATAATATTATCCTAAATTATTTATAATAATTAGGAAATTCACATCCTTTCAAATTTAAATTTTACCCTTAAATCTATGAAACTTTAAATTTTAAGTAATTTTTACTGATAAAATATAAAAAGGCATAAGAAACCTGTAAGGGAAACTTATGCCTGATTTAACAGTAACATGTTAATTTAAAGTTTAATAGAACCTATAGGTAATGTCAATTAATAAATTATTATGATAATTTTAATAAAAAAAGAATAAAGTAGAGCAAACTAAAATAAAATTAAAATATAAGTTAATATGTCTCATGTAAAAAAAATATAAAATACTTTACATTAATTTTACTAAGTAAGTATTGATTATATTTTCTTTATATGGTAATATTTGATTACGATTTTGGATTGTTACTGATATACAGGCAATACCTAAAATATTATCCTAGTTCCTAGGAGATATTTTAGGTATTTATTTTTTATTAAGAGTTAAGGAGCTAATAATATGAAAATAGAAAAGATTTTAAATAATAATGTTATTTTATCTACAGATCCAAAAACTAAAAAAGAAGTCATACTAATGGGGTGTGGCATTGCCTTTGGGAAAAAAGTTGGTGAAGTAGCTGACAAAGAAAAAATAGAAAAAACTTTTGTAATTAATGATAAGCAAATAGGAGATAAAATTAAAAATTTAATAGAACAAATCCCTAATGGAATTTTTCAATTAGCTCAAGAAATAATAATATATTCAGAAAAAAATCTAAATAAAAAATTAGACAAGCAAATATATATTTCACTAGCAGATCATATAGCTTTTGCAATTAAAAGATATAAAGCAGGGATTGAAATAAAAAATACACTATTACATGAAATAAAAATGGTTCATCCTGAAGAATTTAAACTTGGTCAATGGGCTTTAGAGCATATAAATAAAAGAGCCAAAATAAATTTACCTATAGATGAAGCTGGATTTATAGCATTGCATCTAGTTAATGCATCTTATAAATACAACATCTCAGAAAGTCAAAATATAATTTCTATAACTAGTGAAGTTTTAGAAATTATAAAAAATTATTTTAACGTTGAATTTTGTGAAGATGATATAAATTATAATAGGCTATTAACTCATTTAAAGTTTTTTGCTAAAAGAGTAATAGCACACAGTGAGGTAGAGAATTCTGAAAGTAGTTTTATATCTTTAATAAAAGTAAGTTATAAGAAATCATATAGATGTTCATTAGTTATAAAAAAAGCTATAAAAGAAAAATTTAATTATGATATAAATGATGATGAAATAGTTTATTTAACTATGCATATTGAGAGAGTAATAACAGCTAAAAATAAATAATTATCTTAGGATTGTAACTTTATATATAAGGCAAGACTTAAGTTTACTAAAAAATTAGTTTAATATATTAAACTAGTTTATTAAGTAAATTTAAGTCTTTTTTTATAAAAATAAAAAAGAAAATTGTGAATACTACAAATACAAATAGTATTTTCAAAAATAATTTAGGGGGTATTATATATGAAAAAAGTTTTTGGTTTCTTTCAGAAAATAGGTAAAGCTTTGATGTTACCAGTTGCATTACTTCCAGCTGCAGGTATTCTTCTTGGAGTTGGAACTATGTTTATGAATCCTGATTTCTTAGACAAAGTTCCGGCACTAGGAAATCCGACTTTTCAATTAATAGCGAAGGTAATGGCAGATTCAGGTGATATAATTTTTGCAAATTTACCGATTTTATTTGCTATAGGTGTTGCAGTAGGTCTTGCTGATGGTGAAGGGGTTGCAGGACTATCTGCATTAGTTGGATTCTTAATTATGAATAAGGTTATGGGAATCATAGCTGGAATAACTCCAGAGATGGTTGGAAATAATCCTATGTATGCTTCAGTACTTGGAATACCTACACTTCAAACAGGGGTATTTGGAGGAATTATAATTGGTTGTATAGCTGCTTTTCTTTATAAGAAATTTTATAATATGGAACTTCCATCTTATTTAGGATTTTTTGCAGGTAAGAGATTCGTACCAATAATTACAGCAGTAGCTGCCATAATAATTGGTATAGCTTTAACTATGATTTGGCCTCCAATACAAAATGCATTATTAAGTTTTTCAAGAAGTATGATAGATACAAACTTAACTATATCAGCATTAATATTTGGTGTTATAGAAAGAGCTTTAATTCCATTTGGATTACATCATGTATTCTATAATCCATTTTGGTATCAATTTGGTGAGTATACAAATGCAGCAGGTCAGTTAGTTATGGGTGACCAAGCTATATTTATGGCTCAATTAAGAGATGGTGTTCAATTTACAGCTGGTACATTTATGACAGGTAAATTCCCATTCATGATGTTTGGATTACCAGCAGCAGCACTTGCAATGTATCATGAGGCTAAAACTGAAAAGAAGAAAATAGCAGCAGGAATATTATTTTCAGCAGCTTTAACATCTTTCTTAACAGGAATTACTGAACCAATAGAATTTGCTTTCTTATTTGTAGCACCAGTATTATTTGCTATTCATTGTGTTTTTGCAGGTCTTTCATTTATGTTAATGCAAATTTTAAATGTTAAAATAGGGATGACATTCTCAGGAGGATTAATAGATTACACTTTATTTGGAATAATCCCAAATAGAACTTCTTGGTGGCTTGTAATACCAGCAGGATTAGGCTTAGCAGTTATTTATTATTTTGGATTTAGATTCTTTATAAGAAAATTTGATTTAAAGACTCCTGGTAGAGAAGATGATGATGATGAAATGAATGTCAATGTAGATACTAATGGAACAGATTTAGCAGCTAAAGTATTAGAGGCTTTAGGTGGAGCAGAAAATATAAAAAGCTTAGATGCTTGTATAACTAGATTAAGAGTTGTTTTAGATGATGCTGAAAAGATGGATAAAGAAAAATTAAAAGCATTAGGCGCAGCAGGGATAATGCAAGTTGGAAATAATGTTCAAGCTATTTTTGGTCCAAAATCTGACACCCTTAAATCACAAATTAAAGAAATTATGGTTGTAAAAAATTAAGATGAATATATCAATATATAGATTAAAAACTATATAAAGGATATTAAAAAGAACTATGTAGCTAAAAGCTGATTTCAGTATTCACTGGAATCAGATTTTTATTTATTTTTTCTACTAAATTCTCTCTTGTGATTAATGATAATTTTTTAAATGAAATTACTACATCACTAGCTTGGGACATACGAACTATTGGTATATTTTTATTTATATTAGGTATTCTTATTAAAGAAAAAAATTAATTTAATAAAGGAACTTTTGTAATTAATTGGAATATAATTAAGTATAATCTCTTTGCACTGCATATAAATCTACAGTACAAACTGATCAGGCCGTAAATTTTGTTGAAATTTATGGAGCCGGGCCTTTGGGCAACAGGATTTATCTCATAGCTAGAAGTTGTAATACTCCTATATTCTAAAGGAAACTCCACTGGCATTGCTCGCTGAGTAAGTTCCTATAACTAAATTAAGATTTAGATAGTCACTTAAGTAGGAGAAAAGCAGTTTCATGCTTCTAGATAATTTGGACTAAGCATTCAGATAAGGGCAAAACTTTACCTGAATTAAGTTTATGTTTATACCTGTGGGACAGTATATTGTTCTATGGGTATTTTTTTATATCTTAGAGCAATAACTGAAACAAGATGAAGAATGCATTGCCATAGAGCTATCAAAAAAGATATTTCTATAATAATAGAAAATAAATTGGAGGTATACTTTATGACAATTAAAGAACAAAAAAGTGAGAAATTTGGATTAACAACAAAAGAAGCAGAAGAAAGACAAAAGGTTTATGGAAAAAATAAATTAATTGAAGAAAGAAAAGTAAGTTTATTAAGTAAAATAATAGATGTCTTAAAGGAACCTATGTTTTTATTACTCATAGGTGCAGCTATTATTTATTTTGTTCTTGGTGAACCTAGAGATGGTTTTATAATGCTTATATTTGTTGTTGGAATTATCACCATTGATATTATCCAAGAGTGGAAAACTGATAAGACATTAAAAGCCTTAAAGGATTTATCTGAACCACAAGTTACGGTAATTAGAGATAAAAAGGAACAATTGATAAATAGCGAAGATTTAGTTCCGGGAGATATTATGATAATTTCAGAGGGAGATAGAATAGCTGCTGATGGAAAAGTAATAAAGTGTAGTGACCTAGCTGTTAATGAGTCTTTATTAACTGGAGAAACAGAAGCTGTTTGGAAAAATAGCTATTTTAAAGGTAGTGAAGACTATTGGAAAAGAAATTGTTGTTATGCTGGAAGTATAGTGACTCAAGGAGCAGGAGCATTATTAGTAGAAAAAATAGGTAGTGAAACTGAATATGGGAAAATAGGAATTAGTATAATTGAAGCACCCAAAATTAAAACTCCAATGGAAAATGAAACAAGGAAAATAGTTAAGGTTTGTACAATAATTGCATTAGTTCTTTTTTTCTTAGTATGTATTGTAACTTATATTAATATGCCAATATACCAATTTAAGGAGAGAATTATAGGGAGTATTTTATCTGGTATAACACTTGCAATGGCAATGATTCCAGAGGAGTTTCCTGTTATATTAACAGTATTTTTATCAATGGGAGCATTTAGATTAGCTAAGAAAAATTCTTTAGTTAGAAAATTATCATCTATTGAAAATTTAGGTGCTGTATCTGTACTTTGTGTAGATAAAACAGGAACAATAACTGAGAATAAAATGGACATAAATGAAATTTGGGCATTTAGAAATAAGAAAGAGATACTTATTGAAACTATGGGACTTGCTTGTGAATGCAATCCTTATGATCCTATGGAACAAGGAATACTTCGATATTGTGAAAAGGAAGGACTTTTAAAGAAAAACATCTTCAATGGAAAATTTATAAAAGAATATCCTTTTACCTATGAAAGCAAAATAATGGGGCATGTTTGGAAAAGAAATGGTGAAGTAATAGTTGCTTCAAAAGGTTCCCCAGAAAAAATTATTAGTATAAGTCATTTAAGAGATGATGAGAAAAAAGTTATAGAAGAAGAGATTTATAAAATGTCAACTAAGGGGTTAAGGGTTTTAGCAGTAGGAAAAAAAGTTCTTAAGAAAGAAGAATTACCAAATTCTTTAGATGAGATTAATTTAGATTTTGTTGGTCTTATTGGACTTTTAGATCCACTACGAGAAGGGATTAAAGAGGGTATTGAAAGTTGTGTAAAAGCAGGAGTAAAAGTTGTTATGATTACAGGAGATAATGGAGTAACAGCTAGCTCTATAGGAAGAATCATTGGTATGAAAAATACTGATAAAATCATAACTGGAAAAGAGTTAGATAAAATGACAGAAGAGGAATTAAGGAAAAAAGTAAAGGATGTTAGTATTTTTTCAAGAGTGCTTCCAAAACAAAAAATGAGAATAGTACAAGCTTTTAGAGATAATGGAGAAGTTGTCGCAATGACAGGAGATGGTGTTAACGATGTAGTAGCATTAAAGTATGCTGATATAGGAATTGCAATGGGAAAACGAGGGGCTGAAGTATGTAGAGAAGCTGCTGATTTAATATTGTTAGATGATAACTTTTCAACCATAGTAGATACTATAAGAGATGGTAGAAGAATATATGATAATATTAAAAAAGCAATGGGATATATTTTTACAATTCATATTCCTATAGCTTTTGCAACGTTACTAGCACCTTTGCTTGGTCTTGGAGAAGCAATGATTTTCTTATTACCACTCCATGTAGTTTTATTAGAAGTTCTAATAGATCCAACTTGTTCAATTGTTTTAGAAAGACAGCCAGAAGAAGATAATATAATGGAAAGAATGCCAAGAGATCTTAAGGAAAATATAATAAATAGAAAGTTGTTATTTAAAAGTATAATTCAAGGAATTATACTATTTATAGCTTCCTTTGGTGCTTATTATGTGTCATTAAAAATTAATTTAAATTCTGTAGAAGTATCTAGATCAATAGGGCTAGTTATAATAATGTTATCAAATCTATTACTAGTTCAAGTAAATAGCTCACAAAGTGAATTTGTATATCATTCTATTAAAAAGTTAAAAAAAGACCCTATTATGTGGTTAATATCCTTAGGAACTATTATTGGAATAGCTATAATTTTATATAGTCCATTATCTGAAGTATTAGGGCTTGCAGCACTTTCAATAAAGCAGTTAATTATAGTTGTTTGTATATCCTTTATATCAATTATGTGGTATGAGGTTGTTAAATTAATAAATAAGCTAAAAATCAGTGTAAATAAAAAATAGAAAAATAGAATAAAGAAGATTAAATTTTTATAAGTGCAATTATTAAAGCTATAAGCTATAATTATTGCACTTAAGTTTGTAAATGTTAGATTAGTGTGTTACAATAATTGGGCAATTATAAAATTAAAAAGGTAATTAAGTTAAGGTCAGAGTTAAGTTATAACTAGGACTTTTTTTTATAGATTTAGAGGAGAAATTAAGATGAATAATGTAAGTGAAAGATTTAATTATAATAATGCACAAAAAACAAACAAAAATTTTATGTATAAGGATTTTAGAAGAAGTAACTGTTATAATTGTGATTTTTCTGGATCAAACTTTAATTTTGCAAGTTTTAGAGGAGCACATTTTAAAGGATGTGATTTCTTTGATGGTATATTTGAATCAACAGAGTTTATAGGAACAAATCTTAAAAAAAGCAAATTTAAAAATGCTATATTAAGTAATGTTATATTTGAAGGTGCTAATTTATCAGGAGTAGATTTTAGAGGAACTCAATTTAAAAATGTAATTTTTTTAGATACAGATTTAACTAAAGCCTTAAACTTAGATTTAAATAATCCAGAAATAAGAATATTTAAAGAGATGCCAACTATAGAAATAAGTGATGGTTTAAAGAAAGCTATTGAAAAGGCATTGACTAATGAAAAAATAAAAAAATCTAGAGTTTTAGATACTAAAGAGGGTAATATAAATCCAATGAGTATAATGAGACTTTTAGAAGTATTTAGTGATTATGAGTTAAGAAGAGGTCTTAATTTATTAGCCGAAAAATTAGATAATGATTTTTGTACATTAAGCTACATAGTAAAAGCTATAAGAGGATATATAAGAGAAGAATTAATTTAACTTCATAAGAATTTAAAGGGATGTATTTAATTTTTAGTACATCCCTTTAGTTTATTTTAAATTATTACTTTTATAATTTTCACCCCAATTTGCCATTGAATCAAGAATTGGTTTAAGGCTATACCCAGTTTCTGTAAGTGTATATTCTACCTTTGGGGGAACCTCAGCATAGACTTTTCTAGTTAACAATCCATCTGCTTCCATAGATCTTAAATTTGAAGTTAAGACTTTTTGAGTTATAGACCCTATAGATTTTTTCAGTTCTCCAAATCTTTTAGTACCATCCATTAAATCTCTTAAAATTAAAACTTTCCATCTATTACCTATAAGTTGAAGAGTTACTTCAACAGGGCATGGAGATAAAATTCTTTCCATATAAATCACTTTCCTCCCTTAATAGTATCTAAGAAGATACTATAGCACTTTTAAGTGCTTACTATACAATGGTATGTAATAGCTTTATTATAATAAGAGAAAGAAGCTTTTTCAATGAAGATTTAATGTAATAAAGAGAAAGGAGAATTAATTATGAAAGAGGTAGTGAAATTTTTAAAGGCAAATGATATTCAATATTTAGCAACTATAGGATTAGATGGAAAGCCAAAAGTAAGACCATTTCAATTTATGATGGAAGAAGGGGGAAAATTATATTTTTGTACAAGTAATCAAAAGGATGTTTATTCAGAAATAAAAAAAACACCTTATGTTGAGGTAACAATATCAAGTCCTGATTTTCAATGGGTTAGATTAAGTGGAGAACCTATATTTATAAATGATATGGACATAAAGAAAAAAGTTATAAATTCAAGTGAACTTGTAAAAGGCATATATAAAACAGAAGAAAATCCAATTTTTGAAGTATTTTATATAGGAAATGGAAAAGCAATTCTTGCAGATTTTTCAGGAAACCCTCCAAAGGAGTATAATTTATAGAAAAGTGATAAAAGCCTTAGACTTGTACCAAAGGAATAAAAGGCACTAAAACATTATAATACTCCAATTTTTACAGATATGAGATAAATAATCATACACTTTTAGATAAGCTTGATTAACTAAATTGAATACAAGTTTATAACAGAAAAGAAAAAGAGTATCCAAGAAGAAATTATTATATTTGGGTACTCTTTTTATTTAAAGCAATTTTATAATAAAAAAGCTAAATATTGATTTTTCTTTCCTCTATAGTGAATCCGATTTTTTCTTCGATGTTTTTCAGAGTTTTTTCATCTTTAGGAGCAACAAACATACAAGTGTATCCTTCTTCACCAGCACGACCAGTTCTTCCTATACGGTGAATATATATTTCAGCACTTTCAGCAATATCATAGTTGTATATGTGAGTTACCCCTGTTACATCAAGACCTCTAGCTGCAACATCAGTAGCAATTAAATATTGAATATCAGCATTTCTAAAAGATTTTATTATTCTTTCTCTTTTATTTTGAGGAATATCACTATGAATTTTAGCGCAGTTAAAACCTTTTTGATGTAATGCAATTTCTAAAACATCAGCTCTTCTTTTAGTTCTACAGAAAATTATAGCCATGAAAGGATTATCTTCTTGTAAAACAGTACAAAGGGAATCTTGCTTCCATCTATCACTTGAAAATACTACTTCCTGTTTAATTTTATCAACAGTAGGTGTTTCATCTTTAATATCAACAAATACAGGGGCATTCATGTATCTATAAGCTAATTTTTTTACTTGTGAATCCATTGTTGCAGAGAAACAAAGAGTTTGACGTTTTTTAGGTACAGCTTTCATTATTTCATCTATTTCATTTTTAAAACCCATTAAAAGCATTTGGTCAGCTTCATCAATAACAAGAGATTTTAAATTTTTTAAATTAATAGAGCCTCTTTTTATATGGTCTATTAATCTACCAGGTGTTGCAATTATTATGTGAATATTGTTTTTTAATTTTTTTAGTTGTGAACCAATATCTTTCCCACCATAAGCAGCTAATATGTTAAGTTCATTATTATAATTTAGTTTATTAGCTTCTTCAGTTATTTGAATAGCAAGCTCTCTAGTAGGTGCTATAATTAAAAGTTGAGTATTATTATTTTTTGCGTTTATATTTTGTATAAGAGGAATTAAAAAGGCCAAAGTTTTACCGGTGCCTGTTTTGGCTTCACCTATAAAATCCTTTCCAGATAGTATATAAGGAATAGCTTCTTCTTGAATTACTGTTGGAGTTTTTATACCATGCTTATTTAACAGAGAAATTAAGTTTTTATTTATATTTAAGTCACTAAAATTCATAATAGTAAACCCTTTCTTAGTATGTATTTAGGGGATTTTTTTATAATCCCCTTTGTAATTAATTAAAAAATTGTCCACTAATAATAGCATTTAATTTAGAAACAGTCAAATTTAAAAAGATTATATTTTACTTTAGATGAGGTAAAAAAGTAAATAAAAAGTATTATTGAACTTTTTCTAAGTCAGTACAAGCATAAGTGAAGTTTTCTAAATTATAGTGAAGAGGTTCTTCTATATAATCATTAATATTAATGGAACAATGAGCAATATAAGAGTATCCACTTTTATCTAGAATAAGTAATTTTAATTTTATTATATTGTATTTTTTTATAGCATAAAGAATAGACTGATATTTAATATTTTCTGGTAATTTAAATAAAGCTATTCTTTTTATTCTGTCACATAAGGAAAGGATATCACTAGAATCCATCTTACATAAAGATAAACTTAAGTTATCAAAACAATAAGTACAAGTGGAAAAAAGAAAATGGGGAATAACAATATTATTAGTTAAAATGGAATTCTTATTAATATCCATGGGGGTTCCACAGCTAGTAATTGTTAGGCAATTATAATAGGAGTTATAATTTAAAGAATTTATCTTTTTTAAATTGTAGTTTGGTATGTTTATATTTCCAACTTCATTCATATGTTCATCAAATTTAAAAAAAACATCATTTATGAACTTACTATATGCCCAAAAACAGTGTTCTTTATTATCATAAGTTATATTATTAAAAACTTTATTTGTTCTAATAGAACTATAATTTTTCAAATCACGGCTTATCACTATAATATTTTCACTAGTTCCATCAACTAAATAAATAGAGTTAGAATCAAAGGTTCCGTCAGTTAAATTCATAGAATTTTCTATTTTGACAGGTGTAACCTTATCTATTTTAAAAAGTCCCATATACTATCTTAACCCCTTTATAACTTTTATTAATAGTCTATGCTAAATAATAAAAACCTGTGCAATCACTTTTCTTTAAGGGAATAATAGTTAAAAGTAAATTAATGTTAAGTTACAAATAAGATACAAAGTTTCTTTAGACTAATAAATATTCTTTTTAAAAATATATATTGAAATGAAGGACGATTTTAAAAAGCAATACAATAAAGTCAAAAATTAATTATAGCATTATAGGAGGGGAATTATGAGATATAAAGATGGCAAAAGAAGAAAAATAAAAAGAATAAGAAATTTTTTATTATTAATAAGTTTAGTAATAAGTTTTTCAATAGTTAATGTGGGATGTACAAGGTTTGTTAATGATGAAGATATATCACTTAATGAAGATTTTGGATTTATAAATAATGAAAAAGCTGATATAGATGAAAGTAAAGATGTAGAGGAAGATAAAAAAGAAGCATTAGAAAGTGATGATAAGGAACTAAAAAAAGAGGAAATTGAAAGTAATGTAGAAAATATAAGTTCAAGCAATTGTTTAGCAAGTGCTAAAGTAAATGGTGTGAGTAAATATGATGTTGAAAAGATGTTAAAAGGAAAATATGAGGGACCTTTAGCAAATGAAAAAATAGTATTTTTGACCTTTGATGATGGTCCAAGTAGAAATACTATAGAAATTTTAAATGTTTTGAAAAAGTATAAGGTTAATGGGACTTTTTTTGTTTTAGGAAGTGCTGTGAAGAGTAATCCAGAGTATTTAAAGCAAGTTTTTGAAAGTGGAAATGCTATTGGCAATCATACTTATAACCATAGTTATAAAAAAATATATCCCAATCAAGTAGTATCTATATCAGATTATATGGAGGAATATAATAAAACAGAAAATGAAATTAGAAAAGTCTTAGGAGATGAGTTTTCAAGCAATTTAATAAGAATGCCTGGTGGAGAAATGAGTAGAGAATTTTATAATGATCCAAATTTAAGTTCTTTTAAGGAGAGATTGAAAGAAAAAAATATAGCAAGTGTAGATTGGAATGCTTTAAATGGAGATGCAGAAGGAAAAAATTATTCAGTTAATGAATTAGTTGATTATGCTAAAAAATCAGCAGAAGGAAAAAATCACGTTGTATTGTTGATGCATGATACAGAACAAAAGTATTTAACAATAAGAGCCTTACCTGAGATTATAGAACATTTTATAAAAGAGGGATATAGTTTTAAAATAATGATATAATATCTAAGAAATAATATAAACGTAGACTTAATTTAGATAGATTTTTATTTTATCTCAATGCTTAGTGGTGGTTAGTTAGAAGAGGGAGCTATTTATCTCTTACTTAAGTGATTATCTAAATTTTGATTTAGTTATAGAAACTTACTTAGGGAGCAATGCTAGTGGAGTTTCCTTTAGAACATTGGAGTATTACAACAGCATCTACCTATGAGATAAACTTCTGCTAATTAGTTATGAAAGGAATTTAAACAGAGAAGTTAGGAGTACTTAGGAATGATTAATAAGTTTATTTATGAGACAAAATTAGGAAATATATTAATTTGTGATAATGGTAAAGCTATTACAGAATTAAAATTTACAAAGGAAAAATGTATTCCTAAAGTTATGAGAGAAAGTGCATTAAGTCAAAAAGCTTATAATGAGATAATAGAATTTTTTGAAGGAAAAAGAAAAGTATTTGATTTTCCAATAGAACCTTCAGGAACAGAATTTCAAAAGAAGGTATGGAATGCTTTAAAGGAAATCCCATATGGAGAGACTAGAACCTATAAAGATATTGCTATAGCAATAGGAAAGGAAAAGGCAGTTAGGGCTGTTGGAGGAGCAAATAATAAGAATCCAATTCATGTAGTAGTTCCTTGCCATAGGGTAATAGGAATAAAAGGTGATTTAGTTGGATATGCTGCTGGAATAGATATAAAAAAGGAACTCTTAAATCTTGAGAGGGAAATGAAGATGAAATAATTTATATTATATTGTATAATATTGAGTTGAGTTCAAAAATAGCTCCTAAAAATAGGAAGAGGTTATTTTTGAAACTATTTAATAAAGTGAAATTTAATTAAGATAGAGTTTTGCTCTATTTGAAATTTAAGAAAACATGTCTGTTTACTTTAAGCTTTAGTAGGTTGAATTTTGCAGACAATAACTATTAGATAAAAGAAAATGAAACTTAGGGATAAGGTGACTATATGGAATTTATTAAGCAAAAGAAAATGTTAGCTTTATTTAGAGGATTAGTTGGAGTTATAATTTTAATATTATTAACCTTAGGTTCTAGAGAGTTTTTTGGAACTTTTAGGATTAGAGTTTTAAAAAAGGCATTAAATCATCTTTCAATTTCATCTTTTACATTTATAGTAATAATAGGATTTGTAGCATTTATGCCTATGTGTCTTTATGATTATTTAATAAGTAAAAAATTAAAATTAGATATCTCTTATAGAAAAATATTAAAATTTGGGTGGATATCAAATGCAATAGCTATGGTAGCTAGTATTGGAGATTTAGTAGAAACAAATTTTAGAACTATCTTTTATAAAAATGAAATAAAAGATCAAAATGGTTTTGTAAAAGTAATGCGTGAAATTATCATATTGAATCCAATTGGTTTGTCATTACTTTCTATAATTTATATTATATTTTATTGTAATAAGGTTAGTTTCTTTACTTTTTCTGGAGTAGTTACAATTATAGTAGGATTGTACATTTCAGGATTTATTTTATATAGATTAATTAAGAATAGAGAAGAAGATAAGCAATTTTTAGAATACAAGTATATAATATCTGTAAGCATAGTGTCATTTTTTCAGTGGTTTTTACCAGTAATACTATTTTTCTTAATATTAAAAATAATAGGAATTAATATTTATTTTGGTTATTTCTTTCCTATATATTTGCTTTCTGTGATACTAGGCATTATAAGTATGTTGCCGGGAGGAATAGGAGCCTTTGATTTATCAATATTAATAGGCTTAATTACCTTAGGTGTACCAAAAGAGTATAGTGTATTAGCTTTAGTTTTATATAGGGTTGTATATTATATAAATCCACTTATAATAGCAGGAATATTATTTTTAATAGATTTTTGGAAGAATACAAATAGAAAATTAAAGAGTGTTATAGAATCAGTAGCAGGAAAAGTAGGAGTAGTGTTTCTTAGAGCTTTAGTTCTTATATCTGGAGCAGCTTTGCTAATTAGTAATGCAGTTCCAAGTTTAGTATATAGGTTCAAGGAATTGAAATTTTTAAGTTATGCTACAGAAATGCACTTCTCAAAAGCTTTAGTAATAATCGTAGGTTTTTTACTTATAGTAATGTCTAGTTTATTGAAATATAAGGCAAAAAGTATTCACTATTTAACAGTTATATTTTTATTAGTAGGAACTGTGTTAACAATAATGAAGTCTTTTAATTATATAGCAGCAAGTTATCTTATATTAGTAGCATTTACTTTAGCTATAAGTAAAAAAGAATTTTCTAAAGATAGTTTTGTAATAGGAATAGAAACAATAATATATAATGTAATAATAGTAGTGGGATTTTGGCTAGTATATATGATTGCAGTTTATTTAAGTTTTCCTTTTAGGGTTCATGGGTTAAGTAGAATTTTTAGAGCTGTGCATGCATATAGAAATTTAGTTAGTTTTAGTACTATGGGAATGATAGCTGCTTTTATATTAATTATTATCACCTATCTTATTGGAAAATATAGAAATAAAATAGTCTATAGTACCGTTGATGAAAATCTAGATAGAATAAAAGAAATATTAGAAAAATACAATGGGACTTCTCTTACACATTTAGTTTATTTAAAAGATAAATATGTTTATTTATCAGATAAGTATGATGGAATGATACAATATTCAGTTTATTCAGATAAGCTTATGGTTCTTGGAAATCCCATAGGAGATTCACATACAATAAAAGAATTTATAGAAGAATTTTATGATTTTGCAGATAATTATGGATATGTTCCAATATTCTTTGAAGTTAGTGGACAAATGCTTGAGGTGTTACATGAATTTGGATATGAATTTATGAAACTTGGAGAATCAGCTATTGTTGATGTTCAAAACTTTACTATAGCAGGTCAGAAAATGCAAAAAGTGAGAACTTGTTGTAATAAAATCAATAGAGAAGGATATAGCTTTGAAGTTGTTTATGGTCCATTTTCTTCAGAACTTTTAAAAGAAATAAGAGAAATTTCTGATAAATGGTTAGATGGAAGAAAAGAAATGGGATTTTCAATGGGCTTTTTTGATGAAGATTATATAAATAATGGTCCTTTAGGAGTAGTTAGAGATAGTGAAGGAGTACTAAAAGCTTTTGTAACAATAATGCCAACCTATGGAGAAAATAAAAGATTTTGTTCAGATTTAATGAGATTTTCTAGAGATACTCCAAGGGGAGTAATGGATTATATGTTCGTTCAGCTATTAGAATGGGGAAAAGAAAATAATTATGAAACCTTTGATTTTGGAGTAGCACCACTTTCAAATGTAGGTACCTCTAAATATTCATTTTTAAGTGAAAGATTGGCTTATCAACTTTACTATTATGGTCAAAGATTTTATTCCTTTGAAGGACTTAAAAAGTTTAAAGGAAAGTATGCAAATAGTTGGGAGCCTAAGTTTTTAGCTTATAAAAGTAAGTTAAGACTTCCATTAACATCTTTACAAGCTAATTTGACAGTATCAACTTCAAGAAAAAAATAATAATAAGAGTGTCCTAAAGGGGAATTTTATAATGCCTCTTTAGTGACACTCTTATTTATTTTAATATTTAGGGAAGGCAGAAATTATCTTACCGTCAGAAGATAAGTACATTTCTATTTCCATTCCATTTTTAGCCTTACCTATATAAATATTACCATGAATGTTTTTAGCATTAGAGTAAGCTTCATTAATAGAATCTACAACTTTTTGTGGACTCATGGAATTTGGGAAAAATGTGGAATATCCATTATCGTCAGACTTAAGCTTTCCATCAATTTCAGCTTTGGCTTTAAAAACTCCAAAGGAATTAGGAGTAGATTCTGTTCCAGCAATAATATAACTAGATGAATTTTTTATATTAGCATAATGAAATCCTTCAGCTTTACCATCCTTTACAGTACCAAAGAAAATATGTTTAATAGCACTAGGTAAAAAGTTATTAGTATTTCTTAAATTGCTTACATCAGCTGTAGTATATACACCTTCAGTGTTAATCTTCTTATGATCATGATAATTGCCATTTTTACTAGAATAATTTACAAAAGCAAAAATAACAGCAATTATAATAACAATAATAATTATTAAAAAATTTCTTTTCATTTGTTACTCCTATTTAAAAATATTTTTTATTTTTCAATTATATCAAATAAATATGAGTATTGTTAAGAGATTATTATATGAAAAAATGGAACTTTTAATTTTCTTTTAAATAATTTACTGCTTTTTCTATTCTTGATAAAGCATCTCTTAACATTAATCTTGGACAAGCTATATTTAGTCTATGGAAGCCTTCACCACCTATTCCAAAGGAAGGACCATAGTTAAGAGCAACTTTTCCTATATTTAATAAAGCTTTTTTTATTTCTAAATCAGTTTTGTTTAGTTTTGAAAAATCAAGCCACATCAAGTAAGTGCCTTCTGGTTTTTTTACAGATACTTCAGGAATATTTTTATTTATATAGTCTACAACGAAATCTGCATTGCTTTCTAGATAAATTAAAAGTTGCTCAAGCCAATTTTCACAATTTTTATAAGCAGCTTCAGTTGCAACAAGGCTAAATGCATTGTTTCTTTTTATATCTATTCGTGTAAAGGCTTTATTTAAAGCATATAAATACTCCTCATTTGAAGTGATGGCATAGGAACATTGAAGTCCTGCAATATTAAAAGTTTTGCTTGGAGACATACATGTAATTGTTATATTAGATAATTCATCACTTATTGAAGCAAATGGAGTATGTTTATGATTTTTAAAGATTATATCACTGTGAATTTCATCAGAAATTACAATAACATTATGCTTTAAACATATCTGTCCAAGCTTTTCAAGTTCTTCTTTACTCCAAACTCTTCCTACAGGGTTATGAGGATTACAAAGTAAAAACATTTTAACATTTTTTATATTATTTTCAATGTTTTCGTAATCCATGACATAGTCGCCATTTTCTAATTTTTTTAATGGACTTACAACGAGTTCTCTATCATTATTCCTAACTACAGAACTAAATGGACTATAGACAGGTTGCTGAATCATAATTTTATCGCCTTCTTTAGTTAAAGAATCGATAGCTAAGCTTATTATTGGAATTACCCCAGGACTAAATAAAAGCCAATTTTTATTTATAGACCATTGGAATCTTTTTTCTAACCAACCTTTAATAGCATCATTATAACTTTCTGGGCGAGTTGTATATCCATAAATTCCTTGTTCTAATCTATTTTTTAAGCTTTCTAAAATTGCAGGTGCAACTTTAAAATCCATATCTGCTACCCACATTGGTAATAGATCATTACTACCAAAATTTATATCCATTTCAGACCACTTAACAGAAAAATTATCCTTTCTATCGATTATTTCATCAAAATTAAACATAAATTAGGCCTCCTAAATTTATTTTTATATTATAAATGTTTTATAGTTTCTATTTTAACATTTAAATGCGTTTATATTAAAAGAAAAAAATGTTATTATTATAAAAAGAGATAAATAATCGTAATATGTTGAAAAGGGGAGTAGAAATGAAAAGTTTAGAAAATAAGATAAGAGAAGAAGGAAGAATAAGAGAAGGAAATATAATAAAAGTTGATAATTTTTTGAATCATCAAATGGATATAAAATTTTTAAATGAAATTGGTAAAGAGTTTAAGAGAATTTTTGCTGAAGAAAAAATAGATAAAATTTTAACAATAGAGGCATCAGGTATAGGAATTGCTGCAATTGTATCACAATATTTTGATTATGTACCAGTTGTTTTTGCTAAAAAAGTGGAGAGCTTAAATTTAGACAATGACTTATATGAAACAAAGGTTGTTTCATATACAAAAAATAAAGAATATACAGTTAGAGTTGGAAAAAGATTTTTAAATGAAGGAGAAAATATATTAATAATAGATGACTTTTTAGCAAAAGGTTGTGCATCTAAAGGATTAATAGAATTAGTAAATATAGCAAAGTGTAATTTAGTAGGTGTTGGAATTGTAATAGAAAAGGGATTCCAAGAAGGTAGAGAAGTATTAGAATCTATGGGTGCTAGAGTTGAATCATTAGCTATTATAGATTCTATAGAAAATGGAGAAATCAAATTTAAATAAGATAATAAAACTTAATTAGAAATTTTAAAGTTAGTTAAACTATGACAAGATAGAATAAAGATTCACTTTGTCATAGTTTAATTTTGTAAATTAAATAATAAATATTAATTTTTATAAATAGAAAAAGGTTGTATTGTTAGGAGCAGTGGTTATGAAGGAAATAAATATACAAGATATTGATGGATTTTTGTTAGGACATAGTGAAGATATAAAAGCAGGAACAGGCTGCACAGTCTTATTAAGTAAAGAAGGGGGAAGTGCTGGAGTTTCAGTAAAAGGAGGGGCACCTGGGACAAGAGAAACAGATTTATTAGAACCTACAGAAATGATAGAAAAGGTACACGCTATTGTTCTTGCAGGAGGTTCAGCTTTTGGTTTAGATGCATCTTCTGGTGTAATGGAATATTTAGAGGAATGTAATGTTGGTTTTGATGTTGGTGTAGGAAAGGTTCCAATTGTATGTTCAGCTGTATTATTTGATTTGGCATGTGGTGATTCAAAAGTAAGACCAAATAAAGAAATGGGTTATAAAGCAGCTAAAAATGCAGAGAGTTATAAGAAAAACATTAATGGAAATATAGGTTGTGGAACTGGAGCAACCATTGGAAAGATGTTAGGACCAGAATATGCAATGAAAGGTGGATTTGGAAGTTACGCAATAGAAATTGGAGATTTAAAGGTAGGTGCTATAGTTGGAGTAAATTGCGTTGGTGATGTTATTAATCCTGAAAATGGACAGATAATAGGTGGGGCATTTAATAAAAAGGAGAAAAAATTTTACAACACACAAAAATTTCTTTTTGAAAACTATGATAAATCAATAAAAGCTTTTAAAGGTAATACAACTATAGGTATCGTAGTGTCTAATGCTAAATTTACAAAAGCTCAGAATAAAAGAATTGCTTCAGTATCACATAATGCCTTTGCTAGAACTATAAAACCAGCACATACCATGTTTGATGGAGATACTATTTTTTCTATCTCAAGTGGAGTAATTGAGGCAGATATTAATTTAGTAGCAGAATTATCAACTTATGTTATGGAAAAAGCTGTTGTTAATGGAATTAATAATGCAGAGGGAGCTTATGGGTATATAAGTAGAAAAGATTTGAATAAATAAAATAGTATTAGAATACAAGAAATAAAATACAGCTTTCCTTTAGGGATAATTTATTCTAAAGGAAAGCTGTATTATTTTAAATTGTGCCTATTTCATATTCAAGATCTAAAAGACCTTTTAAAATTCGATATTTATATTTATGAAGTAAGCCTTTTTTTTCTTCATGATTTTCAGTTTTATTATAGTGTCCAAGCAATGATTGAATTCTTTTTAAATAGGATTGTAATTCAAGTAAAAAATCTTCATTATGCATAGTAGATTGTTTTAATAAAATTTCTATAGTATCTAAAGATGTGTTTATAAACTCTTCATTATCTTGTACATCAATTTCTTTATTTGATGAAATTTTTTCAAAAATTTCAGAAGCATGTGTTTTTATGTTATTTAGTAAATTTTCATAGTATTCTTCTTTAAATTCAATAATTTCTTTCATTGGATGTAACCTCCTCTTAATTCTATTAAGTTAGTAATAAATTAAAATTTTTATGAAGCTATGTCTATTTATCTGAGAGTTAGAGGTTGTAATATGCCTATATTCCATTGTATAAAATTTTAATTTTAACTCAATTTTATATATATACAATTTTTTATGCAAACAAGTTCATATATAAAATTGAAAAAGATATATAAGATTTTTTAGATTAATTTTATATAATAATAAAATTTTTACGATTTTTTTTACTATATACTTTATTATTTTATATTTATAAATTTGGGTTAATTTTAATAATAAACTTTAAAAATTATTATTATAATAAAAAAATAACATTAAATGCATTTAATATATATTGAATTAAAAAATAGTAAATGATAAAATAAATGGAAAATATGATTAGTTCATAAGTTTTTTATTGGGGGATAAAATTATGATTTCTAAATTTAGTGTGAAAAAACCACTAACAGTGTTTGTAGCTGTAATTTTAGTTATTATTTTAGGGGCAGTTTCTTTTTTAGGAATGAAAACAGATTTATTACCTAAAATTGAGTTACCTTTTGTGGTGGTTATGACTACTTACGCTGGAGCAAATCCAGAAAAAGTAGAATTAGAGGTAACTAAACCTTTAGAAAAGGTCTTGTCGACCACTGCTGGAGTAGAGAAAATTAATAGTATATCAAGAGAAAATTCCAGCTTAATTATGGTAGAATTTAATGCTGGAATAAATATGGATAGCGCAATTATAGATTTAAATTCAAAAATTGATTTAATAAAATCTAGTTTAGGGGAAAATGTGCAAAATCCAACTATAATGAAAATGGATCCAAATATGCTTCCAATTATGGTTGCTACTGTGGATGTTGATGGCTTAAAGGGTAAAGAGCTTTCTGAGTATGTAAAAAATAATATTATTCCTTCTTTTGAACGTATAGATGGAGTTGCATCAGTTGATGCGATGGGACTTTTAGAAGAGAGAATAAAAATAACTTTAGATGAAAAGAAAATAGAGGAAATAAATAATAAAGTATTAAGGTCAATAGATGCTAATTTAGCTGATGGAGAAGCAAAATTAAATTCAGCAAAGGCAGAGATTAAAGATGCTAAGAAAAAGCTAGATGAAGAAGGAAAGAAAAAGGCTGAAGACCTTGCAACTGGTGGACAAGCATTAGGTGAAGGTAAAAATCAAATAGAATCAGCTCTTAAAGATTTACCTAAGCTTAAAAAGGATTTAGAAAGTCAAAAGGTTGACTTAATATCTAAAAGAGATGCTTTAGAAAAGGTTATAAAGTGGCAAGAGGAAAATAATGTTCCTGTAAAGGATGAAGAAAGAGAAGCTATAAAGCAATTTAATGAAGGGATTGCAAAGTTAGAACAAGCTATCTCAGATATTGATAATCAAAAACCAACTTTAGAAAGTAAATTAGATGAAATAAAAAAAGGTGAAAAAGATTTAGAAGTTGGTAAGTTAGTTTTAAATCAAGAGTTAAGTAAAATGAGTGCTAGCTTAGCTGCAAGTGAGGCAGAATTAAATAGAGCAACAAAAGAGTTTGAAAAGGCTAGAGATGAGGCTTATGCAAAAGCAAATATAGGTTCTGCAATAACAAAGGAAAACATAGCAAAAATTTTAATGGCACAAAATTTTTCAATGCCTGCTGGGTATATAGATGATGGGCTAAATAAATTTGCAGTTAAGGTTGGAGATAAAATAAAGGACCTAGAAGAATTAAAAAATGTAGTTTTAATGAATATGGGGACCGCTGGAATTGGAGAGGTTAAACTTTCAGATATAGCAACTGTAGAGATAGATGATAATTCAGATTCTTTATATACAAAGATAAATGGAAATGATGGCATAATGTTTAGTATACAAAAACAAAGTAATGCATCAACTTCAGAAGTTTCAGATAAGATAAATAAGAATATAAAAGAGCTTACTAAGAATGATTCTAAGGTTCATATAACAGCTCTTCAAGACCAAGGTGTCTATATAAACTTTGTTATTAATTCAGTACTTCAAAATTTATTATTGGGTGGAGCATTAGCAATTCTTATATTATTCTTATTCTTAAAGAGTATAAGACCAACAATAATAATTGCAGTAAGTATACCTATAAGTTTACTTTTTGCAGTGGTAATGATGTATTTTAGCGGAGTAACAATGAATATAATATCACTAGGAGGACTAGCCTTAGGGGTAGGAATGCTTGTTGATAATAGTATAGTTGTTATAGAAAATACCTATAGGCTTAGAAATGAGGGAGTACCAGTAAAGGAAGCAGCTGTAAAGGGTGCAGCTCAAGTTGCAGGGGCTATAATAGCTTCTACATTAACAACAGTTTCTGTATTTTTACCTATAGTATTTACTCAAGGATTATCACGTCAATTATTTACTGATATGGGATTAACAATAGCATATTCTTTAATAGCAAGTTTAATAGTTGCTTTAACATTAGTTCCAGCAATGTCATCTTTAGTTTTACGTACTACTGATGAAAAGGAACATAAATTATTTGATAAGGGAGTTAATTTCTATGAAGGTCTTTTAAGAAAGGCTTTAAAACATAAGGTTTTAATTTTAGTAATGTCTCTTGTACTATTCATAGGTAGTGCTTTATTAAGTGTTTCAAGGGGAACTGTTTTAATGCCAGCTTCTGATGGAACACAAATATCTTTAACCATGACAATGCCGAGGGGAACTGACAAGGCTGAAGCTAGAAAAATGAGTGATACAATTATTGAAAAAATAAGCTCTATTAAAGATATAAAAACTATTGGTGCTATGGAAAAGTCAAACAATATGAATCCTACTTCTAAGAATGAAATTTCAATGTATATTCTTTTGAAGGATGATAAAAAGCTTAGTAGCCAAGAAGTTGGAGCCGAAATAAAGAAGCTTACTAAAGATTTAAAATGTGAAGTTAAAGTTCAAACAGAAACAATGGATATGTCAGCTTTAGGTGGCTCAGGAGTTAATGTTGCAATAAAGGGTAACGACTTAGATAAGCTTAAAGAAATTGCAAAAGATATTACAAAGATGGTACAAGGTACTGAAGGAGCAACCAATGTAACCAATGGATTAGAAGAAGGTGCTAAGGAGATAGTAATTACAGTAGATAAAGAAAAAGCTATGGCTCATGGATTAACTGTAGCTCAAGTTTATCAAGAAGTAGCTACTGCAATTAAAAATGAAGCAACTTCTACTAATTTAAATATAGAAAATAAGGAATATCCAATGGTATTAGTTAATGGTGAGGAAAGTAAAGTTCTTAAAGATACTTTAAAGGATTATAAACTTAAAGTAAGTAAAGATGGTAAAGAAGAAAAAATTCCTTTAAGTGATATAGCTACTTTGTCAGAAGCAGATAGCTTAATGGCAATAAATCATGAAGGACAATTAAGAACTATAACTGTTAACGCAACAGTAGATAAGGAGCATAATGTGGGGCTTGTAAATAAAGAAATAGAGAAAAAGCTAAAGGATTATAAGTTACCAGCAGGTTATACAATAGATTTAGAAGGTGAAAAGGAGTCAATGGATCAAGCTTTCGGAGATTTAGTAAAGATGATTACTTTAGCTATAGTATTTATATACTTAATAATGGTTGCACAATTCCAATCATTACGTTCTCCATTTATAGTTTTATTTACAATACCATTAGCATTTACAGGAGGATTCTTAGCATTATACCTTACAAATTTTGAAATTAGTATGATTGCAATGTTAGGGTTCTTAATACTATCTGGTATAGTAGTTAATAATGGTATAGTATTTGTTGATTCTGTAAATCAATTAAGAGAAGAAGGATTAGAAATAAATGAAGCATTAATAATAGCTGGAAAAACAAGAATAAGGCCAATATTAATGACTGCTCTTACAACAATATTAGGGTTATTAACTTTAGCGATGGGATTAGGAACAGGTGCAGATATGATACAGCCAATGGCTATAGTAACTGTAGGTGGACTTGCTTATGCTACAATACTAACTTTGTTTGTAGTACCAATAATGTATGCTGTATTAAATAGAAAAAGAAAGAAAAAAGATAAAGATAAAAACAAAAATAAAAGTAAAAACGAAGTAAAAGAATTACAAAATCAATAAAGCTTTAGGGATGTGTCAATAAAGATACATCCCTATTATTTTTATTAAAGATTATTCATTAATAAAGAGGAATTTTTTGGGGGTTGAAGAATATATATTTATAGAAATTTTTAGGGGGAGAATTATGGTTAGATTTGAAAAGGTATTTGATGATGCAAATACTATAGTTAGAGCTTATTTGGATGCTGGAGATAGAATATTAGCAGCATCAGGTGCTATGGTTTCTATGACTGACAGCTTTGATGTTGGAGTTCACACTGGTGGCTTTAAAAAAGCTTTTGGAAGAATGTTTTCAACGCAGTCAGTTTTTCTGACTAAGTATGATGCTAAAAGAGAGGGAGAAATAATATTATCTCCTATATTTTTAGGAGATATTAATATATTACCTTTAGATGGTTCTAAAGTATATACTTTAGAACAAAATGCATTATTAGCTTATGAAGGAGATATAGAATTAAATGCAAAATCTAAAGGTAGAAAGGGATTTGTTTCAGGTGAAGGGCTTTTTCAAGTGGAGGTATCTGGTGTAGGAACTATAGTCTTAGCAGCATATGGAAAAATATTAAAAAGAAATTTAGAAGTGGGAGAAAAGTTTATAGTAGATACAAATCATATAGTACTTAGGGATAATGATATGAAATATTCAGTTGAATTGGTTACAGGAACAGGGCTAAGCTCTTTAGCTAGTGGAGAAGGCTATATAATGAAATTTACAGGACCGGGAGAAATATGATATCAAAGTAAGAATCCTAGTTATTTAATTAGTCCAGGAACATAAATATAGACTCAATCTAATAAAATTTTGATTTTAGCTGAATCGTGGTCAAACTTTATCTAAAAGTGTGATACTGTTTATCTTTTATTTGTAGAATAGAAAGGTGTTATAAGTTCTAGTTATAAGATAAAAAATAATAATTCAAAGAAATAAATATCATTTATAAAGTTTAAAATGGAATTTATTGAATTTAAAAACAAAAAAGTCACTTTAAATTATTTAAATAATAATTTAAAGTGACTTTTATAATTAAATTATATAGAAGCTTTTGATTTTAATGGAATTATTGAAGTGCTATAATAATTAAGCAATAATTATTATTATTGGATAAAAAATCAAAAAAATTAAAAATAAACAAGGAAAAGTTAGTCTTAAGTATGAATTAAATAAAGTAAAGAAAGGTGGTGAAAACCGTTGCTAATATAAAAGACTAACATATGATAAAATTTAAAAAAAGAAGATTACTTTGAAGAAGATTAACTAATATTAAGAAGTAATCAAATAACCTTTATAAAATTTTATAAGGGTTTGGCAACGGAATGTAATTATGCTTAGAGTGTATCTTTTAGATAGAGGAATGAAAAATAAGAAAAGAGAAGAAGCTATTTTAGAAAATAATATTCAAGAGAGAATTGAATTTAAAAGAATAAATAAGTATAAAATTCAAGTTGAAAGAATTCTTAGAGATTTAGATAATTTAGATGATGAAATTATAAATGATGAAATGATAAAGATATTTAAATCAGCTATAAAGGAATTAGAATCAAAATCAACAGTTTCAAAATTATAGAGGCTTTAATAAATGAATATAATAATTAAAGTATAAAGATGTATTAAACAATAAAAATATTTTGTTAATACATCTATTTTTTCTAAAGTTTTAGTACTTTCTTTCGATAAATAAATGTAGACCAATTTTAGGTAAAGTTTAATTTTATCTAAATGATAGTCACAATTATTTTGAAGTATGAGACTATTTATTTTTTACTTGTAGAACATATGAATATTGTAGTCTCTAACTATGAGATAAAGGAAGATAAGAAAATGGAGGAAAGAAAATGGGGGAACTAATAAAAATAGTAATACCAGAAATTATTCATTTGTTAGAGTTATTTGGAATAACTATAATAGCCATAGGAGGACTTAGAGCTTTTT
Organism: uncultured Sarcina sp.; assembly: GCA_963557775.1. Lineage (GTDB taxonomy): Bacteria > Bacillota > Clostridia > Clostridiales > Clostridiaceae > Sarcina. Next base: position 95,873 of record CAUWDH010000009.1, read on the forward strand.
ACAAATATCTTATGAACTTATTAATGAAAAAAAATTACTCTATTAAGATTGATTTTGCAGAATCCTTAACTTTAGCTTTAGAATTTAAGCTTGGTGCTGAGATATTAAAAACAGTTCTTGTTCAAAATTTAGATGAAATGTACATATTAGGTGCTGTTATATTACTTAGAGCGGTATTGGCCTTTGTAATACATTGGGAAGTAAAAGGCGAAAGAAAATTAGAGAAGGAAAAGAAAGAACAACAATACATAAAAGAAGCATAGGATTTAATGTAAAATAAAATATGGAGAGGATGTATTGCATTATAGATACATCCTCTCTGTTTTTTATCTAACTATATGAAGTTTTCATAATTACAAAATATAGGGATTAATCTTATATTAACATAAATAACTTATAATTAATTTAAAAGAAGAAATATAGAAATTTTATAATTTTCAAAACTTAAAGCATATAATTCATTTATTGAATCTATAGGAATTATATTGGATAGAGATGAGAAAATATATAGATTTAAGCTAGGTATTTTTACATTTTCTAAGGAATGATTAAATAATATAAAAATTAAGAAAAGTTTGTTTAGACTATTCTATTGGATTGAACCATTAGGTATAGTCTATTTTTTTATTATTATTTATTGTTTATAAAAGTTTGTAAAATTTTAGCTTGAAGAAATTTTGAATTGGAATATTTATGATGACAAAGAGATTTATTGATATAAATTAAAATATGGAATATTTCTCAAGAAGAAAAATTGAATTATTATTTATAGTTGTTTATGAATTCAAATTAAATTTTATATTATAAATTAAAGAAAAAGCAGTTTTTAACTAAAAATACAATTAAGAAGTTAAAAGAAGATTTGTTGAATAAGTGAAGTCAAAATAAAGAAAGTATAAATTTTTAATAATTCTTTAAAAGAAGTTAATTAATATATGGAAATTTTATTTAGATTGAAATTAAAAAAAGATAGTTTGAATAAACATTGATATATTTTTATTATTATATGTAAATATATGATAAAAACTACATAAGAAAACAAAAAAATATTATGTTATAATCCCTGTACAGATAGAAATATCAAGAATTTAAAATTATAACATGAGGGAAAGTCTATGAATAGAAAAGAACTAAAGAGTAAAGCTAAAGAACAACTAAAGGAAAATAATAATTATTGGAAAATGACATTTATTGTATTTATTTATCTTGTAATTGTAGGATTTGGAAATTGGTTAAGCGATAGAACTGGTGGAGCAACTAGGCAACTTATAAATCTAATATATACAATTGTATTAGCATATCCATTATCAATTAGTGTAGTATATGTAGCTTATAAAGTTGCTAGAAATAAAGAATGTTCTATAAAAAATTTAGGGTACTTTACAAAGATATATGGAAAAGCAGTAGGAATTAAAGTTTTATTAATGGTATTCATTTCAATAGGTTTTATATTATTTATAATACCAGGTATAATTGTATCATTAAGATTATCACAGGCTGAGTTTATTTTAGTAGATGATAATTCTAAAGGAATAATTCAATGTTTAAAAGAAAGTAATCAAATGATGAAAGGACATTGTTGGGAATATTTTGTTTTAACACTTAGCTTTATACTATGGTACATAGTAGGTGTAATAACAATATGTATAGGATTTATTTTTATAATGTCATATATTAATACAACACTTGCTAACTATTATTTAAATAAGTTGTTGAATAACTATTTTTTACAATTTCAACATTTGAAAATATCCTTGAA